>CAYMDH010000001.1:0-190921 GCA_964389205.1 uncultured Flavobacteriaceae bacterium
CTATCTTTTTTACTCATAAAATCTACTTAAATATTAATCGAACTCAGGTTATTAGAAATATGATGAGGAATACTGCCCATGAAATATGTGAAATTGCCAAAGCCAAGAACATTGCTTTGTCAAATCAAGATATTGAGAAAACTTTCAAGATAATAGATACACTAAATGAAAATACTACAGCATCTATGCAACGAGATGTTATGGAAGGTAAACCAAGTGAATTGGCAAATTTTAACGGGTATATTGTTGAAATGGGAAAACAATTGAACATACCAACTCCAATAAACTCTTTCACATATTATTCATTAATGCCGCAAGAACGACAAGCAAGAAATGAACAATAGAAGTTGAAGTTTCACAATTTCCTTATTGGTTATTTAATTTTTACTTTTTGATAAGCTATTGTTTCTTGTTTTTTAAATCGAAAATACACTTTTCAATGTCGGGCAATAACTGTAAATTTGCGCTTTTATAAAGCGGAAGACACACAAAATGAACTATCATTTTAACGACATTGAGGCCAAATGGCAAAAGTATTGGGCAGCGAATCAAACTTTTAAAGCAGAAAATAACTCTGAAAAACCAAAATATTATGTACTGGATATGTTTCCTTATCCTTCGGGAGCTGGGTTACATGTTGGGCATCCTCTCGGGTACATTGCTAGTGATATATATGCACGTTTTAAACGTCATCAAGGATATAATGTATTGCACCCTCAAGGATACGATTCTTTTGGTCTTCCAGCCGAACAATATGCAATTCAAACAGGGCAACACCCTGCAATAACAACAGCAACAAATATTAAAAGATATAGAGAACAGCTAGATAAAATAGGCTTTTCTTTTGATTGGAGTCGAGAAGTGCGCACTTCAGATCCTCATTATTATAAATGGACGCAATGGATTTTCACTCAATTGTTTGATTCATGGTATGATATAAATACCGATAAAGCAGCGTCTATTGATAATTTGATAGCTGTTTTTGAAGCTAAAGGAAATGCAGAAGTTAATGCAGTTTGTGATGATGATATAGAAATATTCTCTGCAAATCAATGGAATGCTTTTTCTTCTGAAGAGAAACAACAAATGCTATTAAAATACAGATTGACTTATTTGGCAGAAACCGAAGTTAATTGGTGCCCAGCATTAGGAACAGTTTTAGCAAATGATGAAATTGTAAATGGTGTTTCAGAACGAGGAGGACATGCAGTAGTTCGTAAAAAAATGACACAATGGAGTATGCGAATTTCTGCTTATGCAGAGCGTTTACTGCAAGGTTTAAATACTATTGATTGGCCAGAACCTTTAAAAGAAAGTCAACGTAATTGGATAGGGAAATCAGTAGGGGCTTCTGTAAAATTTAAAGTTGATGAGCACGATGCATGGATTGAAGTTTTTACAACCCGACCTGATACTATTTTTGGGGTAAGTTTTATGACCTTAGCGCCCGAGCATGATTTGGTTGCTAAAATTACAACAGCCGCTCAAAAAACAACAGTAGATGCTTATATAGAAGCAACAGCGAAGCGCAGTGAACGTGAACGAATGGCAGATGTTAAAACTATTACAGGTGCTTTTACAGGCGCGTATGCATTGCATCCTTTTACAGGAGAAAAAGTACAAATCTGGATTGGGGATTATGTATTAGCTGGTTATGGAACAGGAGCAGTAATGGCTGTACCATGTGGAGATCAAAGGGATTATGATTTTGCAAAACACTTTAATATAGCAATTCCTAATATTTTTGATGGGGTAGACATAAGTGAAGAAGCTTATAGTGATAAAGAAAATACCATTATAGGAAATTCAGATTTTCTAAATGGGTTAGGATATAAAGAAGCTGTTAAAGAAGCAATTGTTGCTTTAGAAAAAATAGATCAAGGAAAAGGAAAAATAAACTATCGTTTGCGTGATGCTGTATTTAGCCGTCAACGATATTGGGGAGAACCATTTCCAGTATACTACGTAAATGGAATGCCACAAATGATTGACCTAAAGCATTTGCCATTAGCCTTGCCTGAAGTAGAAAAATATTTACCGACAGAAACCGGAGAACCTCCTTTAGGGAATGCAACTGATTGGGCGTGGGATACCAATAAAAATGTAGTTGTATCAAATGATTTAATAAATGAAGAAACTATATTTCCATTAGAACTAAATACTATGCCGGGTTGGGCTGGGAGTTCGTATTATTTTAATAGATATATGGATGTTGACAATACTCATGAGGTTTTTTCAAAAGAAGCTATCAATTATTGGAAACAAGTTGATTTATACATAGGAGGTAGTGAACATGCTACGGGGCATTTGTTGTATGCGCGTTTTTGGCAGAAATTTTTGTTTGACCAAGGTATTGTATCCGTTGATGAATTTGCGAAAAAATTGATTAATCAAGGAATGATTCTGGGCACAAGTGCAATTATATATAGAATTAATGGAACCAATAAATATGTTTCTAAAGGACTTAAAGATCAGTATAAAGTAGAAGAACTTAGAGTTGATGTAAATATGGTTAATGCATCTGATGAGGTAAATATCGAAGCATTAAAAAATTGGCAACCACAGTTTAATGATGCCGAATTTATTTTAGAAGATAATAAATATATTGTAGGGAGAGAAGTAGAGAAAATGTCTAAACGTTGGTTTAATGTAGTAAACCCAGATGACATTTGCGAAAACTATGGGGCAGATACCTTGCGTTTGTACGAGATGTTTTTAGGGCCGCTGGAGCAGGCCAAGCCATGGAATACAGCAGGTATGTCTGGAGTACATTCGTTTCTTAAAAAGCTATGGAAACTCTATCATAATGGAGATGCATTTGAAACTTCAGAAGAAACTCCTTCTAAAGAATCCTTAAAAACATTGCACAAAACGATTAAAAAGGTAACTGAAGATATTGATACATTTTCTTTTAATACCTCTGTGAGTTCCTTTATGATAGCAGTAAATGAGTTAACTGCTCAAAAATGTAATGCAAGAGAGATCTTGGAACCCTTAGCTATTATTATTTCACCATATGCGCCACATATAGCCGAAGAACTATGGAACAAACTGGGACATCAAGAGTCCATTTCACTTGTGCCGTTTCCTAAATTTGAAGAAAAACACTTGGTAGAAAGTGTAAAACAATATCCAGTTTCTTTTAATGGCAAAATGCGATTTAAAATAGAATTGCCATTAGCTATGAGTAAAGATGAAATAGAAAAGGTAATTTTAGAAGATGAACGAACTAAAAATCAATTACAAGGAAGGGTTCCTAAAAAAGTAATTGTTGTTCATGGGAAAATTGTGAATGTTGTCGGATAATTTATGGAGGCAATCATTAGATTTTTATGGTTGAAAACCAAATTTTAAAAATCTTACTTGGCAATTTTTTTTTGCCACTTGGTTATTTGTCTTATGTTCAGGTGATAATGATTCATTTAAAGCTATTTCAGAAAGTACATTATCAGGTTTTGTTCAAGGCAATGAATTTCTTGCCACTGGCGGTAATCGTTTATAAATAATGGAGAGTTTATCTCTATTATCTTAACAAATACTGTTGCAGATTGTCCTACCAACATATTAGATTTTGTTTATTATGTTTCTACGGATGTACCTAATAGGGTAGGATTTCATAATGATGTAGTGGTAGTTTTTGGAAGAGAAAATCAACCACCATTAAATGCGTTAGACTCTACTGTAGAGATTACAGAAATTACAGAAACACAGATTACCGGGAAGAGAAGTGAATCTCTGACAGATGAAAATACGGTAGAAGGAAGCTTTACGGTTAATATTTGCTCTAACCAATAAAAGCGAAGAGACCTAGCCTGACAAAATATCATATTGTTAAAACCTCGCTAATATTGGCGGGATTTTTGCTTTTTATATTGTATATTTAATTTGTAAATTTTAAAAATCATGATGGGATATTATATATTATTAGGAGCTTTTGGCTTGATAAGTATGTTAGTTAGTCAAAGACTTAAGAGTAAATTTAAACATTACTCCAAAGTGCACTTAAGAAATGGAATGAGCGGTGCAGAAATTGCAGAAAAGATGTTGCAAGATCATGGGATTAATGACGTGAAAGTAATCTCTACACCAGGGATGTTGACAGATCATTACAATCCTTTAAATAAAACAGTAAACCTTAGTGAAGGAGTATATTCGCAAAGAAATGCTGCTGCTGCTGCTGTAGCTGCTCATGAATGCGGCCATGCGGTACAACATGCAAAAGGATATGAATGGTTGCAAATGCGATCAAAATTAGTACCTATAGTTTCTAAGGTTGCGGGTCCATCTACCTGGATGATTTTCGGAGGCTTTATTCTTGGATTATCTGGAATTGGCTATTGGGTAGCTATTGCTGGAGTTATATTTTTTAGTTTTAGCACCTTGTTTAGTTTTGTTACATTACCTGTTGAATATGATGCTAGTAATAGAGCTCTGACATGGTTAAAAAACAAAAATATAGTGAGTCAACAAGAATATAAAGGTGCAGAAGATTCATTAAAATGGGCAGCAAGAACCTATGTGGTTGCTGCACTTGGATCTTTAGCTACGCTATTATATTTTGTGCTTAGAATTATGGGAAGTAGAGACTAACAAAAAAAGATTATATATAAATAAAAAAGGTTCGCATTTGCGAACCTTTTTTATGCAATATTCAACCAAACTTATAATAACTTTAAACTTAACTTTAATCAATCTTACTTTGTATTAACTATTCAGGTTTTTGCTCTATTCCTAAATTTTTATGGATGTATGTTTCTACAGCTTCTATATATATTTCCTCTTCTTCTAAAAGAGTATATATATGCTTTAAAGACTTTATACTAATATCCATTGTTATTTTTTTTATCAGTCGAGCGAAAGTTAAAAACCTAACAAATGAGAAAATAACATCAAATTTTAATTTGACGATCTATCTGTTGATGAAGAGAAATAAAAGTTTCAGTATGTGAAACTCCTTTTATGGCTTGAACTTTATGATTGAGCAAACTCATTAAATGCTCATTGTCTTTGCAAAGAATTTTAACTAAAATGCTCCAATTTCCAGTAGTGTAATGACATTCTAATACTTCAGGAATATCTTTTAATTGTTTTACAGCTTCAGGGTTTCTAATTGCTTTATCTAAATAAATACCAATAAAAGCCATTGTAGAATACCCTAGTATTTTTGGATTAATGATAAATTTAGAACCCATTATTAATTTAGAAGCTTCTAGTTTCCTAAGGCGTTGATGAATCGCAGCCCCAGAAATGCCTATTTTTCTAGCGATTTCAAGAATGGGTTTTCTGGCATCTTCCATAAGAGAACGAAGTATCTCTTTGTCAATACCATCTATTTCTACTTTTTCGTTAGATATTTTCATGAAAATAGTATCATTTGAATACTAAAAATAACATTTTTATTTCAAATGATAACTTTAAGAAATCATATTATCTGGATTATAGCCTACATAAGGTGTTTCTATTTCTTTAAATACAATGCCATAATCTTTTAGCTCTTCTAAAATAGGATCGTAAATTTCTTTTGTTATAGGTATTTGTACACCAGGTGTTTTTATTTTTCCGTTTAAGATTTGCAAAGTTGCTATTGCTACTGGTAATCCAACTGTTTTAGACATGGCGGTAAAAGTTCGATCGTTACCTAAAGTAACCATAGAAGCATCTATTTGGTATTTTTTATCTTTCAATTCATAACCAAATTTGTGATACATAACAATCATATCTTTGTCATTTTCTTCAAGTGCCCAACTGTCTTCTAATATTTTTTGTAAAATCTGAGCTGGAGTAGCCTTTTTAAGAGCTACTTTTTTATTTTTATCAAATAAGTTGAGCTCTAATAATTTCTCCCAAAAAATATCATCTTGATCAATTTTTAGATAATGTCTTAATTTAAGTTCTACAGAATCAGTAAGAGAATATGGAAGGAAGGAATTTATGAAATCTCGATATGTCATTGTTTCAGAACCTTCCATTATATAACTATCATCAGTCATGCCAAGCTGTACAAATATATTCCAAGCTTTAGAGAAACCAACTCTTCTTATAGTGCCTCTGTATAATGTAAGAATGTTATCTAAGTTATAGACACTTCTATATTTTAAAGAATCTCTATTTGCATAGGCTTCAAATTTCCCATATCCTTCAATATTTAAGAATTCAGTTCTTCTAAATAATTTGTGATAAGGAATGTATTTGTAGGTGCCTTCTTGTATAAATTTAGCACTGCCTCCTTGCCCAGCTACAACTACGTTTCTTGGATTCCAGGTAAACTTGTAATTCCATAAATTAGTATCGCTTTCTGGGGCTAGTAGCCCTCCTGTAAATGACTCGAAGAGTATTATTTTTCCACCTTTAGCTCTTATTTTGTCAATAACTTGCATAGCGCTCATATGATCAATACCAGGATCAACTCCAATTTCATTCATGAAAATTAGATTGTTCGCTTTTACCTGATCATTTAAAGCTTCCATATCCTTGCTCACATAGGAGGCGGTAACCATATTTTTTTTCAGAGAAATACAATCTTTAGCAACATCTATATGCATTCTGGCTGGTAGCATTGAAACTACGATATCTGCATTTTTAATGGCATTTTGGCGAGCATCTTTATTAAAGATATCGAGCTCAATGGCTGAGGTATTAGGAGTATTGTTCAATAATTTTTTGGCATTCTCTAAAGAAAGATCTCCAATAGTAATATGTAAATTTTCTTTAACTATCTTTTTTAAAAAATATTGAATAAGATAAGAAGTTGATTTTCCAGCTCCGATGATCAAAATTTTTCTCATGATATTATTTAGTTCAGTAATTTTGTAATGAATTTGCTTAAATGAATTCTATTAAATACTCACATTACGAATGTAACAAAATGTAGCATTTACAAATAAAACTGATTTTTAAGTTATGAACAAAACAATACTAAGCACGGCTGCTTTTTTAGGGTTCTTAGCAGTACTTTTAGGAGCATTTGGAGCTCATGGATTAAAAGAACAGATAGGAAGTGAAGGGCTAGCTGCCTTTGAAACTGGAGTAAAGTACCAAATGTACCATGCGATTGTACTCTTATTTATAGGTGGAACAAAAGTTTTAAACAGTACTTCGAAGCGTATTATTTTAATATTCTTTTTAACAGGAACCTTCTTGTTCTCAGGATCTATTTATGGTTTGGCAACAAATGAAATGACCGTTTTTAATTTTAAAAGTATAGGATTTGTTACACCAATAGGAGGAACTTTGTTGATTATTGGTTGGAGTTTTATGTTTTATAGGTTTATTAAGCTCAAAATATAAATAAAAAGGGTTTCGAAAACGTTTGAAATATAATTAATTTATACTTTTGCACTGTAAAAATAACAATACAATAAATTACTTGAATGGACATAAATGGACTTTCTGAGAAAACGGTTTCGTTAAAAAACTACGGAATTAATAATGCTAAGATTCGGTATCAACTATCTTCAGATGAACTACATCGAATAACAATTGAGAAAGGTCAAGGAGTAGAAGATTCTACAGGAGCCTTAGCAGTTAATACAGGAGAATTTACAGGAAGATCTCCAAAAGATCGTTTTATTGTAAAAGATGAAATAACTTCAGAAAAAGTTTGGTGGGGGGATATTAATATTCCTTTTGAACCTTCTTTATTTGACAAGCTTTACGATAAAGTAGTCTCGTACCTTTCAGAAAAGGAAATTTTTGTGAGAGATTGTTATGCATGTTCAGATCCTAATTACAAATTAAGTATTAGAGTAATTAATGAATATGCATGGTCAAACCTTTTTGCCCATAATATGTTTTTAAGGCCCAATGAAGAAGAGCTTAAGGGCTTTGACCCAGAATGGACTGTGATTAATGCACCTGGCTTTACAGCCAATCCTGATGAAGATGGTACGCGACAACATAATTTTGCAATCTTAAATTTTACAAGAAAAATAGCACTTATAGGAGGTACTGGATATACAGGAGAGATAAAAAAAGGTATTTTTTCTGCTTTAAATTTTGAGTTGCCTGTTTTTAAAAATACACTTCCAATGCATTGTAGTGCAAATGTTGGAGAAAATGGAGAAACTGCAATTTTCTTTGGACTATCTGGAACAGGTAAAACTACCTTGTCTGCAGATCCAGATAGAAAGTTAATAGGAGATGATGAACATGGATGGACGAATGAAAATAGTGTCTTTAATTTTGAAGGAGGTTGTTATGCAAAAGTGATTAACCTATCTAAAGAAAATGAGCCTGAGATATATGGAGCTATTAAAAAAGGAGCGATTTTAGAGAACGTTATTATTGATGACGCAGGAAATGTTGATTTCACAGATACTTCTATTACTCAAAACACACGTGTAAGTTATCCTATTCATCATATTGAAAATATTCAACAACCATCTATAGGGTATATGCCTAAGAATATATTTTTCTTAACCGCGGATGCTTTTGGAGTATTGCCTCCTATTTCAAAATTAACACCAGGACAAGCTGCGTATCATTTTATTTCTGGGTATACAGCAAAGGTAGCAGGAACAGAAGCGGGTATAGATGAACCAGTACCATCTTTTTCTGCTTGTTTTGGAGCGCCTTTTATGCCTTTACACCCAACCGAATATGCTGAAATGTTGAGTAGAAAAATGAAAGAAGCAGGAGTTAATGTTTGGTTAATTAATACTGGATGGACAGGAGGTCCTTATGGTGTTGGACATAGAATGAAATTAAAGTATACTAGAGCAATGATCACTGCTGCTATGAATAATGAATTAGGACAGGAAATTAATCATGATGATTATCATATTCACTCTGTTTTTGGAGTAGCGCAACCTAGACATTGTCCTAATGTTCCAGATTCTGTTTTAAGTTCTAGACAAACCTGGAATAATGATGAAGGGTATTATGAGAAGGCACATCAGTTAGCAGAAGCATTTAAAAAGAACTTTAAGAAGTTTGAATCGTATGCTAATGAAGAAATACTTGCAGGAGGTCCTAAATAGCCTTTCTTGAAGTATTGTAAAAAAATAAAAGATAAAAAAACCTCCATTTGTTGGAGGTTTTTTTATCTTTTATTTACAGAGCTTATATATTTTTCTAGAGCCATCGTCATTGATGGTGTTTCTGGAGTAGGTGCTTGTATATCTACTCTAAGGCTAGATTCTTGTGCGGCTTTAACAGTAGTATTGCCAAAAACAGCTATTCTTGTATTGTTTTGCTCAAAATCTGGAAAGTTTTTAAACAATGATTCGATTCCTGAAGGACTGAAGAAAACCAAAATATCATAATAAACATTTCTTAAATCTGACAAATCACTGATAACAGTTTTATATAAAACTGCTCTTTTCCAGTTTATTTTTAATTCATCTAATGATTTAGGAATGATTGGTTTTAATACATCTGATGAAGGCATTAAAAAATCTTCATCTTTATATTTCTTAATCAAAGGAATTAAATCTTCGAAATTACGTTTACCAACATAAATCTTTCGTTTTCTATAGACAACATATTTTTGCAAATAATATGCTACAGCTTCTGATTGGCAAAAATATTTCATGGTATCAGGAACTTTAAAACGCATGTCTTCTGCAATTCTAAAGAAGTGATCTACAGAATTTCTACTATTAAGAATAATAGCTGTATAATCAGATAAATCAATTTTCTGTTGTCTTACCTCTTTAGCATTAACACCCTCTACGTGGATGAATGGTCTAAAGTCGATTTTCACTTTTTGCTTTTCAATAAGCCTTACATAAGGAGAGTTATCAACTTTAGGCTCTGGTTGAGAAACCAATATTGTTTTCACTTTCATATAAACCAATAGTTTTAAGTCTATTAATTTAACACCAGTTTCAAAGCAATTAAGTATGGTGCTATTTCAAGAGCGCAAAGATACAAAATAAAATAGAACAGACTATTTATGATTAATTTTTGATGATTTTTAAGTGTTACCACAAAAGCAATACTATTTAATAAGATAAATAGCCCTATTGTTATTAATATGACAATATCTTTGTTTAAAGGACTGTAAACCAATAAAGTTATGAATGGTAATAATACAATAGAAATAAGGCTTCGATAACTTACTTTATGAAAATTATAGTGTTCTGTGAAAAATTCAATATTAAAAATTGTTGCAATTAATTTTTCAAAATAATATTTAAAAAGAATAAATAGTGCAATTCCAACAATAACAATTGTGATATGATACTCTAAAGGATGATTAAAATAAATACTTGCAAATTGTATAAAAAAACCAAAAACAATAATTTGAACGAAAAAAAGCAGAATGTTAAAAGTTCCAAAATTGGGATTCTGTTCTTTGCCATAGATTTTTAGATATTTATTGGATATAAATAATTCAAGAAAAGTTTGAAATCTAATTTCGTGAACTGCTTTGGCAATAGTTATTAGTGTAAAACAACCTAGAAGTAAAAGAGTTTCTACCGTGTTTAATTCTATATATCTGTTGATTGCTTCCATTTTACTTCAAAGGGACAATATTTCCTTGAAACCCCATAGATAAATTATTTTCTCTAATGGTAATCCTAAAAAATGCTCCTTCTTTTAACTTTTCTACATTTTTTAAACTACCCTTTATATTAACTGTTTGATAAGGAGGAATGTTTAAAGTATTTTGTTTATCTCTAACAAAGATATTCAAAGTATCTATAACTGCTTTTTTAGGAGTGAGTGTCAAACCAAAAAAATTGAGCTTATTGATAGGTATTTTTTCATTATAAGGGTTTTTAATCGCAAAAACAATAGAATCCGATATAGTTTCTAATTGTTTTTTATCTATGGTTACTTCAAGTTTTCTCCAAGAATAGAAATCATTTAAAAATACACCTTTCCATAGAAAGTTTTTAAATTTTCTATGATACCCAAAAGTAGAATCTGCCCCCTTTTGTGTAGATACGTAAGCAATATTTTTATGCCTGAATTTAAATTCGGAGCTATCTAAATCGTATTGATTTTTTCTAAAAGGAAATCCGTTTGCAGATATTGCTTCGACACCAGAATAAAAAGTATACATCGAAGCATCTGTATATGAATTTCTAAATACAATAGGCTTCCCTTTTGTTTTTTTATACAAATCTTGAACCCATTCTTTATTTCCATGAGATTCATAAACAATAGGAGAGATATGTTCATTAATAATAGCAAACCGCAAGAAACACATTAATACAATTGTAATTATGCTCAATCTCAACAACCATTTTTTGAAATTGGAATGATGTAATGCATAATTAAATGACATAATAATTAAAGGGAGAATAACAAGAAGCGTCCATTGCGCTTGCGTTCGCCTATTAAACGATGATATCAAAAAGAAAATAAAGATTCCATAAACAACAAAAGCAAGACCTCTTGAAAAAGTGGTTCTCTTTTCGTGCTTATAAAACCCCCAATAAACCAAAGGAAAAGCAAGACCAATCACTGCAAAAAAAGCAGCTAAATAATCAAGAGTATAACTTATTTTATACGTGCTATTTGCTCTTTCTATAAGATGATATTTTAATGAATTAAAATCATTTTCGTAAAGCCAGTATAAATGTGGACTATATAATATTAAGGCTAAAAAAGTGGCCATCCAAAACTCTTTTTTTAAAAGTAATTTTAGATTGGATAGTACAATAAAACCAATAAGTAATACAGCGTGATATTTGCTATACATCATTGCGGCCATGCTAATTCCTAAAAAGAGAATATTAGATAAATGCTTTTCTTTAAGAAATTGTTTATACGACCAAAGAAATAAGGCTGCGAAAAATAATAAAGGGGTGTCTGGCAACATAAAAAAGCCATATACATTAAAAAGAGCAACAGATGCTGTTAAAGAACAAAAGAGGGCAATGTTTTTGTATTTTAAAGAATTGTCTATAAGAAGCCATAAAAAGTAAATAGTTCCTGAAAGTAAAAAACTTGAAAAAAAACGAACTCCTAATTCATTTTCAAATAAGGTATATCCTATCTTAACTAAAAAGACAACCATAGGAGGATGATCAAAATACCCCCAATCTATATTTTTAGAAAGATACCAGTAATATGCTTCATCAAGAATTAATTCTGTATGATACGCCTGGAGCAAGTTAACCAGTGTGAGAAGTATTAAAAATCCATAAAATAAATTTATTGATTTCTTTTTTTTAGACATAATTTAGAAGGAATATTTACACAAAAATACTCATTTAAATATAAGAGAATCTCGTTAATTTAGTCTTAAATTAATGTTTATGGTTTTAAAAGTATATTAATGTTTTATTTTTGCCTTACTCATTAAAAGATACCAATGCAATCGGATAGTTTGGTTATTATTCCTACGTTCAATGAAATTGAAAATATAGATCTTATTATAGATGCTGTTTTTCAGCTTGATAAAGATTTTCACATTCTAATAGTTGATGATAATTCACCAGATGGAACGGCAAAAAGAGTTGAAGAATTACAGAAAACACTTCATGATAAACTTTTTCTGGAAACCAGAAAAGAAAAAGAAGGATTAGGAACAGCGTATATTCATGGATTTAAATGGGCATTAGAGAACGAATATGATTATATATTTGAAATGGATGCCGATTTTTCTCATAATCCTAAAGATCTTATAAAACTATATAATGCTTGTGCTAAAGATGGTGCAGATGTATCCATAGGGTCTAGATATGTAAAAGGAGTGAATGTAGTTAACTGGTCTTTGTATCGTGTTTTGTTATCTTATGGAGCTTCTTTTTATGTAAAGATCATCACCGGAATGAAAGTTCATGATCCTACAGCAGGTTTTATATGTTATCGAAAAAGCGTAATTGCTAGTATTAATTTAGATAAGATAAGATTCGTAGGCTATGCTTTTCAAATTGAAATGAAATTTAGAGCGTATCTTAGAAAATTTAAAATCGTCGAAGTTCCGATAGTTTTCACTGATAGAGTACGAGGAACATCTAAAATGAATGGTAGTATAATAAAGGAAGCGGTTTATGGGGTTCTGGCTATGAGGTTTAGAAGTATATTTAGTAAAAATAAATTTGATTGATGACAACTACACTAATTAAAAATGCAAAGATTGTAAATGAAGGAATTATTTTTGAAGGTGATGTACTTATAGAAGAACAGCAAATTAAGAAGATAGCTCGTGAAATTACAGCTAATAATGTTACTCGTGTAATAGATGCTAACGGGAATTATTTATTACCGGGTTTAATTGATGATCAAGTTCATTTTAGAGAACCAGGACTCACCCATAAAGGAACTATAGCAACAGAAAGTAAAGCAGCACTGGCAGGAGGAATTACTACTTTTATAGAGCAACCTAATACCAACCCACAAACAACAAATATAGATGAATTAGAAGCCAAATTTTTAACAGCTTCAAAAACCTCTTCCACAAACTATTCATTTATGTTTGGAGGGACCAATGATAATTTGGAAGCTATCAAAAGTTTAGACAAAAATGTATGTGCAGGCGTAAAATTATTTTTAGGATCTTCTACTGGAAATATGTTGGTTGATAATGAAGTTGTACTGGAAAAAATATTTTCTAGCACTAATATGGTGATTTCTGCGCATTGTGAAGATGAAGGAACTATACGAAGCAATACTGAAAAATACCGTTCTTTATACGGAGATGATATTCCATTAAAATACCACCCTCTAATACGAAGCGAAGAAGCATGTTACCTTTCTTCTTCTCAAGCAATTGCGTTAGCAAAAAAGACAGGAGCACGCCTTCATGTTTTTCATGTGTCAACAGAAAAAGAGACTTCTTTATTTAGAAATGATATTCCGTTAGAAGAAAAGAAAATAACGGCAGAAGTATGCGTACATCATTTGTGGTTCTCCGATGTTGATTATGAAGAAAAAGGAACCTTTATAAAATGGAATCCAGCAGTTAAAAAAGCTTCAGATCGAGAAGGTTTATGGAAGGCTTTGTTAGATGATCGAATAGATCTTATTGCTACAGATCATGCACCTCATACCTTAGAAGAAAAAAAAGCAGTTTATACAAAAGCTCCATCAGGAGGTCCTTTGGTACAACACGCATTGCCAGCATTATTAGAAGCCAGCCGTAACGGTAAGATAGCTATAGAAAAGATTGTTCAGAAGATGTGTCATAACCCTGCTATTTTATTTGATATAAAAAAACGAGGCTATATTAGAGAAGGGTACTATGCAGATTTGATATTGGTAGACTTAAAAGCTCCATGGAAAGTTTCAAAACAAAATATATTGTATAAATGTGGATGGTCTCCTTTTGAGGGAACTGCCTTTAATTCAGAAATAACACATACTTTTGTCAATGGTAATTTAGCATTTGAAAAAGGAGTATTTTCAGATAAGCGAGATGTAAAACGTTTAGAGTTTAATCGATGAAAAAGTTTTCAATACTTTGTTTTTTTATTTTGACAAGTCTTTTTTCTTGCAAAGAAGAGCGTTATGAAAAACCGGATGATCTTATAGGAGAGGAAAAGATGAGTGACATTGTATACGATCTTTCTATTTTTTATGCAGCTAGAGGAATTAATTTTGATAAAATAAAAGAACAAGGTCTAGCCCCTGAGAGTTTTATTTATGAAAAGTTTGAAATTGACAGTGCACAATTTGCTAATAGTAGTGTATACTATGCTTCTAAACCAAATGTATATATAAAAATATATGAGAAGGCACAAGATCGTTTGAATTTGTATAAGGATAAATTGATTAAAGAAGCAAATGAACGAGAAATAAAAATAGACTCATTAAAAAAAGACCTTGAAGGATCTTCAGAGGCAAAAGACTCTTTAAATATCAATCTTGAGGAAGTTAAAAATTAATCCTATTACAAATAGCTTGTATTGTTTCGTTTAGTGGAGTAAAATTAAAATTTAATGCTGTTTTTATTTTAGAATTATCGTAAGTATCATTTAATGTCGATAAATTTATAAAAGTATTTAATGTGTTATTCTTGCTGGTAAAAAAAGCTTTGAATTTAAGAATGCTAATAGAAGCTTTTTTTAGAGATTTTTTCCTCTTTATAACGGCAGCAATTTTTTTTGTTAATTCTTTAAAGCTCACTGTTTCGCTTACTAAAATATATTGTTCATTGTGTATAGAGCTTTTCATTAATTGGATCATTACATGCGCTATATCTTCAACGTTAATAAAGCCAGTCTTTCCTTCTGTATAATATCCAGATTTTTTATAAATATTATTGAAAATAGTATTACTGATACTATTAGAGAAACCGGCTCCTAAAGGGAGGCCAGAATTCACAATAATTATTTTTAACCCTTCTTGAGAGCCTCTCCAAACTTCCATCTCTGCTCCATATTTTGTAATGGCATATTCACTATTTTTAGCTTCAGGATTCCAATTTGTTTCTTCTGCAATGATGCTATTATCATTTGTTTTTCCAAGAGCTTCTATAGAGCTCAGATGACAGATTTTTTTGATGTTATACTCAATACACGCATTAACTACATTTGAAGTACCATCAATGTTTACTTTTCTTAAAAGAAAATAATCTTTTGGATGAAAAGAAATAATACAAGCGGTATGATAAACAAAAGATATGCTTTTAAAAGCATTTTTTAAGGAAGGGATATCTATAACGTCTGCTTTTACCCAATCTATTTTAGAAAATAAAAGATCGATAGTATTTGTAGCTGCATAAAAAGAAAACACCCTTTTTACTTCTTCAAACTTACTTTCATCCTTATAAATAGCTCTTACCAATTCGTTTTGCGAAACTAATTTATACAGTAAATGTGCGCCAACTAAATTTGTACCATCTGTAATCAAAACCATAGAACTAAGATACATGATCTGCTATCGAATAAAAAAGATTTAAAATGAAAACTTAATAGAAGTTTTTCTTTATCAAATTAGTCTTTCTTCTTTTGTTTGAATACAATTATCTTTGCACGTATTTAAAATTAAAATCCAAAATTATAATGTTTAAGAATTTTGTTGAAGAATTAACGTGGAGAGGAATGATTCACGATGCTATGCCAGGCACAGAAACCCACTTACTTGAAGAAATGAGAGCTGCATATGTTGGAATTGACCCAACAGCAGATTCATTACATATAGGCCATTTGGTAAGTGTAATGATGCTTAGGCACTTTCAACTTTGCGGCCATAAACCCTATGCCCTGGTTGGAGGAGCAACAGGTATGATAGGAGACCCTTCGGGTAAATCGAATGAACGAAACTTGCTGGACGAAGCTACATTGCGACATAATCAAGAGGCATTAAAAAATCAATTAGCTAAGTTTCTTGATTTTGATTCTGATGCTCCCAATGCAGCAAAATTGGTTAACAACTATGATTGGATGAAAGATTTTAGTTTTCTTTCATTTATTAGAGATGTTGGAAAACACATCACTGTAAATTATATGATGGCAAAAGATTCTGTCAAAAAGAGATTATCATCAGAATCTGCAGAAGGAATGTCGTTTACAGAATTCACATATCAATTAGTACAAGGGTATGATTTTTTACACCTGTATAGAGAAGGAGATTGTACCTTGCAAATGGGAGGTAGTGATCAATGGGGTAATATCACTACAGGAACAGAGCTTATAAGAAGAATAGGGAATGGTAAAGGATATGCTTTAACATGCCCTTTAATAACCAAAGCAGACGGCACCAAATTTGGAAAAACAGAGGGAGGAAATGTGTGGTTAGATTCGGCAAGAACCTCACCATATAAATTTTATCAATATTGGTTAAATACATCTGATGAAGATGCTGAAAAGTATATTAAGATATTCACTTTTTTAAAGAAAGAAGAAATTGATCAATTGGTAGTTCAACACAAAGAAATGCCACATCAAAGAAGCTTACAGAAACGTTTGGCAACAGAAATCACTACAATGGTACATTCTGAAGAAGAATTAGACAACGCAGTAAAAGCTTCAGATATATTATTTGGAAAATCAACTTCAGATGATCTTAAGGCATTAAATGAACAAACTTTTTTAGATGTTTTTGAAGGAGTACCCCAAGCAGAAATATCAAGATCAATTATAGATAATGGTCTAGATATGATAGGTGCTTTAGCCGAGAAAAGTGGTTTTTTAAAATCTAACGGAGAAGCTAGAAGAGCTTTAAAAGAAAATTCAATTTCAGTTAATAAAGAAAAAGTGAACGATGCCTACACAATTACAACTTCTGATTTGATAAACGACAAATTTATTTTGCTACAAAGGGGGAGAAGAAACTTCTTTATTTTAAGGATTGTGTAATGCTATTATGATATAAAAAAGAAAGAGTGAATATATTATATTCACTCTTTCTTTTTTATTGACGTAACCTAAAACTTTAATTTCCTTTATTGTACATTACCTTATCCCAGTTCATATCTGCTTTGACTTTTAAATCATCGGCACCTTCTTTTTTCCAAGATTTTAATGTGTTATTGCCCCACGAATTATAGAAAAGATATAATTTTCCATTTCGTATTTCATAAGTTTTGGGATCTATAGATACTTTATCACCAGTTTTAGCAATTGCATATGCACAATACCCACCGTATTGAGGCATATATTTCGCAGGATATGATTTGAACTTTTTTAAATTACTCTCTGAAGAGAAAACATATGTTACATTATCATATGTATCTGTAAATTTTTTATCTCCTTTTAATGGAGTACCTTCAAAATACGATACTAAATCATACCCATTTACTGCTACTCCTTTTTTAGTTGTATTATAGCTTCCTTTTTGTGCTAATACACCAAGAGAGGATGTTAAAAATAAAAATGCTATAAGTACATAAATGTAATCTTGTAGCATTTTATAATAGGAGTATGATTTTATACTATTTTGCTTTTAATTTTTCCCAGTTTTTATCTGCTTTTACTTTTAGTTTTGCAGGACCTGCTTTTTTCCATAAATCAAACGTATTACTTCTCCACGATTTGTAAAAAACAAATAACTTTCCATCTCTTATTTCAAATGTTTCAGGATCTGGTGTTACTTTTTTATTTCTAGCTCCAACTGCATATGCACAGTATCCACCATATTGAGGTAAATATTTTGCAGGATTCGCTTTAAAAGTATTTAAATTCGCTTTTGATGAAAACTTGTATTTAATGTTATCATGGGTAGCTACATAACTACTGTTACCTTTTTTTGCGGTATTACTAAAATAAGCAACTACGTCGTATCCTTCTAAAGCATATCCACTACTTGTATTATAATCTATTGATTGCGCACTAACTACTAATCCCATAGTAAGAAAAAGTACTGTCATTAATTTTTTCATTTTTTTCTTCTTTTAATATATTGTTGATTTTTTATTCAATTTTTCTATATCAGAAATGTCAATTTTCATGACATACCAATCTTCAAGTTTTTCAACGACGCCTTTAAGTCTTGAAGGTTGTCCTATATATGGTAGTATGTCGTTGTTGATAGATTCACCTTTCATATTTGTTAATAAAAAGTATTGAGAAAAACTCCCTTTTGTAGTTACCAATACTGGAGGAGTGCCTCCTGAAACACAGCGTACTGCACAGCTTCTATGTATTTTTCCTAGGCCTGGTTTCATAACACCAAAATAACACTTTGGATCGACAATTTCACCTTCTAATTCAAAATTTCCAACAAGCAAAGGTGCTTTTAAAGTTGTTTTTTCTTTTTTTTCTAAGGTAATTTTTTGATCGTTTGTTATTTGAAGCAATGTTTTTCCATTAAAATAAATTAGATTTCCAGTAATACTCAACTGTTTATTTAACAAGCTTCCTTCTTGCTCTTTTAATTTGTCAAGGTATGCATTTGCGCCAAACTTACCAAAACCTAATAGTATTATGTTTTTAAAAGAACCTTCATCAATAGTAACTTGCAACATGGGATAAGGGCTTTCATGATAAATACCACTTATTTTAGTTTCATTGGTTAACTCAAAAGTACTATTGTCAAAAGGTTTTTGTGAGATACTAAATACAACAGCAGTCAAAACTAAGATTGTAGCAAATAAAAGTACAGTTCTTTTTAGTTTTTTTTTAGTAGGTGCAGCTATTTCATCAACGTACCCAATATAAAAATCATTTTTTTTACTCATCATTAAATTGTTATTGGCTCTACAGCTGTTCCTTCAGGCAATGGATCTGAATTTAAATAAATGTTTTTTTCTACTAATTTTAATTTATAAGTAGCTACTCTATCATTAAAAGGAGGGGGTGATTGCCCATTTCCAGGTAGGTATTGATATCCATGCCATGGGCATGTAATGCATCCATCTACAACTTTACCTTCTCCTAAAGGACCTCCTTGATGTTTACATACATTATGTATAGCAGAGAGTTTCCCGTCATATTTGAATACAGCAACTCGTTCATTATTTACTGTGAATATTTTTGCTCTATCTTCTTCTATCTCATCAATATGACAAACAAAAACCCAATTTAATTCATCTTTGGATGCCTTTTCACGATCAATCTTAAATTCTTTGAGTCCTGTAATGATGTGTAATAAAGAAATACTTAAAAATCCAATGCTTAAAAATCCAATAGTAAAAGGAGATGTTTCTTGCTGAAAAGCCCCTAAAAAAACATGTACTATAATTAATGCATATGCTATATAAACGAGCATATGTAATCTTTTCCATGTTTTAGCCGATAGGTTTTTTAACCAAAAGTCATGACTGGTTGAAGCCATGACAAATAATATTAATAAAGCAAAGAACCCAAGAACTTGAAAAGGGAAATTTGTAAGTGAATTATAATCTAAATTGGATGTAAAAAGAGAAACAATAGGGTTTTCGTCTCCTAAGCTATGAAATTGAAGAATAGAAAAACCACCGTGTATAAATGCAGCAAGAAACATGCTTACACCTAAATGCCTCCTATTGTATAAAAACGGTAAAAATTTGGTGTCTAGACGAGCCAATGGACCAATAAGCAGGATAATGTGAAGCATTACAATAGCTAACGTACCAAACGCTCTTATAATAAGTGTTTCTGGAGTTACTTCTGGGTTTAATATAAAGGTTAAACCAATAAAAATAATAAGGTATAGCAACATAAAAAAAACAATGAGTTTATCATATACTTTTTTATGCCTGTTCCAAAGAATAATTTTATAATCTAATCCCATTAAAATTTAATTTGCGTAATTTCTTTATTGCGTATGTTGTCAAAAACAATAATCCCCGATATGTTTTTATGTGACGGAAAAGTATATGTTCCTTTTGTGTTAATCTGACCTATAAAAGCCCCTTTATCACTGCTGTTTTTAATTTCATAAACAGCAGCAGAGGCTGTTTTTAGGGGTATTGGAATTTCTACCTCAATGATATGCCCTGTAACTGTTTTTTTTAAATGAATTGCTACTAAATCGTTTTTAACAGATTTTAAAACAGTTCCATCTGTGATAGTCATTTTTTCAATAGTTTCTTCTTGAGGAAATTCAGGTATGTTTACAATTGAAGAAAACATTAAGACAGGTACCCCCAAAATAATAACAAACCATAATAATAAATGTTTTTTGCGCAAGCTCGATGTCATTTTTTTAAAGTTTTTAATAGTTTTGTCAATAATAATGGCCAAGTTGCTATTGCTCCTGGAATTAGGATCAATTTCACAAACCATCTACTTTCTTTAATTCCTGTATCCATCTGTTTTGCTCCCGCAAAAAAGAAATAAATACTGAAGAGTATTCCTATTCCAAAATAAATAGCAATGATTAATAATAAGGTATTTATGGCTATTAACATAATTAAATAAGATTTACATCAGTAATAATTTCTAAAACCCCAGGTCCTTCTAGATCAAAAAGTGCTTTCATTGCAGCATCTAAATCTTCTCCTTTTGTAACTCTTTTCCCCCAAGCACCACATGAAGTTGCAAATTCTGAAAAATTAGGATTAGATAATGATGTTTTCCATACATCTAATTGAGCAGCTCTTTGTTCTTTTGAGATTTTACCTAATTCATGATTGTTTAAAACAATTAATTTTATAGGCATATTGTATTTTACAAGTGTAGTTATTTCTGCCAAATATTGGCACAATCCTCCATCTCCCGCAACTGCAATTACTGGTTTGGTATCTCCTACAGCTGTATAAGCCCCTATAGAGGCGGGAAGTGCAAAGCCAATAGACCCTAAATATCCAGACATTAAAAAATCATGTTCTTCTGGCTCAAAATAACGGCCAAAAGAATATGCATTATTTCCAACATCTACACACATTACAGCTTTTTTAGGAGCCAATCTATTCATGGCATCAAAAACAGCTATGGAGCTCAATCCTTTTTCTGAGGTTTCTTTAAGTCTTTTTGTTTTTTCTTCTTTCCAAATAGCCCATCTTTCTGCTACTTCTCCTCTTTGGTCTTGAGTTTGTGTTTTATTTTTCAATTCTGAAGTAAAGATCGCCAATGTCCTGGATATTTCTCCCCAAACTGCAACATCAACTTTATGAAATTTGCTTAATGCTAACGGATCAAAATCTACTTGAATTATTGGCTTTTTTGGTGTGATTCCTGTATGATTAGAAAACGAAGCCCCAAAAACTATTAGTAAATCACATTCATTCATAAACCATGAAGCGATGGGGGTACCACTCCTACCTAAAACACCAGCTCCAAGAGGGTGGCTATCTGCGATTAATCCTTTTCCTTTAAAAGTAGTTAGTACAGGAGCGTTTAATGATTCTGCAAAAGTAACGATATCGTTTTTACTAGATCGGGCACCATGCCCCATAATAATAACAGGACGCTTGGCTTTTTTAATTAAATCTATGGCAGCATCTGCCATTTCTTTGGGAGGTGCAATCTCCATTGGAGTAATTCTTCCTTCAGGAGTTTGTGCTGTAACACCTTCTTTGGCTATTCTTTCTTGTACTTCATCTGGAAATGTTAAATGAGAGACATCCCTTTTTAATAAAGCATGCTTAATAGCAAGCCCCATTAATTCACTATGTTTACTATCAGATTGAACTCTTTGATTAAATTCTGCAACAGTGTTAAAACCTTGAACCAAATCAACTTCTTGAAAATTACCTGTTCCTACAACTTGTGTAGCCACTTGACCGGTTAAAGCTAAAAATGGAGCACGGTCTACTTTTGCATCCCACATTCCCGTATAAAGATTTGTTGCACCAGGACCTGCAATAGTAAAACAAGCGGCAGGTTTTCCGGTAAGTTTTCCATAAGCGGATGCGGCAAATGCGGCAGCTCCTTCATGTCTTATCCCATAAAAGTTCAAGTTCCCTTTTTGCTCTTGTCGTTTCATGGCATCAGCAAAACCAAGATTAGAATGGCCAACCATTCCAAAAACTTTAGTAACACCCCAATTCACCATAGTTTCTACCATAATATCAGAAACTGTAGGTTGATGCTTAGCTTCTTCTTCTACACCTACATAAATAGCATCTCCATCTTCTTTTACTGGAAACGTTTTAATACCATCATCAAAACCTCCAGGAGAATTTCCTGTACAAGGATGATAATCCCATCCATGCCAAGGGCAACGAAGCATTCCATTTTCTATAGAACCTTCTCCAAGTGGACCTCCTTGATGAGGGCATTTGTTATCTAATGCAGAAAATTTCCCTTCAAAATGAGTTAAACAAATTCCTTGGTGCGCTGCGGTTACTGTTTTAACACGACCTTCAGGAAGTTCTTTTTTATTGATTAATACTTTATGCCAAACAATATTTTTATCTTTCATGTTAATTGATTGATTCGTTAAATTGATCTTGCCTTATTTTAACAGCTCTAAATGAGAAGGTAATTAAGAAACCGATAGAAATAAAAAGACTAATGGTTCCAATAAGCATAAAAATGGTAGCCATATCTTCTGTAATTGCTATATAATTTTGAATGCCAGATAAAATACCTGCAATAATCATAGATCCAGCACCTATGTATAGACCAACAAGCCCTTTGGTAAGAAGATTTAACTGTCTTAATTTTCTCTTTGTTAATACTTGATTTACCTGTGCTTTAATACGTTCTGCAATTTCGTCGCTTAGTGCTATTAATATATTTGAAGTTGACAATATTAAAAGCGCAATTCCAGGCAAAATTGTTATAGGAATGTACCAGTTATTCATATTTTATTTAAGTAATTTAGAAACTAATTTATCAACAGTTAAACCTTGGACAATAATAGAAAAAACAACAACGGCATAAGTAACAAAAATAATAAACTCTCTGTATTCACTTTCAGGCAATGTTAGTGCTAATGCAATAGAAATGCCACCTCTTAATCCAGCCCATGTTAGTATTGCTATTTTTTTCGGATTACTTTTATGTTCTTTTTTTAGGAAAACATTTGCAATAAAAATAGTTATATATCTTGATATTAATACTATAAAGATAGTAATGATGCCTATAGTTAAATAATCGATTTTAAAATTCAAACTTAAAATCTCTAATCCTATTAACACAAAAAGAACAGCATTTAATATTTCATCTAATACCTTCCAGAAAATATTCATATTGTCTTGCAAAGATTTGTCTTTGCAAGTGCTGTGTAAATAATTACCAATAATTAAACCGGCAACTACCATGGCCAAAGCACCAGATACATGGAGAAATGAAGACAGACTATATCCACCCATTACAATAGCTATGGAAATATGAACTGCTATCACAGGCGCTTGATATATATATTTCAATATAATCTTTCCAATATACCCTAAAGCAAGCCCCATTACTACGCCTCCAATAGCTTCTTGTCCAAATTCTTCTAAAATATGTGAGACATGAAATTCCCCTCCCATAGTTGCAATAGAAAGCAACGAGATAAAAACAACGATACCTACACCGTCATTAAATAAAGACTCTCCTACAATTTTAATTTCCATGTCTTTAGGAGCTCCAGCTTTTTTAAGCAAAGCTAGTACAGCGATTGGATCTGTAGGAGATATAAGTGCTCCAAAAACCAAACTATAGATGTAACTTATTTCCATACCTATAAAACCAGCTGTATAATAAAAAGCAGATCCAATAATAAAAGTAGAAAGTAAAACTCCTACGGATGCATATATTAAAACAGCTCCCTTTTCTTCAATAAGATTGTGGAGGTTAACATGAATGGATCCTGCAAATAATAAAAAGCTTAATAAAAAGTCAAAGAGGATAGTTCTGAAATCTATTTCATGAACAATAGAACAGACATTGATAAAGGTGTCTCGATCTATAAAACTTAAGGAACCTATTATTAATGATGTAGCTATAGCTAATATCATCACACCAATGGTATCAGGAAGTTTAAAAAGTTTCTTGTTTAAGAAACTTAATAAAGATGAGAGGGCGACAATTCCTGTAAATATTTGAAACATCTATATAAGATTTTTGTTTTTAATTTATTCCTGCGTAATTGATACCCGTAAGACGATGCATATCATGATTAAAAGTAGACAAGTCATCTTCATTAAACTTTGTTATATCATCATAACCACATGCCCTTGCTATAACTCTAATAAGATTGTTAGTAGCATCGAAATAGTTATGCAATTGTTTTGCAGACGACTCTATAATAAGTCTACTGCGTAGCGATTCTTTTTGAGTAGCTATTCCAACAGGACAATTATTACTTCCGCATGCTCTCATTCCTAAACATCCAATAGCTTGTATTGCAGAGTTAGATACAGCAATTGCATCTGCCCCTAACATAAGTGCTTTTGCAAAATCTTCTGCAATTCGTAGCCCTCCTGTTATAATTAAGGTTACATTGTTTGCTTGTCGCTTATCTAAATATTTTCTTGCTCTAGCTAATGCAGGTATGGTTGGAACATTGATGTTATCTCTCAAAATAGTTGGTGCAGAACCTGTTCCTCCACCTCTTCCATCTAAAATAATATAATCAACACCTACTTGTAGTGCAAATTCTATATCTTGTTCTATATGACTGGCAGCTATTTTAAAACCTATAGGAATCCCGCCTGTGCGTTCTCTTACTTTTTCTGCAAAATCTTTAAAATCATCGACTCCATGAAAGTTTGGAAAAGTAGCAGGTGATATAGCTGTCTCACCTTCTTTTAAGCCTCTAACTTCAGCAATTTCTTTACTTACTTTACTGCCAGGTAAATGTCCTCCAGTACCTGTTTTCGCTCCTTGACCACCTTTAAAATGAAAGGCTTGGACATTGTCTAATTTATCCCAGGAAAAGCCAAATTGAGCAGATGCTAATTCATAAAAATATTTAGAATTATTTTCTTGTTCTTGAGGAAGCATACCTCCCTCTCCAGAACAAATACCAGTACCAGCACGTTCGGCACCTTTAGAAAGTGCAATTTTTGCTTCTCTAGATAAGGCTCCAAAACTCATATCAGAAACAAATAAAGGGATATCTAAAACTAATGGTTTTTTAGCGCGCGGCCCTATGGTTACTTTTGTACTAACACTTTCATCATCTAATAAAGGTCTACTTGCTAATTGAGCTGGTAAAAATTGAATGTCACTCCATTTTGGAAGTGTATTTCTATCTACACCCATAGAAGCAGAAAAACCATGATGACCTAAATTTTTAAGACCATTTTTTGCTAATTCTTTTATATAAGCTGTATACGGTTCTGTATCTTCAGGATGTGTATCTGCATAGGCTCCTAAATATTCATCTCTATCAAAAGGTTGAGGATGACTAACTTCAAAAGCAGCAATTTCATTTTCATCTACTAAAAGAGCATCGCCGTCAATATATTCTTTAAACTTATGAAGTTGTTCATCATTGTTGTATTCACTTATACCAGTATCATAACGATAATCCCACCCATGAACTCCACATATTAAATTATGACCGTCTACATGACCATCTGCCAATAATGCTCCTCTGTGATGACATCTTCCGTATAGTACAGAAATTCCTTTTTCATGTTTTATAATAACTAAATCTGTATTTTTTACTAATGCATAAGCAGGGACTTTTTCCTGCAATGAAGAAATTTTTGCAATTTCAACAAGTTGCTGTGACATATTTGTATTTTGTTGGTTAATAAATAAGAGGTTTCAAGGTATAAATTTTAAACCGCAATACAATAGCAAATATCATCAAAATTGTCGTTTAAGGCAAGAATTGACAAAAAAATAATGATAATTCTAAACTAAAAGACCATTAAATTGCAACCTCTAATGTCTGAATTATCAAAACGCCCTAAGATTTCAAAACTCTTACCTTTATATGCTTTTCCTAAGTCTTGAGTTGCAATAAATGAACAAGAATGAATATTGGCTAGATCTATAATATTAACACCTCCAGATTTTCCGTAGGGAAGAGCAGATAATGCATCTTCTGTATCTCTAATGTAAACATTCATCCACGGTGGGCATTCAAAAATTCCATTACCCTTAGAGTATGCTTGCGATAAAAGCTCTGTCATTCCATATTCTGAATGAATTTTAGAGACTCCAAAACCATTGCATAAAATTTCGTGAAGTTCTTTTCGAATTAACTCTTTTCTCCTTCCTTTCATACCTCCGGTTTCCATAATGATAGTATTTTTTAATTGAAAAATATCTTGTTCAATTAAATCTAAGAGTGCAAATGTAACTCCTATAAGAAGGATTTTTTTCCCAGAGTTATCTAGTTGTATCAGGGTTTCTTTTAATGTTGAGAGATTATTAAGATAAAACCCGCTCTCTTTAGAATGGGATCTATTTATTAGGTCATTGGCCATATAAATAAGCGAAGAACCCTCTCTTTCTAGGTATGAAGGTAATAAGGCTAATACTATATAATCTTCAATATTGCCGTAAAACTTTCTAAAAGAAGTTAAATAGCTTTTTTCATAGATGTTTAAATCACTTATATAATGTGTGCTAGGAATACTTCCTGTAGTACCACTGCTGGTAAATTTTTTATTTAATACTTCACTAGTGCCAGATATAACTTTATGTGATTTAAAAAATTGAATAGGTAAAAAAGGAATTTCATTAACACTCTTAACTATAGAAGGATTTGTTTTAAGGTGATCGCAAAATGTTTTGTAAACAATGTTGTTCTGGTATTGATAATTAAAAACTTGAAGCGCTATTGTTTCAAAATCTTCAGTAGTTTTTATATTAAAAATAACATCGCTATTCATGTAATTTTATTTATGAACTCATTTAAGCTTTTTCTATTTGTCGCAATATTGCTTTTTTCAGTCCAGTATTTGTCTTTTTTTTCCTTCTATAGCCCAGCTATGCAACTCAAAAAAGCCTTCAACTAAACTAAAAACCCCTAATTTTCGCTAAAATCCAAAAAGCTTAAATGAGTTCTATTACAAAAATAAATAATAAGGACATATGATCTATTTTTAAATGTTGTAAAACAAAAAAGCTCCCAATTTAATTGGAAGCTTTTATATTTTATTTATTGGATGATTATCGAATTACTAATTTCCGAGTAGTCGACTGATCTTTTTCAGTTACTTTTAATAAATATATTCCAGGAACAAGAGAAGATACATTTAATGAATTAGAAGTTAAGGTAGTGCCTAAAACTTCATTTCCTAAAACATCATAGACTCTTATTTGTTTGGTAAGATTTCTTTTTGATGTAATAGTTACAAATCCATTAGTGACAGGATTTGGATACATCTTAAATCCTTCAATCTCTTTTTCTTGATCTGAATTAGAAATAGTAATTGCTTTAGCGCGCTCTGCGTTAAAGGTATCAGGTGGGCTGTTATCCTGATAAAAATGTGACCGTCCTAAAGACAGTTGCACGACTAGTAGGGCAATAATAGTCAGCAAGTAATTTTTTTTCATGGCGTACTTAAGTTAAGTTACTAACAAATATAATAATTTTAAGATACGCACGTTAGCGGGCTATTGTTTTTTTTGTGAAACAAGGTACTTTTGTTGTGAAACTATTAAAAAGTGATGGTGAACTAAGAAAAAAAGCGAAATCAAATATCTGATAAAATGTATTTTTTTGCCGAAGAAATGCATATTCTTGATAAAATGTTCTTTCAGTTACGTATCATCAATAAAGAATTAAACGAACTTTTAATTAATAAAAAAGCATCCTACAAGGATGCTTTTTTTATCTGCGATAGAAATTTTTATCTCTAATTATTAGCATTTCCAGTAAATGCAGGATTTCCTCCATCTACAGCAATGTTTGAAAAAGTAGTTACTTCGTCAAAAATTAAATTACCAGTAACGATATCATCAATTTCAAAGTGAAATCTTGAACTTCCGTCAATATTGAATAAGATATTATCAAACTGAGCAGCAGTACCTCTTCTTAATCTGATAGCATCATCATCTGCAGAAGAGTTAAAAGTTGCATTCATTATAGTTGGATTAGATCTTGGTAATGCATCGTTATCAGCATTTAAGTTATCCGCTTCAATACAGTGATCAGCACCCGATGGCTGCTCTGCCATAATGTTGTCTAATGTTCCAACAAACCCTTCAGCCCAGTCAAATGAATCATCAAAAGCATTTGAAAATAAGTTAGTACCATTTACAGTACCACCAAACCACTCAAAGCCATCGTCTTGACCTTGGAAAACTTCTAAGAATTCTAAAGTAGTTCCAGATCCAACAGCATAGAATGAAAATCCATTAAATTCTGCTTCAGTGTTTATCTGTGTTCCAGGGTATGCTAATATTGTATAACGAATAGATCCAGAATTGTCTGCAGCATCAGTACCTCCATAAGGTAAATCTTCCCCTACATTATCGGCAACTTCTGCGTTACCAACACCACCATTTAAATTAATAGGAGCACGTCCCATGATTACAATACCTCCCCATGAACCTGAAGTTTGTGTAGAAGAACTAAATATTACTGGGTCACCAGCAGTACCTTGAGTGTTTAAAGTACCTCCTTGATTTACAACAATTACATCTGCAGCAGTGACATCTCCATTTACTGTAGCATTGTTTGTAGAATCTGAGAATAAGAAAGTACCTGCAGGTATTGTTAAGCTAGCCCCATCTCTTACAAATACAGCTCCAACTATTTCGTAAACTTCAGCAGCATCTAACGTTACATCTGTAGTAATTTCACCCATAAGTGTTTGTGTAGCTGTAAAGTTAGTTGGTAATACAGTTCCAGAATTAGTAGCTGTAAATGCAAACTGATCTTCATCTGCTCCAACAGCATCTGGATTAAGCGCTAATCTACTTTCAAAAACACCTATGGTACCTTCTGTCCAATCTCCTGTATTAGAGTCAAATTCAACTTCAGTAGGCACG
The DNA here is from genome assembly GCA_964389205.1 of uncultured Flavobacteriaceae bacterium. GTDB lineage: Bacteria > Bacteroidota > Bacteroidia > Flavobacteriales > Flavobacteriaceae > Leptobacterium. The sequence goes on from CAYMDH010000001.1 coordinate 29,094, forward strand.
TTACCGTCACCATCACCATCACCATCACCACCGTCACCAATTGGATCAATAATTGGATCATCATCACTACTACATGCAGCAAATCCTAATAAAATAAAGCTAAGTAAAAATATTTTTTTCATTTTTTTAAGTTTGTTTTAATATTACTTTTTGAGTTTAAAACTTTTGTCAAAAGTAATTTCATCTCTTTTTAAACACGTTAGTAAAATGTTATGAAAACATTTTGATTACTTAAGTTTTAAGTTAAAAAAACGTTTCGTAATTATTTAAAATTTGTAACTAAAAGAAACTGATGCAGAAGTACCTATCTGATAGGATACTTCGCTCACATTTCTATCTTGTCCCGGATTAGAATCTATAATAGAACGCTCGTAAGTATCATCTAAAATATTGTTTAATTTAAACGATGCTTCTATATGACTACCAATCTTATTGGTCCAAATGAAAGACAGATTGTTAAATGGCTGCTCAAATTCATCTTCATATTGTACAGAACCAGTACCAGAACCTACACCAGAAATACGCTCGCTAAAGGTGTTAAATAAAAGTGTGAATCTACTTTTATAACCTTTACCAAAGTTTACATCGTAGTTAACATCTGCATTTAATAGAAAATCTGAAGCTCCTTGTAACTTTCTTGTATTGTTTGTAAGATTTAGTTGTTGCTGTAATTCATCAGATACAGTTACTTCAGAATCCATTAAGGTAACATTAGCTCCAAAAGAGAAGTTATCTAATTTTTCATTTTTCAAGATGTATCCTAACGTAGTTTGGAATTCAAATTCTACCCCATATAAAACAGCTTCATCTGTATTATCAAAAACAGTTCTGATAAATGACCCGCTATCTTCAATTAAACGCTCAATTGGATTATCGATAAATTTTGTAAATAAGTTAACACTAAATAAACTCTTGCTGTTTGGGAAAATTTCATATTTCAAATCTAAATTGAAGTTGTCTGAATTCTCAATATCTGTATTTCCTTGTATTAAATCTCCTAAAGAGTTTTGTCTTGTAATAGGAACAATTTCAATATTTTTAGGACGAGTATATGTCTGGCTTCCTGCCAATCTTAAATTAGATTTATCATTTAACTGATACTTAATGTTAAATGATGGGAGGAAGAAAAATTCGTCAAATTCAAAAGGAGATTGTAGTGCATCTTCTCCAACATTTCTGGTAAAACTTTCTAAACGTACTCCAAATAGTGCGCTAAATTTGTCATTAAAATTAAGGTTATAAGAAGCATTTCCTGCAAAAATAGTAGTCTCTATATCTAAGAAAGGAGTATCAGGAAGTTCTACAATATTGGTAGTATTTCCAGGTGCTAAAAATGCCTCGTTTAAGCTAGAGTCTATATTGTTAGGGTCTATATCTATAGCTCCAATACCGTTTAGATTAATTAATGCAAATCTGTTAAATACATCTAAACGCTCATTATTAAAATCTAAACCAACGCGAAAACGATCTTTATTTTCACTTCTGCTACTAGGAATGTCTAATTCGTATGAAGTAGTGGCAGCGTAGTTGTCATTATCTGTATTTAAAAAGAATCTAAACAATCTTCCTGAGTTGGTTGCAAATACAAAACCATCTTCTTGTTCTTCTAAAGTAACTACTGTATTGTCTGGTTGTTCGTAATCTGAAAAACCATAAGTAGCACCATAATTTAATCTACTGTTTTCGTTAAATTTATAAGTACCTACTACTTGTAATTGATGTAAAATAGATTGAACAAATTTAGATTCTACTCCTTGTAAATTACCTCCAACTTCAGAAAAACGACCAAAATTATCATTTACATTATTGCTGGTACTTTTTACAAAAAGATAGTTGAAATCTATATTGTTTTTTTGAGAACGATTAAATAAAGAAAACAATAAACTTGAATTGGTGTTAAATGCAAAGCTATTACCTCTATTAATAGTTCTTATTAATTGCCCTTGCGGATTTCTTAAAAAGCTTTCTCCTATGTTAGAATCAAATGAATTCCCATAATTAACTCCTACGTAGTAAGCGGTTTTACTTGCCTTGTCTACATTATTAGAAATAATGCCAGCATTAGAAATGCTTATTCCAGATGAAATTGGTGCAGTGATAACTTCTACATCAAGATCAGATTCAAAAGCATTTACTGCATCTTGACCAGAAGCAGTAAATAAATCCCCCGACCCTGCATTGCCATTGCTCAATTCATTAGGGATAGCTCGATCGTTTACACCTCCAAAACCTAACAGATTTAAATTTCCGCCTTCTTCGTCAGTAAGAAAATCATTGCTAACCGATTGGAAATTAAGACCTACACTAAAACCTATTTTAGTAAAAGAACTTATAGGAATTTCTTTGGTGTCAACATTAAAGGTTGCTCCTGCAAAATCTCCGTAAAGATCTGTATAAAATATTTTATTTACATCAATTTTAGATACAATTGAAGAGTTAAACAATCCTAAATCTGGGATTTTAGTTTCCCAGTTTACCGGTGAAATAGGTAAATTATTTACTGTTAAATAATTATAACGCTCATCTAAACCTCTAACTACTATCCCTCTGGAAGCAACTTTAGAAACTCCTGATGCTTTGGTAACAGCATCTTCTACATTACTAATCCCTTTAAAAGATAATTCTTGTGCTCCAATAGATGTTTGAAATTCTATGGCGTTTTTTTGATCTAATAACAAAGCTACTGCAGATTCTCTGGAAACCGTAGTTGTAATAACAACTTCATCCAAAGCTTGTGCATCTTGCCCCAAGCCTGTATTTATTTCTGTTACTTTATTGGCCTCTACTTTAACGTTAGGAATTTCTAGAGTTTTGTATCCAATAAAACTAATTACAAGTGTATACGTTCCTGGATCTACATTTTCTATTGAAAATAATCCATCGATGTCACTCGTAGTTCCTTTTGTTGTCCCTTTTATTAGAACATTTGCAAATGGAAGTGGGTCATTGTTGAGTTCTTTGTCGGTAATTTTTCCAACAATACTTCCTTTTTCTTGAGAAAACACTAGCGATGAAACCATGATCATCGATAGAAAAAATAACTTCTTCATATATATGTTATAAGTGTTTAAAAAACAGTGCAAATTAACGGGGAGACTTTAAATTAGATGTTACTTATACGTTAAACCTTGGTAAGTTCAATGTTACCCTTATGTTACGATATTAAATCAATGTTAAGTCCTTTTATTATTTAATATTATCTTTACTTTTGAGCAACCAATTAGAACTTTAAACAAGATGAAAAAAAAGGATATTAAAATCCTTCTGGTTGACGATGAACCAGATATACTAGAGATTGTAGGGTACAATTTAAGCTCTGAAGGATATCGAGTTTCTAAAGCCAAAAATGGAGTAGAAGGAGTTGCGAAAGCTAAGAAAGAGCTGCCACACCTTATTATACTTGACGTAATGATGCCAGAAATGGATGGGATAGAAGCATGTGAGCAAATTCGAAAAATCCCTGAACTGAGTAATGTTATCATTACATTTTTAACAGCCAGAGGAGAAGATTATTCTCAAGTGGCAGGTTTTGATGCAGGGGCAGATGATTATATTACAAAACCAATCAAGCCCAAAGTACTCCTTAGTAAGGTTAAGGCATTATTAAGAAGACTTAAAGAAGAAGAAGCTGCTACTATTAATAAAGTTGGAGATATTGAGATTAATCGAGATGAGTACAAAATAGTTCAACGAGGAAAAGAGATTATTTTACCTCGAAAAGAATTTGAATTATTATCTTTATTGGCCTCCAGACCAGGTAAAGTGTTTAAAAGAGAAGAGATCTTAGATAAAGTATGGGGTAATGAAGTTATTGTAGGCGGAAGAACCATTGATGTCCATATTAGAAAACTAAGAGAAAAAATAGGAGATGATCACTTTAAAACGGTTAAGGGAGTAGGATATAAGTTTGTACTCTAAATTACTAAAACTTGAAGAAATCATATAAATTTTCATTTCGTTCTTCACTCTATATTTCAGTGCTTTCAACGTCATGCATAGCACTTTTAATGTATTTTTTTTCGGAATTTAACCTGGCTCTTGTTATTACTTTTGCTATTACCACTTGTGTTATTTCTTTTCTTTTGCTTCAATACAGAGTAGAGCGATTTATCTACAGAAGAGTAAAAAAAATCTATGATGATGTTTCATTATTAGAATCTGCTACATTTCAAAATCAACCTATTACTACGAGTATGTCTATGCTAACTAAAGAAATAGAGAAGATAGCTAAAGACAAAAAGTTAGAGTTTGAAACCTTAGAAATTAGAGAAGCTTACAGAAAAGAGTTTATGGGAAATGTATCTCATGAACTTAAAACACCACTTTTTACTGTACAAGGTTACATTTTAACCTTGTTGGATGGGGCGATGAATAATAAAGAGCTAAGAAAAAAATATTTACAACGGGCAGAGAAAGGAGTAGACAGGCTTATATATATAGTAAAAGACTTAGATATGATTACCAAATTAGAGATTGGTGATTTAATTCTTGAAAAAGAAAGTTTTGATATTGTTGAGTTGATAAGCAATGTATTTGATATGTTTGAAATGAAGGCGAATAAAAAAAACATAACGCTTACATTTGATATGGAATATAAAGAACCTATCAAGGTAATTGCTGATAAAGAACGTATTCAACAAGTCTTAACAAATCTAATAGTAAACTCTATTAAATATGGAAAAGAAGGAGGAACTACTGAAATTAGTATCGAAAATCTTATTAAAAATAAAGTAATTGTTCGTATTACAGACAATGGAGAAGGGATTGAAGAAGAAAATATTCCTCGTTTATTTGAACGTTTTTATAGAGTTGATAAAAGTGGAAATCGAAAAGAAGGAGGTTCTGGGTTAGGGCTATCTATAGTAAAGCATATTATTGAAGCGCATAATGAAAAAATTTATGTAGAAAGTGTTTTTGAAGTAGGTTCTGAGTTTTCATTTACTTTGGAAAAGATGGAATAAATCTTTAAAATCTGATTTATTGGAAAAACCATTAAACCCTCTATAATTAGTAACCTTTTCTAGATCTTGTATTGTAAACTCATCTTGCGTAGCAAAAGGAATGATTCCTTTTTTCATAAGGCGTTTTGCAAGATATTCTTGTTCATATTGACCTGGGGTTGGTATAAAAAAAGCTTTCTTCTCGAGCTTTGCTAAATCCATAATAGTTGTATATCCAGATCTCGATAATACAATGTTACTTTCATTAAAAGCAATTTCAAGATCTTTAGAATTCATAAAATTATAAAAGACAATATTATCTTTTCGATTAATAACTTGTGAGGTTTCAACTTTTCCTTTCACAAAAAGAATAGTTCCTTTGAAATGAGCGAGTTCTACAATTAGCTTTTCTTCTAAAAAAGTTCTCTGCGGCTCAGGTCCAGATAATATAACCATTAGATCATTTTTTTTAGGTAAATCTATTTTCGACAACCTACTTAAAGGACCAATGTATTTTATAGCAGGAGTAGTATGTTTTAAGTGCCCTAATTTGCCAGTTAAATTAGGTTTTCCTTCAGTATCTGGAACCCAGCATTCGTCAAACTTTTTGATAATAGATTGATGCATTTTAGAGCTTAACCAAGTAGTGTTACCGGTTAATACGTTTAATTGGTGTGTAATAAATACACAAGGAATTTTTTTGTGATAAATACCGAAACGATTATCAGAAATGATTCCATCAATACGAGTATCTTTAATTAATTTGTTTATTAGTTTTTTCTCCTTATTAATTGCTTTTAGCATTTTTGGAGTATCGAGGAGTATTTTTCGCTTAAAATTCTTTCCTTTCTTAGCATATTTAATATCATAAGAAGGCAAATCAATGGTCTCTAATTCAGGAAATTCTTTTTTGAGTAATGTTAATGCAATTCCATCAGAGGCTAAAATGGGCTCAAAACTTTGCGTTATAAGTGCTTTTATTATTGGAATACATCTTGTTGCATGACCAAGCCCCCAGTTTAAAGGGGCAATTAATATTCTTTTTTTTTTAAACATAATAACAAAGATAAGTACATTTTTATGTGCTAATTCCATTTGCAACTTGCATTTACCGTAATAAAACGACCTTTTTTCCTTTCCTCATCATTTAAAAAAGAAAACGTAGCTAAGGCTATGTTTGATTTTTTTTTACTCGAATAAAGAAAAAAATTATCATTTTCTTTTACGATAAATTCAAATCATAAATGGTATAAAGATTTCCTTAATTTTGCTAAAAATTTAAATAATTGTTGTGGGGAGTAAAAATAAGTTGAAACGTTTTAGAGAAAATGAAACTTTTGAAAATGTAATCCAACCAACTAGAGAAGATGTGGTAGGAGATAATTTTCCATTTAAAGGAAAATGGAAATCTTCTTTTTTTAAAAATGAAAATCCATTGGTAATTGAACTTGGCTGTGGTAAAGGAGAGTATTCTGTTAACTTAGCTAGAGAGTATCCAGAAAAAAATTTTGTAGGGATTGATATTAAAGGAGCGCGTTTTTGGAAAGGGGCTAAAACAGCAATAGAAGACAATCTTTCTAATGTAGGTTTTGTAAGAACACAAATAGAATTAATAGATTTTATTTTTGATAAAAATGAAGTAGATGAAATATGGATTACGTTTCCAGATCCTCAAATTAAATATAAACGAACAAAACACCGTTTGACCAATTCAGATTTTCTTCAAAAATATAAAGCTATTTTAAAAAAAGAAGGAATAGTGCACCTTAAAACAGATAGTGAATTTATGCACGGGTATACCCTAGGACTTCTTAAAGGGGAAGAACATGAAATATTATATGCCCATCATGATGTCTATAGTAATGAATATTCGCCAAAAGAAGTCACAAGTATTCAAACTTTCTATGAAATGCAGTATCTTGAGCAAAAAAAACCAATTACCTATATAAAATTCAAACTTAATTAATGGCGCATATTTTTATTCTTTTTTTTGCTACTTTTTCTGCTGCTTTTATGGGAGTTGTAATTCCTGGTCTAATCAATATGACTGCTGCGAAAATAAGCGCAAAAAAAGGAAAATTCGAAGCTGTTTTTTTTGCAATAGGCTCTTCGGTTATTGTTGTATTACAGGCGTATATAGCAGTTTTAATATCTCGATATTTATACAACAACCCTGTTATTATAGATAGATTATTAAGAATTGCGTTAGTGGTTTTTGCTGTTTTTGCGATCTATTTTTTTATTATTGCTAGAAAAAACAAAGAAAAGAAAACAAAAAAAGTAGAAGTAAAAAGAACCAATAGTTTTTTTAAAGGAGTTTTTCTTGCATCATTAAATTTATTGCCAATCCCATATTTTTCTGGGTTAAATGCAGCTTGGAATGTTTCTGGTTGGATTCAATTTGAAAACTTAGACATATTAATGTTTATTTTGGCAGCAGGCTTAGGAAACTTTTCTGCCCTATATACCTACATTGTTTATTTTAATCGCCTAGAAACAAAAACAAATCGTTTCTCAAAACATTCAGATTATATTTTGGGTGTTCTTATGCTTGCTTTGGTAATTATTACTTTAATTCGAATCCTTTATGGAAATATAGATGAAGCCTGAAAATCAGAATTTTTTTGAAAAAGTATACGAAGTTGCTCGTTTAATACCTTATGGTAGAGTTACTTCTTATGGAGCTATTGCAAAGTATTTAGGAGCTGTCAGAAGTGCAAGAATGGTTGGATGGGCTATGAATGCTTCAGGACTTAAAGAAGACGTACCAGCGCATAGAGTAGTTAATAGAATAGGCATGTTGTCTGGAAAGCATCATTTTCAAGGAACTAACTTGATGCAACAATTATTAGAAAGTGAAGGAATAGAAGTAGAAGATAATCAAGTGATTGATTTCGAGAAACGTCTATGGGATCCAGGGAAAGAACTCTCCTGAAAATAAATAACTTCTCTAAGCAATTTAGGCTTATATAATTTTCAAAGATGTCGTTTCTATTACTTTAGTATGTAAAAGGGAAGCCCTATCTTTGTAATTTAGAACCGTTTTAAGTAATTATCACGACTAAATAATGAATGATCAGGTTGGCCATTGTTTACAAAGAGTTATAAAAAAGAATGAAAATAGATAAAAAAGAGGTGTTTGATGCACTCAAAACAATTTCTGCTCCAGGAGAAGGAAAAAATATGGTAGAAAGCGGAGCTGTTACTAATGTAATGACTTTTGCAGATGAAGTAGTGGTAGATATTACTATAAATAACCCAGCACTTCAGGCTAAGAAAAAAACCGAAACTGAAATTATAAAAGCTATTCATAGCAATGTTTATGATAAAGCAAAAGTGAAAGTAAACCTTAAAGTAGAAGCTCCTGAAAAGCAAACTATAAAAGGGAAAGTAATTCCTGGAATTAAAAATATTGTAGCTATTGCATCTGGAAAAGGAGGTGTTGGAAAATCTACAGTAACAGCTAATCTAGCAGTTACCCTAGCTAAAATGGGATTTAAAGTAGGATTACTAGATGCAGATATTTATGGACCATCTGCTACCATTATGTTTGATGTAGTAGATGAAAAACCATTAGCGATTAATGTAGATGGAAAATCAAAAATGAAGCCTGTTGAGAATTATGGAGTTAAAATACTTTCTATAGGTTTCTTTACACAACCAAATCAGGCTGTTATATGGAGAGGACCTATGGCTGCAAAAGCATTGAACCAAATGATTTTTGATGCTGCTTGGGGAGAATTAGATTTTCTCTTATTAGATTTACCTCCAGGAACGGGAGATATTCATTTAAGTATTATGCAATCGCTTCCTATTACAGGAGCTGTTGTGGTGAGTACACCACAGCATGTTGCATTAGCAGACGCTCGTAAAGGAGTTGCCATGTTTCAGCAAGAAAGTATCAATGTTCCTGTTTTAGGAATTATTGAGAACATGGCTTATTTTACACCCGAAGAGTTGCCAGATAATAAATATTATATTTTTGGTAAAGAAGGTGCTAAAAATTTAGCAGAAGATTTAAAGATTCCATTTTTGGGAGAAATTCCTTTAGTGCAAAGTGTAAGAGAAGCAGGAGATGTTGGACGACCAGCAGCTTTGCAAACAGCGACTCCTATTGAAGAATCTTTTGAAACTTTAACAAGAAATATTGTTCAAGAAACGGTTGGTAGAAATAAAAGCTTACCCCCAACAGAAGCTATAAAAATCACAACCATGGCAGGATGTTCTGCAGTAAATAAAAAATGATATGACAAAAGAAGAGATAAGAATAAATGTTGAAAAAGCTTTGGAGGAAATCAGACCTTTTTTAGAAAGTGACGGAGGGAATATTTCTTTAGTTTCTATAGACAATGATACTTCAGTAAAAGTTCGTTTAGAAGGCGCCTGTGTTGCTTGTAGTGTAAATCAAATGACTCTTAAAAGCGGTGTGGAAATGACTATAAAAAAGTATGTTCCACAAATTGAAGAGGTTATTAATATAGAATAAAAGAGATTCATTTATATTTATAAATGAACCTCAATCAGAAGTACTTTCTTTATAATTACTAATTAATTCTAACGAGTAGTAATTACAATTAATCCATCAACTCTATCTGCTACGGCAATATGAGTGTCTGAAGCAGCGACTCCAGTAGGAATTTGTAAACCATCACCAATACTTTGATTTATAGTAGCCGATGAAGGATCAATAATATCAACAGCATCGTTAGTGGCTCCAATAACAAAAAGAGAGGTTCCGTCTGTACCAATGTTTGTAGGTTCATAAGGAAGTGCAATTTCAGAAAGTAAACTATTGGTATTTAAATCTATAATTTCTATACCCTGAACAGCAAAATGTGCTACATACAATCTATTGTTTAAAAATTCACTTTCTACGGGAAAGTTGGCATTTCCGAAAGGAGCAAAACCTCCAGTAAATTGACCTGGTGTTAAAACTATTGACGGAGGTGTATCTATTACTTGACCATTGCTATCTATGTTTACAATTTGGATAGCCCAGTTTGCAACAGCTCCAATATCTTGTGAGTAAAATGCAGTAACTCCATTATTAGTAGAGGCAACATGTACATCTGGATTTCCAGTAACATTATCAACTATAGGAATGCCATTTGTTGCTAAAGAGAAAGAGCTAGCATTGTTTGTGTAATTGTACACTTGAGTATTTGATCCTCCAGATCCGGCAGAAACCACCAGAACTCCATTGGCAGCAGAAATACCTGAGAAAATACTAAAATTTGTATTTACAGTAGTTTCAATAACAGGTTGCATAGGATCATCTAAACTTAAAACTTGAAGTTGTGTGCGAGATTGTATGAATAATAATTCTGCATCTGGATCTATAGTAATATCGTCTGCAGCTATCGATAATAAATTACGTTCTAGTGTGGTAAGTGAAATTATTTCAATTTCTCCTCCACAAGCTGCATATGCATGGTTGTTAAAAATAACAACATTAAAACATCCATTGGTAGCTAAACTAGCTCTATCAACATCGTCATCACCAGCTTCTATATCAACTTCAACTTGGTCATCATTACTAGATGAACAAGAAATAGTGAAAATCAAAGTAAATAATAAGACAAAAAAGAAACTATTTTTTTTGAACATGACCTATATGTTTTAAAGAGAATCTTTTATAATAGTCTCCTATAATGAGAGAAACTATCATATAAATTAACATTAAATATAGATGAATCGTTTGTATTGGAGAATAATTAATATTCTACTAAAATAGTAGGACACTGTATTTTTCTTAAAACTTTTATTATTTTTGCAGCTTAAAATTTACGAATGTCTGACGTTACTATTAAAATAAAAGATCGGGAAGGAAAAGTACATGAGGTACAGGCGCCTACAGATATGGCAATGAATATAATGGAAGTTTGTAAAGCATATGAATTACCTGTAGAGGGAACATGTGGTGGAATGGCGATGTGTGCTTCTTGTCAATGTTATGTGTTATCTACAGACATAACACTGCCAGAAATGAGTGATGATGAAGATGCAATGTTGGCAGAAGCTTTTTATGTTGAAAATAATAGTCGTTTAGGTTGTCAAATTCCAATAACTGAAGAGTTAGATGGACTTGAAATAGAATTAGCTCCTGAATCGTAATTGATAATAGTTATACAAACTATGTATACCTTGTTTAATTTCTTACTTTAAAAAAAGTAAATCAACATTTTAATTTTATTGTTTTTAAAATAACTTCTTACTAAAAACTTTCTGCTAACATATCTAAATTCTTGCTTGAATTTAAGAATTCAGTCAATCTTTATTTGATATTTATCCATTTTGAGAATAGTTTAGCAATGCATTATTTAAAATATAATGCATTTAATTTCTTGCAAGAAACTGGTATATCTCTCGAGTACCATCAGTTAGTTCGAGATCACTAATATAAATGTTTAAATATTAATTTTAAGATGAAAAAAATATCAATTTTTATAGTATTCTTTATACTCTTAGTACAGGCATGTACAAATGAAGACGAAAGCCAGTTAGATAATTTTTCTATTGATTTATCTAATGATCAAAAAGAACTATTAAATACAATGGAGATGACCTCTAAATGTATTGGTCAAGTATTATTAAATAAGCAAGCTCTTGATGAACTAATTACTGTAATATCTGAAGAATATCAGGGAGAAGGACAGTTGCCTTTTAAATTTTTATTCGACGATACTAATGTGCCAGAATTGGTGAGTTCTATGGACATTTTTGCTACTGATTTTGATAATGAAATGAAAATATTATTAGATGAATTAAATACAAGTGGTACAAGTAGTCTAACAGATATGAACTCATTACAGCAATATATTGAAGTTAATAATTTAGGAATTTATGTTCCTTATTATGAAGATTTTGATTGGAAGAATATAGACGAAATTACTGTTTCATACCACCCCTTAATAAATGATAGCGAGAATACAGGTATTAAATATGATCTTTTGAGTAAAAAAATCATGACAGAAGTAACTGTGAATGACGAATATGCTATTAATAATCCATCTATTCTAATAGTTCCAATTGAAAATTGCTCAGATTGTATAAGTGTTAAAACAGCAGCAGCAATTCAATCGGTTGCTTTTATTGATGATTTCATAGATGACGGAGATGATAATGGAGATACTGATGGAAATGCTGGCGGAGGAAGCACAGGTGGTGGAGGTAATTCAGGAGGTGGTAACGGTCGTACAGATGGAACTAATGAGTCTGTATTAACAACAGATCCACGTAATTATAATTGTAATGATTTGGATAATGATGATATTGTCACCGTATTAATGCCTGAGATGAGGTTGACAAGACATCTGGATTCTGGAGTTTTTGGTGGCGGCTCTGAAGTTAGTTTTTTTAGAGCTTTTGGAACTATTAATTTCACACCTCAGCCTTTTGCTGCAACAGGAAATGTTGATAGGTTAATTAACAAAGTAAAAATTAAGAGAAGAGATATTAAAAATGATAATTGGGTGAGTACTGGAATTATATTTTATGACGATAACTGGACTCCTACAGAACTTGATCAAGAAATAGCAGTATTTGATATAGATGATTTTCCAGTTGCATTTCAATCATTTACAGGTACTGTTGGTGTAATGCCAAGAATGGGAAGTACAGGTACTGGTGTTACAGGTAATGTAATGGTTGGGTTCACTCAAAATCGTGCCGGTAGAGGTAATATTATTCATCAAAATGATATTAACCGTTGTGCAATGTTAGTAGATGCAGCTGAAAATTTAGGGGCAGGCCTGAGAAATGGTTGGCAGATTAGAAGGGCAGCAGGTTTTGAATGGTATTTCCAATTAAGGGTACGACAAAATAACTAAAGCAACAATTTAAATTAAAAAAGGAAGACTGATTATAAGGATATCAATATACTGCCAGTCTTCCTTTTTCATTAATTATAAATTGAAATTTTAGAAGAATGATGGTTATTAAATAATAGTTGTAAATATCAAAAATATTTCTGTTAAAAAAGAGAAAAAATGGTAGTTAATTTCTTCTCTTTTTTAGATATAAACTTCTCTAAGACTCATATTTTCCTTTCAAAAGATTTATACTTACGGTTGCTAATTCTGAATTGGGAAATTTTTTGAAAAAATCAGGATCATGATGTAATCCTGCTTCTTTTGCTATTTTAAGAAAGATTGGAACTTCTACTATATATTGATCAGAAAATCCATGGGTAGCATCATATGCAGTTGCAGCAGTTCTTCCTATGTTTTTAGCGGTTAATTCTGGTGGAATAGTATGCAATTCGATAACTAATAAACCAAATTTCTTTACAAAAGGCTCCCATTTTTTTAAATGAATCAATAGAGATTCTTCTACATCATTATTGTTAATTCTATCTCCTTGAAAAACAAAAGCTCCTGTTGAATTACTATTGTGTCTATTGCTTTTCGTTTTAGGTTTTTCCCAAATACGGTTATGATCGAGAAATGTTCTTACATTAAGTAAATTTTTTAAATCAATTCCATAATTATCTTTTAGATCGTTTGCTAAAATATCTGGTCTACCAATGTCACCCCAAATAACTTTGGCCCAAATGTCTGCATTAATTAAATTGACTTTTGTAATTTTAAGCGCAGCCTCGTTATAATCTGCACCTACTAAAAAAAGAGGGTATTCTTCTAGATGTTTTCCTCTCTCTGTCTGGTTTTCAATAACTTCAAAAATATGTTTTAAAAAAGCTCCATTACCACATCCCATATCTAAAATACCTGTAGGTTGCTCATCAATAGGTTTATTAAATAAATCAATAATAATCTCATCAACAATAGTAAAATAAGCAGTATGAGCACCTCCGCTTCCCCAAACGTTCATCTCTCGATCTACATGTTTTTCAACTTCTCCTTTAGGAGCATTTTTGATAGCTATCGGATCTCCAAAGATGAGTTGATCAAGTTTTCTAAACGTAGGAATGTAAGAAACAGTTACTCCATAAGCGCTGGCTCTTTTAGCAAAAAATAATCCTTTATCTGTAAATTGATAGGTGCCTTTTTTGGAAGTAAACCATCCTAAATAACAAAAGATATCCAGCAATTTTTTAAAACTATCAGCATCATTATGAAATTCTTCTGGTCTAAAAGAAGCTTCCATAAAATATTTATGGAACATACCGCTCATACCTAAATGAACAACTGTAGGACCCACTATAATACCTTCTATATGCTTTAATATTTGTCGTTTAACATTTCCCGATTTTTCGCTATCATTAATAATTAAATCATAATTTTTTTTGTAATTGGTAAAGATGTGTTCGAGAATACGAAAAGGCTCTATATTAAACTTTCTATGATGAAATCGTTCTGAAAATTTAAGAAGATGGACTACTTCTGCATACAATGGAATATACTCAAAAGCAATTTCACTAACTTCTGAAATTTCAAATTCAATAGAATCATTTTTAACATCAATATGTTGAATTAACCATCCTTGCGAACATAGAATACGAAGCGCTACATTTAAATAACCTTCATTGGCATTAAAATGCTTTGTTAACTCTTTTAAAGTAGCTTTTTTTCTTTCCAATAAGTACTGTAATACTCCTTTTTCATAAAGAGCAAAGGCAGTTGGTGCTGTTCCTATTCCATCTAGATGTCTAAAGAGGGTTGCTCTTAATTCTTGTTTGTCGGTTTTTGATAACATTTAAAGAAAATTATAATCAGTTAATTTTTCTGGACCTTCTAATACTGTTCTAACAACTTGTAAAAAGCCTTCGTCAGTAGTATTCATATTCCATTTAATTAAAGAAATAGCACCGCCTTCTATTTCAATTCCGGTAATACTTCTAGGATGAACACAACTTCCGTCGTTAAAGAAAGGGGTTTCTCCTGGTTTGGGAAATCTAGGGCGATGAGTATGGCCTATAATGGTAAGCATGTTTGTATTGTTTTTAATCCACCGTTTAATTCGTCTTTCTACTTTAATAAGTTCTTTATGGTTTTTTGCGGGGCTTGTGGGGTCTGCTATTCCAACTACTTGTAGTGGTTTCCATAATACTCTTACTAAAAAACGATTGAATCGCCATCCGTGGTAATTCATAAAATCTGCCTGATGCCCATGCGTTAGGAAAACTTCTTGACCTGTATTTTTATGCTTTAAAATAAGTGCTTCATGAAAAGAAATGTTTGTAAATAAGGCTTCTTCTTTTTCAGTTTTAGGATTGAAATATGTAGCAAGATTATCGGTAATATATTTTTTGTTTTTGTAAACCATATCATGATTTCCATAAATGCGATGTAATCTTCCAGAATCGTGAAATTTTTTCATCAGAAGGTATACATTTTTATGAGAATTAAAGATAGATTCAAAAGTTCCGTTTTCCCATAATTCGTCACCATCCCCCAATTCACAATAGATAAAACCTTCATTAAAATAATGTTTTAATGCATGTGAGTACATATTTCGGTTACTAGCAAAATCATCTGCAAAACTGCTATCACCACGATGACAATCACTAAACAATATTATTTTTGTATCGTCATCAAACGGAACAATTTTTGCATTTTTAAAGGCTTTTGATAATCTCTTTTGAGAAGACATGTTTTATTTTTTTAATAAAGATCGATAAAAAGAATGAGTAATGAAATATACATTTTCTCTACTAATAAAGTTAAAGAAAGTAAATTGAAATGTTAAAGATTTAACATGCAGGAATTACAGCTTTCGTATCTTTGCATTCTAATATTGCTTGTATAATGATAGATACAAATAACGAATCACCATTATTGGTTAAAATAGGTTTTAGCAAACTCTTTGATGTTTATGAAGAACAATTGAAGAGTAAGCAAGCTCCTGTTGTGGCAAAAGCTAAACAAATTTTAACTATACGGGATCAATACCCAGCACTGAATGATGGTTTTTCGGATCTGACATTATTGGAAACACATAAGAAACAAATAGCAGCTGTTCTTCAAGATTCATTTTCTGAGATTTTGACAAAGAATGAAATTAAAGCAGCATCTGTTCCTTTTCACAATCTTATCTTTAATATATCTGAACGCTTTGAAAAGATCTTAAAAGATGCGGGGAAAGACCACGTCTTAGAAATACGTAATATGCCAGAAGGACATATGTACATATTAGCATGCATTGTGATACTTCAGGTACATTATAAGATTAATCTAGATTTTAGAAGACCTTTATATTATGACATCCCAGATGCAAAGGGAATTATAAGGCATTATAGAATTATGTATAATGCAGATTTCACGCAGATAGTGCCTACGGAAAAAGCGAAAGAGATATCAGAAGATGATATTGATGAGCTTTTGGAGAATTTTGACGATTTAGAGTTGTGGAAAGAAAAATTCCCTCCTCAAAGTTGGATAAGTAACGGTTTTGTTATTTCCAATATTTTTGACGTAACTGCAGATGTTTCAATTTCAGATTTAAAATCAACCTTGTTAGGAACTAATAAGCGTCAGGATATTAATTTTATCGAAGAGTTTGAAACTATTTTTCAATCCTTATTTAATATCCCTGATTTAAAGGTTGGTTTTGCAACCTATAATAGTATTGAAGATAATTTTGAAAAAGTACATGGAAAAAATATAAGCAGTTATCTTTTATTTAAGGAGAATTCTGTTTTATGTTCTACATCTCTTTGTGAGAATTCGTATGCTAAGTTATTGGGTGAAAAAGAATATTATGCAATGCCAGATATTGATAAATATTACAAAATGTCTGGAGGAATAGCACCGTATAAAAATTTTAAGGAACAAGGATACAAGAGTGCTATATTAGCGCCAATTTCTAATGGAGGAGAATTGTTAGGTATACTAGAATTGGTATCTCCTAGGGCCAAAGAATTGAATAGTGTTAATGCCAACAAACTTGTTGATGTTATGCCGTTTATTTTGGCATCTGTATTACGATCTAAAGCAGAAGAAGAAAATCATATTGAAGCAATTATTCAACAAGAATGTACCTCAATTCATGATAGTGTTTACTGGAAATTTGAAGAAGAGGCCAAACGTTTTTTGTATGCTAATAATAAAGGGACTCCAGTATCTTTTAAAGAAGTTGTATTTAAAGATGTATATCCTTTGTATGGACAAGTAGATATTAAAGGATCTTCTAAAGCAAGAAATGATGCTATTCAAAGAGATTTAATGATTCAATTATCGCATTTAAGTGAAATTTTTGAATATACAATTACTCATGAAAGACTTCCGGTTTATGAAGAAATTCAATTTAGAATTAAAGAGCATCTATCTTTAATTAAAGATGAATTACTTACCCATAGCGAACAAACAATATTGGATTTTGTAAATGAAGAAATCCACCCATTACTTGATCATATTGGTGAACAAAATAAAGCTGTAAAGGCATTAATTTTATCTTATAATACAGCAATAGATGATACCACAGGTAGTATTTACGATCATAGAAAAAACTATGATGAAAGTGTTACTATTATCAATAAAAAACTAGCTGCTATTATTGACAAAAAACAGAAGGAAGCGCAACAAATGTTTCCTCACTACTTTGAGCGTTATAAAACAGACGGTATAGAGCATAATATGTATATAGGTGCTTCTATGGTAAATAATAAGAAATATCACGCGATCTATTTAAATAACCTTCGATTATGGCAATTACAGGTTATGTGTGATATGGAAAATTCGTATTACAATTTAAAAAGAGAATTGCCAATAAAGTTAGATGTAGCTTCGTTAGCGTTAGTCTATAATTCATCGTTATCTATTCGATTTAGGATGGATGAAAAACGCTTTGATGTAGATGGAACGTATAATGCCAGATACGAAATCATTAAAAAACGATTGGATAAATCTTATATTAAAGGAACTAAAGAACGTTTAACACAACCAGGGAAAATTGCGATTGTGTACTCTCAGAAAAAAGATGAGAGAGAATATTTGAGGTATATTAGTTTTTTACAATCAAAAAGTTACTTTACGAGTAATGTTGAGATTGTTGAACTTGAAGGTCTTCAAGGAGTGAGTGGTCTTAAAGCAATAAGAGTTGAAGTTCTTTATAAAAAAGGAGGAGATGCCGGTAGAGTCTATACCTATGAAGATCTAATTAAAGATTTAAATATTTCATAATTAATTTTATCTAATCCCACCAGTTTGAAAAGCAATTGCGAAAGCAAGGACAGATACAAGTACTCCAATTAAAAAAATGGCATAGGTCAATCTTAAAATTTTGTATTTTCTGTGAAGAACAACACCTAAGAAATATAGATCTTTAGTCATCGAAGAATAGAGGTAATCTTTATCTTTCATAACTTCATTAATAGCCCATTCAAATTCTCCTAATTTCATTTTGTGAAAATTCCCAAAAAATAATAGATTTACTTTTCTATTTTGAACATCTTCTCGAGTGAATTTACCACTTGTTACATTGGGCCGAGTTGCCAATACAGATAATCCCATAGAAATTAAACTAAAAAAGAGAAATATTAGAGTTGGATATACAAGATAACTATTCGTAGGATTGTCTAATTTTGGTATTAAGTTAGACAATGCCAGCGATATAATAATAGCATTGACAGAAAGCAAAATATTTGCTTTTGTATCTGCAATATCACTAAGCGTGATATGATTTTTTAACGTAACTCTAAACATAGTTTCTATACCACGCTCAGGGAGTTTTTGTTTTTGAATTTTTCCATCTAATACGGAAGCTCTCAGTTTGTCTTCTTTCTTTTTCTTTTTTATTTTTTTTAGCTCTTTATTTAAAGCTAATAGGTTTTTATTTTTTTGAGGTTGCCAATGTTCAACAGCATATAATGTGAAGAATTTGTGATGTTGATTAAACATCTTTATGTTTTCTTCAATCCAACCTCTATCAGAATAAGTTTTAATATCTAAGAGTTTAAATTCTTCTCGTAGTAAAGAAGAAACCTCTTCATAATTTTTAGATGCAAAATGAGAGAAATCTGCATCGCATAACATTTTTTGCAATGAAGTTTCTGGTGCTATATTCATATCAGTAGAAAGAATTGCATCTTGTATAATTTTTATTTTATCTATTGGATAATTGTGCTCTTTTAAAAAATTTGCAGCAATATCAGCTCCATGTTTTTCATGATCAGCTCCACCTTGTATGTAACCTATATCATGAAACCAAGCCGCTAGTTGTAATAACTCGGCATCTGTTTCATTTAAATGTTCTGCCTCTATAATCTCTGTAACATGCTTTACCACTCTTTGCGTATGGGTATAGTTATGATATAAGTATGTACGAGGAAGTTCTTCGTTTAATGTTTTAAGTACAAATTTCTGTACTTTTTCAATTATAGTTGCCATTATTTTGAATACTTTTATATAAAAGAATTTTAAAAATACTCTTTTTAATTTTAAATATGAAAACTAAAAAAGCAACCTTTCTAATTTTTGTAATATTCATTTACTCTTGCGCTACTTTTGAACCACAATATAAGAATAATGAAATTTTAAATCCTCAAGGAAATAAAGAGATTTCTCATGAATTTTATTTAATAGGAGACGCTGGGTATACAAATATAGGAAAATCTCAACCTGCATTAAATGCATTTAAAAAAGTACTCTCTAAGGCTTCTAGCAATAGTACTGCTTTGTTTTTAGGAGATAATATATATCCTTCAGGATTTCCAGAAGCCAATACAGAAGGAAGCGATCTGGCAGAATATAGAATCAATAGTCAAATAGCAACTGTAAAAGAATTTAAAGGAAGACCTATTTTTATTCCAGGCAATCATGATTGGTATTCAAATGGCTTAAAAGGACTTAAACGCCAAGAGAAGTTTGTTGAAGAAGCACTGGGTAAAAATACTTTTTTACCTGAGAACGGATGTCCAATAGAGCGGGTGAAGATAAATGATGAGCTGGTTTTGTTAACAATTGATTCGCAGTGGTTTTTGAGTGATTGGGATAAGCATCCTACGATTAATGATGAATGTGATGAAATAAAAACAAGAGAACAGTTTTTTGAAGAAATAGAAAGTCAAATAAATAAAGCACAAGGAAAAACATTAGTAATAGCCATACATCATCCAATAGTAACCAATGGTTCTCATGGTGGAGAATATTCTCTGAAAAGCTATTTTTCTCCACTACCTATTTTGGGAAGTTTGAAAAATTATATAAGAAAAACAGGAGGTGTTAGCCCGCAAGATATACAAAGCACTAAATACAGAACACTTTCTAAGCGACTTCTAACACTAGCACAACAAAAAAATAATTTAATTTTTGTTTCAGGGCATGAGCATAGTTTACAATATATTGTAAATAGTAATACCCCTTTTATTATAAATGGGTCAGGTTCTAAAAGTACAGCAGCGAGTTTAGGTTACGATGGTTTGTTTGCTTATGGCGGGCAGGGTTTTGTGAAATTGGTGACCTATAAAGATGGTTCTTCTTGGGCTTATTATTATGGAGAAGATAATGGTTTTTCGAAACCATTATATCAAGTAGAAGTGATACAACCTGATAATAAAATTAATGAAAAAGCATATCCAAAATCTTTTGCTCCATCAGTTTTAAGTTCAGTTTATACAGAAGAAGAAACATCCAAAGGAGGTTTGTTTAAAGGGTTATGGGGGAAACACTATAGAGAAGATTACAGTAAAAAAATCCCAGGGAAGACGGTATTGCTAGATACTTTGTTTGGTGGGTTAACACCAGTTAGAAGAGGAGGAGGTCATCAATCTAAATCATTGCGATTAGAAACAAAAGATGGAAAAGAATATGTGATGCGAGCTGTGAGGAAAAGTGCAATTCGTTTTTTACAAGCAGTAGCTTTTAAAGATCAGTTTATTCAAGAAGATTATAAAGACACCTATTCTGAAAAATTACTTCTGGATTTTTATACAACAGCACATCCATATGCTTCTTTAACTGTAAGTGAAATGGCAGATGCTATTGGAGTATTTCATGCAAACCCTGCATTGTATTATGTGCCTAAGCAACATGCGCTAGGAAATTATAATGACAACTATGGCGATGAATTATATTTTATTGAAGAACGTGTAGATTCTGGGTATGGAGATGTAGCAAGTTTTGGAAATGCTAATGAAATAATAAGTACGAAAGATGTATTATTAAAACTGAGGAGAAAGGATAAAAATACTATTGATGAAAAACAGTATATACGTTCTCGCTTATTTGATATGCTAATAGGTGATTGGGACAGACATGAAGATCAATGGCGTTGGGCAGCATTTGATTCTGGAAATGGTAAAACAAATTATAAACCTATTCCAAGAGATAGAGATCAGGTGTTTTCTAATTCTGACGGATTGTTTTTATCATACGCAACAAGAGTAATCCCTGCATTGAGACTTATGCAAACTTACGGCCCAGAAATACGAAGCGTCAAATGGTTTAATGATGAACCGTTTCCATTAGACCTAGCAGTATTAAACGAGCATACACTGGATGATTGGATAACAGCAGCCGAAAAGATACAGAACGGTTTAACAGATGAGGTTATTAATACAGCTTTTAAAGCATTTCCAAAAGAAATTAATCAAGAAACGCTTAGAAAAATAAAAAAATCTTTAATAGGAAGAAGATCTAATTTAAAAAAAATCGCAACTACCTATTATGCATATTTAAAGAAGAACCCAATAATAAGTGGAACAGATAAAGACGATTGGTTTGAGGTTTTAAGAATGCCTAACGGAATTACAAAAGTAACAGCATACAGAATAAAACAAGGAAAAAAAGCTAATAAATTTATAGAGACAATTTATGATAGAAAAGAGACAAAACAGCTCTGGATTTATGGACTAGATGATGATGATGTTTTTGAAGTTAAAGGACAAGGAGATAAGCTTATTACTATAAAAATTATTGGAGGACAAAATAATGACATTTATAGAATTAAAAATAAACGAAAAATTAAAGTGTATGATTATAAAACTAAAAAGAACACTTTTGAAACATCAGTATCAAAAAAACTAACTGATAAGTATGATTTAAATAATTATAATCATAAAAATGTCAAGAAAAATATAAATCAATTAACACCAAGCATAGGCGCGAATCCTGATGATGGCTTAAAACTAGGATTGAAAAATACATTTACAATAAATTCTTTAAATAAAAACCCATTTTCGCAAAGGCATACAGTAACAGCTAGTTATTTTTTTGCAACGCAAGGATATGATATACGCTATGATGGAGAATTTGCCAATGTTTTTGGTAATTGGAATTTAGGAATAGAAGGAGTATATACAAGTCCTAATTTTGCAATTAACTTTTTTGGATTTGGGAATCAAAGTATAAATAATGATGATGATGTAGATTTTGATTTTAATAGAGTACGTATCTTAAACATTAAAGCAGCTCCTAAACTTATTTGGAGAGGAAAACGAGGTGCTTATTTCTCAATTGGTGGATCTTTTGAATCTATAGAAGTAGAGAATACTGCAGATAGATTTATAGCTACAACGGCGGCAGGTGTACCAGATACTGTTTTTGAAAATCAAAGCTTTGCGGGAGCAGAAATGACCTATGGATATCAAAACTTCAATGATAGTACAAATCCTAATTTAGGAATGGCATTTGAAATTACCTCGGGTTATAAATCTAATTTAGATAATTCGAACAATTATGGATATTTAATTCCCACACTTCGATTTACTTCTAAAATAGACCACAAAGGAGTTGTTGTGTTTGCAACCAAATTTAGAGGGCATTTTAACTTTGGTAATGGCTTTGAATTTTATCAAGGAGCGAGTATTGGAGGGAATAATGGGCTTAGAGGGTTTAGAGAACAACGTTTTGTGGGTAAAAGCTCATACTATCAAAATACAGATATAAGATTTAATATTGCAAAGTTTAAAACAGGATTATTTCCGCTTAAATTTGGAATCTATGGTGGGTTTGATTACGGTAGAGTTTGGATAGAAAATGACCCTTCAAGTAGCTGGCAAAATTCTGTTGGAGGAGGTGTGTTTTTTAATGCAACTAGTTTGCTTACAGCTAACTTTTCTGTATTTAATTCTGAAGATTTTAATCGCTTTTCATTTGCTCTAGGATTTAACTTTTAGCAACTTATTTTAATTTTAAAGAATATAAACTCCTGCCTACAAGTATGTTATCTTCATCAGAAATGAGTAAGGTATTATTATTTTTAAAGCACAAACCTTCTTTTTGTGAATAATGATCTAGTGGAATTTCTTGAACATTTCCTTTAAAAAAATTATCTGATTTGAAATCTGTAAATACCCAAACCTTATCATGTGAGAGTATAGCAACTCGTTTTTTATCTGGAGAAATACTGGCAGCAGTTACCGCACAATGAAGATATTGTTTACAGGTTTTAAAAGAACCGATTAAGGTAGCTTTATGGTTTCCCTTGGTAGCAGGGATTCTATACAATAGTGTTTTCCCATCAAAAGGTTTACTTCTGTTTTTGGTAAATATGTAAAGGTGTTTTTTAAAATAAAGTAAAGCCTCGGCATCGTAAAATAATTTATTTTTTTTAGGAGGAAAATTAAGCTGCTCAGGATAATAAAAAGATATTTTAGTAGCTTTTAGTTCATCTCCTTTTACATTATCTGGATTAGAGACTTTATAAATTTTTAAATCTTTTCGATTATTGTTATTGTTTCCAAAATCACCTATATATAAATTTCCATCATTATCTTTTGCAATATCTTCCCAATCTATATTTTCAGCATTTTTAATATTGATTTCTTTAATAATTTTTCCTTTGTTATTTACACCATAAATATGATCTTTATTACCGCTATCTTCAATAATCCATAACAATCCTTTCTCTGAAATTTTTTCGATCCCTGAATTTTCACTTAATTTTTTAGGAAACTTTACAACATACTCTAATTGCCCATAGTTACTGCTACAACCAAGAAATAAGAATGTAATAAAAATAGATATACTTTTCATACTAGGGGTTCTTTAAAGGCATAAAGATTTCTGCTTTCCATTTTAACTCATCTCCACCGTGATTGGGGTTATTGTAAAATACTTCAATAAGTTGTTTTTCTACAGAAATATTATTTTGCTTTCTGTATATATCTAATGCAAACCAAGCTCTATCAGAAATTCTATAATTACCATTAAAAGTAGCTTTTAATGCTTTTTTTGCAGGCAATTCTTTAAATTTTATTTCAGAATGATCGGGAAAACCATTATTTTTATCAATAGGAAAACAAAAATTAAAGGTAATTATATCTTCTTCTTGATTCCAATCTGTCACTTCTAAGATAGGGTTTCCTGCTATTTTTATTTTTTGCGCAGCTAAAAAAGTAGTGATTTCACTATTT
This sequence comes from uncultured Flavobacteriaceae bacterium, assembly GCA_964389205.1. Taxonomy (GTDB): domain Bacteria; phylum Bacteroidota; class Bacteroidia; order Flavobacteriales; family Flavobacteriaceae; genus Leptobacterium. The sequence goes on from CAYMDH010000001.1 coordinate 53,286, forward strand.
TTAAAAATCATTTTTTCAGCTTTATTTTTAAGGCTACTTTTTATAGTGACATAAGCATAAAAACCGCCTCCAAAAACAGATTCTCCATCAACAGATACTTTAAAATCTTGAAGGTGACCTATTAGTTTTTTTTGAAAATTACGAAGCTTTTCTTTTCCAAAACGAGCAGGTAAGATTTCTTTAAACGGAATTAATAATCGATCTATAAAGCTCCCATTAATTTGAGAAATTCCAACTTTTATATTGGTATTACTTTTTTTATTTGCAGTGAATTGCCATCTAAATATAAATTTTGTATCTCCATCAATTATTTCTTGTTTTATCTTTTTATAGGGAATGTTAGAAATGGTATTAATGCTTGTATTTTCATTCCCTTTAATTAAATTCCAATCTTTTACCAGATAGTATACGGTGCCAGGAGAGGTTTCGGCCTTAAATGTGATAATATAATCGTCTGGTTTAATAAAAAGATACCATATGAATGATAACAAAAGTAAAATCCCTAAAACGCGAACACTCTTTTTTTTCATTTAAATTATAATCTTTTTAATTCTTTTAGATAAAGATTTTATTTTTTTTTCATTTCAAGTTTGCTAACTACAAAAGCTCCTAAATCTCTTCCTTGTTTCACACCAACATCTACTGCTGCTCTATAATGAATACCCCCGTACATTCTACTTATAGCTGCTTCATTCGCTGCTTCAAAGAAAGAAGGAAAACTACGAATAGGTAAGTTGTAAGGTATTTCCGTGTCATCATCAAAAGCAAAATTATCACCATAAATATCTGTAAGTGCCGTAGAAGCAGCTCCAGAAACTACAGAATGCCCGCTTGTATATTCTGGAAAAGGAGGGGTTTGCAGAATTGGCTTCCAATTTTCATCTATATGTTGATTAATTAATGTTTCTGGACGTATTAAATTACTTCGGTACTTTTCATCCCAACAACTTATAAAAGCATCTACAATAGCAATCGATGTTTTGGTATAAGCAAAAACAGTTTTGTCAAAATCTGAATTGGTTTTTTTTGCTGCAATTTTCACAATCCCAATCCAATGCGCACCTGGTGTGATCTTTTTAACAGCAAACATTAAATGCCCTCTGGTGGTAGATACATAAGGATTGCAATCCCAGAATTGAGCAATTTGAATTTCTTCTGATGTATCTCCTTTTTCAGTAATATCTACACTGATGTCATACACCTCTTTAAGTTCCTTATAAAAAGCACTTTCTTTATCCATAGAAAATGGAGGATGTTTTGCTGGTTTAAATTGCGCTGCAGAATCTAAAGTGAATGATCGTATTTTATTCCAATGCGGCTCTATTCCATCCATATATGATGGGGGTGTAGGTTGCCATCTGGAAGGATCATCACTAATCACTGAAAACTTAGGCATTGTACGTGTTTGTTTATAATTGTCTTTATCCATCCAGTTTTTAATATGACTTGCAACTTCCAAGCCATATTTTTTAGAGGCTTCAAACATATTTTTATTAGACCTAGACCAAGTGTTATACAAGCTGTCTCTATAAGTGATTATTCGATCTTCAGAAAAAATAAGCTCTTTACTAACATCCATATGCGCAATTAAAGCAGCGAGTTTGGTATTGATATTCTGTGTAGTATCGAGGGCAGGGATATTTTTCAAACCATGTACCTGATTGGCTAGTGATTTATATTCTGAATTAGTTTGCGCTATAATTTCATAGGCAGCCACATTAGGATATGCATATATTCTACTCGCTACAGGAGGAGAAAAAATATCATGTATCATTATTTCTGTTACCTTATCTACAGTATTATGATAATCATCTGATGAAATTTCTATACGAGTAACCTCTTTACCGCATGATATGATTCCAATAAACGTTATTAGAATACATATATTTCTATTGCTCAATTTCATAAACTTCTAGGTTTTTATTATTGATTGTTGCTAAAATATAAGTTTTGCTATTTATGGTAATAGTATTAAGGTGTCTAATTGCTTTTTGAGTAAAGTTTAAACCTAATTTATGCCCTAAAACTATAGTGTTTTCGTCCTTTATTAAAGCTCCAGGGAAGCTATCAAACCTACTGTGATAAGGAGTTACTCCAAAGTAATTGCCTGCTGTTAATACCTCATCTTGCCCATCACTATCAAAATCAAATTTTAAAAAAGAAGTAAGTGGCGCAATTTGAAGTTGATCCTTAAAAGGAACAAAAGTAAAGGTGCCGTTTTCATTTTTTAAATAGCCAGACGCCAGCTCATGTACTTCAAGAAGCTCAGCATTTTTAAGTTGTTCTTGATCTAATATCTCTTCAATAGTTTTTCCTGCAAAACTAACATAGTTTGGAAATTTCTTTTTTAAAGAAACCATTTGACTTGAAAGTTCATCTAAATTAAAGATAGAATAATATTTTCCATTTTTTTCAGTAGCAATAATGGTTTCAGTACGTGAGTTTTTATCAAAATCTGAATAGTACATCTTCATAGGAAACTCTTTACTGGCCTTTAGTTTTGTATTTAATCCCCAATTTCCAATTAAATAATCTAGATCACCATCTTTATCAATGTCAAAAGGGAGAATACTTTGCCATAAGCCTTTCAATTGTTCTTTAGAGATTAGAGAGGTGACATTTTTTAAGATACCATTAGTATTTTTAAAAAAACTAGGCTGCATCCATTCTCCAACTACTATAAGATCACTATCGCCATCATCATTAAAATCACTCCATATAGCATCTGTAACCATACCAATATTTTGTATTTCTTTATTAGAATCAATGCTAAATGAGCCATTTTCATTTTTTAGTAAATAAGAGTTAGGGATTTTTCCAAAGTTGTAGGAAACAGATCCTCCTCCAATAAAAAGGTCAATATCACCATCATTGTCATAATCGTTTTCAACAACAATAGACCCATTTTCAAAATAAGAAGGTAATATGGTTTTTACAAATGATGAATCGTTTTGTGTGTATTGCCTATCTATTAGCGCTTTTGCTTTACCGAAAAATTCGCCTCCTCCAGAAACTACAAAAATGTCATTTTTTCCATCGGTATTAAAATCTGCTATAGTTGCAGTAATATCTTCAGAAATAGAATCATTGGCAATTGTTTTAGTTGTTTGTAAACTAAAAAGACTGTCTTTTTGAAGGTATACAGTTGCAGCTTGAAAACGAGAACCTCCAAAAAATATATCCTCTTTTTGATCACCATTAATATCTCCAACAGCTATAGCGGGTCCTCTATCTGAAATTTGATAAGGAATTAATTTTTGGCGATTAAAATCAATGTATCTATTTTCTATATGTTTATAATCAATACCTAAATTTTCACTAGATACTTTTTTGAAAAGCGGTTTTTTCTTATTGTGTAATTTTGAGAAATCAAAGTTTTTTCGATTTGTATTAGGACTTACTATTAATGTTTGATTTAGAGAAACATCTGTCATTTTTTGATAGGTTCTATCTGGCCATACTATCAAGAGTGAATCTATATTTTTATTCTCATGGTATCCAAAATGAATAATAGGCTCTGATGATGATTGAAATCCTCTTACCGTGAATAATTCTTTATATTGTAATATACCCTCAGAATACGAAAATACTTTGGCTCCAATGGCTGTTTTATTTCTTGAAGTATACTTAAACTTTATTTTTAAATAATTTCCTTCTGCATTTGTGTTTTCATAAATAGTTGCTACTCTATTTAAGTTGTTGGTTATAATATCTAAATCACCATCATTATCAAGATCTGTAAAAGCACTGCCGTTAGAAATGATGGTATCTTTAGAAATCCAATTTCCAACCATATTGTCAAAACGCAAACTATTTGTTCCTTTAAACATATAGTTATTAATGGCACCGGTAGGCATTAATTTTAAAGATTCATTATCTATTAGTTTTGTCGTTGTAATTTTCTTTCGGATTTGTTCGTTAGAAGTAAAGTTTACAAAATCTAAATCATTAGGGCGTTTTTGAATTCCATTTGCTACAAAAATATCTTGCTCTCCATCTAGATTAAAATCACCAAATAAAGCACCCCAACTCCAGTCACTAGCTGCGACACCAGAAATCAGAGCTGTTTCGGTAAAAAATTCTCCATCTTGATTCAGCTGTAGCATATTTCTGGTAAACTGATAATGATATCCGTATTGTTCTGTTCTTGTTTTAAGTAATGTAGGATTATCATCCCCTGCCGAACGTTTTAACGGTACTTCTTCTTCAGGAAGCATGTCTAATGATAAAATATCTGGAAAACCATCATGATTGATATCTGCAGCATCATTTCCCATGGAAAAACGACTGATATGACCAAAATGTTTTTTTAATTGTTCAGAAAAGGTGCCATCGCCATTATTTAAATAATAATAATCATCTTCATGAAAATCATTACTTACGTAAATATCAGGATAGCCATCTTGATTAAAATCCGAAACGGAAATCCCTAATCCATAACTGTTGATTCCACCAAAAATACCAGCTTCTACACTTACATCAATAAATTTATTTTGCTCATTTTTAAATAATTTATCTCCACTTTCATATCGTCTTTTATTCCTAATCTCTGCTTTTCCATAAGATTCTTCAGTATGAACAGCATGATTGAGCAAATACATGTCTAAATCTCCATCTAGGTCATAATCAAAGAAAACGGCAGAAGAAGAGTAATTGTCTAAATCAAGCCCATATTGAGCAGCACGTTCAGAAAAAGTGCCATCGCCATTATTGATAAAAAGCTCATTATGACCGTCTAGGCCATTTATTCCTACAACTGCGCATACGTAGATGTCTAAAAAACCATCCCCATTCACATCGGCCATTACAGTTCCTGTATTCCAATCACTATTGCCAGCAACTCCTGCTTTTTCTGAAATATCTTCAAACTGTAAGTTTCCCTTATTTAAATACAGTTTATTCTTTTTTTGATTCCCAGTAAAATAAACATCTGGAAGATTATCATTATTAATATCGCCAACAGCAACCCCGCCACCATTATAGAAATATAAATAGTCTAGAATGTTAAGGTCTTCATTGGGTGTTAAGTCATTACTAAATTCAATAGCCGTTTTTTTTGCATCTAATTGAACAAATAATGTCTCTTTTTTAGAACAGCTTACTAGTAGTGTAAATAAGAATACTATTGAAATATATTTAGTCATTGACCTTAAAAATTTTAGGTTCATCATTGTTTCTTCCTATAATTATAAAACGGTGATTATTTTTATCTTTAAATGGTACTATATGTTTCACTTCTCCTTTTACAAAAAAGCCTGAATCATCATATTTTTGCCAATTAAAACCTTCGTTTTCATCTGCTAATAAAACACTACCAAAGCTTGCATCTAAACGTCCATACTGCGGTTTAAATTCATAATTATTTCCTCCAAGAACAATATCTAAACGCCCATCTTTATTTAAATCCATACAGCTAATACTACAAACACAAGAAAGCTGAACTTCTTTTGGAAGTTCTTTAATTGTAAAAGTACCACTACCGTTATTGATGGCGATTAAGCTTTTTGATGTAACTACTGTTTTTGTAATTGAATTTTCTAATAAGGTAGCATCGAATAATTCATCAATACTTTTGGTAGCATATTCTGAAAACTTAAGGTTTTGTTTTTTTAAAGAAACCAATTGAGTAGTAAGCTCTGTTTTTAAAGAAACAGGAACATCTTTCCCTTCTATATGACGCGTTACAATTTGTTCAATTGTTCCGTTGTTGTCAAAATCATTGACAAACATTTTTGAAGGTGCTGCTTGAGAAGCCTTATAAGTTGTATTATTTCCTTGGTTCCCTAATATAAGATCAATATCGCCGTCGCCGTCAATGTCTGTACTGTTTACGGTGTTCCACCAACCAGTTAAACTATCTAAAGTAGTTTTCATTGGGCTTAATCTTTTTCCAGAATTTTTAAAAATGACAGGAGCCATCCAATCTCCAACTAAAACTAAATCTTTTTTAGCATCCCCATCCATATCTGCCCAATTAACGGCTGTTACCATCCCGATATTTTTAACTTTAAAAGCTTTGTTTTCGGTAACGTTTAAGAAATTACCAGTTCCATCATTTTCAAGAAGTAAGTGCTTTGGATTGATGCCATAAACGCCAGGAACACTTCTGCTAGCTATAAAAACATCAATATCACCATCGGCATCAAAATCATGTGTAGCAATAGAAGAAACGTTGCTTCTGGTAGTAGGTATTCTTGTTGTGCTTCTGGTAAATTTTCCTTGTCCGTTATTGATATACAGTCTGTTAGCATAAATCAATTCTTTATTAGGTTCATTTCCTCCAGAACCTACCAAAAGATCTTGATCTCCATCTCCATCTGCATCTAGAAAGACTGCAGCGGTATCTTCATAGAGTTCATCTTTTATAAATGAGGGTTGTACAGAATAAGATAATTCTCCATTGCCTTTATGTAAATAAATTTGCGCTTGCTGGTTTGCAGCTCCACCTATAAACACATCTTCATTACCATCACCATTTATATCTGCAACTGCTATAGTAGGACCTTCTTGAGATAACATTTTACTAATAAGCCCTTCATAATCAAAATCAATATGTTGATTCTCTTCATGGGCGTCTAATGTATTGGAAATTTCTCTAAGCAATGGATTCTCAGAAAATCTATTGTATGTCTTGAAAGTATTAATTGCATCCGCTTGTTTAAATGCTAAAGTGTTATTCACTGCCACATTTTGAATAGATTGTGTTTTTGCGTTTGGCCAAATTACTTTTAAAGAGTCAATCTTTTTCTTTTCACCAACACCTATGGTCATTGTATAGTCTATTGAAGATTGAAATCCTCGAGAAGGGATTAACTCTTGTCTAATAATAATATCATCTATATACAATTCTACAACGCTTCCAATGGCAAAGGTATTAGGAGCTTCACCTTCCAACTGCACTTTAATATAATTGTTATTATTTTGCTCTGCATTGCTTCTAAATACAAAAAGTTCTTGATTTACATTATTTATAATGAGATCTAAATCGCCATCATTATCAAGATCTCCATAAGCGGCTCCATTAGAAAAACTTGGAATGTCAAACCCCCAATCTTCTGTCTTATTAGAAAAGGTTAAATCTTTGTTGTTTTTGAAGGCATAATTAGGAATAGCAGTTGTCGGCATTTTATCTAATACCGTTTGCATTTCTTCTTTTTTACCTGTTAAAGTCATTTCCTGTATGATTTCATTAGCAAAGAAATCTATAAAATCTTGATTGGTAAGATCATTATAAATACCGTTACTTACATAAATATCTCTGTAGCCGTCATTATCCATGTCAAAAAGTAAAGCACCCCAACTCCAATCTGTACCAGAAACACCGCTAAAATTTGCTATTTCAGAAAACCCATTTCCAACATTAAGTTGTAAAGTGTTTTGCATGTATTGATGGTAAAAATCGTTATTTAGTTTACGATTGTAAATATCATAGGTTTCAAAGCGTGTTGTATTTTTTAATCGCTCATCTTTCTCGGGAAGCATATCGGTAACAAAAACGTCAGGATTTCCATCATTATTAATGTCTGCCATATCTGCCCCCATAGAAGAAAGACTTAAATGAGAAATCCAATTTTTAATATCTTCGGTGAAGGTCCCGTCTTGATTATTAATATAGAGGTAGTCGCGTTCAAAAAAATCGTTTGAAACATAAATATCAGGGTATAAATCTTGATTGATGTCTCCTACAGTAACTCCCAAACCAAAACCAATAAGACTTCCAAAAATATTAGCTTCTTCACTAACATCTGTAAAAATTCCATTGTCGTTTCTCAATAGTTTGTCACCACCACCTTTAACGGCATTTGGAACATTCCAATCTTCAGCTCGCAATTCTCTTTTGCTGGTATATTCAAGACTACTTACTGGTATAAAACTATTATTTAGTATATATACATCTAGATCACCATCTTTGTCATAATCAAAGAAAGCTGCATGTGTTGTAAATCCACTATCTGCTAAATTATATTCTGTTGCTTTCTCTGTAAAGGTTAAATCTCCATTGTTGATGAAAAGTTCATTTTTTTGATCGTCACCTTTTATATATCCTGCATTACAAACATAAATATCTAAAAGACCATCTGCATTAATATCTACCATAACAACCCCAGTAGACCAAGCCTTTTCTCCTTGTACTTTTGCTTGTTTTGAAATGTCTTCGAACTTAAAATCACCTTTGTTTAAGTACAGTTTGTTTTTATTTAAATTAGCAGTTAGAAAAACATCAGGGAGTCCATCATTGTTTATATCTCCAATCGCTACACCACCACCATTGTAGAAGTTGCGATAATCAAAAATATTAAAATCTTCTTCATTGCTAATTGTATTAATAAAATCGATTCCAGTAACTTCTTTTTCTAATTTAGTAAATAGACTATTCTTATTTATAACTGTATTATTTTCTTGCCCTTTTTTTGAACAGGAAACTAAAAGAATCATTACTAAAAAGAAATAACTGTTTCGTATCATTTTATTCATTTTTCTTTTTTAATAGAATGGGTTGATTGTTGTTTATTGTAATAAGAAAATGTTCTTCTCCTTTTATTTTTATTTTATGAATAGCTCTAGCTGGTCCAGAAATATTGAATTGTTGACCACTTGCTTCTTTGAAAAACCCCTTTTTATCATTTAAAAGTAAAAGGCCATGTGAAGCATCTAATCTACCTAATTGTGTACTAATTTCATAATTGTTTCCTGCGATTAATACATCTTTATAGCCGTCTTTATTAAAATCATCTACTGCTATATCAAAAATAGCCGAAACTTGAGCGGCAAAAGGTAATTTTCTAATTGCATATGTGGCATTCCCTAAATTCTCTATATAGATGCTGGAAAGTTCAAATAGTTGCTTTTTATACGCTGTTTTTATCTTATTTGAAGGGAATAGTTTTTTAAAAGGAGATTTAGCAAAATCCTGATAGGAAAGAAATTTTTTATTTAAGAAAGGCATTTGTTTTACAAGCTCGTCTTTAGAAGCAAAAGGAGTTTCTATTCCTTGATAAAAATAAGTAACTATGGGTTCAATACTTCCATTATCATCAAAATCATTGCTATAGAGTGTAATAGGTTCTTTTTTGCTAGCAGATAATCGAGAATTTAACCCCCAATTTCCGGCCATAAAATCTAGATCACCATCATTATCAAAATCAGAAACTTGTATACTATTCCACCAACCGTTTGTATTTTTAAGCGAATTATTTTGTTGTAGTTTAAGTGTTTTCCCATCATTTAAAAAAATGCTTATCGGCATCCAATGCCCTACAACAATTGCATCTTTATAAGAATCATTATTAATATCAACCCATAAAATATCTTGTACCAGACCTATATTTTGAAACTCTTTTGCATAACTTAAAGAGATATCTTTAAATATACCCTTGCCATTGTTTTCAAATAAATATTGTTGAGGTGTCACTCCAAATTTCCACGGAACACCATTAGAGGTAATACTTAGATCTAAATCACCATCGTTGTCAAGATCTATACTTTTTACAGTAGATGCATTTAGCGCAACATTATTGAATTGAAGTGTGTCTTTTGTAAAAACTCCTTTGTTATTAAAATAGAGCCTGGGAGAGAGTTGTTTTCCGGATTTGAATTCATTTCCACCGCTAACTACTATTAAATCTTGATCACCATCATTATCAATATCAAAAAAATGATGATCCGTATCTTCATTTATTGCATCTTCTTCAAAAACTGAATTCTCTTCAGAAAGTTTAAATGTGCCATCTGTATTTTGTATGAAAAGATGAGAAGTTTGTGCTTTTGCTCCTCCGATAAAAAAATCTGTTAAACCATCATTATTGATATCTGCACTTGAAATTTTTGGACCTTGATTTGTATTTACAAATGGAATTAGAGGATCTCGGTTAAACTCTACAGTAGCATTCTCTTTATGAATAAAGTTTATATTGGTATCAATGTTTTCAAGGTATTGATCTATGTATGTGTTGTTATGCTCTGTGTAACCAATAGTAGCATTTTGCTTATTGATTTTTAAAAATTGGTTTGTTTTGATACCTACAAGTAACTCTGAAGTTCGATCTGGCCACAAAATTCTAAGAGAATCAATTTCTTTAATTTTCCCTAATCCTAAATGAATCCCCGGATTTACAGCTGATAAATACCCTTTAGTAGTATAATTTTCTTGAATAATTTTCTTGCCATCTTCTAAATAGGCAATGACCTTAACTCCAATTCCGAAGCGATTGGTATCATTTCCATCAAAATCTAATGCAATGAAATTGTTTTTTTCTTTCTTCTTTTCTGATAAATTTTCTAATATAAAAGCGGGCTCATCTATATTATTAATAACCAAATCTAAATCACCATCTTTGTCTAAATCTGTATAAATAGTTCCATTACTAAAAGATGGTATTTTTTTAAACCATGATTGAGTCATATCAGAAAAAGTGACATTACCATTATTTTTATAGAAGTAATTAGAAACCTTCTTAACTGGAATCTCATCAATAAAAGCCATATCTTCTTTAGACATGCCTTGACTTAACCGTCTTTGAATATTATCATTTGCTATAAAGTTGATAAAATCCATATCATTTGTTGCTCCTTTTATTCCATTAGAGATGTGCAAATCTTTGTAACCGTCATTGTCCAGATCTGCAAAAAGAGCACTCCAAGACCATTCAGTTGCGGCAATACCACTTAAGAAAGAAGTTTCGCTATAGTTGGTGTTCCCTAAATTTAAATGCAATGTATTTTGCATATACTGAGGGGCATACCCATTTTTTAAATAAAAATCATAGTTTTGATAAGCAAATTCTAAGCTAGATGTCTTGTATGTTTCTAGGTTTTCAGGGAGCATGTCGAGAGATACAATATCAGCATAACCATCATTGTTGATATCTGCTATATCACTTCCCATTGAAAAATGAGAAGTATGCCCCATTTTAGTAACATCACCTGAAATAATATCTTTAAAAGTTCCATCTTTTTGATTGATATAGAGGTAGTTGTTTTCAAAAAAATCATTACTTATATAGATGTCTGGATATCCATCATTATTTAAGTCGCTGGTTGAAATACCAAGGCCATAGCCTATTTTTCCTTGAAAAATCCCAGCGTTTTTTGAAACTTCTACAAAAGAACCGTTTTCATTTCTAAATAATTTATCTCCCGATAATGAATCAATTTCTTTTCTTTTATTTCCCTTTCCATAATTACTATTAGGGTGAACAGAGTGGTTAAGGAGAAACATATCTAGATCACCGTCTAAATCATAATCAAAAAAAGAAGCTTGTGTAGATAAACTTTGAATATCTAAATTATAATCGGAAGCCATTTCCTCAAATTGAGGAATGCCATCAGTATTGAGCCCTTTATTTACATAGAGAAGATTACGCCCTTTAATAACATTAAAATCACCAACTTTACAAATATAAATATCTAATAGACCATCGTTATTTATATCTACATTGGTTACCCCTGTAGTCCAACCGCCTTTGTTGGAAATACCAGATTGTGAAGTAATATCTTCAAACGTTAAATCACCATTGTTGAGATAAAATTTATCTTCATCTTGGTTGGCAGTGAAATAAAGATCAGGGAACCCATCATTATTAAAATCACCACTTAACACTCCAGCTCCATTATAGTAATAAAGATAATTTAGAATATTTAAGTTTGGAGTGTTGTTTAATTTATTGATAAAATTGATGCCTGTTTTTGAAGGTTTAAGTTGCTTAAATAAAACAGATTTTTCCTTTTTACAAGCGTGTAAAAAGAAGATAGAAATGATTAAAAGAATAGACTTGAATCGCACCACAAGCGTCACTTACATTATCTAGGCAAGATAAGTATTATTGATATAAAAATAAAGAGAACTTATAGTTAAATATACCGAATCGAGATAGTTTTATATTGCTTTAAGGATATGATAATAATATGCTGGTATTATTTTATTATTTTTAAAATATGAAGTTAAAAAAAGTGAATTGGGGTATTATTGGTTTAGGTGCTATAGCGCATCATTTTGTAAAAGACTTGTTGCTGGTTGAAAATGCAAATCTGGTAGCTGTTGCTTCCAGAAATTATAGTAAGGCAATGAATTTTTCTAAGGAATATGATATTGCTGTTTCTTATGGCTCTTATGATGAATTATTTGATGATACTACTGTTGATATAATTTATATAGCTACGCCGCACCATAACCATGCAGAGATAAGTATTAAAGCAATATCAAAGGGCAAACATGTTCTTTGCGAAAAACCTTTGGCGGTAAATCTGCCTGATGCTATGCGTATAGTTAAGTGTGCAGAAAAAAATAATGTTTTTTTTATGGAAGCATTGTGGGCACGTTTTAATCCATCATTACAAAAAATATTCGAGTTAATCCAAAACAATGAAATAGGGGAAGTAAATTATATAAATGCTGATTTTTCATTTTATACTCCCAAGGATAAGGATGGACGTTTGTATAATATGGATTTAGCAGGAGGTGCTTTATTAGATATAGGAATTTATCCTTTGTTTTTGTCATATATGATTTTTGGAAAACCAGAACAAATAGAAGCTAATGCAATTTTTGATGTAGGAGGTGCTGACATCCAAACGGCTATGATATTAAAATATAAAAACGCGTTATCGAGCTTATATTGCGGAATTAAATCAAGTTCTGATATGATCGCAAAAATTTGTGGAACTAAAGGAACCATATTAATAGATAAATATTGGTATAAAACTCAAGGATTTAGTTTAGTAACAGAAGATGGAAAAGAAATAAGATATGAATTTCCAACTAAGGGAAGAGGGTATTATTATGAAATTATAGAATGTAACAAATGCATTGAACAGCAAGAAAAAGAGAGTGATCTTTGGACACATCAAAATAGCTTTGATTTAATAAGTATGATGGATGCAATTAGAGAAAAAATTGGATTGAAATATCCTTTTGAATAGGGTAGATGGTAGATAGGATGTATAAAAAAAGAGGGCAATTGCCCTCTTTTTTTATTATGATTCTAAATACGTAATTAGTATCCTGGATTCTGTACTAAATTTGGATTGGTAGCCAAAGCTGTACCAGGGATAGGGAATAATACTCTAAAGTCATCCTGTACTGTTTTTAACTCCCATGTATCTGAGAAAGTCCCAAAACGAAGTTGATCTTCACGACTGTATCCTTCTGCATTCATCTCTCTTCTTCTAGCTTCAGCTAAGCTTGCTAAATCTACAGAACCTAAAACGGCAGCACCTGCACGAGTTCTAAGAGCATTAACATCAGCCAAGGCAGATACAGGAGATCCAGACCCACCTCTTAAGGTAGCTTCTGCTCTCATTAAAAGTGCATTGGCAAACCTTGCCCAAACAAAATCGTTGTTAAGAGCAGGGAATCCATCACCACCACGTTGAGGGTATTTTACAATTCTAATACCAGTTCTTTCATTGTTTACTTCTAGGCTTTGTAATAACTCATTTTCATAAATAAGTGCGTTATTTTGACGATCTGTTAAAGCTACGCCATCACCATTTAATTGTTGCCCTCTTAAATATCCGGTAGAGACACCATTAAAATCTGGTCCAGCCAAACCTAAACGAGCATCGTCGTTTACATCATCAGATCCAAACAAACGGAAAGTTTCTGTCATAGTTACAAAACCATTCCATCCTGTTTGATTAGGGTGTAATTGGTTAAATACTCTAGTTCCTGTAAAAGTATTTAGGTGTAAAATGACTTCTGTATTACCACTACCTAAATCCCAAATATCAAAATAATTAGCACTAGTGTCTAGTGCAAAACCTAATGCTTCAATAGCATTAACATCTGCAATTACTTGATCCATAGCACCTGCTGCAGGCGTACCTAAAATAACACCACTATTTAAGTTTACTCTAGCCCTTAAAAAACGAGCATAAGCTTCACCTATTAAGAAGGTATCTCCGTCTGGTCCATGTGTAGAAAGATCTCCAGAAGCAATAGCTGCATTTAGATCTCCAATAAGGAAATCAAACGCTTCTTGAGCTGATAAAACAGTAGGATCTACATCTACTCCTTCATTAACTCCTCTAAAGGGTACTTGACCAAAGTTGCTAACTATTATATATGTTTGTAATGCTCTAATAACTTGAGCTTGCGCTACAATAGCAGGAGAAGCTGCAGAAACAGGATCTAATAACTGCGTAGCAGCCAAAATTTGACTGTTAGCATTGTTCCAAGTGTTTAGAACAAAGTTATGAGAAGGATCCCAAGTGTGGTTATGAAGTGTTCTCCATATACCGTTATCACTCCAGTCAACCCCACGAGTTAATACTGCAATATTCTCAGCACTAACTTCAGCTAAGGCATACTGATCTGTTTGACCTGCAAGACCTTCAACAGAGTTATACAAACTTTCTAGTGAATTGTCTGCATCTGCTACCCCACCGAATGCACCATCTGCTGCTTCAATGGAAACTGAATCCGTAAATTCAGGCTCTAGATCTGTACATGCTTGACCCAAAACCAAGGCCGATGCAGCCATGTATAGACCTAATCGATTTTTAAAAAATTGTTTTTTCATCATTACTTACTTTTTTATATATTAAAAACTTGCGTTAAAGCCAAATGTAATTGTGGTTGGCCTAGGGAAAGCCGTTAGATCAATACCTAATGAAGGTACATTTCCTATAGCTCTGTTAATAGATACCTCAGGATCCTGACCACTATATCCAGTAATCACAAATAAATTTTGTGCAGTAGCGAATAATCTTAAGTTGCTAAAGATACTGTTTTCTGACAAATCAAAATTATACCCTAAGTTTACATTTTGAAGTCTTAAGAAAGAAGCATCTTCTAAGAATCTTGTAGAAACCTCAGCAGGATTGAAAGGATTTTCAAAACCTACCGTTGGAAGAACATCTGTTGTAACGTTTCTACCTTGTGATAAGTTACCCACAGTAAAGAAGGCGTTTCTGTTATTACTATAAACAGATTGTCCTATTTGACTGTTAAAGAATAAACTTAAATCCCAATTTTGGTAAGTGAAATTATGTGTAATACCTAAAGTTACGTCAGGTAAAGCACTTTCACCAACAAATTGTTGAGCTCCGTTGTTTCCGAAGATATTGTTACCCAATGCATCTAACCCTTGGAAATCTCTAACGAAGAAGCTAAATAATGGTTGTCCTTCTACAATACGTTGTGCAAAAGCACCTGTTAAACCAGGCCCATTAATAGCACCTGTATCAATTGGAGGTCCATTGTATTCAGTAACTTCATTATCATTGTATCCAATGTTGAAATTAGTATCCCATGTAAAAGTATCATTTTGGATTGCTTTTACATTTACATTAAGTTCTACACCACGGTTTCTAATATCTCCATCAATATTTTGGAAGAAAGAAGGTTGTACCGCTGGTTGCGCACTTTGTATATTTAATATAAAATCTGAAGTTACTCTGTTATAGAAACTTAAAGAACCTGTAACTCTATTATCCCAGAAACCATAATCAATACCAATATTAAATTGTTCGTTTTCTTCCCATTGTAGATCAGGATTGTCAAAAGCAACAATACCTTGTCCACCAGGAGTGAATACACCACCATTGTCAATACCACCAGTATTGAAACGAGAACGTTGGCTAAATTGATTAGAACCTAAACCTTCTTGGTTACCTGTAATACCATATGATAATCTTAATTTAAGATTAGAGAAGAAGTCTGGAATGAAATCTTCATCAGACAATGTCCAGGCAGCACCAATCGCTGGGAATACACCATAACGGTTGTTATCACCAAATCGAGAAGAACCATCAACTCTTATCGTACCTGTAAAAACATATTTACCTCCGATAGAGTAATTCCCTCTGGCAAAGAATGATTGTAATTCATCTCTAGTTAAAGAAGTGTTTACTGCAAATGCTTGACCTGCTGCTATATTGTTAACAATTTGTCCTAAGTTGTCAGTTCTAAAACCAGCACCTTCAATAAAAATTGTTTCTGTAACAAACTCTTGGTATGAATAACCAACTGTAACATCTAAGTTATTTTCACCCCATGATTTATTATAGTTTAAGAATGATTCCCAAGTAACGTTGGTAAGATCAAACTCATTTAATGTTGCTCTACCTACTCCTAGTGTTGGAGCAGAGTTAAACAATGGAGATATTGCTGAAGCAGCAGATGAAGTAGATTTATCTAAACCAATAGTAGTTCTTAATTTTAAATCATCTGTAAATTGATACTCAGCACCAAAGTTTACTAATGCTCTTAGGGTACTTGATGTGTTTCTAGTTAATCCTAAAACTGCAAGCGGATTCCTTGTTTCAAATGTTGGCTGATTGAAAGTTCCATCAGGATTGAAAATAGGACGAGTTGGATTAAATGCAAATACGGTAGCTAATAAATCCCCTCTTGCATTCGGATCATCCGCGATAGGAGGTCTAGTAGTTTCTATATTAGATATAGTAGCTTGTGTGTCAAACTTTAATTTGTTGTCAAAAAATCTTTGCGAAGCATTTATACGAGCAGTAAGTCTATCAAAATTACTATTCTCTACTTCACCTTCTTGATCTTGGTAACCAAAAGATAATCTATAATTACCTGTTTCGTTTCCACCACCATAAGATAAGTTATAGTTTTGAGTAAATGAAGTTCTGTATATTTCATCTTGGAAATCATTTCTAGCTCCAAAATCTTGTCCTGTAGCTCCTAATGTAGCTTGAGCGGCTAAAAATTGATCAGGAGTTAATAACTCCAATTGGTTAGGAACGTATCCTACAGAGTAAGAACTAGAGAAGTCTAAAATACCTTTTCCAGATTTACCTCTTTTTGTAGTAATAATTACAACACCATTCGCTCCACGAGAACCATAAATAGCAGTTGCAGAAGCATCTTGTAAAATATCAATACTTGCAATGTCATTAGGGTTTAAGAAACTTAATGGATCTAAAGAAGCAGCAGAACCAATATCTGTGTTACCACCACCTGTACCAGCAGAAGTATTACCACCACTTAATGGAACACCATCCACAACATATAGCGGGTTGTTGTTTGCTCTTACAGATGCTGTACCACGAATTCTAACATTAATCGCAGCTCCAGGTTCACCACTTGTTGCAGATATCTGCACCCCTGCGGTTTTACCTTGAATCAACTGTTGAGGGCTTGAAATAAGACCTTTGTTGAATTCTTCTGCTTTCACGCTTTCTACAGCACCGGTAGCATCTCTTTTACGGATTTGACCGTAACCAATAATTACTACTTCGTCTAATTCGCTAGCATCTTCTTCTAAAGTTGTATTAATGGTTGTACGTCCATTAACTGCAATTTCTTGAGATTTAAATCCTACATAACTAAATACAAGTATAGCATCTGTTGCTACATTATTTAGTGTGTAGTTTCCGTCAAAATCGGTTTGTGTACCATTGGTAGTACCTTTAACTAATACGTTGGCCCCAGGCAACGGACCACTTGCGTCAGACACAGTACCTGTAATGGTCTGTGCATTCGCCATACCGAAGCTAAATATAGCTCCAAGTAAAAACAAGCCTTTTAGTAGACTATTCTTCATAAATAGATTAAATTAAAGTTTAAATAGTTAGTTGAACATTAAGTTTAAAAGTTAAAACTAGGTAAATATTTTGTTAAATTTATAATATGATCTTCTAAAACTACAACGAAAACGTTTTCGTGTTAATAACTTTGATTTGTTGCGAATATGTTAAAAATTCATAGAGTCCTTAAACAATTTAATAGATGGAAGTGTTTCTTTTTGTGAAGTTAATAACTATTTATGTAAATACAATGGAGGAATCTTAAATTTTTTTTAAATACTAGTAATTACAGGTGTTCTGGTACTATTTTTTATGTTAAAATCTAAAAGATATATTTTGATTTAATATTTTTTTTATTGAAGACTTGTGTTTTTTGCTTGATTTTAAGTGTTAAAATTCTCCATCCTATATAATTATTTAAAATTCTCAATAATTTAGAAAATCATGAATTTAAGAAAATGTTAATTTTAACATTTATAAGATATTTTTGTTTTTTTGAGAAGTTATTTGAAACAAAAGCTAGATGATTTTTGTATTCTCTAATACAATGCTTTTATTTGCTTTGATTAATTGATCTTAAAATGGAATTTCTTAAAGATTCTAGAAGAAAGTAAAATTAGAAGATTATAAAAGAAAAAATAAACTACTTTTATTAGTTGTCACTAGTAAATATGAGAAGGAAAATCACATTAAAGCAAATTGCAAAAGAATTAGATGTTTCAGTTTCAACTGTTTCAAAAGCCCTTAAAGACAGTAAAGAAATTAGTGCAGATACAAGACAAAAAGTACAAGCTTTTGCAAAATTATATAACTATAAACCCAATAACATTGCTATTAGTTTAAAAAATAGAAGAACTAAAAATATAGCAGTTATCATTCCTGAGATTGTCCATCATTTTTTCACAACAGTTATAAGTGGTATAGAGAAAGAAGCAAACTCTAAAGGATACAATGTTATTGTTTGCCTTTCAGATGAATCTTTTGATAAAGAAGTGATTAATATGGAAATGCTTGCTAACGGAAGTATTGATGGCTTTATAATATCCCTTTCTAAGGAAACACAAAAGAAAAAAGATTTTCATCATCTTAGAGAAGTTGTTAGTCAAGGAATGCCATTAGTGATGTTTGATCGTGTTTCTGATGAAATTTATTGTGATAAAGTAATTATAGATGATGCAAAAGGAGCTTATAAGGCAGTAGATCACTTGGTAAAGGGAGGATGTAAAAAAATAGCTTTAATTACCACAGTAGATTATGTAAGCGTAGGGAAATTAAGAACATTAGGATATAGAAATGCACTTTTTGATCACGGCTTTGAAATTGATGAGAATTTGATTGTACGCATCGAAGATATTGAGAATTGCGGAAACGATATAGAAGCTCTCTTTAAAAGATCTTCTTTTGATGGCGTTTTTGCAGTGAATGAACTTTTTGCAATTACTGCAATGAAAATAGCACAAGGACAAGGTAAAAAAATACCTGATGATATCTCTTTTGTTGGTTTTGCAGATGGAATTCTTTCTAAGTATGCTTCTCCTACATTAACAACCATAGCACAACATGGAGCAGGAATGGGGGAAATTGCAGCTAAGATGTTGATAGATAAAATAGAAGAAGTTGTAAGTGAAGATTCTTTTAAAACAGAAATAATAAAAACATCTTTAACACAAAGAGATTCTACAAAAAAGATTTAATAACTTTTTTTAGGGATCATATTTTAATCACGCATTATATTTTAATAATTAAATGGAGAAAAGAGGATTTATATTTGATTTAGATGGTGTTATCGTAGATACTGCTCATTTTCATTTTCTTGCTTGGAGAAAAACGGCAAAAGAATTGGGTTTTGAATTAACAGAAGAACTTAATGAAAAACTCAAAGGAATAAGCCGTATAGATTCTTTACAAAAGATATTAGATTGGTCTGGTACTTCAATTTCTAAAAAAACTTTTGATAATCTTACCAGTGAGAAAAATGAAGAATATCTTCAACATGTTAATAAAATGTCTGAAAAAGACATTTTGCCAGGTGTTCATGATTTTATTTTAAAATTGAAAGAAGTCAAATTACCAATAGCTTTAGGATCTGCTAGTAAAAATGCAGTACATATTCTAGAACGTGTAGGGCTTTTAGAATTGTTTGATGTAATTGTAGATGGAAATAATGTTTCTAAAGCAAAACCAGACCCTGAAGTTTTTTTATTAGGAGCCCAACAATTAAATGTAAAACCAGAAAATTGTATCGTTTTTGAAGATTCAGAAGCAGGTATTGAAGCTGCTAATAAAGCAAATATGATATCTATTGGACTTGGAAAAGAAGATGTTTTGGGTCATGCCAATCGTGTTTACAACAATTTCACAGAAATAGATATAGATTTTTTAGAACAACTAGCGTAATATCAAAATAAATGAATCAAGACTATATTAAACCAGATAATTGGTCAATTATTGAAGAAGGGTTTGACCCTGAAAAAGTAAAATCTTCTGAAAGTCTTTTTAGTATTGGGAATGGAGCGATGGGTCAACGTGCAAATTTCGAAGAATCATATACAGGCCCAACTTTCCAAGGAAGTTATATCGCAGGTGTTTATTATCCTGATAAGACAAGAGTTGGCTGGTGGAAAAACGGATATCCAGAATATTTTGCAAAGGTTATAAATGCTCCTAATTGGATAGGGATTGATGTTTATATAAACGAAGAAAAACTGGACCTTCACACATGTGAAAAAGTAGAAGATTTTCGCAGAGAGCTCAATATGAAAGAGGGATGGTATGAACGCTCTTTTAAGGCAACTTTAGACAATGGGAATGAAATTAAAGTATCATCAAAACGATTTCTGAGCCTCAATATAGATGAAGTAGGGGCTATTTGTTATTCTGTAACCCCTATAAATAGTAGTGCCACAATTGCTTTTAAGCCATATTTAGATGCAGGTATTAAAAATGAAGATACCAATTGGGAAGATAAATTCTGGGAAACATTAGATATCAAAGCAGAAGAGGGGAAAGCATTTATAGGATCTAAAACTTTAAAAACAGAATTTCATGTTAATACCTTTATGCAAGCATCTGCAGAGTATAAAGGAACGCAAGTTCATTTTAAAAAAGAAGCTACAATTACAGAAACGTATGTCAATATAGAAGTTACACAAGAAGTAGAAAAAGGAGAAGCGTTTACTATCTATAAATACGGAGGTTATGTAACATCAATGAATCATGATAAGAACAGCTTGGTCGATGCAGCAACAGCTGCTTTGAAAAAAGCAACAGCTAGTGGTTTTAATACACTTTTAGAACAGCAAAAAGAATCGTGGGAAAAGATATGGGAAACAGCAGATATTACAATAAATGGAGATGTTGTTGCGCAACAAGGAATACGATTTAATATTTTTCAATTAAATCAAACATACTCTGGGAGAGATTCTAGGCTTAATATTGGTCCAAAAGGGTTTACAGGTGAAAAATATGGAGGAAGTACATATTGGGATACAGAAGCTTATTGTATTCCATTCTACATGGCTACAAAAAATCAAGAAGTAGCAAGAAACCTTCTGAAGTATAGATATGAACATTTAGAGAGAGCTATAGAAAATGCAGAGAAATTAGGGTTTTCTAATGGAGCAGCGTTGTACCCGATGGTAACTATGAATGGAGAAGAATGTCATAATGAATGGGAAATTACTTTTGAAGAAATTCATCGTAATGGAGCCATTGCTTTTGCAATCTATAATTATGTAAGATATACAGATGATTACAGTTATGTGATAGAAATGGGATTGGAAGTGATGATAGGAATTGCTAGATTCTGGCATCAACGAGCTACCTATTCTTCAGCAAAGAATAAATATATGATTTTAGGAGTTACAGGGCCTAATGAATACGAAAATAATGTCAATAATAATTGGTATACTAATTATATGGCTAAATGGTGTATTAATTTTGCATCAGAGCATATAGAAAAAATAAAACAAGAAGCTAATGCAGATTACAACCGTATTTTAAATAAAACTGGCTTATCAGAATCTGAAATAACTGAATGGAAAACAGTAGCAGATAAAATGTATTTCCCTTATTCTGAAGAAAATAATGTATACTTACAACAGGACGGATTTTTAGATAAAGAATTAATCACGGTTTCAGATTTGGATAAAACCCAACGACCTATCAATCAATACTGGTCATGGGATCGAATTTTAAGATCGCCTTATATAAAGCAAGCCGATACCTTGCAAGGTTTTTATTTTTTTGAAGATCAATTCAGTAAAGATGAATTAGAACGTCATTATGATTTTTATGAACCCTTTACAGTTCATGAATCATCGCTATCACCCTGTGTTCATAGTATTTTGGCAGCAAACTTAGATAGGATGGAACAAGCGTATACCTTTTATTTAAGAACTTCAAGACTGGATTTAGATGATTATAATAAGGAAGTGCACGAAGGGCTCCATATTACATCTATGGCAGGAACATGGATGAGTATAGTTGAAGGATTTGGAGGAATGCGAGTAAAAAATAATACACTTTCCTTTAATCCTAGAATTCCTAAAGAGTGGAAAGGTTATTCTTTTAAGGTGAATTATAGAAATCAGATTTTAAAGATCGCTATTGAGCATGAAAAAACATCTTTCTCTTTAGAAGGAAAAAAAACACTTGAAATATTTATAAAAGGAAAAAAACTAACTGTTCTTCCTAATAAAACAGTAACTGTTTGTTGAATAAGAAACAAAAAAACGATTATTTTGAACAAAGAAACTTTAGTTATTGGTCATAGAGGAGCGATGGGTTATGAAACAGAAAATTCATTGGCATCTGTTCAAAAAGCAATAGATTTAGGAGTAGATGCTATAGAAATTGATGTCTTTACTATAAAAAGCGGAGAAGTAGTAGTGTTTCATGACGAAAATTTAGATAGACTTACAGATGGAATTGGCTTAATAGAAATATTTGACTATGGGCAATTAAGTAAAATTAGGCTTCACGGAGGGCATAAGATTCCATTACTTGAAGAAGTACTGACATTGATAGATGGAAGGTGTAAACTCAATATTGAACTAAAAGGCGCACATACAGCGATAAAAGTAAATGAGCTAATTAGTCGTCATATAAAAGATAACAACTGGAGTATTAATGATTTCTTGATTTCTAGTTTTAACTGGGAAGAACTCACCGTTTTTTATAAACTTAATACAACAATCGCTATTGGAATCTTGACAGAAGAAGAACCTCTTGAAGCAATACCTATTGCTAAAGAACTTAAAGCATTTGCAATTCATCCAGATTACCAAACCTTGACACAAGAAAAAGTTGATAGTATAAAAAAAGAAGGATTTGAAATTTACACCTGGACTGTTAATGAACTAGATGCAATAGTGAAAATGAAAAGATTTGGTGTGGATGCAATTATTACAAACTATCCAGATAGAGTATACTAAATCTTCAAAAAAACTGTGATTAATGGAGTACGATGTAATTATAGTTGGAGGAGGAGCTGCAGGGTTTTTTGCTGCAATTCAAATAGCAGAACAACAACCGTTGTATAAAGTTGCAATTTTAGAAAGAGGAAAAGAAGTTTTGACCAAAGTTAAAATTTCTGGGGGAGGCAGGTGTAATGTCACGCATGCAGAATTTACTCCTAATGAATTTGTTAAGAGTTATCCTAGAGGAGAAAAAGAACTTCGAGGTCCTTTTCATAATTTTTGTAGTGGAGATACTATTGAATTTTTTGAAAAACAAGGAATCTCTTTAAAAACAGAAGAAGACGGGCGTATGTTTCCAACAACAAATTCTTCTCAAACAATTATTGACTGTTTTTTATCGGCAACCCATAAACTAGGAGTTGTAGTATTGAAAGGACATGCAGTAAAAAGTATTAGCAAAAGAAATGATGAGACATGGGAGTTAATAACAAATCAAGGAGTTTTTAGATCTCATAAGCTATTAGTGACTGCTGGTGGTAATACAAAGGTCTGGAAAATGATGAAAGATCTAGGGCATTCTATCATATCTCCAGTACCGTCACTATTCACATTTCATATTAAAGATAATCGGATTAATAATTTACCTGGTATAGCAGAAGAAGTTTCAATAAAAGTATTGAATACCAAACTAGAGACAGAGGGGTCTTTGCTAATAACACATTCAGGAATAAGCGGTCCTTCAGTACTAAAACTCTCTGCTTGGGGTGCTAGAATTTTAAACGATTTAGATTATAAATTTAAGATAGAAGTGAATTGGCTTTTTTTGCTGCAATTAGAAGAAATTGAAGATACAATAGACAGATTTAAATCTTCAAACTCAAAAAAGTTTGTTGTCAATACAAAAATATTCGAAATATCACGTCGTCTTTGGCTTATGATGGTAAAAACCTCTGGAATTTCTGAAACAATACGATGGGCAGACGTTTCAAAGAAACAAATAGAAAAATTAATAAAACAATTAACTCAGAGTACTTTTGAAGTGAATGGAAAAAGTACTTTTAAAGAAGAATTTGTAACAGCAGGAGGTATAGATTTGAAAGAAGTGAATTTTAAAACTTTTGAAAGTAAAAAGCATACTAATTTATATTTTGCTGGAGAAGTTTTAAATATAGATGCTATCACAGGAGGGTTTAATTTTCAGAATGCTTGGACAGGAGCCTATCTTGCAGCTAAAGCAATTACATCTTAGGATATTTTTAAATACCTGCTGATACCCCTAAAGTTAAGTTTTTATCTCCAGGTTGCCAGCTATTTTCAAACTGAGAGCGGTTTCCCATACGGGCAGATTTGGCAACAATACGTTGCCCAAATAAGAGTTGTTTTTCTTGCCATTTTTCTAATGCCAAATACAGATCACCATTATACTCCAATAATTTTGCTGATAATTCCCATGCATCTGTAACAGCTTTGGAAATTTCCATCCCTGCATGGGGTCGCGCATGAAATGCACTATTTCCTAATAAAACAATATTTTCTATAGCCATTTGTTTTACCTCTAAATCATAAATAGCCTCTAATCCAGATTTTTTAGTAGCATTAATTAACTCAGTCATCTCAGGGCTTAATTTTTTTTCTGCAATATTTGATAATTCTAAACAATGCTTTTTTTGAATTTGATTTCCTGGTATTTCATGTTTGTATTGTTTTCCATCAACCCCTGTAAATAGATTATTTAAAGGATCTCCTTCAACTACATTTTGATACCAAGTATAATTGATCCCTTTTTCATTATTGTTTATAAGTGTTGGATGACTTACAATTTGCGAATTAGAGAGCAATTGATATACAAGGGAATGTTCTAATTTATGTAATGTGTTTTCACTTAAATGAGATGTGTTAACTAAACCGTGCCATCCTACATAACCAGCATAACTTAATTTGGCTTCCGGCATCAAAACGTTTCTAATAAAACTTTCAGGGCCTTCTGTGCAAACGAGAAGGTTAAAAGAATGTTTTATACCGTTAGAAAAGGAAACAATCACTTTATCTTTCTCATGCATAAAACCATTAATTGTATGAGAAGTATGATAGTTGGTATGACCAAATAGTGTATGTAAATGATCTTGTAAAGTACAGCGATTTCCAAAAATCTGATGTTGATTTTCTTCATTAATAATATATCCTTTGTCGTCTAAATATCGAATATGCTTAACTCGTTCGCTAAAACTTTCCAATGTAATATTTGTATGTTCTCTTAAGTATTTAGTTACAATTGTATCTGCCCAGAATCCTTTTGCTAAAGTTGTTGAAGTAAATTTTTGACGTTCATAAATATGAACTTCACACCCTAAATCTCTTAGAAGTAATCCAAGAGTTAAACTCTCAATAGACTTTCCTAAAATACCCACTATTAGTGGCTGTTTTAGTTTTTTAGAAGAAGAGATATTCATAACCGTTACTTGTAAAATTAATGATACGTTTAATCGCATCATATTGTGAGCAAATTTAATTTAATTCCCATATTTTATAATTGAGTACTGTAGCAAAACAAACCCATAATAAATATGGAATTAATAAATATGCGGCAATTTTGTTAACAACCAGAAACCACTTTATAGTTAATACAATTAACATTATTAAACCTAAAATAACAACTAATGCCCAAAAAGGCTGCATAAAACCAAAAAAGACAATACTCCAGAGCGCATTAAATAAAAGCTGAAATCCAAAATGATATAAAGCGGTTTTAACCCATTTGTGATAAAATCCTTTACTCCATACTATTCCAGCAGAAATCCCCATTAAGATATACAAAAAAGTCCATGTAGGTGCAAATACCCAATTAGGAGGGTTGAAAGATGGCTTGTTTAATGTTACGTACCAATCATCAACAGAACTTTGCGTAGCATAACCAGATAAAAAACCAATAATGAGACAAATGGCTACAGAAATAGAAATTTTCACAACTGGTTTTTGGCTCATGAGATAAATAATTAGCGAATTACTAAAATAACAATTTATTTGGATTGAATCACTTTTTGAGTTGTTGAAAAAGATTAAATGAGTTCATTATAAACTACTATATTTGCTGGAAATAGTATTCAAAATGACTGAAAAAGACTTTGAGAAATCTTTTTTTGAATCACTTCCAATGTCAGGTAGTTTTACCTGGAAATCTCCAAGCAATATCGCATTGATAAAATATTGGGGTAAGAAAGAGAATCAAATTCCAGCAAACCCGTCTATTAGCTTCACTTTAGATGCTTGTGCAACCACCACCACATTAAAATTTTCACGTTTGGAAGTGAAAAGTGATACTCACTCTTTTGATCTTTTTTTTGAAGGAAATCCAAAAGAGTCTTTTAAGCCTAAAATCAATACTTTTTTAGAACGTATAACATCTTTTTGTCCATATTTAAAAGAATTTCATTTTCAAATTGAAACTTCAAATTCTTTTCCACATAGTAGTGGCATTGCATCTTCTGCAAGTGGAATGAGTGCTTTGGCATTGTGTATTATGAGTCTGGAAAAAGAAATTTATACAGACATAACAGATGAATATTTTTTAAGAAAAGCTTCCTTTTTAGCGAGATTGGGCTCAGGAAGTGCTTCTAGAAGTATTGAAGGAAATCTAGTAGTTTGGGGAGTTAATAAAAGTGTTACAGGAAGTTCAAATTTATTTGGTATTAAATACCCTTATGAGGTTCATTCAATATTTGAAAATTTTCACGATACAATATTACTAGTAGATAAAGGAGAAAAACAAGTAAGTAGCACAATTGGGCATGAATTAATGCATAATCATCCTTTTGCAGAAAATCGTTTTCAACAAGCGCATGAAAATTTATTGAAAATTAAATCAGTTTTAAAAAAAGGAGACTTAACTGCATTTATTGAAATTGTAGAAAGTGAGGCGTTGACATTACATGCTATGATGATGACAAGCTTACCCTATTTTGTGCTAATGAGACCTAATACGCTAGAAATTATTCAAAAGATATGGAATTTTAGAAAAGAAAGTGGTTTGCATGTATGTTTTACTTTGGATGCAGGAGCTAATGTTCATGTATTATATCCTGAAAATGAAAAAGACCTTGTTTACGAATTTATTAAGAAAGAGTTAGTTGTGTATTGTCAAAACGGGCATTATATTTGTGATAGAATTGGTTTAGGAGCTAAAAAGTTGTAACTTTTCAGTTCTATAAGTTATAGATTTATAATAAAATAACTAATAGACAGTTACTTAAATAAAAAAGTGTGAAAGGACCCTTATTTTATTCGAAGATTCTACTTTTTGGAGAATATGGCATTATCAAAGACTCTAAAGGATTATCGATTCCCTACAATTTTTATAATGGAGGATTAAAATGTGATGATAATACTTCAGAAGAGGCAATAGCTTCTAATAAAAATCTTTTGAAATTTACAACCTACTTAAAAGAACTTCAACTATCACAACCAACACTAGTCACTTTCGATACGGATACTCTTGAAATTGATATTACCAAAGGGATGTATTTTGATAGTTCTATACCGCAAGGGTATGGTGTAGGAAGTAGCGGCGCATTGGTAGCAGCTATTTATGATAAATATGCTTTTGATAAAATAACAGTTCTCGAAAATTTAACTAGAGAAAAACTTTTGAAATTAAAAGCCATTTTTGGAGCAATGGAATCTTTTTTTCATGGAAAATCTTCAGGATTAGACCCATTAAACAGTTATTTAAGTATACCAATTCTAATCAACTCTAAAGATAATATAGAACCTACAGGAATCCCTTCTCAAAAGAAACAAGGCAAAGGAGCTGTTTTTTTATTAGATAGTGGTATTACAGGAGAAACGGCACCTATGGTTCAAATTTTCATGAAAAATATGAAGCAAGAAGGCTTCAGGAAAATGTTAAAAGATCAATTCATTAAGCATACGGATGATTGTGTAGAAGATTTTTTAAAAGGAGATGTAAAATCATTGTTTGGGAATTTGAAACAATTATCTCATGTTGTGCTTGATAATTTTAAACCTATGATCCCTGCTAAATTTCATGAGCTATGGAAAAGAGGTATTGAATCAAATGATTATTATTTAAAATTATGTGGTTCTGGAGGCGGAGGTTATATTTTAGGGTTCACCCAAGATATTGACAAGGCAAAAACATCACTAAAAGACTACAAGTTAGAAGTCGTATACAATTTCTAAATCTTTCTCATGTTTAGTAGGAAGAACCGACTTATTTTACTTAAAATTTTAAGTCTATTCTCTGTAATAAGAGGTTATAATTTACTTGTTATTTTTATAGCACAATACTTGGCATCTATATACATTTTAGCTCCAGACTGGAGGTTAAGAGATGTTATTTTAGATGGAAACATTTTTGCAATAGTTGTTGCTTCTGCTTTAGCGATAGCAGGCGGTTATATTATCAATAACTTTTATGATGCAGAAAAAGATTTGATTAATCGACCTAAGAAAACAATGTTAGATCGTTTGGTAAGTCAAAACACAAAATTGTCTGTATATTTTATTCTTAATTTTTTATCAGTAATTTTTGCTAGCTATGTTTCTTTTAGAGCCGTTGTTTTTTTCTCTTCTTATATTTTTGGAATTTGGTTTTATTCTCATAAATTAAAGAGAATACCTTTTATTGGAAATTTAATTTCAGCTCTTTTGGCTATCACACCATTTTTTGCTGTTTTTATTTATTATAGAAACTTTGAATCTGTCATTTTTGTGCATGCGACTTTCTTATTTTTATTAATCTCAATGAGAGAACTAATTAAAGATTTAGAAAATATAAAAGGAGACATAGCACTTAATTATAAAACTATCCCTATTCTTTTTGGAGAGAGGATATCTAAAATATTTCTAAGCTGCTTAACCTTACTGGCTTTTGTTCCAATTTATTTGTTGATATGTAATTTTGAGATAGGAGATATGCATTTTTATTTCTATATAAGTATTATTTTGTTATTATTATTTCTATTCATGCTTTGGATGTCAAAAGGAAGAAAACATTACTTAATTTTGCATAACATTTTAAAGTTCATCATTGTGGCAGGAGTTTTTAGTATCCTGTTAATTGATGTTAATCTAGTATTAAATAGAATTCTATAATAGATGGCAGATAATCTTTTAAAAGTCGCATTAGCACAAATAGCTCCAGTTTGGTTAGATAAAGAAGAAACAATTTCTAAGATGAAAAAATATATTCTTGAGGCATCTCAAGAAAATGTAGAATTGATCGTTTTTGGTGAATCATTATTGCCAGGATATCCTTTTTGGATAGAACTTACTAATGGAGCGAGTTTTAATTCTACTGTACAAAAAGAATTACATGCACACTATTCTAGAAATGCTGTTGTTATTGAAGAGGGCGACTTAGATTCATTATGTGAGTTGGCCAAAGAACACAAAATAGCAATTTATTTAGGTACTATTGAACGAGCTCAAAATAGAGGAGGGCATAGTTTGTATTGTTCTTTGGTTTATATAGACCAAGAAGGTGTTATACAATCTGTTCATAGAAAACTACAACCTACATATGAAGAACGCCTTACATGGGCTCCTGGAGACGGTAATGGGCTGAGAGTACATAAACTAAAGCAGTTTACTGTTGGTGGTCTAAATTGTTGGGAAAATTGGATGCCATTACCAAGGGTGTCTTTATATGGACAAGGAGAAAACCTTCATGTAGCAGTATGGCCCGGAAGTGATTACAATACAAAAGACATTACTCGTTTCATAGCTAGAGAGTCTAGAAGTTTTTCTATTTCTGTTTCTAGTTTAATGCGAGTAGAAGATTTTCCAAAAGATACGCCACATCTTGATAAAATATTAGAAAAAGCACCTAAAGTATTAGGAAATGGAGGGTCATGTATAGCTGGGCCAGATGGAGAATGGATTTTAGAACCTGTTTTGAATAAAGAAGGGTTGCTTATTCATACATTAGATTTTAATAGAGTTTATGAAGAACGTCAAAACTTTGATGCTGTAGGTCATTATTCTAGACCAGATGTTACGAAACTATCTGTAAATAGAGAAAGACAATCTACAGTAGCGTTTAAAGATTAAGTACGACGATCTAAATAACTACAGTATTCTATAGTGGCTTTGAGATAAAAAAAGCGTATAGAAGTTACAGGTGTGAATCCCAAATAATCCCCTTATCTTTGCCAAAAATTTAACAATGGGCAGATCAGAAAGAAATAGTAATGGGAAAGATTCGAGAAATCGAAATACACAGCAAGGAAAGAAGAACTATTCAAGAACAGGTGCTCCAAAAAAAAAGCAATCAAATAAACCGAGTACTTCTGCAGATGGTATTCGATTAAATCGATACATTGCTAGTTCCGGGATTTGTTCGCGCCGAGATGCAGACATCTATATAGTTTCAGGAAATGTATTAGTTAACGAAAAACCAGTCGTAGAACTAGGATATAGAGTAAAAACTGGAGATCAAGTTCGCTTTGATGGGAAATTAATTTCTCCAGAAAAAAAAGAATATATTTTGCTCAATAAGCCAAAGGGGTTTACCACTACTGCGAATGATGAAAGAGGGAAGAGAACTACAATGGATCTTGTTTCTAAAGCTTCTAAAGCACGTCTATCTGCAGTAGGGAAACTAGAAAAAACAAGTACAGGTCTTATTTTGTTTACAAATGACAATGAGTTAACTAAGAAGTTAATGCATTCTGGAAAAAATGTACGAAAAATATATCATGTAGAGTTAAACATGAATGTAAAAGCTGCAGATCTAGACAAGATACGTGAAGGTTTGATCATTGATGATCGTAAAGTTAAAGTTGAAGAGGTAAGTTATATTGAGAATGCTTCAAAAAGAGAGATAGGACTTAAGATTTTTAGTAATAGGAATAAAATTGTTCAATACATTTTTGAGGAATTAGGATATGAAATTGTAAAGCTAGATCGAGTAGTTTTTGCAGGGCTTACAAAGAAAGACCTCCCAAGAGGACATTGGAGACCACTTAACTCACAAGAAGTCATTAATTTGAAAATGCTATAATAAAGCATTATGAGAAACTAATGAAGAAAGAATTTTATAGCCATGGAAAACTATTGCTAAGTGGAGAATATCTAGTTTTAGATGGCGCTTTAAGTTTGGCATTACCCACAGCTATGGGACAATCTCTAACGATTGAATCTATAGAAGAGCAACAAGCGTTGCAATGGATGAGCTTGGATGTAAATAACAACCTTTGGTTTTCAACTCGTATAAAATTAAATAAAGATGGCAATTACCATCATATAGAGAAAACCACAAATCAAGAAGTTTCTAATACTCTTTTAAAAATACTAAAAGCAGCCAGTATTTTAAATTCAAGTTTTTTAAAATTAGATACCGGATATAAAGTTGTTACAAAGCTAGAATTTCCTCAAAATTGGGGGCTAGGTTCATCTTCTACACTTATAAATAATATAGCACAATGGGCTTCTGTAGATGCTTTTCAATTGCTATGGGATAGTTTTTCTGGGAGTGGTTATGACATTGCTTGTGCACAATACAAAACACCACTAACGTATCAATTAATAAATGACAAACCGATTGTTAATAAAGTAAGTTTCACACCTTCTTTTAAAGATCAATTATATTTTGTACACTTAAATAAAAAGCAAAATAGTAGGGAAGGAATTGCTAAGTATCGAGAATATTTAGGAGATAAAAGCACTATTATAAAAAGTATTTCTAATATTTCTAAAGAAATGATTAAGTGTAATAAGCTTTCTCATTTTGAACAACTAATAAGTGAACACGAAACATTGATTTCTTCAATTATAGGCCTTCCAAAAGTTAAAGACCTTCTTTTTTCTGATTATTTTGGAGCCATAAAAAGCTTAGGTGCATGGGGAGGTGATTTTATACTTGCCACTGGAGATGAAAGTACACCATCTTACTTTAAAAATAAAGGATATAAAACGATAATTCCTTATTCTGAAATGATTACTTATATTTCTTAAAAAAGAGTTAAATCTTTATATTAAGTAAGAATTAACTTATTTTTTTGTATATATTTATATTATACTCCTTTCGAAAGATTATAATAACATAGGTGTATACTGAAAAACCTTTAAAGAGTAAGTGAAATAATAAAATACCATTAAAGAGATGAAAAAAATAAAAGCAAAATTAGATCTAAAAAAAATTACTATCTCAAAAGTAGATAAAAATATTAGAGAATCAGTTAACGGAGGAGGTAGTACTGTACCTTGTAGTGATTTTGCGTCATGTAATACATATACATGCCCTCCCGGCAATACAAATACACAAATTACATGTACCTATAATGGCCCTATTCCTTGTGTAGAACAGACAGGTAATGGATGTCAAATATTTTTTGAATAAAAAAATTAAATAATAATTTATATTAAAGTTCTCATTAAATTTTTAGAAATTTAATGAGAACTGTTGTTAACGTATGTTACATTTGAAAATTCATGAAATTAAAAATTGCCTTGACACTAATTGGGAAACATCTCATAACGTAGGCTTGTATTCAGATTTAGCAGGAATCTCTTTATTTTATTTTATTTATGCAAAACAGTTTAATGACAATTCAGCAGCTCAAAATGGATTAGAAGTGATTCTAAATGCCATAGATATAATTAAATATAGAAAAACACAACCATCTTATTGTAGTGGTGTCGCTGGATTATTTTGGATGATTGAATTTTTACAAGAAAATGACTTAGCAGAAATTTATTCGGATGAATCTTTATTAGATTTAGAGTGTCAACTTTATGATGAAATGTCTAAAGAGATTAAAAGTAAAAATTATGATTTGTTTTATGGAGTTCTAGGTTATGGAATGTATTTTTTAAAAAGATATAAAAATTCACCTAATAATCATGTATATAAAAGATACCTTGTTGAAATTATTGATTTTTTGTATTTAGTATCAGAGAAAGAAAGCAATCAATATAAATGGATTATGTATTTTGATAAAGAAAAAATAAAAAAATATAATCTAGGTTTAGGGCATGGCATATCTAGTATTATTAGTTTCTTATCTAAGTTATATGAATATGATGATTTTAAAAATAAAGTAAGCCCCTTAATTAAAGGAGGTATGAATTTTATAATAAGTAATATGAATAGTTATGAGGCTCCTGTATTGTTTCCTAACTTAATATATTTAGGAAAAAATATAAAATATGATAGTAAACTAGCTTGGTGTCATGGAGACCTAGGTATCGGTTTGACATTGTGGAATGTAAGTAAAAGATTGAATGACAAAAAGCATTTAAATCTTGCTCTCGAAATATTAATACATACAACTAATCGAAAATATAACGAAAGAAATAATTTTTTTGAAAATGGTATTTGTCATGGTTTTTTTGGATTAGTACAAATTTTTAATAAAATGTATAAAGAGACTAATGAAGAATTATTTAAGCAAACTACTGAATATTGGATAAATATAGGATTGAAAAATACGAAACAGCATAAAGATTTCGCTGGATTTAAAAGATATGATATGAATTCATCTAAATGGCTTGGAGAAATAGGGTTGTTAAATGGTATTTCGGGAATTGGTTTGGTATTAATGTCTTATTTATTTGGCTTAGAATATGATTGGGATGAATCACTTCTTATTAGTTAAAAAAAAACCTTTCTTTTTTAGAAAGGTTTTTTTTATTTATTGTAAAAAGGGACTTTTAGTAAAAAGTAGCTCTATTGTCTTCAATGTCTGCAGCTTTTCTTAACGCATTAAAAATAGCATTGTTTACAAGGTTTCTGTTTATAGTTTTCTTGCTTAATGAATAGGCAGAATAATTATCTAGTACAGGAGCATCAGTACGTTTTATTACTTGCACCATATACACTCCATTTTCACCATCAATCATTTCTGAAACTTCCCCATCTTTTAAACCAAAAGCAGCTCCTAAAACTTTAGGTTCTCTACCTGCTCCCGCTATAGTAGTACTTTGCATACTTAACGCTGAGGCATTACTAACAGAAGCTCCATTTTGTGTTGCAAAATCTTCTAAAGATGTCGCATTGCTCTTATTTCTAATCATAGCTGCTTTTCGTTGTCTTCTTATAATAGGAAGAACTCGAGAAGAAACTTCATCAGCTGTAGCAATTCCTGCTTTTCTCTTTCCTGTTACTCTTACAACAGCATATCCATTGCTAAGATTAAAACGTTTAACGTCTCCAATTTTTGTTTCTTTAGTAAATGCCCATTGTATAATTGATCGTTGATTTCCAATTCCTGGAAGTACTTCATCCAATTCCTTTATTTTATTTACTGGGCGTACAGTATAATTACTTGTTTTGGCCACTTCTTGAAAATCTTTTTCATTAGCTTCAATCTCAAATTTTGTAGTAGTAGTAAACAAGTCGTTAATTGTTTTTTCTGAAGGCTCAATAGCTCTTTGTATGGAAGCTACTTTAACAGCATCTTTAAAATCTGCTTGGTCATCTATTTGAATTATAAAAAAACCAAAATCGCTTTCTATTACCTCTATGTCTCCTTTATCATTAAAAAACATAAAATCACTAAAATCTTTGTCAAGATTATTGTTTATGGCTTCTACTGAATACTTTTTCCATCCTAAATCTCCACCTTTGCCTCTAGTTGCATCATTATTAATGGTGTCTGCAACTTCAGTGAATTTTGCTTTATCGTTTCTAACCAAAGCAAAAAGACTGTCTATCGTTTTTTTAGCTTCTTCTTTATTTTTTGTAGTTGTTGGACCAGCTGCTGCAGAACCTTGATAAGGTACTAATATATAACTTGCTTTTACAGAATCTGCTATACGTGTTCTATTGATAATTCGTGACAATTTATAATCACTTTCATCTTTGTAAGGACCGTAAACATCATTAATAGCTAATTTAAATAAAGTATCGGCTACGGTTACAGGCAATTGATTTTTAAATACGTATTTGTCTAGATATTTGACATCAGAATTTTTAGCTACAAATTCTTCAATATTATTAGCATCTTTAAAACTAGGAATAGTATCACTAAACTCATAACGAACATCTAATAAAGAGGCTAGTTTTTCTTTAACCTCTCCTTCATCATCTAAAGAAGGTTTTTCTTCAAAAAACACATATTGTATATTTCTTGAAGCATCTTCCTCATATAAATCTTTGTGATCATTAATATAATCTTGAATGTCTTTTTTGCTAACATTAATAGTGCTATCAAGAATTGAAGAAAAAGGAACTTGTACAAATTTGATATCAACTTTATCATTCTCTAATTTGTAATTTAATTCACCTTCTTTCAAAGTAGATACAACTCCTGCTTTAACTAAGTTATAGTACATTTGTTCTTTAGCAGATTCTACAAGATTTTCTTCTTGTAATTTCCATTGTTGATATCCAAAAGGATTGTCTGTTCTAAGGTTGCTTATAAATTCAATAAATATACCTTCATCAAAAACTCCATTTTCATTTTGAAATGTTGGATCTGAAGAAAAAGCTGGATTCGTTTTAATAACATTAATGATTTGATCTTTTTCGATACTCAATCCAAGCTCTTGGAATTGTTGTTCTAATAAAGTCCCTCTCATCTCATTATTCCATACTTGATTCACAACTTGTATAGTACTTGCATTAGCACCATAAGTTCTGGTAGCGTTTTCTACTTTTCGAAGAAAGTCATCTCTAGTGATACTTTCTCCATTGATTTTTCCAATAATAGACTTAGAAGAACTAAAGCCACCTCCATTTGCAGTAAATACACCTGAGATAACAAATGCAAAAAGTGCAAGACCAATTACTAAAATCAAGAAAAGTGAACGTTTTCTAATACTTTCAAGAATTGCCATTTATCATTAACTTTTATAAAATTACAGTGGGCGAAAATACCACTTTTTTAGAACAATAAAAACCTGTAGCCTAATAATTAAGAGGTTTTTTTAATCCTCATCAGTTACTTTAAGATGGAGTAGATCAATTTTGGTGTTGCTCACTTCTTTTACGGTAAAAAGATAACCGCCTATTTCTATAATTTCTCCATTTTCTGGAATTTCTCCAATTTGATTAACAATAAGACCACCTAAGGTTTCGTAGTTTTCACTCTCAGGGAGTTGTAATTTATATTCTTCATTAATATAATCTACTTCTAATCTGGCAGAAAAAGTAAATTCAGTGTCATTAATTTGATTTTCAATAAGCTCAATACTATCATGTTCATCTTCTATTTCACCAAATAACTCTTCTACAATATCTTCAACGGTCATGATACCGGAAGTACCTCCGTATTCATCCAGTACAACAGCCACACTTTTTCGTTTTTTTATTAAAACATCTAAGACATCATTAATGAGCATGGTTTCAGGAACCAACTCTATTGGAAGTAAAATACTTTTTATTGTTTTCGGGTTTTTAAATAATTCAAACGAATGTACATATCCTATGATATCATCTATAGTATCTTTATACACTAATATTTTTGAATAGCCAGTTTCTATAAAAAGATTAGTTAAATCTTTTGGAGTTTCATGCAATTCAACAGCAAGAATTTCAGTTCTAGGAACCATAACTTCCCTAGCTTTTACTTCTGAAAATTCAAGCGCATTTTGAAAAATTTGTATTTCAGAATCTACATCATCTTCATCTTCTATAGATTCCATTTGTTCAGAAATATAATCACCAAGCTCTACTTTTGTAAAAGCCAATTGAATTTGATCTCCTTTAGTTTTAAAAAATACACGTAAAACAAAATCTGATACCCAGATAACAAATTCAGAGATTAGAGAGAAAAGAAAATAAAAAAAGTATGCAGGGATAGCAAAAAATCGCAGCAATTTATTAGCGTAGATTTGAAAAAACACTTTTGGTAAAAATTCTGCTGTTAGTAGAATAATCAATGTAGATATAACTGTTTGAATGAGAATAATATTAAAAGGCTTGTCTTCTTGATTAACAAGTTCTGGTGCCCACCATTTTAAAATTAAAGCTCCCATAAAATACCCATAAACTACTAATGAAATATTATTGCCAACTAGCATAGTTGCTATAAACTTAGATGGTTTTTTTGTGAGTTTTGTAAGTATTTTTGAAAAAAAACCTTCTTGTTTTTTTTCAATTTCTATGTGTAACTTATTGGCCGAAACATATGCAATCTCCATACCAGAGAAAAAAGCAGATAGGAGTAAACAAATAACAATGATAAGGATGGAAATATCCATTTAATCTTTGTTTTTACGAGCTTCAAATTTTTTTCGATAATGCCTTCTAAAAATGAACATAAAAATAGAGACTACAGCAAAACCTAAAAAGATATAGGCACGAGTTCGATCTAAATTCCATTCTGTAATAATAACTTTGATAGAGATAATGGCTATTACTAGATAAACAATTTCAGATATTTTAAGAAGCTTCATATAATTATTATATTATTCCTCAATAATAGCATCACCAGCATTTTGATGCGAATTAACAATAGTGAATTCTTTATTAAAATCAATTCCTATGCCTGCCATATTGAGATCTGTACTTGTAAAGGTATAATTTTTTTCAGTAAAAATCCATTCATTTTTTTGATCCCAATAGAGTTGAGGTGCTTCCAGTCTTTTACCATCGTAGGTTTCTAAAACTACATTGCCTCTAAGATCTATTAAATCAGTAATAGAATATATAATTCCATAATCTGCGGTTACTACGCTTTCATTATTTTCGTTATCAACAAAGACAACTTTAATACCATTAGGGAATTCTTGATACGGAAATGTTTGATTGGAAAAGTTTAGATTTCTTTTACTGGTAAGTATGGCCTTGACTTTTGCAGAATCTGTATACGTTAAAACAAAGTTTTCAGCAATCCCTTCAGGAAATTTTTCAATTGCATCTAATTTTTGGATTTCTTTTATATTCCCTTGGCATGAAAAAAACATTGTCACAGCGAAAACTGTGACAATGCTTATAGAAAAATATTTTGAAATCTCTTTCATTTATAGGTTTGGTACTTTAACACTACCACCTACCCAGCATTTGAAAGAAACTGTTTTTCCAGCCATTCCAGATTGGAAAATATCTTGTTTGCTAGGAGCTCTTTGATTATAACTACTAGCGGCTTTGTTTGCTCTTGATTTTAAAGAAGCATCTACTTTTCCTGCTCTTCTTGCAGTTTCTGCTGCTTTCCAATAGATAGCACGTTTTTCAAAAGGAGTAGTTCCACATTGATTTGCCGCATTACCATATAAACTAGCAATTAATAAATATGCAGCTCCAAAAGATGGACTATATCCTAATGCTCTTTGTGCATATTTTCTAGCGCTTGATGGCTGTCTATTTTTTAATTTTGTAGCAATTTTATATAGCGTTCTTGCTTTCTTGTAATTATCTGTTTCTAATTCTATAGACTGATTAAAATATTCTATTGCTCCAGAAACTTTTCCTTGTTTTTCTAGAAGTGTTCCAAGAAAATATTTAGAAGATGCAGATGGTTCAATAACATCTAGTGCTTCAACTAATTTTACAAATAACGGATCCCCAGAACATTCTTTGGCATCCATTCTTCCTGCAGCTCTTCTTAACCAAGTTGCATCTCCTTTTTTATCTTCGAAATTTTTCTGATATAAAGGAATCAAATTTTCACAATTTGCCAGTGCTCCCAGTTTACTATCTATACTACCGCTTATTTTATTGTAAGAACCATAATTTGTTCTTACTCTTCTTAATGTTCTCTTCTCTTTGGCCGTAAGTGTTTCGGCTTCTTCTTTAGGTAATAATTTATCTATCGTTCCAGAAAGTGTAGTAGATTCTTCTTCTATCTTTTCAGTAACATCATCATAAGTATCAAAAACTGTTTGAAGCTCTTTGCTACCAGCATTATGTAAGTTCACTAATGTTGAGAAATACAAATATAAAGCTCTAGGATTTTTAAAGTTTTTTCTATCTTCTGTAAATCCTTTGTGAAGCTCATTATAAATTTCTTCATCACTACCTAACTTTTGATCAAACATTAAAACTGCTTTATCAGCAAGTATTTTACCTAAAGGAAATTTCTTTGGGAAATACGTATAACTATCATCAGAAAGTTTTAACAAATCTTGAACAAATCCTGTTTTTTCTTCTCCAGTTGTTTTTTTGATCTTATCCTTTAGAATTCTCTGTCCATAAACAAATGTTGCGCTGTTAAGCTCTGGACAATTGTCTAATACCATTTTCCAAGGTTCATAGGCAGCATCGTAATTTTTAACTTTTGCATGTTCTGCAAAAATAGAAAGGTTAGTTCTACATTCTGGGTTTTGTTCTTGTGCATATAGCATTCCCATCGTTCCTATCAAACCAAATAAAAACATTAATAAGGTCTTCTTTTTCATCTCTTTACTTTATATATGGTTAATTAAATTTAACTCTTCTAAACCATTTTCCTAATAAGGTTAAGCTTAGATTTACATTAAAATAAGTTTCTTCAATCCTACCAGCTGAAGTGGTTCCTCTTCTTCCACCTTCTAAACCGATATTAAGTTTTGATCCACCTACAGGTAATCCTAGACCAAAAGATATGCCAAAATCATTTACAGGCGTGTTATTTAATCGGATACCTGTTTCTTCATATCGAAACCCAGCTCTGTAAGTTACTCTACTCCAGTAACTTGTAAAAGAATTGTATTTCGGTATAAAAAAACCTCCTACAGAAAATCTAGTAGCATCTTCAAAAGCTATATTGTTAATGTCAAGAAATGGGTTTTCAAAGTTACTATTTTTTTTAAATTCATACTCAGCACCAACAAACCATTTGTTCAATTTACCTAAACCCAAGCCAACTACAGTTGTTTCAGGTATAATTAAATCTACTTCCTCAAGACCAAGCGATTCGAGATCAACTTCTTCACTTTCTATAGTAATAGGAGTTCCAAGAAGCAATGAAACAGTTTGTAAATCTCTTTCGTTTCTAGAATTAAGGGTTGCTTCAGGCGCATAGGTTACAGAACTGTGTAATTTTAAACCTTTCCCTATATTACCTTCATAATTTAATGCCAGGTTTACATCGACACCAGTAATAGAAGATTCATTATCTTCTCTGGTTGCTAACTCTACACCTTCTATAACTCTTAAAGTTTCATTTTCAATTCTTCCAAAATCATAATTTCCAGTAACTCCAATACTGAAATTCTTATTAATGGCATATCCAACAGATAAAAAAGCTCTGTTAATTCCACCCTCACCAACAAATTGATCTAAAACATTAGGATCGCTTTCCTCATTAATAGATTCTAATTCATAACCAACAGATGTAAAAGGAAGTATACCAAAACCAACTCCTACTTTTTTACTTATAGGAAACCCAAGTGCTAGATATTCAAAAGAAGCTGTTAATGAACTCTCTTGGGTTGTGCTGTTTTCAAATTCTACGTTTCCAAAAGTTACAGCTGCTGTATATGTAGTTAATTGTAAACGACCATAAGCGGCTGGATTTCTTAAACTTAGAGATGTGCTGTCAGCAAAAAAACTTATCCCTCCCATTGTTTGATTCTCTACAGTACCTCTGTACCTGTTTTCTCCTAAGCCAAAAAAAGAATAAGGAGAAACCGAACCATTCTGTGCGTAACTAAATGAAAAAATAAGTAACGCTATACCAACAAAAATCTTTCTTATCATCCGTGTTTATTGTCTTCTAAAATATAATTAAGGCCTTCCAAAAGGAATTTTGAATTGGCAAATATGGTATTTTTTAATCTTTTAGACAAAAAATGCATATCACCACCTGTTAAAATAACTGTTAAATCTTTAAAATTTTCTGAATATTTACGTATAACTCCTTCAATTTCATAAATTATGCCATTTTGTACTCCAGATAAAATACTTTCTTTTGTGCTGTTACCAATGTAGTTTTCTGAAGTGTTTTTTTCTAACAAAGGTAAATTAGCAGTAAAGTGATTTAAAGCCTTAAACCGCATTTGTAAACCAGGAGATATAGCACCTCCTAAATATTCTTTTTGATGAGTTACAAAATCATAAGTAATACAACTTCCTGAATCAATAACAAGTACATTTTTATTAGGATACTTTTTTACAGCCGCACAAGTAAGCGCAATTCTGTCTACTCCTAAGGTTTTAGGAGTAGTATATTTATTTTTGAAAGGAACCTTAGATTCATTTGTTAAATGATGAATTTTATATCGATTTTTTAATAAATGGATATGTATTTTCGATAAGTTACCAACATTTGCTACAATAGCATATTGTAAATCTATGAATTTAGCATTAATAAGATCTAATTCATTTTCAAACTCCTTAATTAGGATAGATGTGTCATAAATTATTTCCTGGCCTTGGAAAACGGCTATTTTTAAGAAGGTATTCCCAACATCTATAATCAGATTCATATTTTATATTAAGGATGTAAATTTACAAAACCCATTTTTTTTAAATTTCCTTTGGTAATATTAAATTACCAATTATATTTGCACCTCCTAAAAAGAAGGAGGTACCTTAGCTCAGTTGGTAGAGCAACGGACTGAAAATCCGTGTGTCCCTGGTTCGATTCCTGGAGGTACCACATCAAGCGTAAAACCCGAAACGAAAGTTTCGGGTTTTTTTATTCGAAGATTTGAGAAAAAGTATACTTTTTCGAAAAGCAGAGAATAAAAAAACCAACTGACCAGAGGGCAGTTAAGGGTTTGCATTTGCAGTAGTGGGATTAAAGAAACATTTGCTTTTTAGCAAATGAATCCTGGAGAATCTTGAATCTTGTCAAATCAATTGAGCAGATTATTATTTTATCTTTTTTTACTATACAGAATCTTCAATAATTTTCTTAACTTGTAATTCAGAGTATTATTTCTTTGTATTATTGAAAATTTAGTAAAAATCAAAGAGAAGAAATAAATAATACCGTTCTCCTCGACCATTAGATTTAAAATTAACAATTAAATTATAAGGATATGAAAAAGCACAAGATTACATCACTTACACTTAATAAAGTGAAAATTTCAAATTTAATTATTGAAAAAGTAAAAGGCGGTCTTACTTCAGATACAGTTCAAACAATAACTGCAGAAACTGATAGATGTAGTGAGCCTGATTGTTTAGGTTAAATCTAGCGTCCCCCCCCTTACAATACTATTTTAAGATTATAAACCTTTAAAATTATAAAACATGAAAAATCAGAATCAAAAGAAATTAAAACTAAACAAGATAGAAATATCAAAAATCAGCACAAAAACTTTAAAAAATATAAAAGGTGGTGAAGATGGCTTTACAGCTACCACTACTGCAAATTTATCAGAATTTTGTTGCTAAATAATCACATAGGTTCCTTTAACATATAAATCAAATATGAACTAATTAATTTGTATAGGATGAAAAAAAAAGAATATCAAAAACTTGTCATTAAACAAGAAATCAATTTCTAATTTAATAACTAATGAACTTAAAGGAGGTTATATTTCTAGTCTACTTTGTTACCTTCTTTCTAGACAGTGTGACATCCCTACTATAGGTCATGATGATGGATCAATTTGTGTTAGTAAAGAAGCTGATTGGTGTCATGGTAGATAATTTAATAATTAACTATAAAATTTTAATATTATGTTAGAAAAACTAGAGAAGTTCAGAATTAAAAACCCTGAAATTATTGTTGGAGGAGATCATGGCAGTGAGGAAGGAATCCCGATGGATAATAATTTAAAATCATCTTAGCGGGCTTCGGCTCGCTTTTTTAGACAATCTATTTCTGAAAAACTTATTCTACAATTCATACTGGATAACTCTTTGCAATTCTTTAAATTAGGATCTTTCTCCTTACTAAATCTTCAAGCATCTTAATTATTCTTGTCTAAATTTATAAATCTAGATTTTCTTTTCTTTTGTAATACTTTGATTACGCATACATTTATTTCATTATTAATTTCAAATAATTTAATCATGAAGAAAAAAACTTTTAAATCTACTAAAATAGCTTTAAACAAGAAGAAAATTTCTAATCTTAACAACCATCATTTAAATATAAAAGGAGGGAGTGGGTTTTTATGCGGTACAGAGCCAGAAGTATGTTTGGCTTTTACTATAAATTGTAAGTCAAGAGGCTGCCCTACTAGTATAGATACCGATGGTCATTCCAATGGTCCAGAATGCCCAGATGGACTTACAATTGTAATAATCTTTTAAAAGTAAATCAAAAAGAAAGGGATTAATTTCCCTTTCTTTAACACTAAGTTAATCAAACAAATCACCTTGACTATTTAGTTCTTGGTAATTTACCTAATCTGTTATTCCTGAATAAATCCCTGCTAATTGAGTACGCATCTAGATCGTCATACACATAAGACAGGTTAATAAGTTCTTTTAATGATTTCTCGTTTAAATTGTCACGTAACCATTCATTCTCAAGCTCTCTATTTAATAATATAGGCTCTCGAATTTCGGGAAACATTGAACTCGCAGGCTTGACTAGTATGACCATAGTAACCATGCCGCCCTGAGTTATTGAATGTAATCCAGTGAAAGCAAAACAATCTATTTCAACAACTTTTTCTCCAACTCTTCCAATGATTTTCCTTTGGTTTCAGGCATTTTAAAGATGCCCCACAATAATTGTAATACCATCATACCCGCAAAAAAGTAGTAAATATACCAGAGATGATCTTTAAAAATTCCATTGGTTTCATCAATAAAAGATGGGGTGATTAAGGTTATGATGGCAGCAAAGACCCAATGGGTACTTGTACCCCAAGATTGCCCATAAGCACGAACCTTATTTGGAAAAATTTCGGAAATAAACACCCATATTACAGCTCCTTGACCAATGGCGTGAGAAGCAATAAATAAACAAATAAAAATCAATAACACAGTAGGATTTGCTTGTGTTTGAAAACAATAACCTACCATAAACAGGCTTAAAATATAGCCTATAGATCCAATAATGATAAGTTGGCGCCTTCCTAATTTGTCGATTAAACGAACACCAATAAGTGTAAATACTAAGTTTACAATTCCGATGGCTATAGAATTAAATAAAGATTCTGAAGATCCTAACCCTGCTTGTTCTAATATTTGAGGAGCGTAATAGAGTACAAAATTAATCCCAGAGAGTTGATTGAAAAAAGCAATTAAAAACCCCAACCATAGCACTCGATTGTATTTTTTTTGAAACAATCGCTCGCTCTTTACAGTTTCTAGTAAATCTTGTTTAATTTCTAATAGTTTTTCTTTTGCTTTAGACTCAATAATAAATATGTTTAAGTACCGCTAATGCTCCTTTATCATCATGTTTATGTAAAGCCAACCAACGAGGGCTATTAGGTACCTTGATAACCATAAGTGTATACGCAAGTGCAGGAATTGCTTCAATACCTAACATCCAACGCCAATCGTTGGCGCCATCAAAACCTTTAAGCCAGTAATTAGAAATAAAAGCGATTAAAATTCCAAAAACTAAATTGAATTGATACAATGCTCCTAAACTTCCTCGGTTTTTTGAAGTATTTATTTCAGAAATGTAAATGGGAGCTGCTACAGACGAAACTCCAACGCCTATACCTCCTATAAATCTAAAAAATGAAAAAGAATAAGGATCAGGAGCTATTCCAGACCCTAAAGCAGAGATAAAAAATAAAATCCCTATCCAAAATAAAGTTTTTTTACGCCCTAAGTACTTTGTAGGGATCCCCCCTAAAAGAGAGCCAGCTACAGTACCCCAAAGAGCCATACTCATAATAAATATTCCATGAAACAAAGGCGTTGTTTCCCATAAATCCATAATAGGTTGATTTGCACCACTAATAACAACGGTGTCAAACCCAAATAAAAAACCAGCTAATGAAACAGTTATAGACCACGTATATGTTTTTTTCATTTAGATGTATAGTTTTTTAGTTTAAAAGAACTTTTAAATAAATTACCAAATAGATTTTATAGAACTGATTTGGAAATTGTGAACCTGAAGTTTATCAGATGAAGTTCCTGTTTTTTTAACTAATAAGTTAGTATAATTTGATTTTGGAAAAATTTGTTCAGT
This sequence comes from uncultured Flavobacteriaceae bacterium, assembly GCA_964389205.1. GTDB lineage: Bacteria > Bacteroidota > Bacteroidia > Flavobacteriales > Flavobacteriaceae > Leptobacterium. The sequence goes on from CAYMDH010000001.1 coordinate 98,140, forward strand.
CATCACATATTGACCATCATTAATAAAAACTTCAATAGAAGATACGTCCATTATAACCCGAACATCATATGTTTTGCTTTTAGGAAGTTGTTGGACTGGCATTATATGTATTTTTGCTGCAAAACTCTTCTCAAAATCTATTACTCCAGATTGACGTCTATCTATAGAAAAAACCTTTTGTTCTTGATCCATATCAAGAACTAATGTATCTCCTTCTTTGTTTGAAAAAATTAATTCAAAATCAATTTGAGAAGTTGAAAACCGTACCTGAGAAGCATTAAAATTTTCTGAAGAGAATGTCATTGTTTTTCCAGTTTCAAACGTATTAGAATCCTCTTTTACTATTAATTCGTTTAATTGAGATAAGGGAATGTTTTTTAGAAAAAACTCATCATTAATCTTCGCAAGTGAGAGTTTCCTTGGTAATGTCATTGCGCTTCGTCAAGTTTTGGTAGGTGTATCTGTCGCATAATTCCAATTGCTCATCCATCCTATAAAAATACGCTCTTCATTGAGTGTGTTATTATAAGTCACTCCTGCATAATTATCTGTTCCGTAGTCTATCCATTTAAATTCTTTTTGATTGGAAGTAAATTGCTCGCCATCAAAATCACCAATAAAGTATTGTGTTCCAGAACCTCCATTAGGTGCGCCAGGATTAATACTGATAAGTAACACCCATTTCTCTTCATCTGTACCTTCTACTTTTAATTTAAATAAATCTGGACATTCCCAAACACCACCGTGAGCTCCTTGGTTTTTCCCAAAATCACTTAAATAGTTCCATGACTTTAAATCGCCTGATGCATATATTTTTGCATGGTCTCCAGCAACTAAGATTAAAATCCATTTTTTTGAAGCTTCATGCCAAAATACTTTAGGATCTCTAAAGTCTTTGATGCCATCATTTTCAATAACTGGATTTCCTTTATATTTTGTCCAACTTTCACCATTATCAATACTATATGCAATTCCTTGTGTTTGAAAATTGGTTCTTCCAGCTTTTTCACCTTTTGGCTCATGATATGTATAAATAGCTATCATTGGAGGATTATCAACACTTCCAAATCCTGAACTATTGTTTTTGTCTATTATAGCGCTTCCAGAAAAAATATACCCTAAATCATCAGGATATAAAGCAATGTTTTTATGTTTCCAATGCATCATATCTTTGCTAGTAGCATGCCCCCAGTGCATGGGTCCCCATACAATATCCTCAGGATAATATTGATAAAAAAGATGATAAATACCATTGTGATAAACCAATCCATTAGGATCGTTCATCCATTTTTCTTGTGGAGTGAAATGAAATTGTGGTCTGTACAGTTCTTTAAAGCTCAAAGTATTTTTTGTTATTTCTGGTTCGGTGTGCTGTTTTTTATTTTTATCACTAACGCATGCGGTCACCATAATTAAAAAACTAACAAGCATTATGGAGGCTCTATTTGGCATGCTGTTAAGTATTAAGTTGTTCAAAACAAGAAAATTAAAAAAACTTTAATGAAGAAACTGCGTTTTTGATATTTTTTTTATCACATCTTTTTTATCGGAAGTTACTTTAGGTGACATATGGCCGTTTTATTCTTTTCATTTAGAAGGATATATAAATATATTTATGTTTTGAAATTAAGGTTCTATTGTTTTTTAGAACAGTTTTATTAAGACAATAAGGGATAGCTGAAAACTTTAAAGAGTAGGCAAAGAAATATAAATAATCAATGGAAAAATTAAAAGCACTAGTCTTAAATTGTACTATTCCTCCTAATACAGATGTATATTGGGTAGGAGATGCAGGTCCAGGAGCTAGTTTTATTGAAGCCCATGGAGGGTTAAGCCCTTATGTGCAAAGAAATATAGAGATGACTTCTCAAAATTTGATTCATAGCGCATTAATGCTTAAAAAAATGCCATACCCTATTGATTTGAGACCTATTATGACAAAAATGAAAAAGCAAATGCAGGTAAAAGGTAAGGTGATGAAAGAAGCAACAATGAAACTAAAAGAAGGGCTGGATGCCATTAATTAATTGCTATTAAACAAGAGCCTTTCTATCTTACTAAGGCTCTTGTTTTTATTTAAATTTTGAATGAATCAATTATGAATAAGTATAAGACTCTATTGCTATTCTTACTAGTAACAACAACTATAAAAGCTCAGGAAGGATGGATTCTAGGAATAGGTCCTACTTTAGAATTGGAAGAAGAACTTGTAGGGATAAATGCAAGATTGTATTATGGTTTAAACGAACAAATTTGTTTTGGCCCTGAAATTTCTATTTATCCATCTCAAGAAATTGAAGATGAGAATGAATTATCTGTTGTAGATCTTAATTTTAATGGACACTACATTTTTGAAGTCTCTCATAAACTGGGTATATATCCTCTTACAGGCCTTAATTATACCATAGAAAAAGAGCGTTTTGAAATGTTAGATGAAAGTGAAACAACCCGTGAATTTGGAGTAAATTACGGTTTAGGTGCTCATTATAATTTAGGAAAGCTATTTGTTTTTGCAGAGTTTAAAGGGATTATAAGTCAATTAAGTGATGAATTTATTACAGCAGGGGTCATTTTTTCATTATCAAAATCCAAAAAAGAAAAAATTGAATGATTCTCTATAAATAAAAATTAATCCTTAATACTGTTTTATAATTTGCCCATTATTCCATTCTCCTATTTTTTGCTTTAAATCACTATCGTGATAATATCCTTTGCCATGGTATTTCCCGTTTTTCCATTCGCCTCCATAATAGGCTTCATCTTTAAAGAAAAAACGACCTGTACCATGAAATTGATTTTGACTATTAAACATCCCACTAAACTTATCTCCTGAAGCAAATTTATAGGTTCCCATATACATGTTTCCATCTTTAAAAAACCCTGTAAAAGTATCTCCATTGCTCCAACTCATACGGCCATATTTATTTTGACAATCTCCAGCAATACAGCCTGTTTTGTTGTTTGTAGTTATAAAAGTATAGGATGATGTTAAGTTTCCATCAGCGTAAATCCCTTGAGACCATTTGCTTTCTTTGACTGTAATACCCAGGCCATTTAATTGACCGTTTTTATATTCTCCAATAATATTGTCTTTATTCTCGGCGATGTAAACACCATAGCCATTCATGGTGTCATTTTCCCAGTTTCCAATATATTTTCCGTTTCCATTCCATTTATATAAGCCATAACCAGACTTTTTGCCATTGAGTCAAAACCCATCATAATGACCATTTGCATATTGCCACTTTCCCCATCCATTATCACAATCACCTCTCACACAACCTGTATTTTTATTTGTGATGGCATCATCATAATATTTTTTAACTGGCTTAAAAATAAAAGAATCTGTTTTGTGATATTCAATTAAGACATATGTTTTTATGTTATCTATTTTTACGATGAGATTATCACCTTCTTTTTCAGTAGTTGCCTTTGTGTAATCAATGGCTTTCCCTTTTTTAATTATTCCGTATGATTTTTTATTAACATCGCGATACCAATATGTATTTTCTGGAGCATCTGCCATTTTAAAAGCATTCTTTGCTCCCCAATTTGTAAATTTGCGTACTCCCTCAAAATAATAAGTGACGTTTTGTGATTCGTTTTAATAGACATAACTCCCTTTTATATTAGAATAAATTCCTCTCTGATAGATGTTATCTATATAAAATGCAAATGAATTCTTATTAGTTATATAAAATTCTTTTCCAATATTACGGACTAAAACAATAGCTTCTCCCTTGGAACCTGTAGGTGCGTTCTTATAATCTGCGAGTAAATAAAGTGTTCTATTATTTTTACTTAGAACACTTAGAGTGTCTGTTTTTAGATATGCTAAGTCTACAATGTTGTTTAATACGTTTCCATTTTTATCCTTTAGAATAAATGAATTATCACTACTTTTTGTCCAAGATGAAGAAGTACTCATAGGAGTAGGAACTTGTGCATTTACATTAAAAATTAAGCCAATTAAAATTGTATAAAAAAGAATGTGGAGTTTTATAATTGTTTGCTTTTTAGCTTAAAACAAAATACTTTTTTTATTATTTCAATAAAAAAAGCTATTTGATTTACCCATATTTTCTATGAAACTACATTGTCTGTTAATTTAAAGGAGAATTTACAGATAAATAAAGAATTATAATTGTAAGGATAAATACTTTAATCCGACCGTTCTTTATTAAAGGTAAATAGTGCTGTATAAACCTAATAACCTTTATCTTTACTCTGTGAATAAAAATAACTCTTAATATTATGCAAAAAACATATTATGATCCAGCAGATTTAAAGAAATTTGGAAATATAACAGAATGGAGTGAAGAACTGGGGAATAAATTTTTTGAATACTACGGAAAAGTATTTGAAGAAGGCGCGCTTTCGGCTCGAGAAAAATCATTAATTGCATTGGCTGTTTCTCATGTAGTTCATTGTCCTTATTGTATAGATGCATATACTAAAGACGGCCTTCAAAAGGGAATTACAAAAGAAGAAATGATGGAAGCAGTACATACGGGAGCTGCTATTAAAAGTGGTGCGACATTGGTACATGGAGTACAAATGATGAACAAATACGATAAATTGAGTATGTAGATTGATGATGTTTATTTAACATCTGAATTGAAAATATAAATATGGCGACAAAATCTCTGCTAGCTAGAAAAGATGATCTGGCAAATACTGAAAATCAACTTGAATACCTTGCTAATGGTATTTTTGCTAATGGCGAATTACCTACATTTAAAGATAAAATAGCAAAAACAGGTCATTTTCCTTTAAAACCAAAAAAATTAGAAATCCTTCAAATTAATGTGGGATATATGTGCAATCAAGTTTGCGCACATTGCCATGTAGATGCAGGTCCGGACAGAAAAGAAATAATGACAAGAGAGACTATGCAACAATGCCTGGAAGTTATTAAAAAAACAGGAGCTCATACACTTGATTTAACAGGAGGAGCTCCAGAGATGAACCCAGATTTTAGATGGTTTGTAGAAGAAGCATCTCAGGCAGGGATCAAAGATTTTATAGTGCGTTCTAATTTAACAATCATTAGAGCTAATAAGAAATATTACGATTTACCAGAGTTTTTCAAAAAGCACAATGTACATGTTATTTCTTCAATGCCTTATTACAAGCGTGAAAAAACTGATAAACAAAGAGGAGACGGTGTTTTTGATAAATCTATAAAAGCACTTCAAATGCTAAATGAAGTAGGTTATGGTGTAGAAGGGAGTAGTTTACGCTTAGATTTAGTCTATAATCCTTCTGGAGCATATTTACCACCAGATCAGGCAGCTTTAGAGAAAGACTTTAAAATAGCATTAAAAGAAGATTTTGATATTGATTTTCATAATCTGTTTGCAATTACAAACCTCCCTGTGAGTAGGTTTTTAGAATACTTAATAGCTTCAGATAATTATGAAGATTATATGTATGCGTTGGTAGAAGCATATAATCCAATGGCTGTAGAAAGCGTTATGTGTACAAACACATTGTCTATAAGCTGGGATGGATGGTTGTATGACTGTGACTTTAATCAAATGTTAGGATTAAAAGTCGCTTCAAAAGTAAAGCATATTTCAGAATACAATGAAGACTTATTAAAAAACAGAAATATAATAATTTCGCAACACTGTTATGGCTGTACGGCTGGGGCAGGAAGTAGTTGTCAAGGAACTGTAGCATAATTTATGAATACTAAAACTGCCATATTAATTTTTGCACAATCAGCCAATGAAGAGCTGAAACATAAGGATATACATAGTGGTAGAAGATTATTTAAAAATTTAAATGCGCATACACTAGCTACAGTAAAAGGAACAGGGTTGCCCTATTTTTTATATACTGAAGAAGAACAGTACGGAACTACATTTGCAGAACGTTTTACAAATGCTGTTTCAGAAGTTTATAAAAAAGGATATGATGCTGTTATTACTATAGGGAATGACAGTCCTCAACTTCAAAAAAAACATATTCTTGAAGCTCAAAAATCATTAATACAAAATAATTTTGTTCTAGGACCTTCTACAGATGGAGGTTTTTATTTAATGGGCTTACATAAATCTTTATTTAATGTTGAGGTATTTATGGATTTACCTTGGCAAACTGGCCGATTAAACAATAGTCTTTTTGCGTATGTGAATTCTAAAAAGACAACTATCATAACCTTATCAACTCTCTTTGATATTGATACGGTAAATGATCTTAAAACAATTATAAACCATTCTTTTTTATTGCCTGAAAAACTGACAGCTCTTATGAGAGAAGTTTTAGGCATGAACACCTTAAAAAAACAGTGGTTTTCTAAAGCTAATTTTTTTATCACATTATATTCTTTTGTTTCTTATAACAAAGGATCTCCTATGTTTTCTTCTTAAAAAACTGAATTTATAAAAGTTAAATCAGTTAAGTGTACTTAGTAATTTAAAGTATGCTGTCAGTTAATACAATTTCAATATAAATTGTGCTCAATAATTAAAGTGTTAACACACGCTGTTATGAAGAAACAAACGTTTAAACTACATTATTTTATATTTCTTTTTGTGCTTTTTACAATAGCGCCTCTTATGCATGCGCAAAAGTCAATAGATGCAGTTTTAAAGCGATATAACAAAGAAAACATTCCATATGTTTCAGTAGATAGCCTATTTGAACTTCAAAGTAATAGCGTCCTTATAGATACTAGAGAAAAAGAAGAATTTAAAATAAGCCATATTAAAAATGCGATCTATGTGGGGTATACAGATTTCGATATAAGTATTGTTAAAGATATTCCTAAAGATCAAAGGATAGTGGTTTATTGTAGTTTGGGTGTACGCTCTGAAGTAATAGCAAGGAAATTAAAGAAAGAAGGATATACCAAAGTATACAACTTATATGGAGGTATTTTTGAATGGAAAAATAAAAATTTTCCAGTAGTAGATAACCAAGGAAAAGAAACTGAAAAAATACACGCATTTTCTAAAGAATGGAGTATTTATTTAAAAAAAGGAACAAAAGTTTATGAGTAAGAACTTATTAATAATATTAACACGCAATCCTGAATTAGGAAAGGTTAAAACTAGATTAGCCAAGACCATAGGAGATCAATCAGCTTTAGATATTTATAAATTTTTATTGAATTATACGGCTGAAATAACAAAAGAGATACGTGTAGATAAAGCGGTTTATTATTCTGAAGATATTTGTGAAAACGATATTTGGGATCGTGCGATTTATCAAAAACGACTACAAAAAGGAGAAGATTTAGGAGATCGTATTGGCGATGCTTTTGAAAATGCTTTTTATGAAGGTTATGAACGTGTTTTAATTATAGGAAGTGATATGTATGATATACAACCACAACATATTAATGAAGCATTTGAAAAACTTAAAGACAATCAAGTAGTTATTGGACCTGCAGAAGATGGAGGTTTTTACTTGTTAGGAATGAATGCATTATTTCCTGATGCTTTTAAAAAGAAAGCTTGGGGTACAGAAACTGTTTTGAAAGATACACTAAGAGATCTAGGAAAAGTATCAGTAGCATTTTTAGAACAATTAAATGATATAGATGTTTATGAAGACATTGCTAACAAAGAAGTTTTTTTACCTTTTTTAAGAAAAACCATTGTATAAATATGACCATAAAACAATTAGAAGAAACAACTGAATATTTAAAGAAAAAAGGATTTGATCAACCCGAAATAGGAATAGTTCTAGGTACAGGATTAGGACAATTAGTAGATGAAATTGAAAACTCAATAGAAGCACATTATCATCACATTCCTTCTTTTCCATTAGCCACTGTAGAGTTTCATTCTGGTAAACTAATATATGGTGAAATAGAAGGTAAAAAGGTAGTAGTGATGCAAGGCAGGTTTCATTTGTATGAAGGCTATGATTTAATAGACATCACATACCCCATACGCGTGATGGAGAAATTAGGAATTAAAAAATTATTAGTTTCTAATGCGGCAGGGGCTATTAATTTAGACCTTAAGAAAGGAGATTTAATGCTTATAGAAGATCATATTAACTTGCAAGGAGGGTCACCATTAACATTTAAAAATGTAGCAGAATTTGGAGAGCGATTTACAGACATGAGTGAGCCTTATGATAGTGCTATGGGAAATGTATTAATGAATATTGCTAAAGATGAAAATATAAGCCTTAAAAGAGGTGTTTATGCATCTGTAGTGGGGCCTCAATTAGAAACAAAAGCAGAATATAGATACCTTAAAATTATTGGAGCAGATGCGGTAGGTATGAGTACAGTGCCAGAAATTATTGTGGCAAATCATTTAAACCTTCCTTGCGCAGCTGTATCTGTTTTAACAGATGAGTGTGATCCAGATAATTTAAAACCTGTAGATATATCAGAAATTATTGAAATAGCCGGAAAGGCAGAACCCAAAATGATTATTTTATTTAAAAAACTTATAAAACAATTTTAGTATGTCATATTTAGATGCAACAGTAGATGTATATAGAGAAGCAGCTTTAACCCCAGATGTTGGTTTATGCTGTACTACAAACCCAATATGGGAGCTACCAGGGCTTAAAATCCCTAAAATAATGCAAGAAATGAATTATGGTTGCGGGAGTACAGTAGATGCCCGTGATTTGGTTAATAGTCCTAAAATACTATACGTAGGTGTTGGAGGAGGAATGGAATTGTTGCAATTCTCTTATTTCTCACGTCAAAAAGGAGGCGTTATTGGGCTAGATGTAGTTGATGAAATGTTAGAAGCTTCTAGAAAAAACTTCAAAGAAGCTGAAGCAGAGAATGATTGGTTTAAAAGTGAATTTGTCGATTTAAAAAGAGGAGATGCTTTAAACCTTCCGTTAGAAGATAATAGTGTAGATGTAGCTGCTCAAAATTGCCTGTTTAACATATTTAAAGCAGAAGACCTTAAAAAGGCAATTGCAGAAATGTATAGAGTATTAAAACCACATGGAAGATTAGTTATGAGTGATCCTACTTGTGAACAACCTATGAATGACAATTTAAGAAACGATGATCGTTTAAGAGCTTTATGCCTAAGCGGTAGTCTGCCTATTAAAGAGTATGTAAAAATGCTTACGGATGCTGGTTTTGGAACCATTGAAATTAGAGCACGTAAACCTTACAGAATACTAGATCCTAAAAATTATGATACAGATGAATTAATTTATATAGAATCTATTGAAGTTGCAGCTATTAAAGATCCTATGCCAGAAGATGGACCATGTATGTTTACGGGTAGAGCTGCTATCTATTTTGGAAGAGAAGATTATTTTGATGATAAAAAAGGACATGTTTTAATGAAAAATCAACCTTTAGCTGTTTGTGATAAAACTGCTGAAGCATTAAAATCATTAAATAGAGATGATATTTATTTATCTGAATCTACTTGGCATTACGATGGGGGTGGATGCTGTTAATTAATATCAAAGACCTTTCTTATAAGTATAAGAAAGGTCTTTGATTATCTTTTGAAAGATACTTTAGAATCCTCTCTACTACTAAATACTTTTTACATTAATACTGTTTTATTTCTTCTTTTTGAATATGCTTTCAAAAAGACAAGAAGGACAAGATTCTTTTTTCTATGTCTTAATCAGGAATTTAAATATAGCGAAGCTCTTTAAAATGCCTTGTAGATATCTTATTCTATGCTAGAATGAAGTCAAAATAAATGTTAATTAACATTTAATACATTGTAAGTATAAGTAGTCTGTTACGACTTAACTCTCCAAAATTAGTTTTAACCTGATTATTGTACCCATGAACAAATTTATTTTAATACTAACAGCTTTTGGATTTTTCTCACTGTCTTGCGGAACAGGGAAAAAAGTAGTGACACAAACAGAATTCAAAACCATAGCTGTAGCAGAAACACCAAAAGAAAAAATTATAGAAGCTATACCCCCTTCACCAGTTACAGTTGAAAAAATAGAAGAAAAAATAAAAGAAGTTGAGGAAGAAGTTTTAGTTCCAGTAAAGCCTGTAAAGGAAATATTGATTGAAAAATCTACAGAAGCTTTTAATCATAATTTATGGAATGATTTACTTCAAAAACATGTTTCAAATCAAGGGAATGTTAATTACAAAGGATTTAAAGAAGATAGAACTCAATTAAAAGCTTATTTAGATGAGCTAGCTTCAAATTTGCCTAAAGAATCTTGGACTAAAGATGATAAAATGGCATATTGGATTAATGTCTATAATGCTTATACGGTAAAACTTATTTTAGACAATTACCCTACAACTAGTATCAAAGACATTAAAGACCCATGGGGGCAACGTTTTTTTAAGCTAGGAAGTAAATGGTACAATCTTAACGAAGTTGAGCATCAAATATTAAGAAAGATGGGAGATGCTCGTATTCATTTTGCCATTGTTTGTGCTTCAGTTTCTTGTCCTACATTAGAAAACAAAGCTTTTACAGCAACTGATTTGGACAAACAACTAACTGTAGCAGCAAAAAGATTTTTATTAGATGAAACAAAAAATAATATTTCTGAAGATAAAGTGAAATTATCTAAAATATTTAAATGGTTTGCAAAAGATTTCAAACAAAATAGTAGTTTAGCATCTTTTTTAAGTAAATATTCAGGAGTGGATATTTCAGAAAAGGTAAAAATTTCATATAACACTTACGATTGGAACCTAAATGAATAAACCGAAAATATCAATTATTATTCCTATTATTAATGAAGGAGCAACAATTGATACATTTTTAACTTATTTATTAGAAACGTCAACTATAAAAAATATAGCTGAAATTATTGTAGTTGATGGAGGTAGTACAGATGATTCAAAACAAAAAATAAAACGTTTTCCAGAAATCGTTTTAGTTTCATCAGAAAAAGGACGCGCAAAACAAATGAATGTAGGTGTTAGGCACGCTACAGGAGAGATTCTTTATTTTCTTCATGCAGATAGTTATCCGCCTAAGAACTTCGACGAACAAATTATTAAAGCATACATAGAAAAAAAACCTGCGGGTTGTTTTAGAATGAAATTTGACCATAAACATCCTGTTTTGCAATTTTTTCAATGGTTTACTAGATTCAATCATAAGAGTTGCAGAGGGGGTGATCAATCACTTTTTGTAGAAAAAGAACTATTTAATAGGCTTGGAGGTTACGATGAAGCTTATTTAATATGTGAAGATTATGATTTGATTGTTAGAATTTATGATAACTCTAGTTTCTCAATTATTCCAGATTATATTATCACTTCTGCTCGTAGGTATTTAAAAATTGGTGTCTGGAAACTCCAATATCATTTTACAGTTATTCACTTAAAGAGCTTTGTAGGAGCAACTCCAGATCAACTCTATAATTATTATAAAAGATATGTTCTAACTTAATAAAAAAAAGGAACATATTTTTGCTAAATAATTTAAAACCTACCATTTTTAAGTATTTAAATCGTTTTTTAAAACAATCTAAATGATACAATTTCCTAAAGATTTTATATGGGGCTCGGCGACTTCTAGTTATCAAGTAGAAGGTGCTGCAAATAAGTACGGAAGAGGCCCAAGTATATGGGATGCTTTTTCGCATATAAAGGGGCGTACTCATAATGGAGATCATGGAGATTTTGCATGTGACCATTATCATAAATACAAAGAAGATGTAAAACTGATGGCCAATTTGGGCTTAAAAGCATATCGTTTTTCAATTTCCTGGAGTAGAATACAACCAGATGGGAAAGGCACTATTAATAAAGAAGGAATTCAGTTTTATTCAAACCTAATTGATGAATTGTTAAAATATGATATAGAACCATGGGTAACATTATATCATTGGGACCTTCCTTTGGCATTAGAAATGGAGAATGACGGATGGTTAGATTCAGGCATTGCCAATTATTTTGAAAAATATGCACGTATTTGTTTTGAGCATTTTGGAGATCGGGTAAAAAATTGGATTACCTTAAATGAACCCTGGGTAGTAGCTATTTTAGGATATAACGAAGGTGTTTTTGCTCCTGGGAGAAAGTCAAATACAGAGCCTTATATAGTGGCTCATAATTTATTAAGGGCACATGGTAAAGCGGTTACTCTATATAGAAAAGAATATAAACCAACTCAGAAAGGTAAAATAGGAATTACAAATAATTGTGATTGGAGAGAACCTCTTACAAATTCTAAAGAAGATGTTGAAGCGGCTCAACGAGCGTTAGAATTTTTTTTAGGATGGTTTGCAGATCCTATTTATTTTGGAGATTACCCAAAAGTTATGCGAGATAGATTAGGAAATCGTTTGCCCAAGTTTTCAAAAGAAGATAAGGAGATGATCCAGGGGTCTTCAGATTTTTTTTGTTTAAATCATTATTCAACATTAATGACATCAAATGGAAAAGAAGGAGAGGTTTCTAAAAACGAAGTATATGGCAATGGAGGTGTTTTTGAAGATCAATTGGTTAAACTTTCGTTAGATCCAGACTGGAAGCTTACAGATATGCAATGGCCTTTGGTTCCTTGGGGGTGTGAAAAATTATTGAAATGGATACAAAACCGTTATGATAACCCACCGATTTATATTACTGAAAATGGATGTGCTTCTAAGGATAGCATAGAAAATGGAGAAGTAAAAGATGATTTGCGATTAGAATATATTCAATCATATCTAAAAGCTTGCGCAAGTGCAATAGCTTCAGGGGTTCAATTAAAAGGGTATTTTGTATGGTCGTTATTAGATAATTTTGAATGGGCCTTAGGGTATTCGAAAAGATTTGGGATACATTATGTAGATTATGTTACTGGAGAACGAACTCCTAAAGATTCTGCAAAATGGTATAAAAAATTAATAGAAGATAATTCAAATTAGAAGTATTGTCCTAATCCAAAAACTATCCCATTATTGTTGCCTTTGGTAAGTCCATAACCATAATCAATTCTAAAAACAGCATTGAAAATTCTTTTATGAATAAACCGTAAACCTACGCCAGGAGAAATAGTTGCTTTATTGATATTGAAGAAATCATTAAGCTCTCCTCCGGGTCTTCTCCAACTACCTGCGTCAAGAAAGATATTGCTTTGCATAGAGAACCATTTTTTATCTATTAATGTATATCTGTATTCTGTATTTAAAACTAGCGTTCCGGTTCCTCTGTTTATAATATTACCAACTCCTCTAATGTTTATGTTGTTGTCTAATTCAAAGGGGGCAAAGGGGCTATCATCATTAGAAGAAATTCCGATTCTAAAACGAGTTGCCCAATTTCCTCGTTTTCCAATCCTTTTGAAATAATCAAAATCATTGGTAAAAAGGAAAAAATCATTTTGAAAATCATTTTCAGATGTAACCACTAAAAAATTAGTGGTATTTCTAATTCCAGAAACATATTGATAATCATAATCTAGATTATTGTATGTATAAAGTAATTTAAACTGCCACTTCTGAAGATCAAGAAAATCAGGAAGCTCATCTGTTAAAGTGCCGTCTAGAAACAAATATTCTTCTTTAAATAGACTCCCTCCAATTTGGAAATTATTACGAAAGTTGAGTTCATAAAGAAATAATGCTTCGATGCCTCTATTTCGTATTCTATAATTTGCCGTGCCTGCTTCAGTGAATAGTGGTTCCCGCCTATTTATATTATCATAATTAAGAGCTAATCCAAATTTATTCGTAAATAGATATGGAGCAAAAAAATTAAATCCAAAAGAATTAAAAACATTATTTTCAAAAGAAGCACCTATCCCTATATTTCTTCCTAGGAAATTAAAATCATACAATGCTAACCTGTATGCGGCTCCTTGATCACGAGCTGTAAAAATATTAATTTCAGGAATAATAGTAAAACTTTCTTCTATGTGGTAAAAAACATTATAAAGATTATCATGAGAATGAAATACTTGATAGTAAGCATGAGAGATACCTGCTAATCTTTTTAATTTAATAACATCCTGATCTAATTTTGTAGAATCTAATACATATCCATTTTTTGTTTTAATTAATTTTTTGACAAATGATGGTCTTGTTTTTTTAACACCTTTTATTTTGATATCATAAACTATTCTATCTTGTGCATATGATAGTGTCACAAATAAAAATAATAGAATATAGAGTATTTTTTTTATCATTAATATATTCCGTAAAGCTCTTTTATCAGTTTTTCTGCAGGTTTATTTTGAGGGGTGAATCTTGAGTTTTTAGAACCTCCTGCTCTTTCATGATAATCATACCATTTCCATAGAAAGCCTCCGGCAAACCAGCTTTCAGGCCAAAATTCATCAAACAAAGCTTTTAAAGCTATTTTTTGCGCTTTTAAATTAACATTGGTTTGGTTTCGATCAGAATTCCAAGGTTTTTCAGTATTAAAATCAATACTTCTATATCCATATTCTGTGAAGAGTATTGGAATATCTTTTTGCTTTTGAAGTGCAATTATTTTTTCTTTATGCCTGTCCCATTCAATTTTGAGCTCTTCCAACAAAGGTGTTTTAGATTTGCTAAGAGGAAAATAGGCATCTATACCTATATAGTCAATTTGATTCCAAAAAGGAACTTTATCAAACTTATCCCAGTTTTCGGCATAGGTTAATTTTCCTTTGTAAACCTTTTTTACATTTTTGATGAGGCGATTCCAAAATTCTGGACGCTCAATAACAAATTTATTTAATTCGGTTCCAAGACAAAAAAGCTCTGCTTCTATTTCTTGTGCTAAAATAGCATATTCTAAAATAAAAGATTCGTAAGCCTTCTCAAAAGCAATCCAATCTTCTTCGGTTTTCATATTGATATACCCTGTAAACTCACCTCTCCATACCCATATTTGAGGCTTTACCATTACTTTAATCTTGTTTTTATGAAATAAAGCAGTAGTAGTTTTTACTCCTATTTTACGCTCTCCCCACCATTGACTTTCACGATTAAATGAAATATTTGTAGAATATAATTCTCTCATGAAACCAAAAGGCATTAAGGTTACCCAATTTGCATTTACATCTATGACAGGTTGTATGATATTTTCACTAACAACATTCCTGCCTCCAACAAAACTGATTCCATTTATTTTGGAAGACTGACTCCATGAAATGTTTGTTATTATTATAAAAATAAAAACGAGCTTTATTTTTTCCATATTTAGTAAAGAAATAAAAATAAAGCTCGAATTTACGAGTAAACTTATAAAATAACCCTTAGACCTATGTTAAATGTTTGACCTGTATTAGCATCTCTTGCTCTAAAAAAGTTAGAATACGATGTTTCAACACTCAAATCATCTGTTAATTGATATTTTACACCTGCTCCTACAGTAGTAAAATTCTGATCAAAATCATTTCCCAAATCAATTAAAAAGAATTGCTGACTAAATAATTGTAGTGTCCATTTTGGTGTAGGGAAATAACTTAAAAACCCAGAATACACAACTCTTAAACTATTATTAGCAAAACCTCCTTCAGAAGTATTAAAGAGTCCATTAGCATCTGTAAAACCTTCTGTTTCTTCTCCAAGGTTTAATTCTGTGTTTAAATCAATAAAAGTTTGAAATTTGTTTCCAGGAAATGTATAATCATAGAAAAAACGGTTTTGAATCACATAAGTTTTTTCATCAAAAAACACTCCTTGCTCTACTTCATTATCAATTAATGGTATAGAGAATGAGTGTAAAACAGAAAAGTTAGGTACATTTTTAAATGGCTGCCATTTAATGGCAGGAGCAATGGCTGTAAAACCCGATCTTGAAACCCCCGATTCTCCATCGAAATTAAAGACGTCAAAAACTCCGCCACCTCCAATTGTATTTGATCTAAATTCAGTAAGAAACCCAATGTTGACTCTTCTGTTTTTAGAAATTCCGAAGAAAACTTCTAGTGAAGAAGTGAAAAAGTTTTGCCTTCCTCCAGTACTAAAATCATTTCCATCTTCGTCAAAAAAAGTAGTAGTTGTAAATAGGTTGTTAAACCATTTGATATCTACTTGTCCTTTATATAATAATTTTGATGGTGTAAATTCTAAGAGGTTACTTTGTTTTTGCTGATCTGGAGTTTCTTCATCTTCTTGTGAATATCCAGTATGCGTAATTGCAACAAAAAGTAATGTGATAATGAGTGATAATTTTTTCATTTTAAATGTTTTGGTATTAATTATTTAGTGTTTAGTGTCCAATTATAAGTGTAGTATCCTAATTTAAAATTAGAAGGTATTTTTTCAGTTCTATATTTATTTATAAAATCAATTTCTGATTGCCCTTTTTTTACAAAATCTTCTTTATACCATTTTAAAATCTCAGAAACTAGAATTTTATTTTTCTTAATTTTAATAAAGTTACTATTATTTAAAGCTAATTTAGTTTGTCTTGTTAATTGAGCATCTAATGTATTTGGCAAATAAGCTTCATTAATAAGAGGAGGACAACCTATAGCTCCACAAACTAGTACAAAATGAAATCTTGCATCGTTAAATTGAGCCCTTAGTAGTTTGTTTTCAATATCGTTCAAGACTATTTTTTTCCCTCCTATAGTATGTTTCTTTTTATCAAAAAAACCACCAACAAGAGGAGTTTTAGTAGGGTAGATATCTATAACACCTTTAATGACAGATAGATTATAGGCATTAATCCAAAAAGCTTGATATGTATTTGCATCATCTTTAGATACTTTTATAGTATTGGCAATAGCAATTAATTCATTTAATCCCTCGGGAGATTTATGAATTGCTGGATAATCTACTTTTCCATTGCTTACATGGGTTTTAAAAAAGGTATTTGCTTTTTCAAAAAAAGTATTTGCCTGTGAAAAGCTTAAATTGGTTGATGTTATTATCAATATTACTGTAATTATTTTTTTCATAATCTTATTTAATTAGT
This sequence comes from uncultured Flavobacteriaceae bacterium, assembly GCA_964389205.1. Taxonomy (GTDB): domain Bacteria; phylum Bacteroidota; class Bacteroidia; order Flavobacteriales; family Flavobacteriaceae; genus Leptobacterium. Next base: position 114,932 of record CAYMDH010000001.1, read on the forward strand.
TTGAGCCATTTAGGTCTATTTTTTTATAACAAACTTACAAATAAAAATAAAAAATTTAAAAATCTTAACTTGTTCATTTTCAATGCAATTAAATGATGATACGACTTTATATTCCTTACAAAGCGCTATTATTTATACTGATTCTAAATTATTTTTTCAAATTAAGTTCTTAACTTTCGAGTCGACTTATTATTGAACAATTTAATACACACTATGGAGCATATTGTTATTATAGGTAATGGAATATCTGGAGTTACTGTAGCTAGACATATTAGAAAACTTTCAGATAAAAAAATCACTATTATTTCTGCCGAAACAGATTATTTCTTCTCCCGTACAGCTTTGATGTATATATATATGGGACATATGAAATTTGAGCATACGCAACCGTATGAGAATTGGTTCTGGGAAAAAAATAGACTTGAATTAAAAAATGGATTAGTTACTAATATAAATATACACCTTAAAGAACTAAACTTCGCTGATGATTCTAAAATGAATTATGATAAATTAATCATAGCGACAGGAAGTAAACCTAATAAATTTGGATGGCCAGGGCAAGATTTAAATGGAGCTATGGGGATGTACCATAAGCAAGATTTAGAAAACTTAGAAAAGTATGCGCCCAATAATAAAGCATGTAAGCGTGCAGTAATTGTGGGCGGAGGTCTTATAGGGATTGAACTTGCAGAAATGCTTAATAGTCGAAATATTCCTGTGACATTTTTAGTTAGAGAAAATAGCTTCTGGAATGGAGTTTTACCTCTGGGTGAAAGTGAGATGATCAATAGACATATTAAAAATCATCATATTGATTTGCGTTTAGGAGTAAATTTAAAAGAAATATTATCTGACGAAAATGGAAATGTAAAAGGAGCTGTTATAGCTGAAACAGATGAAGTTATCGACTGTAATGTAGTTGGTCTAACTGCGGGTGTTTCTCCTAATATAGATTTTATAAAAGATTCAGAAATTGAAACGGGAAGAGGTGTTAAAGTAAATAATTTTCTAGAAACCAATGTACAAGATGTATACGCTATCGGAGATTGTGCGGAACAACATGAGGGTATAGGGCAACGTAGGCCTATTGAAGCTGTCTGGTATACAGGGCGTATGATGGGTGAAACTTTAGCACAAACAATTTGCGGTAATAGAACAGCATACAAACCAGGACATTGGTTTAATTCGGCCAAATTTTTAGATATTGAATATCAAACCTATGGTTGGGTTTTTGCAAAGCCAAGAGAAAATGAAGCGCATTTTCATTGGAAACATGAAGATGATACAAAATGTATAACTGTATGCTTTGATAAAAACACGAATGAGTTTTTAGGGATTAATACATTCGGAATACGAATGCGTCATGAAACTTTTAACCGTTGGTTGACAGAAAAACGAGATGTAGATTATGTAATGAATAATCTGGTCGAAGCTAATTTTGATCCAGAGTTCTATAAACTTAATGAGGCAGAAATAATAATTGCATTTAAAAATCAATTACAAACAGTATAAAAAATATATAATGAGTAACAAATTAAATCACAGTATGTCTTTAGCAAATCCAGATGCTCCCGGCATATCAACTAAACAAAAAATAGGATTAGCAGCTGGTATAGTAGGATTATTCATTTTTGTATTAGCATTAGCAAATACTAATTTCCCAAATGAGGGATTGTTTTTAGCTTTGTCTTTAGTATTAATTACCGGCGGAACTGTTGTATATGCAAATGGAGCATATATGAGTAAACTAAAAGGGATAAAGAATGATGGTGTTTGGTTTAAATCAATCTCTTCTCGAGGTTTTTGGGGCTGGACGGCAGGAATTATATTAACAGTGTTTTATGTGATTCTATATTTTTATGCAGAACTATTAGGGCTAGGAACAAAAGGAGAATCTAATACTGGATTAATATCTCTTTTTGATCCAATGAGTAAATTAATAAGTGGTAGACCAGCAAGTCAATGGTTTGTATATGGAGCACTTTATACTATTGCAGTAATTGCTTTTGGAATTAAGTATATACTTAAATATAGACATAACAAATATCAGCAATTGCGAACTGGCTCAGTAATGTTCTTTCAATTAGGTTTTGCATTTCTTATTCCAGAGTTTATGTATGTATTAAATTCAGACTTACCGTATTATAACTTAACAAAGATGTGGCCTTTAGATAGTTATCTATTTCATGGATACAGTGTTAAAGGATTTTTAAGTGCAGGAAATGTTGGATTAGGTTTATTATTATTCGGGATACTTTCTATTTTTGTAATCTCTCCTTTTTTAACCTATAAATATGGAAAGCGTTGGTACTGTTCATGGGTATGTGGTTGTGGAGGTTTAGCAGAAACTGCTGGAGATTCATTTAGACACTTATCAGACAAAACAAAATCTGCATGGAAAGTAGAACGATGGGTTATTCACAGTGTTTTAGTTTTTGCAGTAGTTTCAACAACTGCAATAATACATTCGTATTTAGGAAATGATACTAGTAAATTCTGGTTGACAAAAGATAGCTTCTTAATAGGTGTATCCGTATTTTTAACTGTATTGTTTGCTGTGATATGGATTTTTAAACGTCAGGAACTTCAAAAAGATGCAAGATATGGAGCAATAGGGTATCTAGTAGTTATTCTTGCTTTTGTTGGATTGTATTATACGGGTGGTGAATCCGGAAATGTTTTCTTTTGGAAAGAAAGCGATATGAGAACCACTTATGGGTTTTTAATTGGAAGTATTTTTTCGGGAGTTGTAGGAACTGGTTTTTATCCTATCCTTGGGAATCGTGTTTGGTGTCGTATGGGATGCCCAATGGCAGCTATACTTGGGATGCAACAACGATTGTTTTCTAAATTCAGAATCACTACTAACGGAGGTCAATGTATTTCATGTGGTAATTGTTCTACCTATTGTGAAATGGGTATTGATGTTAGATCATATGCTCAAAAAGGAGAGAATATTGTACGTTCTTCATGTGTAGGATGTGGAGTTTGTTCTGCTGTATGCCCAAGAGGTGTCTTAAAATTAGAAAATGGAAATCTAGAAGGAAGAATTAACCCAACACAAGTTCTATTAGGAAATGATGTTGATTTAATGGACCTAGTGAATAAAAAATAAATGTTAGTATATGATTTTTATTTCGTCTAAAAAAACAGTAACTTTTTAAAAAGCCATACCGTATGCTTTCTAAATATTTTTTATCTGTTATCTTTTTAGGTAGTATTTTATTTGGATTAAATTCTGATAAAATTTACAAAAGAGAATATTACACAAATGGAAATAAAAAATCTGAAGGTTGGGTTGCTAATAAAACAAAAACTAGCTATTGGAAATATTACCATTCTAATGGAAGATTAATGGAAGAAGGTCATTATGATGGAGGAGAAAAAGAAGGGTTTTGGAAATATTATCATGCTAATGGAATATTAAAGGAAATTGGACATTATAAAGATAACAGCAAACAAAATTTTTGGAAATACTATCATTCTAATGGTAAATTGATGGCCGAAGGGAATTTTAAGAATAATAAGAAGGAAGGATACTGGAAATTATACAATGTTACGGGAAAGTTAAAAGAAGCAGGACATTATAAAAATAATAAGAGAGAGAAGTACTGGTATTTTTACGCAAATCGAAATACATTAGAAAAGGAAGGTCATTATGATCATGGAGGAATGAATGATTGGTGGATTTATTATGATGAGAATGGAAATATAAATCATAAATGCCAATTAAAAAATGGAACAAAAAATGGATATTGCTTAAAATACAATAATAGAAAGCTATCGTCTGCTCAAAAATATAAAAATGGGAAAAAAATAGATGAGTGGTTTGATCTTAAAAGCTTTAAACGAGAAAATAATTTATCAGACCTTCGATGACTAAATTAATTAAAGTCATTATCCCAGCTTTTAATGAACAAGATTCTATTGAGAGTGTTATAAGAGACGTTCCTGCAAATGTTGACGAAGTCATTGTTGTTGATAATAACTCTACAGATAATACCACAGAAAATGCTAAAAATGCAGGCGCTACTGTTCTGTTTGAGAACAAAAAAGGATATGGATATGCATGCTTAAAAGGAATGGAATATATTGCATCGAAGTCTAAGATGCCAGATATTATCGTATTTCTAGACGGTGACTATTCAGATTATCCTGAAGAACTCACTAAAGTAATAGAACCTATAATTAAAAATGATATAGATTTGGTAATTGGATCTAGAGTCAAAGAATTAAGAGCACCTCAATCTATGACCCTTCAACAGGTTTTTGGTAATTGGTTAGCCACATTCTTAATGAAAATATTTTTTAACGCAAAATTTACAGACTTAGGTCCTTTTAGAGCGATCAAGTACGATAAGCTATTACAGCTTGAAATGACAGATAAAACGTATGGTTGGACGGTAGAAATGCAATTAAAAGCATTGCGTCAAAAATTATCATATATCGAAGTCCCAGTTCGTTATAAAAAAAGAATTGGTGTATCAAAAGTATCAGGAACGGTAAAAGGTACTATCTTTGCAGCCTTTAAGATACTTGGGTGGATTTTTAAATACAGTTTAAAATAATGGATTTAATCTTTGCATTAACAATCATCACTATATACACTATTGCATTAGTGCTTATATTCTTTTATAGTTTAGCGCAATTGAATTTGCTTATAAATTATCTTGGTTTTAAGAAGAAAGATGAAAACGAAACTTTAGAAAAGACGCCTACATTTGATATGTCTGATTCTAATGAAATACCAATAGTTACAATTCAACTTCCTCTATATAATGAATTATATGTAGTTGAACGTTTGTTAGACAACATAGCCAAAATTGATTACCCAAAAGATAAATTAGAAATACAAGTTCTAGATGATTCAACAGATGAATCTATACAATCTACAGCACAACAAATAGATGAGCTTAGAAAAACAGGTCTAGATATTCAACATATACAAAGAGAAAATAGACAAGGCTTTAAAGCAGGAGCTCTTAAAGATGGATTGGTGCATGCAAAAGGCGAGTATATTGCTATTTTTGATGCAGATTTTCTTCCTGAGAGTGATTGGTTAATGAAAACAATCCCTTACTTTAAAGATTCTGAGATTGGTGTAGTACAAACCCGCTGGGGACATATCAACAGAAATTATTCATTGCTAACCAAAGTACAAGCGTTTGCTTTAGATGCTCATTTTACACTAGAGCAGGTTGGAAGAAATTCTAAGGGGCATTTTATAAATTTTAATGGTACTGCTGGCATATGGCGTAAAGAATGTATTATAGATGCTGGTAATTGGGAAGGTGATACACTTACAGAAGATTTAGACCTTAGTTATAGGGCACAGCTTAAGAATTGGAAATTTAAATATTTAGAGAATGTTGAAACGCCGGCAGAATTACCGGTGGTAATTAGTGCAGCAAGATCTCAACAGTTTAGATGGAATAAAGGAGGAGCAGAAAACTTTAGAAAAACAGCATGGAAAGTAATAAGATGTAAAAACACCCCTTTTAAAACAAAAGTTCATGGAGTATTACATTTATTAAATAGTACAATGTTTTTATCTGTATTAGTAGTAGCTATGCTAAGCATCCCAATGTTATACATTAAAAATACCTATGGACATCTAGCTTGGTTTTTTGATGTTACTAGTTTCTTTATAGTAAGTACTATTATTCTATTTATATGTTATTGGTTTACCTATAAAAATATTCAAGGCAGTGGCTTTGATAAGTTTATTGAATACATTCGAATGTTTTTCACGTTCTTTTCAGTAGCAATGGGCTTCTCTCTGCATAATTCTGTAGCAGTACTAGAAGGGCATATGGGTAAAAGAAGTGAGTTTGTAAGAACGCCTAAATTTAATATTAAGACACTAAAAGATTCTTGGAAAGGAAATAAATATTTACGTAAAAACATTTCTGCTAATACATTGTTAGAAGCATTTTTGATGATATATTTTCTTTTTGGAATGTACAGTGCTATTACTTTAAATGATTTTGGTTTGTTCCCATTTCACTTGATGTTATTTTTAGGCTTTGGTTTTGTATTCTTTAAATCATTAACCTCTAAGGCTTGATAGCCAATCTTTGGAAATACCATAAAACTTCGCTGCTTTTTGCATTTACTAGCATTGCTTTTTATCTAAGTTTTGCCTATGATTTAGAACGAGAAGATTTTGTGAAGTTTATTACTTTATATGCTGCACTTTTCTTTGTGTTTTATAAATTGGTAGCAATAGAGAAAAATAATTTAAAATTTCTAACTGTTCTCGCAATAGTTTCTAGAGCCATATTTTTATTTAATATCCCTAATCTTTCACAAGATTTTTATCGTTTTATATGGGATGGAAGAATGATAATAGCAGGATGGAACCCATACTTATACCTTCCAAAAAACCTCATCGCAGAGGGAACTGCTCCTATTGCTCAAGCAATAGAATTACATGAAGGAATGGGATCATTAAGCGCTAGGCATTATACAAATTACCCACCACTTAATCAATTGTGTTTTGTTGTAGCTGGATTACTTGCCAACAAGAGTATTGCAAGCGCGGCAGTAGTGATGAAAGCTTTAATTATTTTAGCAGATTTAGGAACATTGTATTTTGGAAAAAAATTATTAAAACTTTTAAAAAAACCTCCTTATTATATCTTTTGGTATCTATTAAATCCATTTATAATTATAGAATTTTCGGGAAACATGCATTTTGAAGGTGTTATGATTTTCTTTTTAGTCTGGAGTTTATACCTTCTTAAAAAAGGCCATTGGAAATATGCAGCAGTAGTATTAGCCTGTTCAATCTCTATTAAATTAATACCATTGTTATTATTGCCCTTATTCCTACAAAATTTGGGATGGAAAAAAGCAACAATTTTTTATATACTAGTAGGTGGAGTGAATGTACTTTTATTTTCACCTTTTATATCTTCAGCATTAATAGCAAATTATTCTGAAACAATAGGATTATGGTTTACTAATTTTGAATTCAATGCAAGCATTTACAATATCATAAAAGGTATTGGAGCATTTTTTGAAATAGAAGGATATAAAGTTATTAGAACAATTGGTAAAATAAGTCCTTTTGTAGTTGTTTTATTTTTGATAGGATTAGCTTTTATTAGAAAAAACAAAAATATTCCACAGCTTATTACAGCAATGCTCTTTGGTTTATCTTTTTATTTCTTTACCTCTACAACAGTACATCCATGGTATATTTCTACACTGTTAGTTTTATCGATTTTCACAAAATATAAATTCCCTTTAGTTTGGACATTGGTAGTAATGCTTACTTACCAAACATATTCTCACCCAGATTTCAAAGAGAATTATTGGTTATTAGCTATAGAGTATGCTGCTGTATATGGTTTTATGATTTATGAATTGTCCCAAAATAAGATGAAAAACACACTCATTTTAAATAAAAATGAAAAAGAATGATGGTTTTTAATTTTTTTTTTAAAACTTTGTAATCCAGAAAAGGAATATATATTCCTGATATAAAAATAAATGCAATATATTTTAAACATAACGATTTCAAAAATGGAGCTAAAAGCTCCTTCGTTTGTTGTTGTATTGCGTTCTCCTCGTAACATTCGCCGTCGCCCGTAAGGGTGTACTTAGTTTTTGAGCTCAGGTGAGTCCAGCTCAGTTTTCCACAAGAATATTTTCAATTTAGTTTTTACACTTTAATTAATTCATTGTTATTATGTTAGTTATTATTGCTGACAATTCGCATATTTCATATGCAACAGCTATATGCGATACTATTGCAGAATCTGCAAATGATCGAGGCACAGGAATCGCTAAAAGAACTCCAGAATACATTATTTCTAAAATAGAAAATGGAAATGCAGTGATAGCTTTAAAAGGAAAAGAATTTGCAGGGTTTTGTTATATAGAATCGTGGGGGCATGGAAAGTACGTTGCAAATTCAGGGCTTATTGTTCATCCTAAATACAGAGGACAAGGGCTAGCCAAAAAAATAAAGAAAAAGATTTTTGAGCATTCTCAAAAAAAATACCCCGATGCTAAAATATTCGGAATTACTACTGGGCTAGCAGTAATGAAAATTAATTATGATTTAGGATATGAACCAGTTACTTTTTCTGAATTAACAGATGATCCAAGTTTTTGGAATGGATGTGCTACTTGTAAAAATTTCGATATTCTTACTAGAACCAATAAAAAAATGTGCTTGTGTACAGGAATGCTTTACGATCCAGAAAAGAAAAATTCAAAAAAGCATGAGTATGACGGTAAAGTTCTCAATCGGTTAAAGAATATAAAACAAAATTTATTTTTAAAAAAGAAATCAAAATCATGAAGAAGTTAGTATTGGCGTATAGTGGAGGTTTGGATACTTCTTATTGTGTAAAACATTTGTCTAAAGACAAAGGTTATGAAGTACACGCAGTAAGTGTAAACACAGGAGGCTTTTCTATAGAAGAAATTAAAAACATTGAAGAAAAAGCTTACCATATGGGAGCTACCACCTATAAAAATATAAATGCAATAACTACTTTTTATGAAAAAATAGTAAAGTATTTAATTTTTGGGAATGTACTTAAAAATAACACATATCCTCTTTCTGTTAGTGCAGAACGTGTAGTTCAAGCCATAGAGATTATTAATTATGCAAAAAGTATAGATGCTCAATATATAGCTCATGGTAGTACAGGTGCTGGTAATGATCAGGTACGATTTGATCTTATCTTTCAAGTTATTGCACCAGAGATTAAAATTATTACGCCCATAAGAGACCAACAGTTGTCAAGAGAAGAAGAGATTTCTTATTTAAAAGAAAACGGGATATCCTTAAACTGGGAAAAAACAAAATACTCTATTAATCAAGGTCTTTGGGGTACGAGTATTGGAGGGGCAGAAACTCTTACATCAAATTTGGCATTGCCGGAAGAAGCATATCCAAGTCAATTAAAAGAAACAAAACCTGCACAATTAAAGCTTAGTTTTTCTAAAGGAGAATTAGTTGCAATTAATGATGAAAAAGGATCATCAATAGAAAATATAAATAGATTACAGGAAATAGCTTCTGTCTATGCGATAGGAAGAGATATTCATGTTGGTGATACTATTATTGGAATAAAAGGGCGTGTAGGTTTTGAAGCTGCTGCCCCAATGATCATTATAAAAGCACATCACGCTTTAGAAAAACATGTATTAACCAAATGGCAACAGCATCATAAAGAGCAAATGGGAAATTGGTACGGAATGCTATTGCATGAAGGACAATATCTAGATGAAGTGATGAGAAATATAGAAGCTTTTTTAGAAGATACTCAGAAAAAAGTTTCTGGAGATGTTTATGTGAGCTTGCATCCATATCGATTTACTATAGATGGTATTCAATCAAAACATGATTTGATGAATGCTTCTTTTGGAACTTATGGAGAAATGAATAAAGAATGGACAACTAATGATGCCAAAGGTTTTATTAAGGTGATGTCTAATCAAGGAAAAATATATCAACACGTAAATAATTAAACGGATGATAAAAGTAGGAATTGTAGGTGGAGCAGGGTTTACAGCTGGAGAACTCATACGAATTTTAGTATTCCATCCAAAAACAGAAATTGACTTTGTTTTTAGTACAACAAGGGCAGGAGAAAAAATAGCTGATACACATCAAGATATGATAGGAGTAACAGAATTGTCATTTACAAATAAGGTAAACCTAGAAGTAGATATACTTTTTTTATGCCTAGGACATGGAAATTCTAAAAGTTTTTTAAAAGAACACTCATTTGTTTCTCATACTAAAATTATTGATTTAAGTAATGATTTTAGGTTGAAAGAAGATGCTCATTTTCAAGGGAAAAGTTTTGTATATGGGTTACCTGAATTACAAAAGGAAGAAATCAAAGAAGCATCGTATATAGCTAATCCAGGTTGTTTTGCAACAGCAATTCAATTGGCACTATTGCCTTTAGCAAAAAATAAAAAATTACAAAATGAAGTACACATAAACGCAATTACGGGAAGTACAGGAGCGGGAGTGAAATTATCAAACACTTCGCATTTTAGTTGGAGAAATAGTAATATTTCTTGGTACAAACCTTTTACGCATCAACACTTAGGAGAAATAGGGGAAAGTATATTGACATTACAAAAAGAACAAGCCAAACTTATTTTTATGCCTCAGCGAGGAAATTTTACTCGAGGAATTTTTGCAACAGCTTATACCAAATTTGAGGGATCGCTAGAAGATGCCTATAAACTTTATGAATCTTTCTATGAAGAGGCAGCTTTCACACACCTATCAAAAAAAGAAATTCATTTAAAACAAATTGTAAACACAAATCAATGTCACCTTCATCTTCATAAGCATGAAGATGTATTACTTATTACAAGTGTTATAGATAATCTAATAAAGGGAGCTTCGGGACAAGCAGTGCAAAATATGAATTTACTCTTTGGATTTGAAGAGATAACAGGATTGCAATTAAAAGGAAGTTATTTTTAAAAATGATTGAATTGAAATAAAAAATTTAAAAAGATGAAAATAGCAATTATTGGTACGGGTAATTTAGGATTGGCTATTGCAAAAGGATTAATAGTTAATAATGCGATAACGACTTTGTATTTAACGAAACGAAACCTTGAGAATATAGCAGCTTGGGGAAAACATGATGGAGTGATCGTAACCTCAGACAATAAAGAAGCTGTATTGAATTCAGACATTATCATCTTTGCAATACAGCCAAGACATTTTGAAGCAATTTTGGAAGAAATAAAAGGTTTGTTAACAGAAAAACATGTACTTATATCTACGATTACAGGTTTTAAAATTCCTAAAATAGAACAGATCATTGGAGCTAATAATTATATCATTAGAAGTATGCCTAATACAGCTATTTCAGTAGGAAAATCAAAGACATGTATTTGTAGCAATGAAAAAGGAAAAGAGCGCGTAGCTATAGCAAAATCTATCTTTAATAGGTTAGGAACTTCTATAGAAATTCCAGAAGAACAAATGCAAGCAGCCACTGTAATATGTGCGAGTGGAATTGCCTTTTGGATGCGCTTAATCAGAGCAACCACTCAAGGAGCTATACAGTTGGGGTTTGACTCAAAAGAAGCTCAGGAGTTATCTATGAATACCTGTATGGGAGCTGCTAGTTTATTAATAGCTTCAGGAAATCACCCTGAAGAAGAAATTGATAGCGTAACCACACCAAGAGGATGTACAATAGAAGGGCTGAATGAAATGGAGCATCAAGGTTTGAGTGCTGCTTTAATAAAAGGTATTATTACCTCTTTTAATAAAATTAATCAAATTTCAAAAGATTAAAGTATGAATTTATTTGATGTATATCCACTTTACGATGTAACTCCTATAACGGGAAAAGATGTTTGGGTTTTTGATGAAAAAGGAATAAAATACTTAGACTTATACGGAGGGCACGCAGTGATTTCAATAGGCCATTCACATCCAAATTATATAGATAAAATAACTACACAGCTAGAAAAAATAGGATTTTATTCAAATGCTGTTCAAAATCCATTGCAAAAAGAAGTAGCTGAAAAATTAGGAATACTTTCTAAATGTAATGAGTATCAACTTTTTTTGTGCAATTCTGGAGCGGAAGCAAATGAGAATGCTCTAAAATTAGCCTCTTTTAAAACTGGTAAATCAAAAGTGATTGCTTTTAAGAATGGATTTCATGGAAGAACATCTGCTGCGGTAGCTGCTACAGATAATCCATCTATAAATGCTCCTCTTAATAAACAACAAGAAGTCATTTTTCTTGAATTAGGCAATCATGAAGCATTAGAAAATGAATTGATAAAAGGAGATACATGTGCTGTAATCATCGAATTTATTCAAGGAGTTGGAGGCCTAGATGAAGCAACTACATTTTTCTATCAAGAATTGGCAAGCCTATGTAAAAAATACAAAACAATGCTTATAGCAGATGAGATACAAGCAGGGTTTGGAAGAACGGGGGATTTTTTTGCCTTCCAGAAACATAATATTATACCAGATATTATAACGATTGCTAAAGGAATGGGAAATGGATTCCCTGTTGGAGGTGTTTTAATTCATCCAAATATAGAAGCTAAGTACGGAATGTTAGGAACTACTTTTGGGGGTAATCACTTAGCATGTGTAGCAACGCTTTCTGTTTTAGAAACTATAGAAAATGATAATTTGATGGATAATGTAAATCAAATTGCTAGCTATTTTGAAGAAAAAACAAAAGAAATACCGCAAGTGAAAAACGTAAAGGGACGAGGCCTGATGCTTGGATTGGAATTTGATTTTGAAGTAGCTGAAATTAGAAAAAAACTTATTCACGAAAAACATATTTTCACAGGAGGGGCAGCGAATAAAAAATTGATTAGAATTTTACCTCCTTTAACAGTTCAAAAAGAACATATTGATTTGTTTATTAAAGCATTAAAAGAATTATTGTAAAAAGTGTATGCTGCAATAAATTGATAAATGAAAGAATAATTAAGAATAAAAAGATGAAAAACTATCTAGATTTAAATGCTATAGATTCACTTTCAGAATTAGTTTCAGAAGCAAGAAGATTAAAAGAAAACCCTTATTCACATAAAAAGCTAGGAGAAAATAAAACCATTGGATTATTATTTTTTAACCCTAGTTTAAGAACACGTTTAAGTACTCAAAAAGCAGCAAAAAATTTGGGGATGGATGTTGTTGTAATGAATTTTAATAACGAAGGCTGGGCTTTAGAGTTTGAAGAAGGAGCGATTATGAATAGTACAAGATCAGAGCATATAAAAGAAGGAGCTGCAGTCATTTCACAGTTTTGTGATATTATAGCCATTAGAGCTTTCGCTTCATTAGCAGACAAAGAAAAAGATGAAAGTGAACATATACTTAATAGCTTTAAGAAATATGCAAAAGTTCCTATTGTAAATATGGAAAGCGCTACTGCACACCCGCTGCAAGCACTTGCAGATGCAATTACCATTGCAGAACACACGCCTGCTTTAAAAATGAGACCTAAAGTGGTGTTAAGTTGGGCACCTCACCCAAAAGCTTTGCCACAAGCAGTTGCCAATTCTTTTGTAAAAATGATGAAGCTTTCTAATGCAGATTTTATGATTACTCATCCAGAAGGATATGAACTTAACAATGAAATTACATCTGGAATACCCATAGAATACAATCAAGAAAAAGCTTTTGAAGATGCAGATTTTATTTATACTAAAAATTGGAGTTCTTATAGTGATTATGGTAAGATTTTGACACAAGATGATCATTGGACCATTACAAAAGCAAAAATGAAAAAAACTAATAATGGAAAATTCATGCATTGCCTTCCAGTAAGAAGAAATATGGTGGTAAATGATGAGGTATTAGATAGCGAAAACTCAATTGTTATAGAACAAGCTAATAATAGAACTTATGCAGCTCAAGTAGTGATAAAAAAACTCTTAGAGAATAAAGATTAAAATTAATTTAATGAAAGAGAAGATATCAGTAATCAAAATAGGAGGAAATATTATAGCTAATTCTGAAAAACTAACAGCATTTTTAGCAAATTTTGCTCAGTTAAAAGGGAAGAAAGTATTAATTCATGGAGGAGGGAAATTAGCGACAGAAATCTCAGAAAAGATAGGAGTACCCTTTAAAATGATTGATGGTAGAAGAATTACAGATAAAGCTACTCTAGATGTAGTTACTATGGTCTATGCAGGTTTAACCAACAAGACAATTGTAGCAATACTGCAACAAAATAATTGCAATGCATTAGGCTTAACTGGAGCAGATGCAAATATGATTAAAGCACATAAAAGACCAGTTAAAGAGATCGACTATGGTTTTGTAGGGGATATTGAACATGTGAATCAAAAAATGCTCAAGACTTTATTAGAAACAAATATAACCCCAGTATTTTGCTCTATTACACACAACAAAGAGGGACAGCTTTTAAATACAAATGCAGATACTATTGCCTCAGAAATAGCCAAAGCAGTTAGTAGTTATTATGATACAACCTTATATTATTGTTTTGAAAAGAAGGGAGTATTGAGAAATATAAATGATGAAAACTCTGTAATAACACATATAACAACTAGTAGTTATGAAAACTTTGTTAAAGAAGGAATTATTGTAGATGGAATGCTCCCAAAGCTTCATAATTGTTTTTATGCTCTAAATAATGGAGTTCAGAAAGTTTGTATAGGAAATGAAAAAATGATTGTAGATCAATCAGAAGATTTTACACATTTAAGTTTATAATATGAGTATAGAAAAACTAACAGAAGCAGCTATTGATCTTTTAAAACAATTAATTAATACAGAATCTTTTTCATCTCAAGAAGAAGAAACAGCAAAACTAATTGAAAATTGGTTTGAAAACTATAAGATTCCTTTTAAGCGATCTAATAATAATGTATATGCTTTTAATCAAAATTTTGATAAAGAGAAACCAACCTTACTTTTAAATTCTCATCACGATACAGTGAAGCCAAATTCTGGCTATACAAAAGACCCTTTTAATGCACACATAGAAGATGGGAAATTGTACGGTTTGGGAAGTAATGACGCAGGTGGTTGTTTAGTGTCTTTATTAGCAACCTTCACCTATTTTTATAAAAAAGAGAATTTGAAATATAACCTTGTATTAGTAGCATCTGCTGAGGAAGAAAGTTCTGGACCTAAAGGATTAAATAGCATGCTTCCTATTATACCTGAGATTGATGTGGCCATTGTAGGAGAGCCTACATTAATGAATTTGGCAATTGCAGAAAAAGGATTGGTTGTTTTTGATGCAATAGTTAAAGGAACTCCCAGTCATGCAGCACATCCAAACACTAATAATTCAATTTACAATACTATAAAAACACTCCAATGGTTTGAACGGTATACCTTTGATAAAACTTCAAAGAGCTTAGGAGAAGTGAAGATGACGGTAACACAAATTCAAGCAGGGAGTCAACATAATGTTGTTCCAGAAGCAACTAAGCTTGTTGTAGATGTTCGAGTAAATGATTGTTATTCTAATCAGGAAGTTGCTGCTATTTTAGAAAAAGAAGCTCCTTGTGATGAAATTAAAGCGCGATCATTACGATTAAACTCATCATCTATTCCATTAGAGCATGAATTGGTGCAAGCTGGGATTTCTTTAGGAAGAACAACTTATGGTTCTCCTACATTATCAGATCAAGCTGCTCTAAGTTGTCCATCTTTAAAATTAGGACCAGGTGATTCTACACGTTCTCACACTGCTAACGAATTTATTTATGTAAAAGAAATAGAAGAAGGTATTGAAATTTATAAAACATTGCTAGAAAGTATACTATAATTATAAGATTATTAAAACAAAATAACAGTTATGAAACTTTGGGATAAAGGATTTAGTACTGATAAGAAGATAGATCATTTTACAGTAGGTAATGATCGAGAACTCGATCTGGTATTAGCAAAATATGATGTAATTGCTTCGATAGCACATGCAAAAATGCTAGGAAAAATAGGATTGATAGATGCATCAGAAACTAGCTTATTAGTAGCCGAACTCAATATCATTCAAAAAAGTATTGAGGATAATGCATTTACGATCGAAGATGACTTTGAAGATATGCATTCTAAGATTGAATTCTTATTAATTGAGAAGTTAGGAGATACAGGAAAAAAAATTCATACAGCACGCTCTAGAAATGATCAAGTATTGGTGGCGGTACATTTATACTTAAAAAATGAACTTCAGGAAATAAAGAATGAAACCAAAATATTATTCGATTTGCTAATTGATTTAGCAGATACACATAAAAATGTTCTTTTGCCTGGATATACACATCTTCAGGTTGCGATGCCGTCTTCCTTTGGATTGTGGTTTTCTGCCTATGCAGAAAGCTTAATTGATGATTTGTATTTTATAGACGCTGCCTACAAAGTAGTAGACCAAAACCCATTGGGTAGTGCAGCTGGATATGGGAGTTCTTTTCCTATAGATAGGACATATACAACAAAAGAACTTTCTTTTGATACTTTAAAATACAATGTAGTTGCGGCACAAATGAGTAGAGGGAAAGCAGAGAAAAGTGCTGCTTTTGGAATTAGTAGTATTGCATCTACACTCTCTAAATTTGCGATGGACATTTGTTTGTATATGAATCAAAATTTTAATTTTATTTCTTTCCCAGACAAACTCACTACAGGATCTAGTATTATGCCACATAAAAAGAATCCAGATGTTTTCGAACTTATTAGAGGGAAGTGCAATAAATTACAAGCAGTACCTAATCAACTCATTTTAATTACAAATAATTTACCAAGTGGCTATCATAGAGACTTGCAATTGGTAAAAGAAGTAATAGTGCCGGCAATACAAGAATTAAAAGCATGCATTGAGATGTTGGTTTTTACCTTAAAGGATATTCAAATTAATGATAACATTTTAGAAGATTCAAAATATGATTATCTTTTTAGTGTAGATACTTTAAATGAACTTGTTTTAAACGGAATGCCTTTTAGAGATGCGTATAAAAAAATGGGACAAGAGATTGAAGAAGGGACTTTTAACCCTAAGAGATCTGTAGTGCATTCACATGAAGGCAGTTTAGGAAATCTATGTTTACAAGAAATAAAGAATAAAATGAAGACAATGATTTCTTTGTGAAAAGTAAAAAAGCTTTGAGAAGTAGGACTCAAAGCTTTTTGTTTTTTTAAACCGATAGCTTCATGCTTTGGGGGCACATTCACTATCAAGTTCATTACCATTTTGACAGTTCAAACATACCATCTTCTTGAAGTATTATAAAATCTTTGTTGTGAAATGATAAAAAATTGTTGTGAAATTTAAAAAAGATGTTATTCGTTCTATTTTTATATATATTTTGAAATCCGTTACATATAAGAGCATAAAAAAACCTCGAGAAGTAGGACTCGAGGTTTTTTTATTTTTTTAGATAGTTTAAAGCTTGGGGCATTCACTATCGTAATTATAAGCACTATTATATTTTGACAATTCAAACATACCATCTTCTTTTGATATCATAAAATCTTTGTTGTGAAAGTAATAGAAACTGTTGTGAAATTAAAAAATATATAGAAATGATCTTGAATACTGTTATTTAAATACATTAGCTCATATAAAAAGCTATCTTTGCAGCTTTTTTAAGCTATTTGTTATGCAAAGAATTTTCCAGAATTTCACTTTCAACCCTAAAAATGATATCCTTTCAGGAATTACAGTTGCTTTGGCTTTGGTTCCAGAAGCAGTTGCATTTGCATTTGTCGCAGGTATAGATCCCCTTGTTGGATTATATGGTGCATTTATGATGGGGATTGTGACAGCAGTTTTTGGAGGACGTCCAGGAATGATATCCGGTGCTACAGGTGCCATGGCAGTAGTTATGGTGCATATGATTCAAAAAGGAAATGAAGTAGGAATAGCGCTAGATGTACCTATTGAAAACCTTGGGCTTCAATGGTTGTTTATTACGCTATTAATAGTAGGATTGATTCAGATCTTTTCTGGAGTACTAAAACTAGGTAAGTTTGTGAGGCTTATTCCTCATCCTGTAATGATGGGTTTTGTTAATGGATTAGCTATTGTTATTTTCTTATCGCAACTAGGTCTTTTTAAAGAAACAGTTAATGGAGATAGACAATGGTTACAAGGTTCAGATCTTTGGATTATGATTGGCCTGGTAGCTCTTACCATGGGTATTATGTATGCGCTGCCCAAAATTACCAAAAAAGTACCAGCAGCACTTGTTGCCATTATTATAGTGGCGGGAATTGCTATTTTTGGAGGTATTGAAGTTGGTAATGTTGGTTCTTTTATTAGAGATGGAGGTGGAGAAGGATTAAAAGGATCATTACCTAGTTTTCAAGCGCAAATATTTAATTTATTTCATACGCTAAACGGTCATTGGTCCCTTATTTTTTCTACAGCATTTATATTGGCTGCTGTAGGGTTGATAGAATCGTTAATGACCTTAAATCTTGTTGATGAGCTTACAGAAACCAGAGGGAGCGGGAATCGAGAATGCATAGCACAAGGAAGTGCTAATATATTGAACGGTCTTTTTGGTGGTATGGGAGGTTGTGCCATGATTGGGCAGTCAATTATCAATGTAAACTCTGGAGGTAGAGGACGTTTATCAGGTATTGTTGCAGCTATAGCATTGCTTTGCTTTGTGTTATTTGGAGCGCCTTTAATTGAACAAATTCCAATAGCAGCACTTGTAGGAGTTATGTTTATGGTAGTTATAGGCACATTTGCATGGAGTAGTTTTAGAATTTTACATAAAATACCATTATCAGATGCCATTGTTTTAATAGCAGTTTCTGCAATTACAGTGTGGCAAGATTTAGCAATAGCAGTTATTGCAGGAGTTATTATATCGGCATTGGTATTCGCATGGAAAAATGCAACCATGATACGCGCTAGAAAACGAACAAAAGAAGATGGAACCAAAGTATATGAAATTTGGGGGCCTTTGTTTTTTGGATCTTCGCAATCTTTTGGATCAAAATTTGATTTTAGAAATGACCCCGATAAGGTAGAAATAGATTTTATAGAATCTCAAGTTAGTGACCATTCAGGAATAGAAGCTGTGCGTAACATCTCTAATAAATATCTAGATCTAGGAAAAGAAGTAAAGCTTACTCATTTAAGCCCTGAGTGTAAGGTGTTACTATTGAAAGCAAACCCTAAATTTGAAAGTATTATTGAAACATCTATTGATGATCCTCGTTATTACGTAGTGACTAATCAAATGGACAGTGACGTCTAAAAAAATATATAAAAACCTCGAGAGTAGGGCTCGAGGTTTTTAATTTTTTGATAGTAATTAAAGTTTGGGGGCTTTTACTATCGAGTAATATTTTACTATTACCGTTTTGACATTTTAAACTTACCATCTCTTCTAAGAATACAAAAATTTTTGTGGTGAAAGTGATAAAAGTTGTTGTGAAATTATATTATTTACTAGTAGACGTTCTCATTGTATTAAAAGCATTTACAACTTCACTATGCGAAACCGTTTTATCTTTATAATAATTTATAAAATAAGCTTTCTCCTTATCGTTTGCCTTTAATTGATTTAAAATATTCATTAAATGCATCTTCATATGCCCTTTTTGAATTCCTGTGGTAATTAAAGATCGTAAAGCAGCAAAGTTTTGAGCTAACCCAGCTACAGCCACTATTTTCATTAATTCTTTAGCATTTGGATTTTCAAGCATTTGTAGTGCTAACTTAACCAATGGATGAATGGCAGTAAGCCCTCCAATAGTACCTAATGCCAATGGAATTTCAATCCAAAACTTAAAAACTCCGTTATCAACTTTAGCATTTGTTAAGCTAGAATAGCTGCCATTTCTGGAAGCATAGGCATGCACACCCGCTTCAACAGCTCTGAAATCATTTCCAGTAGCTAATACTACTGCATCAATTCCATTCATGATGCCTTTATTATGAGTGACAGCTCTATGTGGTTCTACCTGAGCAATTTGTACAGCTCTAACAAACTTATCAGCAAACTCACTTGAATTCAATTCTTTGCCTTGTGTTAGATCTTTTACAGGGCAAGAAACTTCAGCCTTCACAATACAATTAGGAACATAGTTAGAAAGAATACTCATTACTATTTGAATTTCTTTTTCATTATCGGAGAAAGAAACTTCATTTTTTGCTTCTTCTAATAAAGTTTTAGAGAATTGTTCTAAACATGAATTTATAAAATTAGCGCCCATTGCATCTAACGTTTCAAAAGTGCAATGTAATTGATAGTAATAGCCTAGCTTTTCTGTTTTATCTATTAACTGTATATCAAGAATACCTCCACCACGTTTTTCCATGTTTTTGGTAATACTAGCAGTTGATTTTATTAATGTCGCTTTTATTTTTTTGAAAAAGGAATACAATTTTTCTTTATTCCCATTAAACATAAAATGAACCTGCCCTATTTTTTCAGTAGCAATTACTTCAGCTTTAAAACCACCTCTATCTTTCCAAAATTTTGCTGCTTTTCCAGCTGCCGCTACCACAGAACTTTCTTCTATAGCCATGGGTATAGCATATGTTTTATTATTAATTAAAAAATTTGGAGCAACAGCAAACGGTAAGTAAAAATTTGAGATTGTATTTTCGATAAACTCATCATGAAGTTTTTGTAATGATTTATTGTTATTCCAGTATTGCTTTAAAATTTTTACAGCATCATGATGATCATTAAAATAGGTGTTAACAAGCCATTCAATTTTTTCTTCTTTGCTTAGTTTTGAAAACCCTTGTATATCTTTATTCATTCTGTAGCGGAATCATTTTTAATAGAAGCAAAGATAGCAATAAAGAGAGTTTGATGTATTTTGGCGAGATTTTTGTTGCTTTCTGATTTTTGTATTCAGGTATGTTTAACGAAAAAAGTTTACTTTTCTGTGAAATTATTAGTAAACTTGACTGTTTTTTAATAAAAACTTAAAATCTTCATGAAAAAATATATTATTCTTTCCTTTTTGCTTATTGGATTGACAACAACTGGAATAACTCAGGATCAAAAAATAACCCTAGATGAGATATGGGGCGGAGCTTTTAGAACACAAGGAATGGATGTGTTACGATCTCTAAATAATGGGAAACAGTACTCAGTATTAAATTTAAATCGTTCTACCGGTAGTTCGTCTATAGATAAATACGACTATGAAACCTTGCAAAAGGTAGAAACTATTGTGAGTTCAGATAATCTTAACGATATTCAACGTTTTAGCTCTTATGAGTTTAGTGATGATGAATCTAAGGTATTGTTGGCCACAAAAGTTACGCCAATTTACAGAAGATCTCGACTTGGTATTTATTATGTTTATGACATAAAAAGTAAAACATTAAATCAGGTTTCTGATAATAAAATTCAAGAGCCCACTTTTTCTCCTAAAGGGGATAAGGTTGCTTATGTTTATGAGAATAATATTTATGTTAAAAACTTGAACGATGGAGTTGTCAAACAATTAACAACAGATGGGGTTAGAAATAAAATCATTAATGGAATTACAGATTGGGTTTATGAAGAAGAATTTAGCTTTGTAAGAGCTTTTGAATGGAATAAGACAGGAACACATATTGCATTTATTCGTTTTGATGAAACAGAAGTTCCAGAATTTTCAATGGATATTTACGGCGAAAAATTATACCAAACACAACAAGTATTTAAATATCCTAAAGCAGGAGAAAAAAATGCAGTAGTATCTTTATATGTATATGATCTCAAAGCAAACAATAAAGAACAAGTTTCTTTAAATGATGCGTATTATATTCCTCGAATTAAATGGACAAATGATGCAGCTGTTTTAAGTGCGCAGACTATTAATCGCCATCAAAATAACCTTAACCTGGTTTTCTATAATGCAAATGATAAATCTTCTTCTGTGGTTTATAATGAAACAGATGAGAGTTATATTGATGTAACAGATAATTTAACCTTTTTAAATGATAATAGCTTTTTATGGACTAGCGAAAAAGATGGCTATAATCATATCTATTTATATAATAAAAAAGGAGAATTAATTCGTCAAATAACCTCAGGAGAATGGGAAGTGACTAATTTTTATGGGTTTAATTCTAAAAATGGTCGTGTTTATTATCAATCTACTGAAAATGGATCTATTAACAGGGCAGTGTATTCTTCTGGAATAAATGGAAAAGGTAAAAAAATGCTCACTAAAAAATATGGAACTAACAGCGCGACATTTAGTTCAGACTTTACTTATTTTATAAATACTTTTTCAAATATTGATACGCCTACTTTGTACACACTTCACAAAGCAAGAGATGGAAAAGAGATTAAAGAGATTGTTAATAATAATGCATTAAAAGAAAAATTGACAGCTTATAATCTTCCACAAAAAGAATTCTCTACTCTAAATGTTAATGGTAATGATCTAAATATGTGGATGATCAAGCCTGCAAATTTTGATGCAAATAAAGAATATCCATTATTTGTATATCAATATAGCGGTCCAGGTTCGCAACAAGTTGCAAATCGATGGAATGGAGCAAATGATTACTGGTATCAGATGCTAGCTCAACAAGGATATATAGTTGCTTGTATAGACCCTAGAGGAACAGGATTTAAAGGAGCAGCTTTCAAAAAGGTAACCTATAAAGAACTAGGTAAATATGAAGTAGAAGATCAGATAGCAGCAGCAAAACTATTGGCTGAAAGAAACTATATAGATGCTGAAAGAGTTGGTATTTGGGGTTGGAGTTATGGAGGCTTTATGAGTAGCAATAGCTTATTTAAAGGAGACGGTGTTTTTAAAATGGCAATCGCAGTTGCACCGGTAACTAGCTGGAGGTTTTATGACACAGTATACACAGAGCGTTATATGAGAACACCTCAAGAGAATGCAAGTGGATATGATGAAAATTCTCCTATAAATCATGTAGATAAATTAAAAGGAGATTTTTTATTGGTTCATGGATCTGGAGATGATAACGTACATGTGCAAAATACAATGCGAATGATAGAAGCATTGGTACAGGCAAACAAACAATTTGATATGGCTATTTATCCAGATAAAAATCATGGGATTTTTGGAGGTAAAACCAGATTGCAGTTGTATACTAAAATGACAAATTTTATCAATGAACATTTAGGTGATAAATTGTCAAAACAAGAAGTTTCAGAACCTGAATTGAACAAGATTAAAGGAAAATAAGATTAAAATAAAAGGATAATTAATATAAATTTTATGTCTACAACAACAGTTAAGCAGAAAGAGTTATTCGGACATCCGGTGGGACTATATGTATTATTTTTTACCGAAATGTGGGAACGTTTTTCCTATTATGGAATGCGTGCAATATTAGTGTTATATCTAGTTGCTCAAACTACTGCTGATAATGCAGGCTTGGGTTGGACCAATAGAGAAGCATTATCACTTTATGGTACATATACAATGCTTGTTTATGTCTTATCAATTCCAGGTGGTTGGATTGCCGATAAATTTTTAGGACAAAAAAAATCTGTTTTATACGGAGGTATATTATTGGTTATTGGGCATAGTATTCTTGCAGTAGAAGAATTGTGGGCATTTTATTCAGGCTTAGGATTAATTATCTGTGGCGTAGGTATGCTTAAACCCAATATTTCTACAATGGTAGGAGGGTTGTATAAACAAGGTGATATAAGAAGAGATAAAGGCTTTACTATATTTTATATAGGAATTAATGTTGGAGCTTTTTTATCAAGTTTAATTGTTGGTTATATTGGAGAAGTATATGGTTGGCATTATGGTTTTGGATTAGCGGGTATTGGTATGGCTTTAGGTTTAATACAATATTTGGCTGGTCAAAAACACTTAAAACATGTAGGAAACTTTTTGGGTGCTTCTGAGAATAAGAGAGATAAAGAGGCGATAAAAGCACCTTTGACTAAGATTGAAAAAGATAGAATCGTAGTTCTTTTAATATCATTTCTCTTAGTCATAGTGTTTTGGGGAGCCTTTGAACAAGCAGGAGGTTTAATGAATATTTATGCATCAGAAAAAACAAATAGAATGTTAATGGGATGGGAAGTACCAGCATCTTGGTTTCAATCATTGAATGCAATGTTCATCATATTTTTAGGTACTTCAGTCGCTTTATACTGGGCAAATAGAAAATTGAAAGGAAAAGTATCCACATCATTATTTAAAATGATAGTTGGATTAATTATAATGGGAACTGGCTTTTTCTTCATGACAGCAGCGTCAGGACAATATGAAAGTAATGGCTCTTCTGCTATGTATTGGTTAGTTCTAGCCTATTTATTTCATACAGTTGGAGAGCTGTGTATTTCTCCAGTAGCATTATCTTATATAACCAAATTAGCACCAGTAAAATATGCTTCATTGATGATGGGAGTATATTTTGCTATGACTGGATTTGGTAATAAACTAGCAGGATTACTAGGGGAAGCTTCCGAGAGTTTAGGAGAATATGCAATTTTTACAGGAATAGCTGTTTTTTGCGTAGTATTTGGTGGTATAGTGATGTTATTTAGAAAAAGATTAGAAACACTAACTCATGGAGTAGAAGATCAAGAAAGAGATATGAAATATGAAGAGGCTGAAGGGTTTGAATTAGCAGATAGTTCTAATTAATTATGAACACTGATATAAACAATCTTTTTAAAGATAAAGTTTTAGGGCATCCAGCAGGATTATTTGTCCTGTTTTTTACTGAAATGTGGGAGCGTTTTTCCTTTTATGGGATGCGTGTACTTTTAGTTATTTTTTTAACAGCGCCTTTGTTTGGAGAAAACCCTGGTTGGGCTAATTGGCCTCGTGAACATGCGTTAGCGTTATTTGGTACATACGCTTCGTTACTATACTTAACTCCAATACTTGGAGGATATATAGCAGATAAATTTACAGGATATAGATGGGCAGTCATGATAGGTTGTTTGATTATGACTCTTGGTCATGTATCCATGGCTTTTGAAACTGAATCAAGTCTTTACATTGGTTTAGGCCTTTTAGTAATTGGCACAGGATTATTTAAGCCAAATATTACTTCCATTATTTCCGAAATGTATAAAGGAAATGATGCTAAAAAGGATGGTGCTTATACTATCTTTTACATGGGTGTTAATTCTGGTGCTTTCTTCGGAATTATGCTATGCGGGTATTTAGGTGAAAATCACAGTTGGTCTTTAGGGTTTGGATTAGCAGGAATTTTTATGTTTTTAGGCTTAATACAATTTGCTTTCTCTAGAAAATTGTTTGGTCAAATAGGTGCTAAACCAACTAAGAATTACGAAGTTGAACTGCCTCAGAATATCAATGAAAAATCTAATTCCGATACTGTAGAACAATCCGATGAGAAACTAAATCATTTTACTCTTTTTGACAAGATTTTAATTTTAATAACTTCGGTAGCGGGATTGATTTGGTTGATCAATGACCCTATGTCTAAGATTAAAAATATTAATCTTTTTGACTTTTCATTAGGAGGTTATGAAGGGCCAACAGTTGTTATTGTTTTGGCAGTATTACTGTTTTTATATTTAATAATTTCACGAATTATACGGTACACACCTATTGTAAGAGATCGTATGATTGCAGTTGCTATTTTTGCATTTTTTACAATATTCTTTTGGGCAGCATTTGAGCAAGCCGCAGGTTCTTTAAATATTTTTGCTAGAGATTATACTGAACGAAGTTTGACCGGTTCTTCAGCTATTGTTTTTAAAGTTATTGATACGATTTTAACTATAGTGCCTTTATGCATTATTACTTATGTATTGTACTTGCTATTTAGAAAAACATTTTCCAAAATAGGACTGTCCAATATCGTTTTATCAATTAGCTTTTTGATAATATGGGGTATTGTGATTTGGAAGTTGGACAATGATTTTAGTAATGATACTAAAGAAGTAGGTGCAACTTGGTTTGGTATTTTAAATTCATTTTTCATAATCGCTTTTGCACCACTTTTTTCTAAATGGTGGGAAAGTAAGTATAGCCCAAGTGCAGCATTTAAATATGCCTTTGGATTAATACTATTGGGAATAGGGTTTGCATTATTGACTTATGGTTCATCTGGAATACCTCAAGGAGCTCAAACAGCTTCTATCAGTATGGTTTGGCTAATATTTGCATATTTATTTCATACGTTAGGAGAACTTTGTTTGTCCCCTGTCGGACTCTCATATTTAAGTAAACTTGTTCCAGGTAGAATGATTGCTTTTATGTTTGGGATATGGTATTTGGCTATAGCAATTGGTCAAAAAGCGGCAGGTTCTTTAGGAGGAATGATTGACAAAGTGACTGCTGAATATAGTTTAGCTACATTCTTTTTAATTTTTACTATTGTACCAATAGTAGCTGGAATATTAGTTGGGTTATTAAATTCAGTTTTAAAGAAATTAATGCACGGAATTAAGTAAAAGAATTAAAAATCTAGTATAAAAGCTCCCTTTTCCCCTGTATAGTGAAAAGGGAGTTTTCTTTTTTTACAAGTAGTTTTCCAAAGTTCTATGGTATTTTTATAATTAGTACCATCTGCAATAATTAATTCGGGCTTATAATTATCTATTAGTCGAGCAAGGTTTATTTTTGGTGTATTTGTAAGTATTACATAATTGATATTTAGATTTGGAATATCATAAACACCTAAACTATCAATAATAAGCACTTTCTTTTTGCCTAATTGGAATATGTTTTTTAGTGACATCTTTTTTGTATTCTTAATTTGCATTGCTGTTTTATAATTAGATATCATTGCACTCTTTTCTAGATCAATTTTTTGTTCATTAATATATACTATCAAAGAATCTCTTTTTTGATGACTTATAAGTGTATTTCTAGGCATATGAAAAACAGAAAACCTATGGATCTGCGAAAGATTAAATTTGTTGTAGAGCAAACATAGTTGAATACATAGAATACTAATCAAAACAATTTTTAATTTTTTTATGTGCTTATTTTTAAAATATAAAACACTACAAACTATTGCTAAGTAAAGCAAAAAAAGAAGTTTCCAATCAAAATATATTTCTTTCCAAACAAATGATTCTTGTTTAGCAATCCATGCTATAAAATCATTCATCGAATGAATTGAAAAACGATATATAGTGATCATTATAGAAGGTGCTATATTTAGTAAACCTAAAGTAATTGTGATAATACCAAACATAAGTAGAAACCCCAAAAAAGGAATGATAATTAAATTAGAAAGAAAGAATAGTCCTGGAAATTGATGAAAATAAAAAAGACTAATAGGGGCGATGCCTATTTGCGCAGCTAAGCTAACAGAAAATAATTGCCAAATGTATTTAATAGCCTTAGATTTTGGAATCCAACAATTATATAATAAAGGCTGTATCCATACAATAGAAAGTACGGCTGTATAACTCAATTGAAAGCCTACATCAAATAAAAAATTAGGCTGTATAAGTAATATAAGAAAAGCAGAGGTTATAAGAGTTATATAAGTGTTAATTTTCTTTTTCCTGTGCAATCCTAATGTAATAAAAGAAAACATAGTTACAGCTCTAACTATTGAAGGAGATAAACCAGATATAAAAGCAAATGCCCAAAGTAATATTAAAATTATAATGGCTTTTATAAGGAGTCCATTTTTTATGTATGATAATGGACTTAGAACATAACTAAGAAGTAAAGTAATAATCCCTATATGAAGCCCAGAAATAGCTAAAATATGTACAGCACCAGCATTTATATAATTGGAATAAACTTCTTCTGAAATAGTATGCCGTTGCCCTAATAATAAAGCATTTATGATGGACGTTTCTTCTTCATTAAAACCATTTTTCACAAGTGATTTTTGTACCTGTTTCCTAAATCTAACTATTTGATAGTAAATAGAAGCTTCATTTTTTTCTATAGGGGTTAATTGATTTTTATTTACATAAGTCTGATGATAAATATTCTTTTTAGCTAAATAGTTAGCATAATCAAATTGATAGGGGTTTAATGGAGGTTTAATGGTATGAAAAATGGTATGTAATAGAAAAGAATTTCCGATGTTTAAAACGAGATTAGTAGTGTCTTTTTTTACATATAGTAATACTGTTCCTGAAGCATTTCTATGATTAAATTTTTCAATTAAAATCTCATAGCGTTCGTATTCTTTTGAAGCTTTTAATTGTTTCTTTAAACGAATTTGAATCGTATTCTGAGTATTACTGCTTAGATATTGAGTATAATGGTTTTTGTGATTTTTTTCTTGATGAATATGATAATTAAAACTGCCTAAAAAAAAGAAAGTAACAAAGACGGAAATTCCAAAAGAGTAATTCTGAAATAACTGTTTGTTGGAATAAAGATATGTGCAATAAAGTGAGATTATAGAGACTGCTAATAGGAGAATAACAATTGCATAATCAAATTTTATATAATGAGAGAAAATGATTCCCAGCATATAAAACAATACTATTTTCACAATAGGGAAATGGTACAATTTCATCTATTTAAAAATTTTTATTTCATTGTAAATGAGTTAAATAAAAATTTTCTATTTAGATCAACCACTGCGTTTTCACATAAAAAATTTAATTATTTTGGTGTGTAAACAAAAAATTAATTTTGCTTATGCTCATTTCATATGCGAAAATAATAAAAAGTAGTAAAAAACCTACAAAATCCTTCTAATTTCTATAAACGCATATTTCCAATACCCTTCTTTTAACGATGATACAAGAACTCCTCTGGAGGAAGTAGAGTGAATAAACTTAATACTGTTATTATCTACTGAAACTATGAGCCCAACATGGTTAATTTTACGTTTATTTTTGTTTGTGTTAAAAAAGAGAAGGTCTCCTTTTTGTGCATTTTCAAGCGCTATTTTTTCTCCTTGAGAAGACATTGAAAGTGAGGTGCGTTGCAAAGCAACATCGTGTTTTTTAAAAGAAGTATAAATTAAACCTGAACAATCCATTCCTTTTTTGGTAACGCCCCCATACTTATAAGGAGTTCCTTTAAAAGTTAATGCGGTGTTTACAATCTCGTTGGCTTTTTTTAATACTACTTTTTCAGATCTATTAGCTTTTTCTTCTTCTTTCTTTTCTCCAGCAGCAACAATAACTGTAGGGAGTTTATTTTTAGAAACAGCTTTTTTTGAAGAATTACAAGAAGATATTAGTGAGGTTATAACAATAAGAACATATATTTTTTTCATCCAGGACTGTTTATACAAATTAAATAAATTTATTTTAATCTGAACATGTCTAAGATTATATCAAAGTTTATGTAGCATTGATAATTAAAGAAGCAGCTTTTTTACTAGCCCCTTTACCTCCTAATTTTTTCTCGAGATCAAAATAGTCAACAAATATCTTCGCTCTTTTTTTATCGTCTAAAATGTTTTCTAATTCTAAGCGTAAACGGCGATAATTAAAGTTGCTTTGAATTAGCTCAGTAACTACTTCTTTATCCATTATTAAATTAACTAAAGAAATATATTTTAGAGTAATAATACGTTTGGCAATTTGATAAGAAATCCAATTTCCTCTATAGCATACTACTTGAGGAACTTTGAATAATGCCGTTTCTAAAGTAGCAGTTCCAGAAGTTACCAATGCAGCATTAGCAATACTTAAAAGATCATAGGTTTTATTGCTAATAAACTTTACATCTGTGTTTTTAATAATAGCTCTGTAAAAAGATTCATCCTGACTGGGAGCACCTCCTATTACAAATTGGTAAGCAGGAAAATCATTTACAACAGAAAGCATTACTGAAAGCATTTTTTTAATTTCTTGTTTTCTACTTCCTGGTAATAATAAAATTACAGGACGATCATCTAATTTGTAAGTTTCGATAAAAGAATTTACATCTGGTAATTCTCTATCTGCAATGGCGTCAATTAATGGATGGCCTACAAAATGAACTGGATAATTATGCTTTTTTTCATAAAAACTTTTTACGAAAGGAAGAATAACATACATGTGATCTATATCCCTTTTTATTGCTTTTACACGACTTTCACGAGATGCCCAAACCTGAGGAGTGATGTAATAATGTGTTTTAAATCCTAGTGGTTTGGTCCATTTCGCAATGCGAAGATTAAACCCAGAATAATCAATAAAAATAAGAGCGTCAGGTTGAAACTCTTCAATATCTTGTTTGCAGTATTTGATGTTTTTAAGTGCCGTTCCTATGTTTAGAATCACTTCTAAAAATCCCATAAATGAACGTTCTTTAAAATGCATCACTTGAGTACCACCCTGAGCCTCCATAAGATCTCCTCCCCAAAATCTAAATTGAGCATTTGAATCTTCTTCTTTGATGGCTTTCATCAAATTTGCGCCATGTAAATCTCCAGATGCTTCCCCTGCAATAATATAATATTTCATGTTAGATTATAAAACTTTATAAATAAGGATTGTAATAGCAGTTAAAATTGTAGCCATTAAAACACCCTTGGCTCTATGATCTCTTTTAATTTTTAAAAACAGAAAGAAAGCAGTTATATTTAATATGGCACCTAACGCAACCAAACTCCCAATATTTCCTTGCTCTTTTGTTACATTAAAAGCGGTGTCAAAAGTGAGGTTTGAATATTTTGACAGTATAAAAATACAGATAACAAATCCAAATGTGTTGGCAATAATACCAACCAAAAAACCAATAAAAATTTCTTTTTTAATCATTTAAAGACCATGTGTTTAAATCTTGAATAGTATGATGAGCAGTAAGGTCGTATTGCACAGGGACAATTGAAACGTATCCATTGGCAAGTGCCCACTCATCTGTATCTTCTCCTTTGTCTAAATTAATAAATTTTCCAGTGAGCCAATAATAATCTCTTCCCTGAGGATTTGTTCTTTTATCAAACTCTTCAGCCCATACAGCTCTAGCCTGCCTGCATATTTTAATTCCTTTTATTTCTTCTTTTTTAAGTTTTGGGAAATTTACATTTAAAACAACTCCTTTTGGGAGCCCGTTTTGAATAGTATTTATAGTGATTTTTTTTACGTATTCTTTAATCGCCTTAAAATCTGCTTCCCATTCATAATCACATAATGAAAATCCAATAGCAGGGATCCCTTCAATACCAGCTTCTAATGCAGCACTCATTGTACCAGAATAAATTACATTAATCGACGAATTAGAACCATGATTGATACCGCTAATACAAATATCAGGTTTGCGATTCAAAATTTCATTAACAGCAAGTTTTACACAATCGGCAGGAGTACCACTACAACTATATTCTATCTGTTCTCCATCATCATCAATATTGATTGGGCTACAATACAAGGTAGAATTTATCGTTATTGCATGACCCATAGCAGATTGAGGACTGTCTGGAGCAACCACGAAGACATCTCCAATTTCATTCATAATACTAATTAAAGTTCTTAAACCAGGAGCTGTTATGCCATCATCATTAGTAACTAAAATTAAGGGTTTTTTTATCATAAACAAGAAACGATTTTATGATGCTAAAATAAACATTTTAACAGTTAAATGATGGATAGTTATCGTTTAACAAAAAATTAGTAACATTGTAGTGATATGGCACGGTTTTTTCAGTATTTTAGAGCATATAAAACAAATAGGATTTTTATGAAAAGGAATTTAATATACGTAATGGGACTACTTATTATTTCGGTAGCTTCTTGTAGTTTCACAAATAAAACATTTGATAATCCTGAAAAGGATAAGCTTCTTATAGAGTTAATTTCATACGTATTAGAAAAAGGTCATTTCGATCCTAAAGACATCAACGATGATTTCTCTAAAAATGTCTTTGAGAGTTATATAAATGCTCTAGATCCTTTTCATCGTTTTTTTGTAACGTCAGATATTAAGGAGTTTAAAAAGTATGAACTTAAAATAGATGATCAGTTAAAAGATTCAGACATATCGTTTTTTAATCTTACCTATAATCGTTTGATAAAACGAACAGAAGAGGCAAAATTAATTTATAAAGATGTTTTAGGAATTCCATTTAATTACAATAAGGAAGAAACAATTAATGTTGATTATGAAAAACATGGATATGCGAAATCTAAAAGTGAACTAGCAGAACGATGGAGAAAACAAATGAAGTTTTCGACTATAGATGACTATGCATATTTAAATGACGAAGAAATCAAGAAAAAAGAGAAAGATGCAGCTTATGAGATTAAATCCAAAGATGAAATAGAGAAGGAAGCTAGAGAAAAAACACTTGCTATTTTTGACGAGTATTTTGATTTCACAGATGAATTAGAAAGGAAAGATTGGTTTACAAATTATATTAATGCAGTAGTTGAAGAGTTTGATCCACACACTTTTTATTTTGCTCCAGAAGAAAAAGATAGATTTGATACAAGTATCTCAGGGAAATTTGAAGGTATTGGAGCACGTTTGCAAAAGCGATTTGATGCGATTAAAATTACTGATATAATTTCAGGAGGTCCAGTTTGGAGAAATAAAACAATAGAAGTTGGAGACGAAATTGTAAAAGTAGCACAAGGAGATGAAGAACCAGTTGAGATATCTAACATGCGTTTGGACGATGCTATTAAATTAATTAAAGGCCCAAAAGGAACAGAAGTAAAGCTTACTTTGAAACGTCTAGATGGGACTATTGAAGTAGTATCTATCATAAGAGATATAGTAGAGTTGGAAGAATCATTTGCAAAATCATCTATTGTAAAGAAAGGAACTAGAAAATTTGGAATTATCAACTTGCCAAAGTTTTATATAGACTTTGATGATTATAAAGAACGAAATGCAGCTTCAGATGTAGCTAAGGAGATAGAGCGTCTTAAAAAAGAAGGCATGGAAGGTCTTGTATTAGATTTAAGAGATAATGGTGGCGGGTCGCTTAAAACGGTAGTAGATATGGCAGGTCTATTTATAAAAGAGGGACCAGTTGTACAAGTGAAATCTACCGGGCAATTTAAAGAAGTACTAGATGATACGGATAAACGTATACAATGGGATGGACCACTAGTAATTCTTGTCAATGAATTATCAGCTTCAGCTTCAGAAATCTTAGCAGCTGCAATGCAAGATTACAAAAGAGCAATTGTTTTAGGAAGTAAACAAACCTACGGTAAGGGAACTGTTCAAAACGTAATAGATTTAAATCAATTCTTAAAAGGAAATAATGATTTTGGAGATGTAGGTGCTTTAAAAGTAACTACTCAAAAATTCTATCGTATTAATGGTGGTTCTACGCAATTGGAAGGTGTAAAGAGTGATGTTGTTGTCCCAGATAGATATAGTTATATTGAAATAGGAGAAAGAGATCAAGAAAACCCTTTGCCTTGGGATAAAATAGCAGCAGCAAATTATGAAGTTTGGGATGGTTATATAGATTACGAAGAAACCATAAAAAAGAGTAAAGAGCGAATGACAGCGAGTTCACAAATAAAATTAATAGATGAAAATGCTAAATGGGTGAAAACCCAAAGTGATACTAATGAATTTTCTTTGAATTACGAAACCTATAAAAGTGAAAAAACTAAGAACGAAAAAAAAGCAGAAGTTTTTAAAGGAATTTCTAAATATAAAACGAATCTAAAATTTGGTTCCTTACCATATGAATTAAAGCTTTTTCAAAAAGATAGTACATTAAGAGAAAAGAGAGAACGCTGGTATAGTGATTTAGCTAAAGATGTATATGTAGAAGAAGCTATTAATGTTTTACAAGATCTTCAAATAAGTAATATAAGAAGAGGAAAAGTAGCAGGCATAAAAGGGTAACTTTTATGAGTAAAACTTCAAACTCATTAACTCAATTAGCGCTCCGAAAGTATAAAAAGAACTTTTGGGGCGTTTTCAGTTTTTGTTTTATCATTATTTGCGGTATTATGGCTGCTTTTGCCTATGTATTAGCGCCTGATGTTTCTAGCAATGCAAATCAAATGCATTTGTCTATACATTCTAAATCACCTGGATTTCAAGTAGAGATGCTTACAATTCCTTCTCAAAATAATAGTTCTCAAAGTTTTTTTAAAACCCTCTTTTTTGGAAAAAAAATAAATGATACAGAAATTCCTATAGCTTCTTATATAATTGAAGATGAGGTACTGGTTATTAAAGAATTTATTGATGGGGATGTTTATGGAATGGAAAAAAGAATTCCATTGAGTACTTTTTCAGAGACACTCACTTCAAAAGAAATAGTGACAAAATATATTGATCAAAGAAAATTTATTCTCGGAACAGATAAATATGGACGTGATTTGTTAAGTAGAATGTTAATTGGCGCTAGAATTTCGTTCTCTATTGGCTTTATTGCTGTATTTATATCACTTATCATAGGAATCTTTTTAGGAGCCATTGCAGGCTATTATGGAGGTAAAATAGACACTTTTATTATGTGGGTTATTAATGTTACTTGGTCCATACCTACTTTATTAATGGTTATTGCAATTACATTAACTTTAGGGAAAGGATTTTGGCAAGTTTTTATTGCTGTAGGATTAACCATGTGGGTAGAAGTAGCGCGGGTAGTTCGAGGTCAAGTAATGGGAGTAAAAGAAATGCAATATGTTACTGCAGCAAAAGCTCTGGGATTTGGAGATTTAAGAATTATTTTTAAACATATATTGCCAAATATATTAGCACCTATCATTGTTATTTCGGCAGCTAATTTTGCTTCGGCTATTCTTATTGAAAGCGGGTTGAGCTTTTTAGGAATTGGAGCACAACCTCCTACTCCTAGTTGGGGGGGAATGATTAAAGATCATTATAACTATATTATTTTGGGAAAGCCATATTTAGCTATAATCCCTGGGTTGGCTATTATGAGCCTGGTTATGGCATTTATGTTAATGGGAAATGCATTAAGAGATGCTTTAGATGTTAAAAATTAAAAGAGTATTACTGCATGAAAGGAAAAACATTTTATACGGTATCTATTATAATTTTGACCATAGGTTTCTTTTTAATAGATGAATATTTTTTCAAAGAGAAATCATTTACAATTCCTGAAAATGAAACCTCTTCTAAGGAGATAAATACTTTTTATTTACCATCTTCTACCACAAATACTATTATCCATCATCAACATTACTCATTTTCGTATAATGAAAAGTATGAACAGTCTGAATGGGTAGCTTATGAATTAAAAAAATCACATCTTTCAAATATATCAAGAGAGCGTCCTTATTTTGAAGTAGATCCATTAGTTAAAACAGGTTCTGCAAGTTGGAGGAATTATAAAAATTCAGGATATGATCGAGGGCACTTTTGTCCAGCAGGTGATCGTAAGTTTTCTAAAACTGCATATAATGAAACATTTTATACAAGTAATATAGCACCGCAAAAACATTCTTTTAATAGTGGTATTTGGAATCGTTTAGAACAAAAAGTAAGGTATTGGGCAAAAAAATATGATGGTGTTTTTGTTGTGACAGGAGGTGTTCTAAAAAAAGAATTGAGAAGTATTGGAAGCGAAAAAGTTGCTGTGCCAAATTATTTTTATAAAATTATATTAGACAATAGAAAAGGAGATTATAAACTCCTTGCTTTTTTAATACCACATCACAATACAAATAAAAGTTTGAAGCAATTTGTAGTTCCTGTAGATGAAATAGAAAAACTCACAGGAATAGATTTTTTTCCTAACCTGCTTGACAAGGTAGAGAACGAACAAGAACGAATAAAAGGAATTAATAATTGGCGATTTTAATAAGAATTACATCCATTCATTAATTCTATTAGCATCTAACTTTAAGAAGATAAATAAAAGTATAGTAAACCCCCATAATCCAGAACCTCCATAACTAAAGAAAGGTAAAGGAATTCCAATAGTAGGAAGTAAACCTATTACCATACCTATATTGATAGCAAAATGAAAGAAAAGTATAGAAGCTACACAATACCCATAAATTCTACTGAATTGAGATTTTTGCCGTTCTGCTAAAAATAAAAGCCGCAGTAATAAAACAGAAAATAAAAAAACAACAACCGTACTGCCAGCAAACCCCCATTCTTCACCTACAGTACTAAAAATAAAATCTGTATGCTGTTCGGGTACAAAATCACCCTTTGTTCTAGTACCCTCTAAATATCCTTTTCCAAAAAAACCTCCAGACCCAATAGCAGACTCAGATTGATACGTATTGTATCCTATCGTTTTTCGGATTTCTTCTAATTTAGTAGGATCTTTTTCCAATCGTAACCATAAACTAAAACGATCTCTATGCCTTTGCTCAAAAACATTTTCATAAATAAAATTTACGGAATAAGAGAATACTGTAGTTAGTGCAATGATTAATAAAAAGGGAAGTACAGAAACTTTTTTATTCCTTCTTTTTTTTATAATAAATGTCACAATTAAAATAATCAAACTAAAGATAACAACCCATTTTAATCCAAAAATCAAAATAGTTACAAAAAGTAAAACAGCAGTAAGGCCAATATAAAGATACATTGGAGTAAGCCCTTCTCTATATAATACAAAGAAAAACGAAGCGTATACCAAAGCACTTCCTGGATCTGGTTGCGGTATAATTAATAGTGCAGGAGCTATTATAATAAGCAAGGCTTGCATTTGCCCTTTTAAGTTATTAATGCTTGTCTGTATATCACTTAAATATTTCGCGAGTGCTAAGGCAGTGGCAGCTTTTGCAAATTCTGAAGGCTGAAGAGTACTACTCCCAATAGCATACCAAGAGGTAGCACCGTTAATATTTTTTCCAAATAAAAACAAGCCTAATAAAGAAGCGAGCGAAACTAAAAAAATGATACTTGAAAATCGCTCATAGAATTTAGCCTCAATTGATAATATTAAAATAATGAGGAATAAACTTAAGCCAATAAACACTAGTTGCTTGCCATAAAATGTATTAAGGTTTAAAATAGAAGAATTATCATCTACAAATGTTGCAGAATAAATATTTAACCATCCTATAAAAACTAAAGCAAAGTAGATTAGAATGGTAAACCAATCTATTTTTTGGATTACCCTATTATTCATTTATGGTTAATGAGTTGTCTGTAATACTTTTGGTATATGATTTTTGTCCGTCGTTTATGGTAAATGACTCACCACTAATTGGTTTTGCATATTCATCAATGAATCTTTCGTCGTTTAAAACGAAATTCTCCATATCCGTTCTCGTAACTTCACCTTTTATATATTTTTCAATTATAAGTCCAGCTATTCTACCAGCCCATCTACTTCCCCAGTACCCATTTTCAACAAAAACAGCAATAGCTATTTTAGGATCTTCTACTGGTGCAAAGGCTATAAAAATAGAATGATCTGTAAGCTGTACTTTCTTTCCATCTATTTTTGTGAAGTTTTCAGCAGTTCCAGTTTTTCCAGCAATATTAATCCCTGGAATTTGAATCCATTTAGCAGTTCCATAATTATAAACATCATGCATTCCTTTAACAACAGGCTCAAAATGTTCTTTTTTTACAGTTGTTTTTTTAGGAATTGAGTAATTTTCATCTAAAATATACTCATCATTTACTTTTTTAATAATATGGGGGGTATGATAAAAACCTCTGTTAGCAATAGCGGCGGTCATATTGGCTAGCTGTATAGGAGTTGTTAGTACTTCTCCTTGCCCTATGGCATTAGAGATAGTATTGGTGGCAAACCATCGTTTTTTGCCATAAACTTTGTCATAATACCTAGTATTAGGGATTAACCCTTTTTTTCCATTGGGAAGATCATAGCCAAGGTAATTGCCCAACCCAAAACTTCTTAAATGTTTTTCATAAGCATTCATACCTTCTGCTGCTGAATCGTATTTTTCGATAATCCCTCTATATGCGGTAGAGAAAAAAGCATTACAAGATTCGTAGATGCCATTATCTAGTTTCCGTAATCCACCGCCACAGTGGCATGCCTGAAAGGCACTTTTACCCCTTCCATAGCGATATCCGTGCCTGCATATAATTTTTGTTTTTTCATCGATGACTCCTTCTTCTAAAGCGATTAAAGCATTCAACGTTTTAAAAGGAGACCCAGGAGGATACATAGCTAATAACCCACGATCAAAAGTTGGTTTTGCTATAGAATCATAATATAAGTTGGTGTAATTTCTTGATCTTTTTCTTCCTACCAACAAAGCAGGATCATATGTTGGGGCAGATACCATAGTTAGTATCTCTCCAGATTTTGGATCTAAAGCTACAATTCCACCACGTTTATTGCCCATTAATTTTTCTGCATACATCTGTAACCTCATGTCAATGGTAAGATGAATATCTTTTCCTTGAATGGGAAGAGTATCATAGGTGCCATTTTTATAAGGACCTAGTATTCTGTTAAAACGATCTTTTTGAAGATACTTAACTCCTTTTCTTCCTCGAAGAATTTCTTCGTATTGTTTTTCAACACCTTGTCTTCCTATGAGCTCTCCAGATTGATAGTAAGAATATTTTTTAAGATCTCTTTCGTTTACTTCGCTTATGTAGCCTAATATATTTGCTGAGGTAGCTTCTGAGTAATAACGCAATGAACGCTTTTGGATATAAAAACCTTCATATTTCCTCATTTTTTCTTGAAGAACAGCATATTCTTCTTTCGATAATTGAGGAACAAAAACAGAAGGAAGTCTAGGGGAGAATATTTTCGCTTTTTTATATTTTTTAATAAAGTCTTCTTTTGTCACATTAAGAAGTTTGCAAAATTCTAATGTGTCTAAAGGTCTTACATCTTTAGGAATAACCATAACATCATAAGAAGATTGATTGGCTACCATAAGTTCTCCATTTCTATCATAGATATATCCTCGTTCGGGATAATCATAAATAGGTTTAATAGCTGTATCGTCTAATAAATTTCCAGTAGGAGGATTTAGAACTTGTAAATATGAGAGCCTACCTATATAAGTGATAGCTACAATAACTATAATAGATGATAGGAGAAATTTTCTCATGTTTTAGTTTTTCTAAGCAATGGGATTAATAGTAAACATAAAAATAATGTAAATATACTAGAGAGTAACGTATTTTTTAGAATAGAAAGTATATGAGATAAGCTAAAAATTTCTAAACTATACAATAAAGTATGATGAATTAAAATAATGATACCTAAATATACAACTCTCTGGCCTATAGGAGTATTTCCTATTTTGATGTTTTGATGCTCGTATAAATTTCCAAATGCAAATTTTAAAATTAGAGGTCTTATATATGCGATACATAAGGAGGCCGCTGCATGAATTCCTCCACTATCACTAAATAAGTCTACAAAAAAACCAATTGAGAAAGCGAGTAATAAAAATTGTCCTACGTTTTCTTTTTTAATCGGATAAAGAATGATAAATAATATATAAACATATGGATTTATAAAGCCTAAAAAATCAATATGATTAAAAATCAAAACCTGAGTTAAGACTAATGATATGAATCGGAAGCTATTTATAATAATCTCATTATTCATCTATACTACTTTCCAATTGTTTAATTTCTTTGAGCTCCGTATTTTCAATAATATAGACATGTTCCAAATTTGTCATATCATTGAAAAGTTTGACGTTAACAGTATAATAATTTTCAGAATTATCTAATGTAAAATCACTAATGACCCCTATCGGAATTCCTTTTGGAAAAATAGAAGACCTTCCACCCGTAACAATAGTATCGCCTACTTTTACTGGAGCAATATCTGGAATGTCTGTTAACTGTACAATTTTATGATCTTTAACATCCCATTTTAATGTTCCAAAATGCGAAGTGTTTTTGAGTCCTGCATTAATTTTAGAAAGTGAATTAAGTACAGATTGTATCACTGCATAACCATTAGATTGATTATCAATAATTCCAACGATTCCTTTTGAAGAGATAACACCAAGATCTTGTTTAATTCCATCTTTTTCACCTTTATTAATAGTGATATAGTTTTTGGTTTTGGTATAGCTGTTTTTAATAACAGTGGCGGTTAGAACACTATAACCGGCCAAATTGCTTGTGCTGTCAGGTATAATAGTGTCTAAAGATTTATTTTTTTGTAATGAAAATAGTAAGCTTCGTAATTGTTTATTTTCCTCTACTAAAAGTTCATTCTGTTCTTTTAAATTGAAATAGGAAGAAATACCATTCATCGATTCGTAAACACCACCAGTTAACCAATTGGCAGAATTGATAAATTTACTTTTATGATACGAATGTGATTGAAAAGTAAAAGCCATTGCCAATGATAAAAGTGAAAGAAAGAAAAAGAAATTTCTATTCCTTATGAAAAAGGCAATGATGTTTTGCATATCATTTTATAACTATAGTCCTATTTTTATTTGATAAGAATACTCTTATATCTTTCAATATTTTTTAAAGAAATCCCAGTTCCTCTTACCACAGCTCGTAACGGGTCTTCTGCAATAAATACAGGAAGATCAGTTTTTTGAGAGAGTCTTTTATCTAAACCTCTTAACATAGAACCGCCACCTGCTAAATAAATACCTGTATTGTAAATATCTGCAGCTAATTCTGGAGGTGTTTGTGAAAGTGTTTCCATAACAGCATCTTCTATTCGTATGATAGATTTATCTAAAGCTTTCGCAATTTCGCGCCACGCAATCTGTACTTGTTTTGGTTTTCCAGTTAAAAGATCTCGTCCTTGTACACTCATTTCTTCAGGAGGCATTTCTAAATCTTCAGTTGCAGCTCCAATTTGAATTTTTATATTCTCAGCAGTAGTTTCACCTACATATAAATTATGTTGCGTGCGCATATAATAAATAATATCATTGGTGAAAACGTCTCCTGCAATTTTTACAGATTTATCACAGACAATTCCTCCTAGAGCAATCACAGCTATTTCTGTAGTACCACCACCTATATCAACAATCATATTTCCTTTAGGTTGCATAATGTCTAAACCAATACCAATAGCTGCAGCCATTGGTTCATGAATAAGATATACTTCTTTTCCATTAACACGCTCTGCAGATTCTTTTACAGCTCTCATTTCTACTTCTGTTATTCCAGAAGGGATACAGATTACCATTTTAAGAGAAGGCGTAAATAATCGTTTTTTTAACGCAGGAATGTTTTTAATGAACATATTGATCATTTTTTCCGAAGCATCAAAATCTGCAATAACGCCATCTTTTAAAGGACGAATCGTTTTTATATTTTCATGGGTTTTCCCTTGCATCATATTGGCTTCTTTGCCTACTGCAATAATTTTACCCGTTATACGGTCTCTTGCTACAATAGAAGGGCTGTCTACTACTACTTTATCATTATGAATGATTAATGTGTTTGCAGTTCCTAAGTCTATTGCTATTTCCTCAGTTAAGAAGTCAAAAAATCCCATTTAATTTGTGCTATTAATGAATGTTACTTTTTATTGGTGTTTCGATAATACCCAAATGTAATAAATTAATGTTTAAAATGACGTGTTCCAGTAAAGACCATCGCAATGTTATTTTTATTGCAATAATCAATGCTTAATTCATCTTTAATAGATCCACCTGGTTGTATTACAGAAGCAACACCTGCATTTCCAGCAATTTCTACACAATCAGGGAAGGGAAAGAAAGCATCACTAGCCATAACAGCTCCTTTAAGATCAAAATTAAAAGAGGTTGCTTTATCAATAGCTTGCCTTAATGCATCTACTCTACTTGTTTGACCAGTTCCACTAGCTAATAATTGATTGTTCTTTGCCAGTACTATAGTATTAGATTTTGTATGCTTGCAAATTTTGGAAGCAAAGATTAAATCATTTAATTCGTTTTGACTAGGCTTTAGAGTTGTTTTATATGTTAACTCCTCCAATGTATCCGTTTTTGCGTCCTTATCTTGAACTAATACTCCATTTAGACAGGTTCTCACTGTATTATCTGGAAGTACAGTATCTTTTTGGACTAAGAGAACTCTATTCTTCTTTCCTTTTAAGATATCTAATGCTTCAGATGTATAAGAAGGAGCTATCACTACTTCACAAAATAAAGTGTGTATTTCAGTTGCTGTGTCGGCATCAATTTCTGTATTAGAAATTAAAATCCCTCCAAAAGCAGAAACAGGATCTCCAGCAAGCGCATCAACATAAGCTTCTTTTATAGTATTTCTAGTTGCAATACCACAAGCATTATTGTGCTTTAAAATAGCAAAAGTAGGAGCGTCATTTTTAAATTCCCCCATTAAATTTACAGCGGCATCAACATCTAATAAATTATTATAAGAAAGCTCTTTTCCATGTAACTTATCAAACATTTCATCAAATTCTCCAAAGAAATACCCTTTTTGATGAGGGTTTTCACCATATCTTAATTCTTTGCCTTTAGTAATACTGTTTTTATAAACTAGTTCTTCTTCATTAAAATAATTAAAGATAGCAGTATCGTAATGAGAAGAAACATTGAATGCTTTAGCTGCAAATTTTTTTCTGTCTGCTATAGTTGTAATTCCATCATTAGCAGCGATGAGTTCTAAAAATGATGAATAATCATCAACAGATGAAACACAGAGTACATCTTTGAAATTTTTTGCTGCCGCTCTAATTAAAGAAATGCCACCAATATCTATTTTCTCAACAATGTCTTGTTCTGAAGCTCCACTGGCAACTGTTTTTTCAAAAGGGTAAAGATCAACAATCACAATATCTATTTGAGGAATCTCATATTGTACTAATTCTGCAATATCAGAAGTATTATCTTGACGATTTAAAATCCCTCCAAATACTTTAGGATGCAATGTTTTTACACGCCCCCCAAGTATAGATGGATAGTCTGTGACGTTTTCTACTGGAACAACATCAATTCCTAAGCTTCGGATAAACTTTTCTGTTCCTCCTGTAGAATACAATGTAATTCCTAGTTGGTGTAGTTTTTTTACTATAGGTTCTAAACCTTCTTTACTGAATACTGAAATTAAGGCAGATTTTGCTGTTTTTGAAATAGTCATTTTTATGGTATTGAATAAAGTGCAAAAGTAATTTTTTGCTTCATAATCAACACGCTAAATGAAAAAAATTATAAAATTTCTGCTACTTTTTTATTAATCCATTCTAGAAAACGTTCATCTTCTACTGTAAAAGGATCGATAGAATGCGAATCAATGTCTATTTGCCCGATGTTTTCATTATTAAGAAATAAAGGAATCACAATCTCAGACTTCACATTAATACTACAAGCAATATAGTTATCCTGAGATTCAACATCTGGCACTACAAAATTTTCATTAGAGACTGCTACTTGCCCACAAATACCTTTTCCAAAAGGAATAATAGTATGATCTGTTGGCACTCCAGCAAAGGAGCGAAGTTTGAGTTCATCTTTATCTCCATTCTTAAAATAAAAACCTACCCAATTGTAATAAGAAACAGAAGTTCGTAATAATTCACAGAGATCTGTTAATCTAGTATCTACAGATTTATTTTCGGCATTTATAATTTTATTTATAGGATCTTTTAAAGAATCGAGATTCATGATTAAAATTTTCGTCAAAAGTATTTAAAAAATGATTGA
Organism: uncultured Flavobacteriaceae bacterium; assembly: GCA_964389205.1. GTDB lineage: Bacteria > Bacteroidota > Bacteroidia > Flavobacteriales > Flavobacteriaceae > Leptobacterium. The sequence continues at coordinate 157,757 of CAYMDH010000001.1, forward strand.
TAATTTGATGCATATTTATATATTTTTGTTGAAATCGTAACGAAAAAATGTTTCAGATACTAAAAAAATACAAAGCTGCTATTTATTTTATACTTCGTTTTTTTGTCGTTTACGTTATTTTAACCTTATTGTATTATCAATTCTTAAGTGATTTTAAAAGCAGCCCAGATTCTATTACAGAATTAGTTGCCGAACAGAGTAGAAAAGTGGTAGCGTTTTTTAATTATAAAACAGACACAGCTATTGTAGCAGAAGAATCATTTGTGCGTTTTTATATTAATGAAACTTATATAGCTCGTATTGTAGAAGGTTGTAATGGAATTAGCGTCTATATATTATATATTTCTTTTATAATTGCTTTTAGAGGTAGTTTGAAACATACATTATTATTTGTGGTATTGGGGAGTATATTTCTATATTTTACAAATATCTTGCGAGTAGGAGTGCTTATCATTGGACTGTATAAATTTCCGGAAAATGCAGAATTTCTTCATCAAATAGTTTTCCCTGTACTCATTTATGGGATGGTTTTTTTATTATGGATACTCTGGGTAAATAAATTTGCTAAAAAATAATGAGCAAGATTGTCAACTATATATTTATTGGTATTTTGTTTTTGCTGCTTGTTGTCATTAGAGGTATGGAAGATATATTATTTTATGATCCTTTTATTATTTTTTTTCAGCAAGAATTTAATAAAATTACACCTCCGGATTTTAACAACTTAGTATTGTTTTTAAATCACCTTTTTAGATATGTATTAAATACTGTAATTTCATTAGTAATATTGTTCTTTCTTTTTAAAAATTGGCAAATAGTTAAAATTTCTACTGTTCTATACGCTATTGTTTTTTGTATCCTGATAAGTATATATATGTATTTGATTAATAATCAAATAGAAAATCATTTTTTAATGACATTTTATATCAGACGTTTCTTGATTCAACCCTTGCTTGTTTTTATTTTGATTCCAGCCTATTACTATCAAAAAAAGAATGCTAATAAGCATTAAGATTTTAAGTTAGGAGAAATTTAAGAAGAGTATAATTTTAAAATTAGTAATTTTGTGTCCTATAATAAAATTAGAATTTGAAAAAAGTAATTTCCGTTGTATTAACACTTTTAATGCTAATCAGTACTTCCAGTATTGGATATGCACAGCATTTTTGTGGAGATTATTTAGCAAAAGCAACAATTTCTATAGGCCATACTCATTTAAATTGTGGAATGGAAAAGCATGAGCCAGATTGTGAAACAGAAGACGTTCAGGCTGAAATTTCCAGAAAATCTTGTTGTAAAAACAATATTTCTAAAATAGAAATTGACGAAAACTACAACGGAAGTAATTTAGAAGTTAAGCTTAATACAACTTTTGTTGCTGCTTTTATAATTACTCATATCAATTTATTATTTGAAGAAGATGGAAGAAGCAATCAATTTACAGACTATAAACCACCTTTGCCTGATATAGACGTTCAGGTACTTTATCAAACTTTCCTTATTTGAATCTTATTTATTGCTTGATTTTTTGGTAATTATCCTTATGGATACATATGCCATTACTCAATTAATTAACAATAAAAAAGAAGATGAGATTATATATTTCAATAATGCTGTTATGCATAGGCAGCACTTATTTTTTAAACGCACAGGGGCCTCCTGTCACCTTAGATAAAATTATCTTATTAGGAAGCAATAGTTTTACTGTAAGAACACTAACAGAATACAGAAATACAGAACGGGGAGATCTAATATATTTCCCTTTTAGTTTAACCTATCTGCCTACTTCCAATACTTCTTTTACTGTAGATATTCCTTTTGTCACTTATGATTTTGAATCTTCAAATAGCGGCAATGGTTTAGCAGATATAAGAATAACAGGAAAGTATCAATTTTATCAAAAAAACAATACAGGAAAAACCTTTCGAGTATTAGTAAAAACAGAACAAACATTGCCAACAGGAGAAACCATAGATGCGCTAGGTGTTAGCACAGGACGATATCAAGGCTATTATGGACTTCTAGCGGGTTATGAATCGTTAAAATTTGGAGTTACCAGTGAATTAGGATATAATTGGATTCCTAATGGAACTCTAGATCATTTAAGATACAAATTAGGTTTTGGATTGCCTTTGTTGAAGCCACAGTTTCCCAACAAACAAATCAATTTATATTTTGAATATACCAATCTGTGGATTTTTGAACGTGATTGGTATCAATTATTATATGCACAAGGTGTGCAATATGCAGGGAAAAATTTTACCCTTGAAGCCTCTATACAAGTTCCTTTGGTAAATGACTTAGATGCGAATCGAGAATTTAATTATTCCATATTTATTGGAGGCAGATATACATTTTAAAAAAATAGAAAAATGAAAAAAAACATAATACTAACATTCCTTATAGGGGTAATAACAATATTTACTGTAAATGCGCAAGATGGTACAGATAAGTTTACTGTGCAGATAGATGGATTAGGATGCCCATTCTGTGCTTACGGCCTTGAAAAAAAGTTTAAAGAATTCAAGGGGATTAAGAAGGTTAAAATAGATATAGAAACAGGTCTATTTACTTTTATATATCCTACAGCAAAAAAACTTTCTATTGAACGAGTAAAAAAGCAGGTGCAAGCAGCTGGTTATACTCCGGTAACTACCAAAATTGAACGTAGTAATGGTCTGATAGAAAATGACAGTAATACAGCTAAAGAGAGAACTAAATAATTGGTATGATGCTAAATAAAATATACACTTTATTTACTTTGTTGCTATTATTGACATCATGTAAAAAAAAAGAAAACCCAAACAATAAAGAATCTAAGTGGGTTTATGAAAAAACCATAAAAGTTACAGGAGTAAACCCCATAGGAATTGTTCCCGACGAAGAAGATTTCTGGCTTTCAGATGGAGATCATAATCGTTTGGTTTTAATAAATAAGGAAGGATTAATTTTAAAACAAATAGAGGGTTTAGATAGGCCTATGCATATAGATAAAAGTAACAATTTGTTATATGTTCCTGAATATGGTAATGATCGTATTTCTGTTCTTACTAATGTAGGGAGAGATTCTCTCACTGTAAAAGATAGTTTAGACGCTCCGGCTGGAATTTCAGTAGTAAACAACGAGAAAGCTATTGTAGATTTTTACAATCATCAAATTGTATACTCTAATGGAGCAAAATGGATTTCTTTTGGAAAAGAGGGAAAAGCTAAAGGTTATTTTTACTTTCCAACCGATGTGCAGATAATGCCGGATGAAATTTTTGTAGCTGATGCCTATAATAACAGGATACAGGTTTTTGATAAGAAAGGTAATTTTTTAAGAGTAATAGGGGCAGATGAAAAGATGAATGCTGCTACTGGCATGTATGTTTCTAACGATGAATTATTTGTAACTGATTTTGAAAATAACCGGATTCTTATTTTTAGTTTAGAAGGTACTTTAAAACAGGAGTTGAAAGGTCATGTTAATAATCCTATAGATGCTATAGTAGCAGGTAAAAAGTTATATGTAAACAATTTTAGAGAACAATCAATTAGTGTTTTTGCCCGCAATTAATCGAATTTATGACAGCTAATACAGATTTATATGTTTTAGCTGTTATTTTTGTTCTAAGAATAAAATTTTAAACAGATGAAAAAGGGAATAATTTTTTTAATGGTATTAACTATTTCGGTTATATCTTGTAAAAAAGGTGGAACAAAAAATGATATTGAAATAATTGAAGTCGATACTGAAAAAAAACAAACTACCTCAGGTAAAAATGCAGATTATGAAGATATAGCACTTAATGTGAAATTTAGTGACTCAAGATACAATGATGTTTATAGGCATTATATATATATCAAAAATGCTTTAGTAAATAGTGATGTCGAAGGTGCTAAAGTAGGAGCACAAAATATAGGGACTGCCTTTGCTAATTTAGGAGTAGAACAGATTTTAATGGATGAAGCATATTATATAAGTAGTGAGGATAATCTTGAATTACAACGGGAAGCATTTTCAGTATTGGGAAATGAAATAACCAAAGTTCTTTCAACTGCACATATTGCTTCTGGGAAGATATATAAGCAGTATTGTCCAATGGCTTTTGATTTTAAAGGAGCTTATTGGTTATCCACAGAAAAAGCAATAAGAAACCCTTATTTTGGAGATGCTATGTTAGAGTGTGGAGAAGTTAAAGAAGAAATACAATAAGTTTCTTTTTTAAGGCTCTAAAGTTATATTTTGAATATGGGAAATCAAGGTGCCATCATTTCCCATGCCTTCAATAAATAGTTTTACATTAGGAGTGTCTAATGGTATTTTTAAAATAGTGCTACCATCAGAATTTGTTTGCAAGTTAGACTCCCAGTGAATAACACCGTAATTGGAAAAATCCTTACTGGCAAAAGAGTTGTATTTTGGCCTGTAAAATTGCTTTGGCCGTGTAAAACTATTAATTGCTAATTGTTGCGCAAAGCGAGAGGTGAAACTATTTAATTGAACAGCACTTTTTCTATAGATTCTAATGACACCACCACTTGCATTAGGACCTTCCCCAACACCATCGGGATTGATATAAATTTCATCGATTTGCCTTAATTCAAGATTGAAAAGTTCTGTATTATCTCTAATGACAATGTCGTTTATGAAAATTTGAACGGGCCCAGATAATGGCCTTGGATTTACTACAAAAACAGCGCTATTTGCAATAGTTACTAGGAAACCATTTTTGCTTATAAAGTCTGATAATAATGGATTTTTTTTAACAGTATTTTCATCAATTTTAAAAGCATTAAATAATACAGATCCTATTAACTGCCTATTTCGAGTGAGCTTTTTTTCTATTTTTTCTTCGGTTATTATAACCTCATCGAGTTCAACTATCTCTTCAAAAATAAGATCTTTTAAATCAGAAAGATTTTCAATTTGTTTCTTATCAATGTCATAAACAGTAGGTAAACTGTTTAATAAATTTGGTTGAATGGAATCTATAGTATTCAATGTAGTATTAAAAGTAATATCTAAATTAGGTTTTCGAAGTTTTCCTTTTTTATTTTTGATGGCAAAATTTAAGGTGTCATTATTTTGAAGAAATATAGAATTGATATTAAAATTTTTATTCTCATTTAGATTCATATAAAAGAGACTGCTAAAGTTTCCAGTATGAATGGCAAGTTCATCTCCTTGTTTGATTTTAGTGTTTTCAATTTTACCTGTTACAGAAATTCCTTTTTCAATAGGATAGGTTATTCTAGGAATGCTATTAAAAATATCCTTCCACTTATATTTACTCCATCCTTGAGTTAAGAGTATTAAATCCAGTTCAAAATCTCTTTTTCTATTTTTTTTATTGAAATAATAAGAAGGGTTTTGGATAGTGCCTTTTAAATAAGGTTCTAGTAAAAAAGTAGCTATAATATTGCTTTTAGGGTTGTTCGCAATTGTTTCTGTAGGGAGTGCAGTAATGTTAAGAGAAGCAGGGCTGTTATTTTTTGAAAAGACATTTATTTTTAAAGAAATAGAATCTTTAATTTTTAATACGGGTTTCTCAATAATTACTTCGGCAAGGTTAGTATTTACATAGTTAAAAATAAGACGTTCAGAAATGGGATGTAAATCTTTATTAAAAAGGGTAATGATATTAGTGTCACTATGAAGCTTATTTCTAGCGATATTGATGTTCTTCTCTAATTCTTTAAAAGAAAACTCATTGAGAGTCATAAGCCCGTCTCTATGAATAGCGAGATAAAATTTTTCTTTTTTAATTTGATCTAAAGTAGTTGAGTTGGTTTTCAAAGAGATCACCAATTTATCTTTCAGAATATTATTTACAGAAAGCGCAATCCCTTTTTCTTTAGCTAGCGTTAGAGGTTTTGTTAATTCTTGACCATCATCAAGAGTAACCTTAACAGTATAGGTTTGTTTTTTTTCAATAAATAAATCAAACTTGCCAACTCCGTAATAATTATTAGAAAAACTTTTAACCAGTTGATTGTTTGCGTTAAAAACTTCGCCTTTAACTATTTTAATTCCTTTGCTATTTTGATTGGTTATTTTTACACCTACCACATTATTGAGATTTTCAATAAGATGACCGCCTTCAGGAAGTAATTGTAAATCAAAAATCGGAGTAATTTTTTCTACTAATGGAACAGATTTATTGATTATAGTTATTTTTTGTACAAACTCTTTCTCATCCTTAAAGTTTTTCATCCAATTGGTTCCTGCTTTAATATAATAAGTTCCACTTTTAAATTTAGAATCAATTAGAAAATTACCTTTACTGCGTCCATTTTCTACATAGAAAAGTTGTTTTTGAAGTTGTTTTCCATTTTGATCATACAATCCAAAATATAAATTAGTGGTCTGGGATGATGGTAAATTTGTCTTCCTGTTATATAGATAGGCACTCCACCAAATTTCTTCTCCAGTTAAAAAGCTGGTTTTATTGAGGTGTACATATACAGATTCTCTAGGGAGTTCAAAATAGCTCTGATATGACCTATCTAAACTATCGATGTTTTTAGTTTGAGAAAAACTTATATTAAAGAAAAGAATAATATGAAGGAAAAGAATAAAACGGCTTAAAGACATGGCGAATTTTCTTATGAAAATACGAAAAAAGAAATATTCTTAAAAAGAAAGTTTAAATGATATAAAAAAACCGATTCATTGTTTAATGAATCGGTTTTTAAAAATAATATATGTTATTATAACAGTTTTACATCATCCCTGGCATACCTCCACCCATTGGTGGCATTCCAGCTGCAGCTGCAGGAGCATCTTCTTTAATATCTACAAGTGCACATTCTGTTGTTAAAATCATTCCAGAAACAGAAGCAGCATTCTCTAAAGCAATACGAGTTACTTTCTTAGGATCAATAATGCCTGCTTTCAGCATATTTACATAATCTTCAGATTTTGCATCATAACCAAAATCACCTTTTCCATCGATCACTTTGGCAACAACTACAGAACCTTCTCCACCAGCATTTTCAACAATTGTTCTAAGAGGTGCTTCAATAGCTCTTGCAACAATTTGTACCCCTGTAGTTTCGTCATTGTTAACGGTAGTTACTTTGCTTAATACAGACTTAGCTCTAACTAATGCAACACCTCCACCAGCTACAATTCCTTCTTCAACAGCAGCTCGTGTAGCGTGCAATGCATCATCAACACGATCTTTCTTTTCTTTCATTTCTACTTCAGAAGCAGCACCAACATATAGTACAGCAACTCCACCAGCTAATTTTGCTAGACGTTCTTGAAGTTTTTCTTTATCATAATCTGAAGTTGTAGATTCAATCTGTGCTTTAATTTGATTAACTCTTGCCTTAATATCTGAGGCTTTACCAGCTCCATTTACTATTGTAGAATTATCTTTATCTATAGCAACTTTCTCTGCAGTCCCTAGCATTTCAATACCTGCTTTTTCTAAAGTAAACCCTCTTTCTTCAGAAATAACAGTTCCTCCAGTTAAAATAGCGATATCTTCTAACATTGCTTTTCTGCGATCTCCAAATCCGGGAGCCTTAACAGCAGCAATTTTTAAAGCACCTCTTAATTTATTTACTACCAATGTAGCTAGTGCTTCACCATCTACATCTTCAGCAATAATTAAAAGTGGCTTCCCAGTTTGAGCAACAGGCTCTAATACAGGAAGTAAATCTTTCATAGAAGATATTTTCTTGTCATAAAGTAAAATATAAGGAGATTCTAAATCTGTAATCATTTTTTCAGAATCTGTCACAAAGTAAGGAGAAAGATATCCTCTGTCAAATTGCATTCCTTCAACAACATCAACATAAGTATCAGTTCCTTTTGCTTCTTCTACAGTAATAACACCTTCTTTACCAACTTTTCCAAAAGCTTTGGCTATTAACTCTCCTATAGTAACATCATTATTTGAAGAAATTGATGCTACTTGCTCAATTTTTTCTGAAGAATCTCCTACTTTTTTAGATTGTTTAGTAAGATCGTCTACAATTACTTTTACAGCTTTGTCGATCCCTCTTTTTAAATCCATTGGGTTAGCACCTGCAGCAACATTCTTCAAACCTTCTTTTACAATAGCTTGTGCCAATACAGTAGCAGTGGTAGTACCATCACCAGCAAGATCATTAGTTTTAGAAGCAACCTCTTTTACCATTTGAGCTCCCATATTTTCTAATTCATCTTGAAGTTCAATTTCTTTTGCTACAGAAACACCATCTTTAGTAACTGTTGGAGCTCCAAATGATTTACTGATTATTACATTTCTACCCTTAGGTCCTAGTGTTACTTTTACTGCATTTGCCAATGCATCTACACCTCTTTTTAGCCCGTCACGAGCTTCTAAGTCAAATTTTATATCTTTTGCCATGGTTTGTAAAAATTAAAATTATACAATTGCTAAAATGTCGCTCTCGCGCATTATTAAATAGTCAGTACTTTCCAATCGTAATTCAGTACCTGCATACTTACCATAAAGTACAGTATCGCCTACTTTTACTGTAATAGCATCATCTTTTGTTCCAGGGCCTACAGCAACGACAACTCCTCTTTGAGGCTTCTCTTTTGCAGTATCTGGAATAATAATACCTGAAGCAGTTGTAGTTTCTGCTTCTACAGGCTCAATAAGAACTCTATCTGCCAACGGTTTAATGTTAACTTTAGCCATTTTTATATTTTTTGATTTAATTGATTAAATTTTCTTCAGCATCTTAAAGACAGAAATTATGCCAAGGTAAAGAAACTGACAAGAATGCTAATAAAAAATGCCAGCTTGTCATTTAGCTGGCATTTTTTATTATTTAATAACTATAATTTTATTATAGAGAATCATTATTTTGTGTTGGAACCGGAGTGGTTACTGGTGTTGTATTTTCTATAGTTTCATTATCTAATAGCTTTGAATCTGCTGCACCATTATTTCCAGAGTTAATACTCACATTAGATAATAATATTAATACAATTAATAAAGTAGCTAAAGTCCAAGTACTTTTATCTAGAAAATCACCTGTTTTTTTTACTCCACCTACTACTTGACTTCCACTACCTCCGAATGAAGAAGATAATCCTCCACCTTTAGGGTTTTGTACCATAATCACCAAAATTAATAGAAATGCAACAATGATGATTAGAACTAGAAATATTGAAAACGTACTCATTTTTATATTAATTATTTTGCTGTAATTTTTTTACTGCTCGAATTCGGTCTGCAAAGAAACCACTTTTTTCTGGATATTTCAAACTTAAAATACTATAGGCTTGAATTGCTTTTTTATACTTTTTCTGTTCAAGATAAACCCTAGCTAATGTTTCTGTCATCAACTCAGATTTTTCTACAAGATTTTGCTTTGCAAGATTAATACTAGAAGTAGTTTCTTTGTTTGGCGTTATCTTTGGGCTTTTTTCTATAAACTTATCAATTAATGCAAACTTTTTTTCTTTATCTATTGCTTTAGAATCGGTTTCATTGTTCTCTTCTTGCTCTCTTACAATAGGTTTCGCTTGTGATATTTTTAACCATTCAGAAAAAGAGTGCTGCTCATTTTTATTGAACTCTAGAGGTTTTCCAATAGCCAAGATTTTTGTTTCTTCTTCAGACGGAGTAGTAGGAGTCTCCGGAATCTCTTTTTTTTCAAATAGTAAAGGGTCTAAAATAGCTTCTGCTTCAATTTGAGTACCCAAATCTATTTCTACTATGGGATTAACAGTTTCTGGATTTACAATAATATCTTCAATAATTTCTTTTTTTTCTGAAATGTTTTTGGCAATGTCATTTTGAATAAAACTTTCGGAAGTGATAAAATCAAATAAAACTGTTCGATCTGTTGTTAATGCAGCAGTCTTTTTTAAAACTTTATTATACTTAAAACTATCTTGATCTTTAAGCCCTTTAAGATAAATAGCTAAAGTAGCTTGAAAGAAAGGATATTCATGTATAATTTTTTCCAATTCAATAATTCCTTCTTGATTGATCAATTCAGGATTTTGTAAAAGATATGTGAAATCTGAGACGTTCATCTATTTTACCAATCTGCTAAAGAAGCATTAAATATATCTTGTGTTAAACGATCAAATATTTCTTGAAAAGCGGTATCTTCTACTGCTTCAACTTGAGTCGTTGCAGGAAAATCAAAGAAAAAAGAAAAACGTCTTTCAAAATCTTTTTCTTCTTCTACATTGTTTACAAAACGAACATTTACAGCTATGGTTAAACGGTTTTGCGCAGCTGTTTGATTGGCAGTCGCACTTGTAGGGGTAACTCTGTATTCTACAATTTCACCTCCGTATACCAAATCTCCACCTGCAGCATTTGCAGAAATTAATGTTAGATTTGTTTGCGATGTAATAAGATCTTGTAAGGCCAATGTGAAATCCCGATCCAATCCGGGTTCTATGATTGGAGCATTATTTTGAAAGAATTCTACTTTAAATGTTTTTGCTAACCCAGGATTACCTCCTGTAAAATTATAAACACCACAAGCTTGTAGTGCTATAAATAATACTAGAAATATATATTTTAGATGCTTCATCATTAATTAATACTGTCATTAAATTTATAAATCAAACTGTTTGATTTTTCTGTAAAGTGTTCGTTCAGAAATACCAAGTTCTGTTGCTGCAGCCTTTCTTTTCCCACTGTTGCGTTCTAATGCTTTTTTTATAAGTTCTAGCTCTTTATCATGTAAAGATAATGTTTCTTCTTCTTGTATTTCTTCTGCAAAGTGATATTTATCTTCTTGGCTAGGAGGTGTATCTACTATTTGCGATTTTTGTGGAATATGCAATACTTCTAATGGATCATTAGCTTCTTCGTAATTAGCACTGCCTTCTTCTTCTTCGCCATATATTTTCTGGATAAGGCCTTGATTTTCTTCCTGAACTTTCTTGTTGTTCTCTTGCTGCATTAATTCCATCGTCAATTTTTTCAAATCGTTCAAATCACCTTTCATATCAAAAAGAACTTTGTAAAGAATTTCTCTTTCATTACTAAAATCACTTTCGTTTGAAGTTTTATCTATAATGGCAGGAAGATTAGATCCTGCATTAGGAAGATAGGTTAACAATGTTTGACGGCTAATAGATCTATTCTGTTCGAGAACGGAAATTTGTTCTGCAACATTTCTTAATTGGCGAATGTTACCACCCCATCTGCGAGTTAAAAGTATTTGCACCGCATCTTCTTCCAATCGAATGGTTGGCATTTTATATTTTTGAGCAAAATCTGAAGCAAATTTTCTAAATAATAAATGAATATCGTCTTTTCTTTCTCTTAAAGGAGGGAGGTTTATTTCAACAGTACTTAATCGATAGTATAAATCTTCTCTAAACTTTTCTTTTTTAATGGCATCAAACATATTGACGTTAGTTGCAGCAACAATTCTAACATCTGTTTTTTGAACCTTTGATGAACCTACCTTTAAAAATTCGCCATTTTCTAGAACTCTTAAAAGCCGTACTTGAGTAGTAAGCGGGAGTTCTCCAACTTCATCTAAAAAAATAGTTCCTCCGTCTGCTTCTTCAAAATATCCACTTCGAGTAGAGGTAGCTCCTGTGAAGGCTCCTTTTTCATGCCCGAAAAGCTCACTGTCTATAGTTCCTTCAGGAATTGCGCCGCAGTTTACAGCAATATATTTGCCATGCTTACGATGCGATAATGAATGAATTATTTTAGGAATACTTTCTTTTCCAACACCACTTTCACCAGTTACTAAAACAGAAATGTCAGTAGGTGCTACTTGAACACTTTTCTCAATAGCTCTATTTAGTTGGATATCGTTTCCTATAATTCCAAAACGTTGCTTTACTGCTTGAACAGATTCCATTTTTTAATTGTTTAGGTTGTTAACCTCCTTAAATAATCATCTATAAAAATGAGATGAAAACTAAGTTAGAAAATTACTTCCATTGTCGATAGAAGTTTTAAGTGTCATTTAATTGTTATCAGAATAATCTATTGCTTCACCAATTAGAGTTCCAGAAGTACAATTTGAGACTTTTACGTTTACAAATTCTCCTATTTTATAATGTTCTTTTGGAAATACAACAACTGTGTTTTGAGAATTTCTTCCAGACCAATGCAATTCAGATTTCTTAGAAGTTTTTTCAATAAGAACTTCTGTAATACCTCCTAAATGTTGTTGTGTTCTATATAAACTATGCTTTTGTTGAAGGTCTACAATTTCTTGTAATCTTCTTTTCTTAACATCTTCCGGAACATCGTCGTCCATTTTTCGAGCAGCTAGTGTTCCCGGTCTTTCAGAGTAAGAAAACATATATCCAAAATAATACTTTACATATTCCATTAATGAAAGTGTATCTTGATGATCTTTTTCAGTTTCTGTGGGAAAACCAACAATCATGTCTTGTGAAATACTGCAATTAGGAATAATTTCATGTATCTTATCTATAAGTGCAAAGTATTCTTCTCTAGTGTGCAATCTATTCATGGCTTTTAAAATTCGATTACTTCCAGATTGAACAGGGAGATGAATAGACTTGCATATGTTTTTATATTTTGCCATAGTATGAAAAACATCCTCAGTCATATCTTGAGGGTTAGAGGTAGAAAATCGAACTCTCATTTTTGGTTGCGCTTCTGCTACTAGAGATAATAGTTTTGAAAAACTAACTGAAGTTGCTTTTTGTATTTCAGAAGCTTTTTCAAAATCTTTTTTTAAACCTCCGCCAAACCATAAATAACTATCTACATTTTGGCCTAGTAATGTTACTTCTTTGAAACCTCTTTGCCAAAGGTCGTTTACTTCTTTAATAATAGATTGAGGGTCTCTGCTTCGTTCTCTTCCTCTTGTATAAGGAACTACACAAAAAGTACACATATTGTCACAACCTCTTGTTATAGATACTAAGGCGGTAACACCATTGCTGTTAAGGCGTACAGGAGAGATGTCTCCGTAAGTTTCATCTTTAGAAAGGATAACATTGACAGCATTTCTACCTTCATCAATTTCTTGAATAAGATTAGGTAAATCTTTATAGGCATCTGGGCCTACTACCATATCTACAATTTTTTCTTCTTCTAAAAACTTATTCTTTAGACGTTCTGCCATACAACCCAGAACACCTACTTTCATTTTTGGATTAATTTTCTTAACTGCATTAAACTTTTCAAGACGCTTTCTTACGGTTTGTTCTGCTTTATCTCTAATAGAGCAGGTATTTACCAATACCAAATCTGCTTCCTCCATTAGCTGTGTGGTATTGAATCCTTCATTGGCAAGAATAGAAGCTACTATTTCGCTATCAGAAAAATTCATTGCACAGCCATAACTTTCAATATAAAGTTTACGATTATTGGTGTTCTTCTGATCTAATAAAAGACTATTTCCCTGCTTGCTTTCGTCTATAGTTTTCTCCATGTTTTCAATCTACAAAATTGAGATTGCAAAGGTAAATTAAAATAATGAAGTGTCAAAGTGTCAGTTGAGCGCTTTCATTGATGAATTCTCTAAGCTCTAAATAAGAAGAAATTACCTTGCTAGATAATCATTTATTATACACGCTATAAATTTTATTTTTGACTAATTCTATTTTAGGATGGGGCATTTAATTAAAAAAGCACTCCTAATTAGAAGTGCTTTTCTAAGATAACACAAGTCTTTAAATCACTTTATCCTATAAACCCTGGATCTGGAGGACATAATGGTTGTGTACTATTACAATAGCCAGGTATCGACAAGCAAGTTGTTGTAGCTTGAGAATTGCATTTCTGATCTTCACTTCCGCAATGATTAATAGATTGACATGGTCTAAAATCAGTATCAGCAGGACAGGGAAAGACAGTAGCTCCTCCCATAATGCCAGGAGTGTAATTTAAATTAGAGATAGTTTTTTTTAAAAACTTTAAAGATTTAAGATTTCTTTTTTTCATAATAAAGGATATTTAAAATAGTATAATTATTTTTCTTAAACTCATAAATTTGATACTCTTTTTTTTCATATACATAAAGTGTTTTAATTCTAAATGATTATATAAACTTAAAGAATTGTACTTGGCATTTCAAGTAAGAATAGTCTTGATTTATAAATGAAAGCCTTCGATTTATAAATCAAGACTACTCTTATTTTAATTTGAAAAAGATGAATTTTATGAAGATTGAATCAGGTCTTTAATGAGAAATTTCCATTATAAAGAAGTGTTTTAATGCTTAATCAATCTAAATATTACTTCTTTACAGAAATAATTAGAAATATAACAAGGGAAAGAAAAATTTATTTAATAACTAGATGAAGATAAATAATAATTGAAAACTTAATGTTTTGAGAAGAAAAGTAAAAGATGAAGAAAGAAAACCTTCATTAGGGTTCTGATTTATAATAGAGATTAATAATATCTAGAATAATGAAAGTGCTGTCAATTTTTCTTTTTAGCCTCCATCTTTGTTTTATTAATTACAATTCGGAGATTTGTGTAATGTGTAGTATGCAGCAGCAAGCCCACATAATGGACCACAAAGAATACCTGCGAAAAAAAAACTAAATCCAGCTTCAAGTTTGCAGTCATCATTAGATTGTCCTCCGTTAATAGTTTCTAATTGATTAATTTCTAAAGTTTTCATAATTTAAAATTTAATTGATTTTCACCTACTCTATTAAGGCTTTTCGGTATCTGCCTAATAAATTGCACAATTTTTTGATATTATAATTGTTTTGTCATCTAATTTCCTCCTTTACAGATTTCTACGTTAACGTTAATATCTAAAAAAGGGTTAAGAGTATTGGCGATAATAGCAGCAGCATAAATAAGAATAGCAGTTTCTTGTGATACACACCCTCCACCATTAAATTTCTCTAATTGATTTAATTCTAAAGTTTTCATAAAATAAAGTTTAATTGATATTACCTACTCTGATAAAGGTTTTTCGGTTTCCTCCTTTTTTTAATTGATATGCAGCAATAATTTTATTTTTGTGATTAATGGATATGATTATTTATTAGTTCATTATAAAATTTGTATTTGTTAGGTTGAGTTCGTTCCAAAATTCTGAGTAGAAGTTTTGAGATTTCATCAACTGATTATGATTTCCATGGCAGGCAATATTTCCATCTTCAATCACATAAATACGATCGGCCATATTTTTAAGAGAATGTAGGCGGTGTGATATAAAAAAGATGGCCATTTCACTTTTTAGTTTTTTGATAAGCTCGAGGGTAAAACGTTCTGTTTTTCGATCCATGGCAGAAGTAGCTTCATCCAAAATAAGAAGTTGTGGCTTTTTATATAAGACTCTAGCTAATGCAATAATTTGCTTTTGCCCTCCTGATAGATTAATGCCTTCTTCTCCTAAAATGGTAGCATATCCTTGTGGCAGTTCTGCGATAAATTTTTCAAATCCGTATGTTCTGCAGAAGTCAATGATGTTCTCTGGTGTATCGTGTTCACCAAGTAAGATATTGTCAATGACAGTCCCGCTAAAAATGTTAATTTCCTGAGGGACCACTCCAATGACTTTCCGCCAATCTTCGAGTTGTACTTCTTGTAAGTTATAAGTATCATTAATAATGATATTGCCAGCTTCAAAGGAGTAGAATTTTTGAAGTATTTGTCCCAGGGTACTTTTTCCGCTACCACTTTCCCCAACAATGGCAATCATTTCATTTTTAGAGACCGATAGACTTATGTTTTTAAGGAGCTGGCTTCTACCGGCAAAACGAAAGGCCATGCCTTTAATAGAAAGTGATTGAAAATTAGGCAAAGAAATATTCCCACTGTTTTCTTTATCAATAGCTGCAAACTCAAACATTCTGTTAAAAGCAATCTTAGCTTCATTAATAGGGATGGCAATCAGGGCTAGACTGGTAACTGCAGGGAGTAAAGAACCCGCAATTCCCAGGATAGCCATAAGCTCACCTAATAACATGGTTTCATAATATACATTGTATGAAGTATATCCTAGAATGGCGAGTAAAAAAATGACTCCAGCTACTCCAGACAATAGACTAAGGCGCACATTAATTTTCCCGAGTTTAAATACTTTCTCCTGATAATTTCCATAAATGGTTTGATTGATATTTTGAAAGAGTGATTGCTTGTTGTAGTTTTTTACCGCCGCAATACCTTGCATGGAAGTAATATAATTACTTTCACTAAGTGCATAACCTTGCATGACTTGTTTTTGAGAGGTGATGATGCGATTGTTAAACCTGTAGATAAGATAAAAATAGACAGGTAAACTCACAGAGGCTATAGCTCCTACTTGCCAGGAGTAATAGAATAAGAATCCTAAAGAAATAATAGCTGTTAAGGCATTAATGATAAAATTACTGGCAATGTGTTTGATGACCCGTTGTATCCTGGTAGTGTCATTTAACCTGGCGACAAGCTCACCAATTTTACGAGTATCAAAGAAAGGTTTAGGCAAGTGTAACAGATTGCCATAAAAGCTATCAATGATACGATTGTTGAAATCTTTGCTTTGTCTAATTAAAAAGAATTCTCTCAGGGAAACAAAAACTACCCGAACGATGAGTAAAAATCCAAGCAAGATAATTCCAGTAGTAAGCCTGGTAATATCTTTAGACGGTAAGATGTCGTCAATGAGTTTTTGAGAGAAGATGGCCATTGCCATTCCAAGTACAGCAATCCCAACCCCTAAGGCGATGCTTATATATAATAAACTGTAATCGTCTTTAATTAACCCTAAGAACCATTCTTTTTTAGATTTTTTGAGAGTATCAGCCAGAACAAAAGATTTGTTGGGTTGAAGGGTGAGACAGGTTTTAGATTTCCAAATATCTAATAATTGTTCTTCAGAATATGATTCAATGCCTTTAGCAGGATCACCAATAATAAAAGTACCATCTTTGTATCCATAGCACACCACATAATGTTGCAGGCGCTCTTCCATCAGAACATGAAGAATTAAAGGAGTTCCATGGTCTTTAACGGCCTGTATATCTGCCTCACACCCTTGGGCATCAAAGCCGAGCGTATTGGCAGCTTGATAGAGACCTAGAAGGGTAGTTCCTTGTTTGGTAGTACCACTGTTTTCTCTCAATTTCTCTAATGAATTACTGCCTTCATAATATTGGATAAGTGATAAAAGACATGCCACTCCACAATCTGTTTGATCTTGTTGTAAAACAAAACTTTTTTTAAGGGTGCTTTTTTTAGTCATGACAGCGTTTATTTTAAGAGTTCAGAAATAGTTATTTCTTCCAGCAATGTTTGCGCTTTTACAATCCCTTTATGTTTGGCAATCAACTTTTGTTGATTGTTATAAATAAGAGAAAAAGGAAGAGAGTTTATCTCAAACTTACTAGCGAAAGTAGCTTCAGGATCATGTAAAAAATGTATGTTATCATAATTCGATAGTTTATAGTTTATAGCAAATGTTTTAATTTTATCAGAAGGTTCAGAGGAGATAAACAGTAATTGTGTATTGGAAAACTGATCAATGATTTTACTGATGCCTTCGGCTTCCAATTGACAGTATTCACATTCGGAGTTAAAATAAATAAAGATGGTAGCTCTTCCTCTTTTAATATTTTTATTAGAGAAGGAATCTCCGGCGATTGTTTGTAACTTAAAATCAGGAATTTTTTGAATGCTTTCTTTTAGTGTATTTTTCTTAGTTACTTTACTAGCCACAGCATATCCTAAGAAACCTATGGTGATAAAGAAGACAAACACTATTATTTTAATAAGATGCTTTTTCATGAGTATGGATTTAAAAAGTATTAGAAAATAGAATTAAAATCAGTTTATAACACGAATATTAACTCATATTCAGGGTAAAGAACATAATGCCTACCACCCATATAAGTAGTGCAGGGCCGTAACTGCTGGCTACAATTTTAAATCCAGTATTGGCTTTAGATTCTTTCAGTGTCTTATCGAGTAATAAAGCCAGTACAATCCAATATATTATTTCAAAAACGTTGATAGTTTGTAAAGGGTATGCGTACCAAGGTTCTATGCTTTCATTACCAACAATGCTAAGCATAGAAAGTGGATAGAATCCTTGTATGTCTTCAATTGAATATCCGTTTGTAAAGGCGTATATCCAGAGTGTTTTTATAAGAATAACTGCTACAAAAACAAATTCTGCTTTAAGTACGATACTCCATAGTTTTTTATAGGCAATTTTCTTTTCAAAGAAAAAAGTACCGATATTAAGTACAGCAGCTACCAGATGTGTTTTTATAAATAGTAGTGCAGGTATAAGAAGATATCCAACCAATTGCCATTTACGAGCCGTAGCAAATAGCTCATCTACTTTTTTGATAGAGAGCTGATCAGTTAGCGAATTATACATTAGTTGATTAAGATCCAACAGATACTTCATAAACTCTCCTAAGAAGAAAGATAGTAAACAAAGTATAAAAAAGACAATATAGTTTTTTTTCCAAAAAGTGAATGATGAGTTCATATTTTCTAAATTTTTAAAGTGAAAATGACTTAAGAAAGAAATGTTTTAATTAAAATCAATTTATGTATTATTACTGTTTAATAATGAAATTATTTGATGTTAGAATAACCAAACCCAAAAAGGGTTTGGTTATTTCTATGTACTGAATTTTATTCAGTATCGTTCCAGCAATCTACAACAGTATCCACAGAATCTTTACACCAGTACGCTAGTAAAAGTGAAGTACATGTTGCCACAACAGCAAATGGAGAGAAGAAACAAGCAGTTCCACCTTGTCCTCCATTAAAGTTTTCTAATTGATTTAATTCTAAAGTTTTCATAATTTAAAGTTTAATAGTTAATAATTATTTTTTGTATTTTAAGTATTGAAGCAACCTTCTCCTGCTGCATCTATACCAACTTCAAAAGCTAAAAGACATCCTAAGCCTGAAGTAAAAGGACATATTAAAACACCTACAAGAGCAACCCCTCCAGCAATTAAGCATCCTCTACCAGATTGAGCTCCATTTAAAGCTTCCATCTGATTTAATTCTAAAGTTTTCATAATTTTAATTTTAATGGTTAAACAAATTTTAAGAATTGAAACATCCTTCTAAGCCAGCACCAGCAAAAAGCGCTGCAGCAAGATAACATCCACCATAAGCTGTGAATGGACATGCGATTAAGGAGCCAAGAGTGGCAGCTCCAATAATAAGGCAGCTCCTCCCAGATTGAGCTCCTTCTAAAGCTTCCATTTGATTTAATTCTAAATTTTTCATAATTTAAGTTTAAATAATTTTTACCTACTCTGATAAAGGTTTTTCGATTTCCACCTTTTTAATTATTACGCAGCAATAATTTTCTTGTTCAAACCTAGAAAGATTTATAAGGTATGTCAAGTAAGATTATACGTTATTTATGAATAACGTATCGAGATTTATGAATGACGTATACTGAAATTATTCCTCTAACTATCTTGTTTTGTGTTATTTAAAGAGCCTTCACTTAGATAATGAAGATTTGATAAAGATTGAAGAGTATCCTTGTCGATATAAAGCAAATAATAAATATTTTTTGCGAATAATTGATCGTGAAATTTATAGAAATAGAATAATATGATGGTATCTTATAAAGTTGTTTTTATAAAAAAAGTATGGTTGAGTATAAGTTTTATGATAATCTTTTAATCAAGTACTATATAATTTCTTTTCTTTGAAAAATATCGCTTAAATAAAAAAAGATTGCGTTACCTTTTTATCTTGTTTGTATGTTTTAATATTGGATGCCAATTATTAGCACAAGAAACAGCACCTAAAAATGCAGTTTCTTTTAGACATGATAATGACTTTTTATTAGGAACCGATAGATATTATTCTTTTGGATCTTTTATAGATTACAGACGGGAAATAGACTCAGATTTTATTTTTGAGAAAAAAAAAGATAATGTATTACAACTAAATTTTTCTTTGAGACAACAAGGGTTTACTCCAGACGAACTGGATGAGACCGAAGTAGAAGTTTTTGATTTTCCTTTCTCCGGCTGGTTATCAGTTTCTTCAGAAGTAGTTAAAGCCAGCAAGAAAAATGCCTTAAGTTTACGATTTGAATTAGGAGTTACAGGAGATGCTTCACTAGCAGGACAACTCCAAATAGCATACCATGAATTTTTAGATATTGGAGATATCCCTACTTGGGAGGCGGCAATACCTGATGCTCTTTTGTTTAATTTGCAGGGAGGTCATAATTTTGAAATTCCGTTATCAAAAAAAAAGCCTGAAGCTTTTATAAATTTTTTAACGAATGCTTCTTTAGGGACAAAGGATGTTTTTATAGAAGAAGAACTTCTTTTTTCTTTTGGAAAAAGAAATCGACTTTCTAAAACAACATTATATAATTTTATAAATAATGATCGAGAAGTTTATGGGTATTTCGGTATTGCTTATAGATATGTAGCGCATAATACATTAATAGAAGGTAGTTTATTTAATGATGATGCTGAGTTTACATTAAGGGCTAACGAAAATATATTTAAATTTAGAATGGGGGCAAGTTGTAGAATAGGTAGAAATATAATAAAGCTAGAATATAACTTCAATACCGAGGAAGCTTCACTTTCTCGAAACCATAACTATACTTCGTTTGTTTTTGAACGAAATTTTTAAAAAAAAAATTTAATTTCTGTCAGTTTCGATAGAAATTATCAAAATCTCTTACTTTTGTATTCTCAAAAAAGTGTTCATGGCTAAAAATTTAGTAATTGTAGAGTCACCAGCAAAGGCAAAGACTATTGAAAAATTTCTTGGAAAAGATTTTAAAGTAGAATCTAGTTTTGGTCATATTGCAGACCTTCCTTCGAAGGAGATAGGAGTAGATGTTGAAAAAGATTTCAAACCAAAGTATATAGTATCTAAAGATAAAAAAGCACTTGTTAAAAAACTCAAAGAATTAGCAGGGAAAGCAGAAATTGTTTGGTTGGCAAGTGATGAAGATCGAGAAGGTGAAGCAATCGCATGGCATTTGGCCGAAGAGCTAAAATTAGGTAAAGATAAAACAAAACGCATAGTCTTTAATGCCATTACAAAAAGTGCAATTTTAAAGGCGATAGAAAGCCCTAGAAATATAGATTATAACTTAGTAAATGCACAACAAGCGAGAAGAGTCCTAGATAGATTAGTTGGGTATGAATTATCGCCAGTACTTTGGAAAAAAATAAAAGCAGGACTTTCTGCAGGTAGAGTACAATCTGTAGCAGTAAGACTTATTGTTGAAAGAGAACGTTCTATACAAGATTTTAAGCCTGAGGTTTCGTATAAGGTTGTTGCAGAATTTAAAACATCTGAAAACAAAACCTTTAGCGCTCGATTAGGAAAATCTTATGCAACAGAAAAAGAAGCGCAGCAGTTTTTAGAGAAAAATGTTGGTGCATCTTTTAAAATATCAGATTTAGACACTAAGCCAGCTAAAAAATCTCCAGCAGCTCCGTTTACAACGTCTACATTGCAGCAAGAAGCATCTAGAAAATTGTATTTTTCTGTTAGTAGAACTATGACAGTAGCGCAAAGATTGTATGAAGCGGGTCTTATTACATATATGAGAACAGATAGTGTAAACCTATCTAATGAAGCCATAGAAGCTGCGAAAAATGAAATAGAAACATCTTATGGTTCTAAATATAGTAAGCCTAGAAAATATACTGGAAAAACGAAAGGAGCTCAAGAGGCACACGAAGCCATTCGTCCTACAGATATGTCACGTCATTCCGTTCAGATAGAAAGAGATCAAGCTCGTTTATATGAACTTATATGGAAAAGAACAGTTGCTTCACAAATGAGTGATGCACAATTAGAACGTACCAATGTTAAGATTGAAGCAGATCTGCATAATGAACGTTTTTCTGCTAATGGGGAAATGCTAAAATTTGATGGGTTTTTAAAAGTATATTTAGAAGGGACAGATGAAGAAGATGAAGAGCAAAAAGGAATGTTACCCGCTTTAAGTTTAAACGAAACACTTACTAATAATTTTATTACAGCAACAGAAAGATTTACAAGACCTCCATATAGGTTTACAGAAGCATCTTTAGTAAAACAATTAGAAGAATTAGGTATTGGAAGACCATCAACATATGCACCAACAATTTCTACTATACAAAATAGAGGCTATATAGAGAAAGGAACAGTTGAAGGTATAGAGCGAAACTATGTACAATTAACACTGTCAAAAGGACAAATAAATCAGAATAAATTAACAGAGAATGTAGGTTCTGATAAAGGGAAAATGGTGCCAACTGATATTGGTATGATTGTAAATGATTTTTTAGTAAATCACTTTTCATCAATTCTCGATTATAATTTTACAGCTAAAGTAGAACGAAGTTTTGACGATATCGCATCTGGAGAAGAAGATTGGACGAAGATGATGAAAGATTTCTATAAAGATTTTCATCCTCAGGTAAAAGAAGTAGAAGAGAATGCAGAACGAGAATCTGGTGAGCGAATTTTAGGAGAAGACCCTAAAACAGGGAGACGCCTTAGTGTGCGTTTAGGAAGATTTGGGTCAATGGTACAAATAGGAACTGTTGAAGATGAAGAAAAACCCTTATTTGCAAGTTTATTACCAGATCAATCTATAGATACCATTACATATGAAGAAGCTTTAGATCTATTTAAGTTACCTCGATCGTTAGGAGATTATGAAGGGAACCCTGTAGATGTAAATTCAGGGAGATATGGCCCTTACATTCGCTTTGGAAAAACATTTGTTTCTTTGGGAAAAGAAGATGATGCCTTAAGCATTACATTTGATCGAGCTGTAGAACTTATAGAAGCTAAGAAAAAAGCAGATGCACCGATAGCAAATTATAAAGGCTTAGGAGTTACCAAAGGAAAAGGAAGATTTGGACCTTTTATAAAATGGGATGGAATGTTTATTAATGTGAATAAAAAATATGATTTTGATAACCTTTCACAACAAGATATCGAAACATTAATAGAAGATAAGATTAGAAAAGAAAAAGAGAAAGTAATACACAATTGGGAAGAAGAAGGTATTCGAGTAGAAAAAGCTCGTTGGGGAAGATCTAATATTATCAAAGGTAAATTGAAAATAGAGCTTTCTAAAGACATAGATGCTTCAAAATTAGAATTAGCAGAAGTTAAAGAAATTATAGAAAAACAAACTCCGAAGAAAAAAACGAGAGCCAAAGCAAAAAAATAATAAGATATGGATTTTGATTTTCTATCTCCAGTAGAAAATGTTGTTTTAGCACATACACAGTTATTGCAAAAACAAGCATTAGGTAAAACTATAAAAATTCATACAGAAAAGAATGGCTTGCCAAATCTGTCTAATGTTCAAATAGCTATTATAGGCATAGATGAAGACAGAAATATTTTTGAAAGCCCTAAAGAAAAATTAAACCTTTCTAATATACGTATTGAACTCTACAAATTATTTATAGGTAATTGGGGGGGTAATTTCGCCGATTTAGGAGATATTGAAAGAGGAGAGACCGTAGAAGATACATATTTTGCGTTAAAAACATTGACCTCAAAGTTAATCAATCAAAAAATTATTCCCATTATAATTGGAGGAAGTCAAGATTTGACATATGCGAGCTACAGAGCATATGATGCTTTAAACATGATGGTCAATATTGTATCTGTAGATAGTAAGTTTGATTTTGGCGGTGTAGATGAATTAATTTCATCTCAATCATACATGAGCAAGATTATTATGGATAAGCCCAATAATCTATTTAATTTCTGTAATCTAGGATATCAAAGTTATTATATCGCTCAAGAGGAAATTGATTTGATGGAGAAATTATTTTTTGATTCTTATAGATTAGGACAACTCATAGATGACATTACCATAGCAGAACCAATACTTAGAGATGCAGATATAGTGAGTATTGACATGAAATCTGTTAAGAGTAGTGAATTAGGAAATACAAGTCATACAGCTCCTAATGGATTAAATGGGAGAGAGATTTGTGCATTGTCTAGATATGCAGGTATCAGTGATAAAGTCTCAATGCTTGGTATTTATGAATGTGCAGACACTCCTCAAAGTTCTCAATTAATTGCCCAAATGATTTGGTACTTCATAGAGGGTGTAAATTTCAGAAAACAAGATTACCCTTTTACTTCCTATGAAAAATATGATAAATATATTGTACTTGCAGAAGAGGAAGAACTATCGTTTTATAAGAGCCCATTGTCTAATCGTTGGTGGATAGAAATACCAATAATTCCAAATTTGAATAATAAATTAAAAAGACATGCGTTATTACCTTGCACCCATCAGGATTATGTAGACGCTTGTAATAAAGTTATACCTGAACGATGGTGGAAGGCATATAAGAAAACGATAGTATAAAATATGAAGTCAAAGAAAGAACAAATATTTGCAAACGAAATAGTTTTTTTATTTGAAAAATTGTTTTTATCAAATTTATTAAATAGGTTTACGACCTCAAATCTTAATTTTAATTTAACCTACATCGCATGAAAAAGCTATTATTAATCATAGCCTTAGGCCTCTTTTTATACAGCTGTGGCTCCAAAAAAGACAAAGGAGAATTAGTGGGAATAAAGGGTAAGAAATGGTACCCTGAAAAACCTTATGGTATGACATTAATACCTGGAGGTTCCTTTATTATGGGTAAATCAGATGATGATTTTGCTCAAGTTAAGAATGCTCCTACTAAAACGGTCACTGTACGTTCTTTTTATATGGACGAGACAGAAATAACAAATAGCGAATACAGACAATTTGTTGAGTGGGTAAAAGATTCTATCATTAGAACCAAATTAGCCATTTTTGCCGATGAGTTAGGTGAAGGACCAGATAATGATGGTATCGGACAATACGCTTTTAAAGACTCTGATACAGCAAATCTCTCAGAATATGAGAAATATATGCTGGATAATTATGCAGGTCTTGGAGAAACAGGTTATGAAGGAAGAGCATTAAATAAAGACATTGATATAGAATGGGATACTTCTGATTATCCAGATCAATATTATTCTGAAATAATGGACTCTATGTATATTCCTCTTGAAGAATCATATAATGGAGTTAGAACTATTGATGTGAAAAAATTGAAATTTCAATATACATGGATGGATATTCAGGCTGCTGCCAAAGCTAAAAAAGGGAGTAGAAAAGACTATCTAAAAACAGAACAACTAGAAATTTACCCAGACACTACAGTTTGGATAAAAGATTTTGCATATTCATATAATGAACCTATGCACAATGATTATTTCTGGCACGATGCGTTTAGTGATTATCCAGCTGTAGGAATTAGCTGGAAACAAGCGAAAGCTTTCTGTGCATGGAGAACAAAATATAAAAATGACGATCAGAAAAGAAGAAAACGTCATAATGTAAATCAATTTAGACTTCCAACAGAAGCTGAATGGGAATATGCAGCCAGAGGTGGTTTAGAATCTGCTACCTATCCTTGGGGAGGGCCTTACCTTCTTAATGATAGAGGTTGTTTCTTGGCAAACTTTAAACCTCAAAGAGGTGATTATGCTGCAGATCAAGCATTGTATACTGTAGAGGCTAAAACCTATGAGCCAAATGATTATGGCTTATACAATATGGCAGGAAATGTGTCTGAATGGACAAATTCTTCATACGACCCCAACTCTTATGAATATGTTTCAACTATGAATCCTAACGCTTATGACGACAGCAATAAACGTAAGGTTATTAGAGGAGGTTCATGGAAAGATGTTGCATACTTTCTAAGAGTGAGTACACGTGATTATGAGTATCTAGATTCTGCAAGAAGTTATATAGGCTTCAGAACAGTTCAAGATTACCTAGGTACAGATGCTACTTCAAACTAAGTAACCAAATTTAATTATTAATTATACTTAACTAAAAATCAGATTACTATGGCACAGTCAAAGTCAACAAAAAAGCTATTTAATTTAGCTTACGGATTAGGAGCTTCTATTGTTATTATAGGAGCATTATTTAAAATCTTACATTGGGAATTAGGCCCACTAAATGGAGGAGTTCTTCTAGCAATAGGCCTTATTACAGAAGCAGCGATTTTTGCAATTTCTGCATTTGAACCTATAGAAGATGAAGTGGATTGGTCTATAGTCTATCCAGAATTAGCTGGTGGAAAATCTACTAAAAAAGAAGCAGATAAACCTAAAGATGCTGAAGGACAACTTTCTAAGAAATTAGATAACTTACTTAAAGACGCTAAAATTGATTCAGAATTAATGAATAGCCTTGGAGAAAGTATCAGAAATTTTGAAGGAGCTGCTAAAAGTATGAATCCTACGGTAGATGCTATTTCTTCTACTCAAAAGTATGGAGAAGAACTTTCTTTAGCTGCTGCTCAAATGGAATCATTAAACAGTTTATATAAAGTTCAATTAGAGAGCGCAAGTAGACAAGCTACTATTAATGAAGAAGTTACTAATAATGCAGGTAAACTTAAAGAGCAAATGGCATCTTTAACAACAAACCTATCTTCATTAAATGGTGTATACGGTGGAATGTTATCTGCAATGAATAAAAACTAATTAAGTTAGTAAAACCCAAATTAAAATTATTAACCTAAAACTTAATTAGAAAAAATGGCAGGAACAAAACAGTCACCAAGGCAACGAATGGTAAACCTTATGTATTTGGTATTCATTTGTATGCTGGCTTTAAATATGAGTAAAGAAGTACTAGCTGCTTTCGGTCTTATGAACGAAAAGATGGAAACTTCTAACGTAAAAACTACTGAATCCAATAATCAATTCTTAGCTAGTTTAGAAACCAAAGCATCTGAAGATGATGTTAAATATGGTGAAATCTATGGCAATGCTAAGAAGATAAAGACTATGTCTGAAGATTATTATAACTACCTGGAAGCTCTTAAAAAGAGTATGACTACAGGAGTTGACGATCCAAAAGACTATACAGTAATGGATAAGTCTGATTTCTTAGATGAAAAATTCTTTCAAGGTGAAAAACTTGCTAATGATGGCAAGGAATTTTTAAAAAGATTTACAGATTACAGAAATGAGGTTTCTAAAATTGTACCGGAAAGTTTAAAAGCTTCCATTACTTCTAGATTTGAAACAGGAGATGCTAATGGAAAAGTAGAAAAAAGAGATGGTACTAAGCAAGATTGGATGAATTATCATTATGAAGGTTTCCCTTTAATAGCTTCTTTAACTAAAATAACAGCAATTCAAGCTGATATTAAAGCAACAGAAGAAGATGCTTTGAAAAGTATGCTAGAAGGAGAGTTAACAAATCAAGTTTCGTTAAAGAATTTTGCGACGTCGCTTTTTGCTTCTAAATCTGCTTTTTATAGTGGAGAAAAGTACGATGGTAAACTAATTATTAGTAAAACTGATAATTCTTCTACTCCTGTAAGAGCAGACCTAACCTTAGATGGCAGAAAACTTAAAGAGGGAAGAGATTTTAAGATTGAAGCTGGAGGTATCAAAATGCTTATTAGTGCAGGTGCTGCTGGTGATCATGAAATAAAAGGAACCATGTTCTTTATGCAAGATGGGGAAGAAATTCCTGTAGATGTTAAAAACAGTTTTGCAACTATTTCTAAACCTAATGCAGCTTTAATAGCGGCAGACAAAATGAACGTTGTTTATCGTGGAGTAGCTAATCCAATGTCTATTTCTATTCCTGGTATACCAGATAATAAAGTAAGTGCTTCTGCACCTGGTTTATCTAGATCTAGCGGTAGTAAATATATTATGAACCCTGGAAAGGGAAGAACAGTAAAAATTACTGCTTCAGGTAAATTGCCTGATGGTCAAACTGTAAGTTCTAATAATGAATTCCGTATTAAGGATATTCCTAGACCTTCTGGTACAATTAGAGGTGAAGCGAATACAGCTAAAATGCCTAGAAAAAATCTTGAAATTGCTTCTGTAGGAGCGATCCTTGAAGACTTTGATTTTGATTTGAATCTTGCAATTAGCGGATTTAAATTTAAAGTTCCTGGACAGCCAACTATTGAAGTAAGAGGAAACAGATTAGACGCAAGAGCTAAGAGTGCTCTTAAAAGAGCCAAAAGAGGTGATGCTGTACAGATTTTTGATATTGCAGCTTTTATAACGAACAACAGAACGTACAAACTTAAAAAAGTATCTCCTGTAGTTATTGAGCTTACTAACTAAAAAGACGTTAATATGAATTGGAAAAGCATAATTTTAACTGTTGCAACTGTATGTACTACTATAAGTACATTTGCACAAGCCAATTTGCTCAATGCTAAACATCCTAATGAAGTAGGAGTGCGAACGCAAGAGCAGATAGCCGCTGATAATGACACACCATTACCTTATGGTTATATTGATGATCGAGATATCCTTTGGTCTAAAACAGTATGGGAAGTAGTAGATTTAGATGAACGTGTTAACTTTCCATTCTATTACCCTATTGATACTGTAGATATTGGGCCAGATAGAAGATCTCTATATGATGTTTTAATGAAAAACATCAAGAACGGTAGAATTAAGGAAATCTATGCAGATGCTTATTTTACTGAAAATAGAACATTAAACGATCTTGAAGCTACGCTTGTAAAAATAGACACCACTGATGCTGGTTTTGAACAGTATAATGCAGGTGAAGAAGTTACTCCTGAATATATTAACAGAAGAGATTTAACTGCTGCAGATATTGAAGAATGGCATGTTAAAGGTGTGTGGTATTTTGATAAAAGACAAGGAGAATTAAAATATCGTTTATTAGGAATTGCTCCTGCAGCTCCTGATGTAAACTTTATTGATGATCCAAGCCAACCTCCAGTAGAATTATTTTGGATTTGGTATCCTAGTGTTCGACAAATACTGCATGAAGCAAAAGTTTTCAATGGAAGAAATAGTGCACGACCTTTCTCTTTTGATCATCTTTTAAACTCACGACGTTTTAATGCGACGGTTTATAAAGAAGACAATGTTTATGGAGATAGGAAGATTTCAGACTATTTAAGAGAGAATTCTCTTTTTCAACTGCTCGAGTCTCAAAAGATTAAAGAACAAATCCGAGATTTTGAACAGGATATGTGGAGCTATTAATAGCTAGTATTTTTTCCAATTCGTAAAAACTAATAATATAAAAAACGCTCACATATGTGAGCGTTTTTTAATTTAGCGATATGGTTGATTATATTATTGTTGGCTTAGGTCTTGCAGGAATCTCTTTTTGTGAACAATTAGAGGCTAATAAAAAATCGTTTATAGTATTCGATGATCGTTCGCAACAATCATCAGGAGTAGCAGGAGGATTATATAATCCTGTTATATTAAAGAGATTTACGAAGGTGTGGAAAGCAAATACACAATTAGAAATCGCACTGCCTTTTTACAACGTTCTTGAAAAAAAACTTCAATGTCAATTAGATTATAAAGTACCAGTTTACAGACGCTTTACTTCTGTAGAAGAACAGAACTTGTGGTTTGAAAAAATGGATGCTCCTTCGTTAGAGCCTTTTTTATCTCCAAAAATTCATAAAAACAACCATGGTAATATTGATGCAATGTTTGGCTATGGAGAAGTGCTTCAAACAGGGAGGATAGATACCAATAAACTCCAAAAAGAATATTTGAATCATCTAGTAAAAAACGACAAGATTAGAAAAATACCTTTTGATTATGAAGCCATTTTATTTGAGAAAGATCATATTAGTTATAATGGTGTTGAGTCAAAAAACATAGTTTTTTCGGAAGGTTTTGGATTAAAAAAGAATCCTTTTTTTAATTATTTACCATTAAACGGAATAAAAGGAGAATTGTTAACTATTAAAGCACCTGGTTTAAAATTAAACTTTGTATTGAAGTCATCTGTTTTTATTATTCCACTAAAAGATGATTTATATCGTATAGGCGCTACCTATGAATGGAATGATAAAACAAATAAAACCACAGAAAAAGGAAAAAAAGAACTTCTAGAGAAGCTCAAGAGCTTTTTAAAATGTGATTTTGATATAGTTGACCAACAGGCTGGAATTCGTCCAACAGTGACCGACAGGAGGCCTCTTGTGGGGAGTCACCCTAAATTAGACAGAATTTTTGTGCTAAATGGTATGGGAAGCCGAGGAGTTATGATTGCTCCTTATATTTCTATACAGTTATTCAATCATATTGAAAACAATTCAGAATTGACATCTGAGATAGATATCAAACGTTTTGAGAAAAAGTATTTTGAGAATTGAGAATTGAAATACAAAGTTCAACATTATTTATAGTTAGAATAAAGCTTGAGAATTTATTTTTAATATAGGATGTTTTATTGAATAGCTTTCTAACTTCACTTAACAGCATTAGTATCATACTTAAAAAAAATATTAATCCAAATATTTCTGGATACTCTCATAATAATAGGCATTAATAATATAAGAGTAGTAGCGATAGCGATAAGAGTATTTAGAGCACTAGCTCCCAAACCAAAATAAGAGATGATAAAGGTAATTACTGCTAGGCCTATTCCTACTCCATAGCTTACATACATTGATCCATAGAAAAAAGAAGGTTCAATTTTGTATTTAGTATTGCAATGCGAACAAGTTTTGTTCATTTTAAGTGTCATCAATGGATCGTATAGATTTTTAGAAGTATACATGCTTTCTAAATGACATTTAGGACAACTTCCTGTTAAAATACTGTAGAGTTTCGTTCCTTTTTTTAACATTTGCAAAATATTTGTACAAAAGTACTATAAACGAAGGATTTTTATAAATAATTTTCAGCTATTAGTTCATGCTTAATATTCATAATTTATCGGTATCATTTGGTGGAGAATATCTCTTTGAGGAAGTCTCATTTAGGTTAAATTCTGGAGATAGAATTGGTCTAATAGGTAAAAATGGAGCAGGTAAGTCAACCATGCTAAAATTATTATCTAAAGAAATGGAGGCCGATACAGGGGTCATAGCATCTGATAAGGATATTAAAATAGGTTTTTTAAAACAAGACATTGATTTTGTACAAGGAAGAACCGTTTTAGAAGAATCTTATGAAGCTTTTGAAAAAATTAGAAGCCTAGAATTGCAAATCGATAAAATAAACCATGACTTAGTAGAACGTACAGACTATGAAAGTGAAGGTTACAATCAATTAATGATAGACCTTAATGACATCACTAGTCATTATGAAATTCTAGGAGGATATAATTATCAAGGAGATACAGAAAAAGTTCTTTTAGGGCTAGGTTTTCAGCGAGAAGATTTTAACAAATTAACAGATACTTTTTCAGGCGGATGGCGTATGCGAATTGAATTGGCAAAACTGCTGCTTCAAAAAAATGACGTTCTTCTTCTGGATGAGCCAACCAACCATTTAGATATAGAATCTATTATTTGGTTAGAGCAATTTTTAAGAAGCTATATTGGAGTAGTAGTAATTGTATCTCACGATAAAATGTTTTTAGATAATGTAACTAATAGAACCATTGAAATTTCTTTGGGTAAAATATATGATTATAACAAACCTTATTCTCAATACCTTGTGTTGAGAGAAGAGATTAGAACACAACAATTAGCTTCTCATAAAAATCAAGAAAAACAGATTCAGCAAACGGAGAAGCTTATTGAGAAATTTAGAGCAAAAGCCTCAAAGGCTTCAATGGCACAATCACTGATTAAAAAGTTAGATAAAATAGATCGAATAGCTGTAGATCAAGAAGATACCAGTGCTATGAATATTAAATTCCCAGTGTCCATTCAACCAGGGAAAGTAGTTGTAGAAGCAAATACTGTAGAAAAAAACTATGGAGAAAAAGAAGTGTTGAAAAATGTTAATTTACTAATTGAACGAAATAGTAAAATAGCATTTGTAGGTCAAAATGGGCAAGGAAAAACAACCTTGGCAAAAATTATTGTAGGTGAGTTAAAACATGAAGGAGAATTAAAATTAGGACACAATGTTCAGCTTAGTTATTTTGCGCAAAACCAAGCAGAATATCTAGATGGTAAAATTACTGTGTTAGAAACAATGATAAATGCTGCAAATGAGACAAATAGAAGTAAAGTAAGAGATATCTTAGGCTCATTCTTGTTTAGAGGAGAAGATGTAGATAAAAAAGTAAGCGTTTTATCTGGAGGAGAGCGTAATAGATTAGCGTTAGCTAAAATGTTGTTACAGCCTTTTAATGTTTTGGTAATGGATGAGCCAACCAATCATTTAGATATAACATCTAAGAATGTACTCAAACAAGCGCTTCAAAATTACGAAGGAACTTTAATTCTAGTTTCACACGATCGAGATTTTTTACAAGGCTTGACAAATAAAGTATACGAGTTTAAAGACAGGAGAATAAAAGAATATCTAGGAGATATTAATTTTTATTTAGAAGATAGAAATGTAGCTAATTTAAGAGAAATAGAAAAAAAGGAAGTTGTTGCGAGTGCACCAAAAGAAACCAAAAACAAGTTGTCTTATGAGCAACAAAAAAAGCTTAAATCGTTAAACAACAGAATAAGTAAGATAGAATCTGAGATAGGAGTTCTTGAAAAGGAAATCGCAGAGATAGATGTTGAGCTTGCTATAAATTATGATGAGTTGGCTTCCAATCCAGATTTTTTCGAGAAATACCAATCTAAAAAGCAAAAACTAGAAAAGCTTATGATAGATTGGGAACATATAACCGAAGAATTAGAAACCTATTCTTAAGGTTTTCAGATTGCTTAAAATTTTATGAAATCTTTAACTATAGTTGCAGATGCAACTATTTAGTTATGCTCTAATTTTGCAGCGCTTAATAAGGCCAAAAATGACATATAATTTTGAAGATACATTGCTGCCCTGGCTGGGGAAAATAAATAAAGAATTTAGTTTTCTAGTGCAAACTACATTTGAGAAAAATAATATTGATCTCACTAGACATCAATGGATTGTTTTAAAAAAACTTAATGAAAATAACGGTCAAGCTCAAAATGATTTAGCACTTATAACCGATAGGGATAAAACTTCATTAACGCGCCTTATTAACACAATGGAACGTAAAGATCTTGTAAAACGCGTTCCAGATTCTCTAGATAAAAGAATTAATAATATATATATCACAACAAAAGGAGAAGTAATCTTAAATACATCAATTCCAATAATGAAAGATTTAATTGCGGATATGCAATATGGATTAATGGATACAGAATTGAAGAGTACCATATCAATTCTTAAAAAAGTAAAACAAAACCTAGAAACAAAAAGCATAAAAAAAGCGACTCATATACTATGAAAAATGCGATCGTATTAATAATTAGCGCCCTTTTATTAATAACCTGAGTTCGATTAATATTTAAGTAGATTTTATGAGTAAAAAAGATAG
>CAYMDH010000002.1:0-155587 GCA_964389205.1 uncultured Flavobacteriaceae bacterium
AGAATTTCATCACGAACAAAATCACAATCTCCAAGATCTGTTAAAAAGTTTGTAGCTCCTGGAATACCAAAATTACAAACGTCAAAACCTAAAAAACTTGGATCATCTGATATAATGATATCATTTAAAAGACCAGTATAACTAGAGAAAGCTGTATTTTCTATTATATTAGAACAGGCATCTCTAAGCTCATTACAACTGCTTACTATGGCAACAGAAAACCGTATTTCGTATTCAGGATCTCCAGAACCTACAAAAACGTCGGGAACATTAAATATAATTTCGTTGGTAGCAGGATCAAAAGTAAAGGTTATTTCTTCACCTCCTATTGGAGCTGGTAAAATAACATCACCCGGCTGTATGGTTCCGCCAACTGGAGGGAAGTTTACATTTATAGGAAGCACATCTCGAATGGTATAATCTGTGGCATCATCATTTCCAACGTTTTGAAAACCAAGAACATAAACAATTTCTTGACCTAATGTTACGCCAGCACCACCAATATTGTTTCCAGCTCCATCCTCTACTGTTTTGGAAAGGACTATATCGGGCTCTATGACTTCTACATCAAAAGAGTTGAAATACGTATAATAACGATCTCCTGTAGAGAACATACGCAATGTAGCGGCTGTCTCATCATTAGGAATAACAGAGTTTAGGGGGTTTGCAATGGTAATCCTATCTGCGTCATGTCCTAACGTATTGGTACTGTTAGGGACTCGAGCGTTAAACTGATTACCATCAATAGTAATATTGCTGTTAAAAAAATTATCGGTAGGATTAAGAGCATTACCTAGAGATGTAAATATACTGCTACTACCAGCTCTTATGGCTAACTGATCTCCAGTAATTCTATTATCTCCTTCTAATGCTAAAGTTGTTAAGTTTGCTCTAACTGGAAAAGGAGCAGGTAAAGTTGTAAAACCATCGTACTCTACATCTATAGATCCTGTAGCAGCATCTACTCCCGCAAAACCATCAAAAGTTGTGATAAACTTACCAGGTAAAGTAGGGTTTTCAAAAACAATAACTAAAGACCAACCTGCAGAACCACCACCACTAATAAAACCATTAGTAGCTCTTACGTTGGCTACAGTATATTCTCCGTTAGGATCTGCTAATCCTGTAACTAATGTGGTTACATCTGCATAACATGCATAGGGTGCATTATCACCAAAATCAGGATCGTCAAATCCATCAAATAGTATTTCATCGGCAGTAATGTCTATATAATTTGGATCTCCAGGAGCCCTTAATCGAACCTGATTAAAATCGTTTTCTCTTATATTATCGCCATCACCCACATCTCTTGAGAACCCTTCATTAAATCTGTAAACACCAGACCAATAAAGCCCAGCATAAATAACTCTACTACATACGGCATTTGGTAATGATAATGTTGCACTACTAGAACTAAATGTTGAAGGATCTCCATCAATATCGATATAACGCATATTGAATAAATCATTAAACGTAGAGGCATTACCAGTTACATTATAGGGATCTTCAGGATTGTTTGAAGCATCATCTCTGTTTAGAATATTATTAGCAATAAAAGTGATATCACCTTTAGTGTTAACTTGATATCTAATATCAAAGGGATTAGGTACACCTTGGGCGTACGTAGAAATGATTCCAACTAGTATCAGGTAGGCTGCAAGTATACCTAGCCTGAATGGGCTTAAGTAGGTTTTCATAATATTTGGGCTTAAACAATTAATGAAATTCTTGCAATTCTAATCACTGCTTTTTAGACAATGAAAATTTTACGTAGAAATAAATGCCGGGCAAGCTTTTATTTCAAGAAAAACATTATTTATTTTATAAATATACTCATAATTTTTTAATTCTCTTTATAATATGTAATCTGTATTTACTCTCATTATCCACATTTCGTCAAAATAAGAGTTATCAATATTAGAATAATACGAGGCAATAGCATTATTCCAAGAATTGTGTTTCTTTATATAAACGTATCTATAATTATTTTCTGGATTAACAAAATAACTTGCATCTAATCCTTTATTTTTCAGCTTTTTAACAAAACGTTCTGCATTACTAGGCACTGCAAAAACATTGGTGATTATATAGTATCCTTCATCTAAGGATGCGATATTAATAATAGAGCCTTTTTTGGCTTTTTTTCTTCTTTTAGATGTAGTTCGAGAATACAATTCTCTAATTTCATCTTCGGTCTTTTCATCTACATTGCCTGCAATGGCATCTTTTGTTACTTTAGGAGTTATGCTCTTTTTTATAGGAGTGTTAACTCTTTCATTGGTTTTATTAGAATCCTCAGTTTTTTTATTACTTATTCTTGAAGGAGAATTCACTCTATCTATATTTTCTTCTTTTATATCATTAGGAGTACTTACAACTCTTCCTTTGTTGCTTGTACTTGTTAAAGGCTTATTAGTAGGAGAAGAAATCCTTTTCTTATCTTCTACAATAGGGTCTTTAGTTGCTAACGAAGAATCTACGTTTGTATTGTTCTTTTTTGACTTATTTGTAGAATTATTTGATAAACGTAATCTATTTTTATTATTTACGTTAAAAATCCACATTTCTCCTTGATAAGTATTGTTCAGATCAGATTTGTAAGCTGCAATTGCATCCCTCCAATTATCAAAACGTTTTAAGTATACATAGTTCAGATTGTTTCTTGGGTTTAAAAAATAATCTGCGTCTTGAATACCATTTCTTTTAAGTTTACTAACAAACTTATCTCTGTATAATCTTCCATTAGTTTTTTGACTGTAAACATTTGCTATTAAATAATACCCTCCTTCAACACTTTTTAAATTTTCAATTGTTTTCTGCTTGATATTATTCGCCTTAGCAGCATCTGCAAAATCTGTATAATTATCAAAATCGATAGCTTTTCCAGAAGTATTTATATTTTTAGGTTTAGAATTTGTTGATGAGAAATTAGAGTTAGTATTCTTTTTGCTATTACTAGCAACAGTATTATTATTATTTGATCTGGATCCTTTCATTCCTTTAATAAGGTGATAGAATCTTTTTTCAATGTCATTTTTTACTGCTTTTTCAAGAGAATCTTGTTTTAAAATTAATTCTGCAAGAATCATGTTATTTTCTTCAAGGTTCTTTTTAATTTGAGCTAATTCATCATCTTTTTCTTGAATTTCATCTTCTAATTGAGCTAATTCATTTTTTTCGTTTAAATCTAACTCAACTCTATCTTCAGTTAAATTAGGTTGGAAAGAATAAGCAAAAGTAATTTCATGTGTAGTTCCTAAATTTTCAATACCATCATCTATCCCTTTTTCTATAATGTATCCTAATGATAATCTTTTAGTTAAATTAAAACCAATACCCGCTGATACCCCAAAGAAATCATCATAACCTCCTTGAAGCCAACCTATTTTTGGTAAATCTAGAATAAGACTTCCAGATAAATTAAAATCACGATCTCCAGGTTTTCTACCCCTAATGAGTGTTTTTAAATTACCATTTTGCAAGATTCCTGAAGCTTTATTAAATGGATGCGTATACATTAAATGTCCAGAAAACGTTTTTTCTCCAAAATCTGTTACAGATTCACTTGTTCTTAAATTAAAGTCGACCAGATTTTCTGCATAAAGACCAACATCAAAATTTCCATAAGAGAAATTAAAACCAGGTTGAAAGGTAAGTAATGAACTATCTTCTACATTAGCCAAGGCAGGGTCTGGTTGGCCAGGAAATAATTCTCCATTGTCTAAACCACTACTAAAAAATGAAAGATTAAAACCAAAGGTAAAATTACTTTTTTCAGATAATTTAATACCATATGCGTAATTCGCTAAAATTCCAAAATTTGTTATGACACCAAGGTTTTGTTGGTAAAGACCAATACCTAAACCTGTTCTATCTCCTATTCTACCTGAATAGCTGGCAAGATAAATCTCTGGAGAATCTTCAAATTGAATCCATTGATTTCTATGATATAAATTAATATTTGAATTGTCTTCTCCTACTGCTGAAAATGTAGGATTAAGTAAAAACCTATTAAACTTTAAAAGGTTTTGTGAGGGGATATCAAATGATATAAACGGGTTATCTTCCTGACTGAATACTGTGGCAAGATTAAGTATCAATAAGAAGAAAACAACAACTTTCTGTTTCATTCCACTAACGAATTAAGGTTATAGTCCCTTGTTTTAAAACCTCCTGTCCTCTAGCAATTGTATAATAAAACACGGGCGCATTGTTAGAGAAAGGTAGGTTAGATTCGGGCCAATTGTTCTGGTACTCAAAGGTTCTAAATATATTTTCACCATTGGCACCATAAATAATAATTTCTACATCCGGATTAAATGCATAACGATTAGGAATTACCCATAAATCGTTAATTCCGTCTGCATTTGGGCTAATTACATTCGGTACTGCAAAACTGTCTTGAAACTGTACCGTAAACATTCTAATTACTTCACAAGGCCCTACAAATGCTCTAAGCACGTATGGACCTTCTTCAGATAAGGTAACACTTGCACCGTTTGATATTTCAACGTTTTCTTCATTAAACCATCTATAACTATCACCACCAGATGCAGTTACAATTCTAAAAGATCCTTCTTGAATAACAATAGTTTCAGGTGCGTCTACTGTTATTATAGATTCTTCAAAAGGATTTATAATGATTTCATTAGAAAAAATTGTACAACCAAAAGCAGTAACGCCTATTCTATAACGACCAGCTAGATTAATGCTTAAAGTTGGGTTCGTTTCAGAAGCGATTAATAAATCATCTCTAAACCATTCATAAGTAAAATTTGTATTGGTAACATCTGATGAAATTGTGATTACAGAAGAACCATCACAAGAAATAAGGCCATCGCTTGTAATAGTAACTGTTTGGTCAATATTTAATTTTACGTCAAAATCATTAGATAGAACATTAAACGAACTTAAAGTGGCTCTTACAGAATATAAATCATTAAGAGACGCATCTGCTATAGATAAAGTAGTTCCGGTTTCACCAGCTATAGGCGTATTTGCCTTAAACCATTGATAATTAAAACTATTTATAAGTTGAGTACTTACATCTATAATATTATTTGAAACAGTAATTGCTTGTATATCGCTTACTGTAAGCGTTGTTGATGTCTGAGAGCATTCACTATAGGTTCCTTGAGGAGCTATTGTTATATTAATACTTTGAGGTAATTCTATGTTAACATCACTTGTAAATTCCT
This sequence comes from uncultured Flavobacteriaceae bacterium, assembly GCA_964389205.1. GTDB lineage: Bacteria > Bacteroidota > Bacteroidia > Flavobacteriales > Flavobacteriaceae > Leptobacterium. The sequence continues at coordinate 5,199 of CAYMDH010000002.1, forward strand.
CGACAGCACAGCCTGTACCTTGAGTTACGCGCCCTCTATAAACACCGGGGTTAATAACAGATAGAGTGCTAGAGGTTTCTCCAGATAAAAGACTACCATCTCTAAACCAAGCAAATGAAGGATTGTTTGCAGTAGTAGTAATATCTAAGACAATAGTTTCTCCAGGTAATAAAAGAACATTAGAAGGCTGCGAAACAGTAACATTGATGCTTGGAACAGTAATAATAACAGGATCAGATGTTTCTACACATGCCGCACTATTATTTGTTGTAGTTTCTAACGTATAAGTACCAGCTGGATCATTAGTATCTACAGAAATAGTAGGTACAAATCCAGGAGTATTTATTAAAACGTCGTCTCTAAACCATCTGTATGTTAATGATGTGCTGCTTACATTGGCTTCAAGCTCATAGGTAAAACCAGGACAAAGCTCTACGTTTGCAGGGCCGTTTATTGCAATATTATTAAGTGGAGCTAGAATAACTTCAGTTTCATTAGAAAAGGTACTTGATGAACAAAACTCACCATAATCTACCTCTGCAAAATAAAATCCTTCTTGAGTTACCTCTAAACTAGACCCTGTTTCTCCAGGTATAGGAACTGGATTTCTATTTCTAAACCATCTATAAGAAGGCTCGTCTGGAAAATTCAAGACCTCTAAGGTTGTTGAAGTTCCATTACAAACAGAAACAACACCACTACCAAAACCAGAAATAGTTAATGCTTGATCTACATTTTGAAAATATGCTGGAAATGCAACACTTTCTTGGCTGGTTAGTGCCGGACTTGTAGATCGAACACGTACTCTATAGTCATCTCCTCTGGTATCTGTTGGAAATGAAAAATTGAAAATAAAATCGAAAGTAGTATTTCTAGTATTATCTGAAGTTAATTGTGTAGGGTTAGAAAAACTTCCGTTAGCATCAGAAAGCTCTAGTATAAAAGTATTGTCGCTATTAACTAATACACCGTTCCATTGAAACTGAACATTAAAAGTATTAAAACCTACGGAAGCACAAGGAGCTGTAAATTGAGGAACAGGTCTCAAAAGGTTTTGACCTCTAAGTGAGGGCATACTAAACAAAAGTATAATGCAAAGCATCATCTGGGCAATATGAATGCTATTTTTATTCATTTAAGCAGGTTAAATATTAAACTTTTGAAGATTTGGGTTTTCAAAAGAACAAAATTAAAATGAATCTAATTAAAAAACTAGTTTAATAACATAAAATTATCGTTGAGATGTTAACGATTCTTAAGAAAAACAAATTTCTTTATAAACTTGATTAATAAATTATCAACAAAAAGGCAATTTTTATTGATAATCAACAACATAATATGTTAATAACTAATGATTTCAAAGATTCTTTTGAATCACTAAAATACTATTTTTTTTCAAAAAGAGATACTTAGCTAGGGTTATTAACAGTGGTTAAAGAGTTTTATTGTATTAAAAAGCATTTTTTTCATGATTGCCAGTCTATGTCTTTTGTTTATTTTTGCTGACTATTAGAAAAAACAATGTCAGAAGAAGCTAAATCACTAAATTTTTTAGAACATATTATTGAAGAAGATATGCAAAATGGGTTTTCTCAAGAAAAACTTCGTTTTCGTTTTCCTCCAGAACCTAATGGATACCTTCATATAGGTCATGCAAGTGCTATATGTTTAAACTTTGGATTAGGTTTAAAATATAATGCTCCTGTTAACTTAAGGTTTGATGATACCAACCCAGCTAAAGAAGAGCAAGAGTATGTAGATGCTATAAAAAGAGATATTACATGGTTAGGTTATACATGGGAAGAAGAATGTTATGCATCAGATTATTTTCAACAGCTCTATGATTGGGCTGTTCTATTAATTAAAAATGGGAAAGCCTATGTAGATAGTCAAAATTCTGAAGAAATAGCAAAACAAAAAGGGACTCCAACAGAACCGGGTGTTCATAGTCCTTATAGGGATCGTTCTATAACAGAAAACCTGACTTTATTTGAGGAGATGAAGAATGGGAAATTTGAAGAAGGAGCACATGTATTGCGTGCAAAAATTGATATGGCATCTTCAAATATGCTATTAAGAGATCCTTTAATTTACAGAATTTTAAAGAAAACACACCATCGTACAGCCGATAATTGGTGTATTTACCCAATGTATGATTGGGCTCATGGTGAAAGTGATTATATAGAACAAGTATCGCATTCCCTTTGTACTCTGGAGTTTAGACCTCATAGAGATTTGTATAATTGGTTTTTAAATCAAGTAACAATTTATAACCCAAAAGAGACACGTTCAAAGCAACGAGAGTTTGCTCGTAGAAATTTAAGCCATACGGTAGTTAGCAAGCGTAAATTACTTCGTTTGGTGGAAGCTGGTGTTGTTTCTGGTTGGGATGATCCTAGAATGCCAACAATATCTGGCGTGAGAAGAAGAGGGTATCCAGCTGCTGCTATACGAAATTTTGCAGACGCTATCGGTATCGCTAAGCGAGAAAACCTTATAGATGTTTCTTTACTAGAGTTTTATGTTCGCGAAGAACTTAATAAAACCACAAACAGAGTAATGGCTGTTCTTAATCCCGTCAAGCTAATTATCACAAATTATCCTGAAGATCAAGAAGAATGGTTAGAAGCAGAAAATAATCCAGGAGATGAAACAGCTGGATATAGAAAAGTACCATTTTCTAGAGAATTATATATAGAACAAGAAGATTTTAAAGAAGAAGCTAATAGAAAATTCTTCCGTTTAAAATTAGGCAGCGAAGTACGCTTAAAAAATGGATATATTATTAAAGCAGAAAATACTATAAAGGATGCAGAAGGAAATGTTATAGAAATTCATTGTACGTATGATCCTTTAAGTAAGAGTGGTAGCGGTACAGAAGAGAGTATGCGTAAAGTAAAAGGAACATTGCATTGGGTTTCTATTAAACATGCGATAGAAGCAGAAGTTCGAATATATGATCGCTTATTTATAGAAGAAGCTCCGGATAGTAATAAAGAAGTAGATTTTATGGAATTTGTTAACCCAGATTCTCTAAAAACTATCACGGGCTATGTAGAACCCAGTCTTAAAAATGTTAATGCGTTAGATTATTTTCAATTTCAGCGATTAGGATATTTTAATGTAGATAATGAATCGACAGAAAACAAATTAGTGTTTAATAAAACAGTTGGATTAAGAGATACATGGGCCAAAATTAAAGATAAACAATAAATTTAAATAAATATTTTAAAATTACTATAAGTCAATAAGTTACAAATTTAACCTATACTTTCTGTTATTGTCTCATCTTCTGGGATATTGATTGAGGTTTTAAATTCAGTAAAGAATTTGTCAATAAGCGCTTTATTTTTTAATTGTTCTGCTTCTAAGAAATACCATTGCTGTTTTTTAGCATCATAAAATCCAAATAAATAACTTTTCGATTTTATTCTGGTACCTGTTACTTTCATTTGATTTGAATTTTGAACAAGACAGTGATATTCTCTGTTTTCTTTAATAATATTAGAAACATCTACAACTTCAGCTTTTTCAAAAACAAACCCTTGAGCCTCTAACCCCTTAAAAGCTTTAGTAATTGTTTCAAGTAAAACTTCTTTGCCTCCAGAGTTCTCAATAATAGTAGGATGTGTATATTTTAAAACAGTCTCAAAATCCATATTTAAAGTAACTTTTGATGCATTTTCAGCATCTCTTATAGCGCTTTTTTCAATTCTTCAATAGACTGAGAAAAAGACAGACTATTAATGAATAAGCGTGTAATTAATACGATTCTTTTCATAATTGTATAATATAGAAACAAGCCCCCTATATAAAGACAAGGGCTTGTGGTTCTTATTTAATTTTTAGATTATTCTTCTTTTCTCTTTTTAACAGTACTGTTTTGTTTTTTCATACTCTCTCCAATTTGATTGCTCGCTGTAAAACTAGCGACCATATCGTTAAGCATTGTGCTTCCCGCTTGTGGAGAATTAGGAAGTAAAATTAAGTTACTATTAGTTTCGCCTCCAATAGACTGAAGTGTATCATAATGTTGAGTAACAACAATAAGAGCAGATGCTTCTTGAGAATTAATCCCTACTTTGTTTAATACTTCGACACTTTCTTCTAGTCCGCGCGCAATTTCTCTTCGTTGATCTGCAATACCTTGTCCTTGTAGACGTTTGCTTTCTGCTTCTGCCTTTGCCTTTTCAACAATTAAAATTCTCGCAGCATCTCCCTCAAACTGTGCCGCAATTTTTTCTCGCTCAGAAGCATTAATTCGATTCATAGCTTCTTTTACCTGAGCATCTGGATCAATATCTGTAACCAATGTTTTAATGATATCGTATCCATATTCCATCATTGCATCATTAAGTTCTGATTTTACAGCGATAGCAATATCATCTTTTTTAACAAAAACATCATCCAGCTTCATTTTAGGAACCTCTGCTCTCACTACATCAAAAACATAGGATGTAATTTGATCATGAGGGTAATCAAGTTTATAAAAAGCTTCATACACTTTATCTCTTATAACCTTGTATTGTACAGAAACTTTAAGCTTAACAAATACATCGTCTAAAGTTTTTGTTTCTATAATAACGTCTAGCTGTTGAATTTTTAAACTTAATTTACCAGCGATACGTTGTACGATTGGAATTTTAAATTGTAAACCAGAATGACGAATGCTACTAAACTTTCCAAAAGTTTCAATAACAGCTGCAGTTTGTTGTTTAACAATGAAAATAAAGGAAAGGAATAGAAAAACAGCAACGACTAGTCCAAGCCCAATAAATATCTCGTTCATAATTTTAGTGTTAGTAGTTAATAAATGTGTGTAGTGTGAAGATATGAAAAAGATCTTCATTATAGAGTAGCAAATGCTAATGATTTGTTACAAATATTATAAACTTAATAGGATATAAATTATAGATTATCAATAGCCTTATTTATTCTCAATAGGCTCTCTTCTTTCCCAATAATTTCCATAATATCAAAAACATGAGCTCCCTTTAAAGACCCTACAAGAGACAGACGAAGTGGAGCCATTACTTTTCCAAAACCTAATTGATTATCTGTGATCCATTTTTTTATAGATTCCTCTAAATTAGAGGATGAAAAATCTTCGATTGAATTGACAACTTCGTTTAGTTGTTTCATAATTTCTGGAGTGCCTTCTTTCCATTGTTTTTTTGAAGCTTTTTCATCATAAGAAGATGGGGTTTCAAAAAAGTAATCACTCAATTCCCAAAATTCTGAGATAAAAGTTGCTCGTTCTTTAATTAAAGAAATAATTTTCACCAAATTTTTATCTGCATGATCAATATTTTTTTTATTGAGAATACTACTAAAATCATTAGCCAATTCTGTATCCGTCTTTTTTTGTAAATATTGATGATTGTACCATTTTATTTTATCAGGATCGAAACGTGCACCTGATTTATTAACTCTTTCTATTTCAAAAGACTGTATTAATTCATTTAAAGTAAAAATTTCTTGTTCTGTTCCTGGATTCCAGCCTAAAAATGCTAGAAAATTTATAACAGACTCAGAAAAATAACCATCTTCAAAATACCCTCTAGAAACAGCTCCTGTTTTTGGGTCTTTCCATTCTAAAGGAAAAACAGGAAACCCAAGTTTGTCTCCATCACGTTTACTTAATTTTCCATTACCTGTGGGTTTTAAAATTAAAGGCAAATGTGCAAATTGAGGCGCTTCCCAACCAAAAGCTTTATATAAAAGTACATGCAGCGCCAACGAAGGAAGCCACTCCTCGCCTCTTATTACATGTGAGATATTCATTAAATGATCATCCACTATATTAGCTAGATGATAGGTTGGCATTCCATCACTTTTAAATAGTACCTTGTCATCTAATATATTTGTATCAATAGTAATTTGCCCTCTAATAAGGTCATTAAAAGTTAATTGTTCATCTTGAGGACATTTAAACCGAACAGAGAACGGCTCTCCCTTAGTAATTTTAGTAGATACTTCTTCTTTAGATAAAGAAAGTGAGTTTTTAAGCTTTAAACGATTATGCCAATTGTATATAAACGTTTTTCCTTTTGCTTCATGATCTTTACGATGAAAATCTAATTCTTCATTAGTATCAAATGCATAATATGCATTCCCATTTTCAATTAATTGATTTATATATTGTTTATATAAATGTTTTCTTTCACTTTGTTTATAAGGACCATAATCTTTTTCTTTTCCAGGACCTTCATCAAAAGGAATTTGACACCAATTTAAAGAATCGATGATATATTTTTCTGCTCCTTCTACATACCGTTTTTGATCTGTATCTTCAATTCTAAGTATAAAATCTCCATTAAGTTTTTTAGCAAATAAATAATTAAAAAGTGCAGTACGGACACCTCCAATATGTAGAGGACCAGTAGGGCTTGGAGCAAAACGAACACGAATTTTCTTTGTCATTGATGGAATTTTCTCCAAAGATACAATCTATAGATTGTATATAGAAAGAGAAACTTTATAAAATAGGCTTCATTTTAGTAGGGATGCGCTTGTTCATAATATGAAACCATAAAGGAGGAATTAGTGATAAAACCATTGATGTTGGATATACATACGGCATTTGGGGGCTTATGTCAAGATAATCCAATATTGGTATTTTTTATTTGATTTAAAATAATGATCACTATGTCGTGTTAATTCATAAAGAACGACTCTACCCATAATATGATTAGAGTTCCAAGAATGTATTTCCTGAACCCTTTCATATCTACCTGAGGGCAACTTATTTCTAAGAAGACCATAATGTTCTATATAATTGATGCTCTCTAATAAAAGAAAGCCAACTATAGCAGTTAAAAAAACAAAATAAAAACCGATAATTCCAAAAAAGAGATATGATGATAACAAGTAGAAAAGTTGGAATATACCATACCATAACATATCGTTTTTTACAGAAAAAAAGGAATTGTTATTTTTCTTAAGCAAGTTTTTTTGAATTTTACAGGCACTTATATATTGACGAGTTACAGAGCTAAACCAAAATGAATATACAGTTTGATTATATTTTGCTGTAGCTGGATCTTCTTGTGTTGCTGCATGTAAATGATGACCAAAATTATGCTCAATAAAAAAGTGCATATAAAGTGAGGGCAATAATAGAAGCTTATCCAAAAATTGCTCCCTTTTACTTTGTCTATGACCAAATTCATGTGCAACATTTATTCCATTAGAACCTAAAACAATACCTGTTGAAAAAATAAGCCCAATTAATTCATAAAGTTTGTATGTATTTGAAGAGATATCGACAAGTGTATAAATTAAAATGCCGTAAACAATAAGAACATTGAAATACAACATCCAATCAAAAATGGGTCTTTTTAATTTTTCAGTACGATCATCTTCAGATAGGTTGGAAGGATCTTGAGGTAAAATAAGCTCTAATAAGGGAATAATTCCAAAGGCATATATAGGTGTTAAAAAAACGAAATAGCCTTTTAAATATATAGATAGAATAGCTACTAATGGAATAGAATAAGCTAATAGATATTTTAAGTCTTTCATTTTAAATCAATTTTAACAACATCTTATCAAATTTAGTGAAAACGACTTTAAAATAAAATTGTAGCTTTATCAGTTAAAGGTATAAACAGAATTGTCAATGAGTAGTTTTTCTACGATACAAATAAAATTAGAACAATTTATTCGTAAATATTATCGAAATGAACTTATAAAGGGTGCCATTCTTTTTTTTAGTATTGGCCTTTTGTATTTTATAGCAACCTTATTTGTAGAATACTTTTTATGGCTCAATCAAATTGGTAGAACTATTTTATTCTGGTTATTCTTAATTTTTGAAACCACGCTACTTATAAAGTTTATCATTTATCCATTAGCAAGCTTGTTTAAATTAAAACGAGGAATTGGAAATAAAGAAGCTTCAGAAATTATAGGCAATCATTTTCCTCAAGTAAATGACAAGCTAATCAATATTCTTCAATTATCTAATGATAGTAATGAATCTGAACTATTAATGGCAAGTATTGAACAAAAATCTACAGAGATACAGCCAATACCTTTCCAATCTGCCATTAATTTTAAAAATAATTTAAAGTATTTAAAATATGCACTCATACCTGTATTGATATTCTTAACTATTTATATATCAGGAAACTACGATTTATTTAGTAATAGCTATAAGAGAGTTGTAAACTATAACACAGCTTTTGAGCCGCCTGCTCCTTTCGAGTTTTTAATCTTAAATAAAGATCTAAAAGCAATAGAGAATAATAGTTTTGATCTTTTTGTAAAAACAGTAGGAGATATCATACCTGAAGAAATAGAGATTCATTTTGATAACAACAATTATTTTTTACAAAGTATAGGGAGTAACTCATATAAATTTAGTTTTGACCAAACTAAAGATAAAATAAAATTTTATTTAACTGCAAACAATGTTACATCTAGAGAATATACAATTGATATTTTAAAGGTTCCAAGTTTGATAGAATTTGAAATGGAATTAGATTATCCATCATATACTAAGAAAAAAGATGAATCTATAAAAAGTACTGGTAATGCAATCATTCCTGAAGGGACTCGAATACATTGGAAAGTTACCACACGTCAAACAGAAAAAGTAGAGTTATTATTAAATGATACTGTTTATAATTTTATAGGTACAGATAACAATTTTCAATTTTCAAAAAGACTACATAATGACTTGGACTATGAAATAGGAACAAGTAATACATTGTTAGAAAGATATGAACGTTTAGGCTTTTCTATAGAAGTTATTAAAGATAAGTATCCTGTAATTGAAATGTCTTCTAAGTTGGATACATTAACAACTTCCAGCGAGTTATATTTCTTAGGGCAAGTATCTGATGATTATGGTTTGTCTAAACTTGAATTGATTTATTATCCTCAAGGAGAGGAAGAGAATTATAATAATGAAAAGATTAAAATAGACCCATCTAGTTATAGTCAATTTACATATGTTTTTCCAGGCACCATTTCTTTAAAAGATGGAATAGATTATGAATTTTATTTTCAAATAACAGATAATGATGCGGTAAATGGAGGTAAGAAATCCAAAAGCCGCGTTTTCAATTTTAGAAAGTTGACATCGTCTGAATTAGAAAACGAACAATTAAAAAAACAAGATGAAACAATCAAGGGTCTAGATAAAACATTGGACAAATTAAAAAATCAAGAAAAAGAATTAGACAAAATATCAAAAAATCAAAAAGAAAAGAATTCATTAAACTTTAATGATAAGAAAAAATTACAAAACTTTTTGCAAAGGCAAAAACAACAAGAACAGTTAAGAAAAAATTTTACTAAAGAATTAAAAGATAATTTAGAGGATTTTCAGAAAGAGAATATAGATGATGAATTTAAGAAGTTACTTAAAGAAAGATTAGAGAGAGAACAAAAAGAACTTGAACAAAATGAAAAATTGCTTGACGAGATTGAAAAGTTAACAGATAAAATAAACAAACAAGAATTAGCTCGCAAACTTGAAAAATTAGCGAAGCAACAACAAAATGGGAAAAGGAGTTTAGAACAAATTTTAGAATTAACGAAAAGATACTTTGTAACATCGAAGGCTTCTAAATTACAACAGGACATCGAAGAGTTATCTAAAGAGCAAGATAGCCTATCTAATAAAAAAGAAGTTGAAAACTCTAAAGAAAAGCAAGATAATCTAAACGATAAATTTGATAAATTAAAAAAGGAATTAGAAGAACTAAAAAAATCTAATGAAGAATTAAAGAAACCATTAGACATAAAAAGAGATCAAAAATCAGAAAATGAAATAGATAAAGAGCAAAAAGAGGCATCTGAAAATTTGGATAAGAGCAAAAAGTCTAACGAAGAAAACAAGAAACAACAAGCTCAAAAATCAGCAAAAAAAAATCAAAAAAAAGCAGCTAAAAAACTAAAAGAGTTAAGTAAATCTTTACAACAACAAATACAACAAGGAGGGCAAGAAGGTGAATCTGAAGATGCAGAAACATTACGTCAGATATTAGATAATTTAGTATTGTTTTCTTTTGACCAAGAAAATGTATTATCAAAATTTTCAGAATTAGATAATTCTAATGCTTCTTTTGCATCAGAGCTTAGAAAACAAAATGATTTAAGAGAGTTATTTAAACATATAGACGATAGCTTATTTGCGCTATCATTAAGAAGACCCGAAATATCAGAGAAAGTTAATAAAGAAATAACCAATGTGTATTTTAATATTGACAAATCATTAGAGAGATTAGCACAAAATAGAATAGGTGAAGGAGTTGCTAGTCAACAATATGCGTTAACAGCAGCTAATAATTTAGCTGAATTTTTAAGCCAAGTTTTAGATAATATGCAACAAAGCCTTGGTAATGGTCAAGGTCAAGGGAATAAAAAAAGCAAAGGCTTTCAATTGCCTGATTTAATACAAAGCCAAGAAGAAATAAACAAACAATTTGAAGAAGGGTTAAAGAAAAAAAACCAAGGAAAGCCTGGAGAAGGAAAAGAAGGAAAAAAAGGTAAAGAAGGAGAAAAAGGACAAGAGGGAAATAAAGGCAAAGATGGTAATGGATCTAAAGAAGGTGATCAAGGCTCTGAAGGTTCAGGAGGAGATGAAGGATATTCTAAAGAACTATATGAAATATTTAAGCAACAACAACAGCTTAGACTAGCCTTAGAAGAACAACTTAAAGATAAACTAGGTAAAGGAGGAGAAAATGGTAATGCTGATAAGCTACTAAAAGAGTTGGAAAATATTGAGAACGATTTAATAAATAATGGTTTTACAGAACGTACATTACAAAAGTTAACAGAACTAAAACACCAACTTTTGAAATTAGAAAATGCTAATTTTGAACAAGGAGAAAAGAAAGAGAGAGAAAGCAAAACTAATTTCAAAGAATACAAGAATACCATTAATAATCAAGATGTTGATATCAAACAATATTTCAAACAAATAGAAATATTAAATCGACAAGTATTACCTTTGCGGCAAATTTATAAAAAGAAAGTGCAGTCTTATTTTAAAGGTAATGATTAATTTCCACTATGAATTAGATTTTAAATTAGTTAATGAATCTCATTATTCTGATTGGATACTATATGTTATTGAATCTGAAAATAAAGAGAGTGGGGAACTAAATTACATATTTTGTGATGATGAATATTTGTTTAATATAAATAATGAATATTTAAATCATGATACCTATACAGATATAATAAGCTTTGATTATTCTGAAGGAAATTTACTACAAGGCGATGTTTTTATTTCCATAGATCGCGTTAGGGAAAATGCAACCTTATTTGAAACAATTTTTGATGAAGAACTTAAACGAGTTATGATACATGGAGTTTTACATTATTGTGGATACAAAGACAAAGATAAAGATGCAGCAAAATTGATGAGAGAAAAGGAAAATGAAAAAATAAAAATGTTCCACGTGGAACAGTAAAGTATATATATGTTTGACAAAAAGTATGATGTTATAGTGGTAGGAGCTGGCCATGCAGGATCTGAAGCAGCAGCAGCAGCAGCAAATATGGGATCAAGTACTTTATTGATTACAATGAACCTTCAAAACATTGCGCAAATGTCTTGCAACCCTGCTATGGGTGGTATAGCTAAAGGACAGATAATTAGAGAAATTGATGCACTGGGTGGATATAGTGGAATTGTAACTGACAAAACTGCTATTCAATTTAAAATGCTAAACAAATCTAAAGGACCAGCAATGTGGAGTCCAAGAGCTCAAAGTGACAGAATGCGTTTTGCTGAAGAATGGAGATTGATGTTAGAACAAACACCAAATTTAGATTTTTATCAAGACATGGTTTCTGGATTACTTATCAAAAATGACAAAGTGATAGGTGTTAAAACTAGCATGGGAATTAGTATATTTTCAGAAACAGTGATTTTAACCAATGGGACTTTTTTAAATGGATTAATTCATATTGGAGAAAAACAATTTGGAGGAGGTAGAGCAGGTGAAAGAGCTGCAACTGGAATTACAGAAGACTTGGTTAATTTTGGTTTTGATTCTGGAAGAATGAAAACAGGAACGCCACCTAGAGTAGATGGAAGATCATTAGATTATTCTAAAATGAACATAGAACCAGGCGATGAAAACCCTGATAAATTTTCTTATTCTAATATGACATCGGCCTTAAAAGAACAGCGACCATGTCATATGACATATACAAGTCCCTTAGTTCATAATCTTCTTATGGAAGGCTTTGATCGTTCGCCAATGTTTAATGGAAGAATTAAAAGTACAGGACCAAGATATTGCCCTTCTATTGAAGATAAAATAAACAGGTTCGCAGATAAAGATAGACACCAAATTTTTGTAGAGCCAGAGGGGTGGAATATTGTTGAGGTTTATGTAAATGGATTTTCAACTTCCCTACCAGAAGACATTCAATTTAAGGCGCTACGATCTGTAGTAGGTTTTGAGGGCGTTAAGTTTTTTAGACCCGGTTATGCAATAGAATATGATTATTTTCCACCTACTCAATTAAAACATACCTTAGAAACAAAACTGATAGATGGTTTGTTTTTTGCTGGTCAAATTAATGGGACAACAGGATATGAAGAAGCAGCTTCTCAAGGTTTAATGGCAGGTATTAACGCCAGTTTAAAAGTACAAGAAAAAGACCCTTTTATTCTTAAAAGGAATGAAGCCTATATTGGGGTTCTTGTAGATGATTTAATAACAAAAGGAACTGAAGAGCCCTATAGAATGTTTACTTCCAGAGCAGAATATAGAACCTTACTTAGGCAAGACAATGCAGATTTAAGATTAACTCCAGTTTCTTATGAATTAGGATTAGCCAAAGAAGATAGAATTAGAAATGTTGAAAAAAAGAAAGTTAAAACAAATGCGTTTATCAATTTCTTTAAAGAGACAAGTATAAAACCTGAACAAGCTAATCCTATTTTAGAAGCAGTTAATTCATCACCTATGAAACAATCTGATAAGATGTTTAAAGTTTTTTCTAGGCCAAATGTTACACTAGAATCTCTTAAATCAATTGATACTGTTTCTGATTTTATTTCTAATAATGACTTGAATAAAGATGTTTTAGAACAAACAGAAATTCAAATAAAATATGCAGGTTATATTGAAAAAGAAAAGAATAATGCAGACAAATTAAATAGGTTGGAAGATATAAAAATACCCGAGAGTTTTGATTATGAAAAATTAAAATCACTGTCACACGAAGCGAAAGAAAAGTTGAAGAATATTCGCCCTGTTACCTTATCACAAGCATCTAGAATTAGTGGTGTATCTCCAAGTGATATAAGTGTATTATTAGTTTATATGGGTCGTTAATGGTAGATAGTATTACATTTAAACAGCATAGACCAGTTAAAGCTTTTTATATAGGCGTGCCTATAATAATAGTAGGTTTTATAGGATGGGGTAATTGGGATCAAGTTATTATTTTAAGTGCAATAGGTCTTTTAATTATTGGTTTTGAAAAACAGTATACAATATCTAAAGATTATATAAATAGAGTTGGTTATGGTTTTTTTGGACTTCAAATATTTAAAAAAAAGACAGAAATTTTATATCCAGATTATGTGTCCATTTTTAGTATAAACCAAAAGCGAAGTAATGAATATGGACCAGTTTCTGCAGTTGGATCGGTTAGTAAAGATTCTTTTTTTGTGATCAGGTTATTTCAAACAAACAAATATTTTACATTATATAAATCTAAGAATTATAACCAGGCGTATGACAAAGCTAAAGAGTTGAGTAAAATGCTTGAAATTGATTTAATAGATAAAACGAATCAGTAATGTTCCACGTGGAACGTCACAAAAGAAAATTAAAAATTATATTTTTTAATATGGAAAACGAAGAAAAAGAAGCTATTCTTTTATGCAAAGATCACACAGTTTCGGGTGAAGTTTTTCAATTACATCATGATAAAAAATATGAAATGCTGGTTACTTTTCCCAGACCAGATTTGTCTAAATTATCTTCTTATTATAAAAGTGAAGATTATATTTCTCATACAGATGCTAAAAGAAGTTTATTTGAAAAAATATACCATTTAGTTAAAAAATATGCATTACGTAAAAAAGTAAATCAAATAAACTCTTTCGCGTATACGTCAAAATATTTATTAGATATTGGAGCAGGAACAGGCGATTTTTTGTTAGCAGCAAAAAATAATAAATGGAATGTTTTTGGAATTGAGCCAGACATTTCAGCTCGAGCATTGGCTACCAAAAAAGGAATTCATTTAGAAGAAAATACTAAAGAATTACCAGACCATAATTTTGATACTATTACAATGTGGCATGTTTTAGAACATGTTCCTGACATAAGTTTTCAAATGAAAGAATTGAAACGTTTATTAAAAACTAATGGGACTATTTTTATTGCAGTACCAAATTATAAATCATTAGATGCAAAAACTTATAAAGAATTTTGGGCAGCTTATGATGTTCCTAGACACCTTTGGCATTTTTCGCAAGCTTCAATTAGTAAATTAATGAATGAGTATCAAATGAAGGTTGAAAAAATACTTCCTATGAAATTTGATGCTTATTATGTGAGTTTGCTTTCAGAAAAATATAAAAATAAGAAAATGAACTTTTTTACTGCATTTTACAATGGATTTAAATCAAATATGGCTGCACGAAGAACAAACGAATATTCTTCATTGATTTATGTTGTTAAAAATGCATAAAAAATCATTTTAAAGAGATTTAAGAGACTTTTTAGTATATAAACAGCAATATACCTTAACACATGTTAGAATATTCAGTAAAGAGACTATATAAAAGCAATTAACAATAATCATAATTTATGATTTAAAATAAAAACAATAGATTTTAACTATTATTAGAAGAGAACTCATTAAATTAGTATTTATAGGAATGACTTTTATATTTTTGCGAACAAATTAAAAAGATAGAAATGAATAAATTGATTTTAGGAACTTTAGTAATGATGTTGTTAGTTTCTTGCCAACAAGAAAAAAATGCATTTGTTGATAATCCTACTTTGATTAACGATTATCAAGAAAGAAAAGATTTTGATAGTAGATATGAAAAACGAATAACATACTACACCAAAAAGAAAGATAGTTTAACAAAGCTATTTCAAATTGAAGCGAATGAATTTCAAACAGAAGCATCAAAAATGTCTCAGGCTAAAGCACAAGAAAGGTATAATCAATTGTTGCAGAAACAACAATTTATGCAACAACAACTAACAGCAGAAGAACAACAAATACAAAGAGAAGGTCAAACGGAAATGGATTCTTTAGTAAACAAAGTAAAACGCTTTGTAAAAGGATACGGAAAAGAAAACGGTTATACCTATATTTTAGGAGCTAATGAAGCTGGTAGTGTATTATTCGGTAAAGAAGAGAAAGACATTACAGATGAAGTATTAAAAGCTTTAAATGATTCATATAAATCAAAACAAGAATAAATATTATTGAAATTAATACTAAAAAAGGGGGTTGTATATATACAACCCCCTTTTTTTTAATTATTATGCAACAGATATACTCCAAAAATTGCAATTACAAAATAGCATGTAATGGTTAATGCTCCAGCATAATCCTTGGCAATTCTTTGGCCAAACAATAGCATCAATAGAACCAAACAAGAAATAATTACTCCATACAATGCCATTGTAGATGTATTAGAAGTTATTAACTCTACAACTCCAACAATACTTAAAACTCCAGCTACAATTTCTAATAATGTAACGACCACTAGCATACCAGGAACGGTATTTTTCATAAATGTTTTTGAAAAATGACTTTTTAAAAAAGTAAGATTACCATTCCAGTCAAAAATTTTATCTAATCCACTTTGTAAAAAGGTGATAATAAGAAATAATAAAATAAGAATTTCTGGGATATTTTTTAATATATTTTCCATAGTTAACTATATGTATTTCAATTTTTTAAATAGGTTTTTTGTGAAGTAATCGAGTTAATTTTATAGATAAATCTGTTAAGATAATTTTTGCATTTCCATTGCGCTCAATATGATAAATAGCATCTTGTAATTCGTTAGAAATATCCATAATATTTGCTCCATGTACAAAAGGAGCAAACTTTTCTAAATTAAAATTGTCTGCATTTAACTCTATGAATATTAGATCTTTAGATTTATAATTTAACAATAATGCTTGTCTAAAAACATCCAAACAATAATGCAAGAATTGTTTCTGTGTTTCTCTTCCGGTTCCTGCTATTAATTCACTCCAATGAATAAGATCATGAATGGAAGCCTTATTCCCTTTGGCTTTGAAAGCTGTTCTAACCCAAGAAATAAACCATTTTTCAAAAGTAAGATCCTCAGAATCTCTGTTTACCAGATCAATTGCCTTATTAAAATTCCCATTGGCTTGATGTGCTATTTTGGAGGCTTCATTTTCAGAAACTTGCTTTTTTAATAAGGCATCTTTAATAATGTTTTCTGCTAAAGGAGGAAAATGAAGTATTTGACATCTAGACCTAATAGTTTGAATAATTTGTTCTTCTTCTTCAGCAATTAGAATAAAAATAGTTTTATTAGGAGGCTCTTCTATAAGTTTTAAAAGTTTGTTTGAAGCCGCTATATTCATTTTTTCTGCCATCCAAATAAGCATTACCTTGTAACCACCTTCATATGATTTTAAAGAAAGCGATTTTACAACCTCTAAGGCTTCATCTACTCCAATTTGGCCTTGCTTTTTTTCAATACCAATTAATTTATACCAATCAAATAAATTTCCATAGGGTTGTTTTGATATGAAAGATCGCCATTCTTCCATAAAATGATTACTAACAGGGTGTGATTTAACAGTACTATTTGATGCTACTGGAAATGCAAAATGAAGATCTGGATGTGCTAGATTGTTAAACTTTAGGTTGCATGCTTCATTTCCATTTTCGTTTTCCCCTGCTTTGTTATTGCACAAAATATATTGAGCATAAGCAATTGCAATTGGTAATACACCAGACCCTTCCAGACCTACAAAGAGCTGCGCATGTGGAATTCTACCCATATCTGCACTATGAGTCAAATGCTTTTTAATATGTTCTTGCCCTAATAGATCTTTGAATAGCATATGGCAAATATAAAATAAAATAGTGCTATAAACTTTGAGCTATTTGATAGAAACCATATAAATTTCAATTTTGAAATTGAGTAACAATCTGGCAAATAAGTTTTCCTAATTTGTAGTATTTTATAATTTTTATCGACTAATCTTATAGTAAAATAAGATAGCCTATAGTACAAAATGACTCAAAACGCTTTACTTTTTATTCCTGATATTTCCGGTTTTACCGAGTTTGTCCATAATACGGCTATCAGTCATAGTAAGCATATTATTTCAGAATTATTAGAGATTCTTATAGATAAGAATCACTTGCGTTTTCAACTAGCAGAAATAGAAGGAGATGCTTTATTTTTTTATAAAATAACTGAAAAAGTAAATCTTAATGAACTTCATAAGCAGGTTGAAGAAATGTATATAGCGTTTCATACACATTTAAAACGTTATGAATATGAGCGTATTTGTCAATGTGGAGCTTGTTCTTCTGCGTACAACTTGAGTTTAAAGTTTATAGTTCATTTTGGAGAAATAGATTTTATTAAAGTTAAAAATCGAAAAAAACCCTATGGCAGTTCGGTAATAAAATCTCATAAGCTTTTAAAAAATTCAATACCACTTCACGAATATGCCTTAATTACAAATGAAGCTATTGATTCTTCTATATCTATTTTAAAAGAACGAGCAGGGACCCTAGGAAAAGAATCATATGGATTTGGTGATATTATGTATCAATACTTTCCATTGTCTGAATTAAAAAAAGAAATTCCTTATGTACCCCCTATCCCTAAAGGTATTCCCAAGCATAAAATTTATGACAGAACAGAAATTATTCAAATACCCATCCTAGATCTATATGAAGTCATTAGCAATTTTGATTATCGCTTACTTTGGAACAAAGGAATTGACCATTTAGAATATGAAAAGAAAAAAGTAAACAGAGCTGGCGTAAAACATCAATGTCTAATAAACAAAACAGAGCAATTAGTTCAAACAATATCCAGAGATGATTTAAAAGGAGAACAGTTGGTTTATGGCGAAACTACTAATGATGCCCCTTTTTTAAAGAGATTTAGTATTTTTTATGTGCTTGAAGAAATAGAAAAAGGTCGAACAAAGCTAAACATAGAGGTTTTTGCCGATTATAATTTGTTAGGACGATTGATCGTACCATTTATAATAATAAATCTTAAAAAAACCATTCCAGAAAATATAAAAGAACTTATCTTGCTTATTGATTCTGGCTTTAAAATAGAAACATAAATAACGACCAAAAAACAGGAATGAAAACTATTGACGATTTTAATTTTGAGAATAAAAAAGCACTCATAAGAGTTGATTTTAATGTACCATTAGATGCAGATTTTAATATAACTGATACTAATAGAATAGAAGCCGCCAAGCCAACTATCATTAAGGTTTTAGAAGATGGAGGGAGCTGTGTCTTGATGAGTCATTTAGGACGACCAAAAGGACAAAAAAATGATGCAATGTCTTTAAAACATATTGTATCAACAGTATCAGATATTATTGGAGTTCAAGTCAAATTTATTGAAGATTCTATAGGCGAAAACGTAGTTAATACGGTTAATCAATTAAAAGCAGGTGAAATTTTACTTATAGAAAATCTCCGTTTTTATGCAGAGGAAGAAAAAGGAGATGAAACTTATGCAGAAAAGTTATCTCAATTAGGAGATATTTATATTAACGATGCCTTTGGAACAGCACATAGAGCACATGCCTCTACTACAATTACCGCAAAATTTTTCCCAGAAAACAAATGCTTTGGCTATTTGTTAGCAAAAGAAATTGAAAGCATAGATAAAGTAATGCGAAGCGGAGAGAAACCAATTACTGCAATTTTAGGAGGGGCAAAAGTTTCTTCAAAAATTACTATTATTGAAAATATATTGGATAAAATTAACCATTTGATTATTGGAGGAGGTATGACATATACCTTTATAAAGGCACAAGGAGGTGAAGTAGGAGATTCTATTTGCGAAGATGATAAACAAGAATTGGCATTAGAAATATTACAGAAAGCAAAAGAAAAAGGAGTAGAAGTACATTTACCTGTAGATGTATTGGCGGCAGACAAGTTTGATAATGAAGCAAAGACACAGATTGTTTCTGTTAATAAAATACCAGATGGATGGCAAGGATTAGATGCTGGACCAGCTACCATGGATCAATTTAAACAAGTAATACTACTTTCTAAAACAATCCTTTGGAATGGACCTATAGGTGTTTTCGAAATGGAAAACTTTGCAAAAGGAACTATAGCGACAGGAAATGCAATTGATGAAGCTACTCAAAATGGAGCATTTTCGTTGGTAGGTGGTGGTGATTCTGTGGCCGCTGTAAAACAGTTTGGGTTTGAAGAAAAGGTAAGTTATGTAAGTACAGGAGGAGGCGCAATGCTAGAAAGTTTGGAAGGAAAAACATTACCAGGAATAGCAGCCATTCTAAAATGACCGTTTAAAAACCAATAAAAAGGCACTAAAAACACATTTTTTTGAATTTCACAACAAAATTAGGCGCTTTCACAACAAATTTTTTTGCTTTGTGAAGTAACATGCTATGTTTGAAGAGTCAACAATGATAATAGCAAAAATTTTTGATACAGAATTTAATAGTAAGCGTCCCAAGGTTTAATTACTATTAATTTAATATAGAAAAATGAGTCTCTGATCCTACTTTTTGAGACTCATTTTTGTTTTCATAATATTTTTAAAACCATACTTATTTAAGGATTCTACTTTTGTCATAAGACCCTCTCTATGGTGTAAATAGAATGTTTTATGATATTTTTAATTTGCTGTTATCTTAAAAAATACGATTTTAGCACAAATTCTGTTTTAAAATATAAAGAAGAGTAGATGAAGAAGGCTATTATATCCATTGTATTTTTATTCCCTTTTATTCTTTTATCTCAAGAAAAACCGGTCAAAAAACAGCTGAAAGACACGTTGGTTATAGACACAATAACTCAAAGGGTTTTAATTGATAAAAAGGAAAACTTCTCACCAGTTAAAGGTTTATTTAATCGTACAAAAGAAAAAATAGCGCTTAAAGATCTTCCTTTTGCTGCAGAAATAGACAGTCTATGGATGAAAGAAATGTTTAGATCTAATGTCTTTGATACCATATACAATGAGGTAACGAATCTAAATTATGACGAAGTAGATTATATAGAACTTCCCACAGATACTTTAAAAGCTAGATTAGAACGCATTAATGAGAGAACTCCTTTTAATGTTGAGTATAACCCATCTTTAGAAAGTGTGATTAAAAACTTCTTGAAAAGAAGAAGAGACTTTATTCAACGAATGTTAGATAAGAGTGAATATTACTTTCCCTTTTTTGAAAAGGAGTTAGACAATTATAATATTCCTTTAGAAGTAAAATACTTAGCTATTGTAGAATCTGCTTTAAACCCAAGAGCGAAATCGCGAGTAGGAGCAACAGGTTTATGGCAATTTATGTTTTCAACCGGAAGGATATACAATCTAGATGTAAATAGTTATATAGATGAGCGTATGGATCCTGTTAAATCTACGACAGCTGCAGCTAAATATTTAGGTAAGCTATATGAAATTTTTGGTGATTGGGATTTGGCTTTGGCAGCGTATAATTCAGGACCTGGTAACGTATCTAAAGCCATCAGAAGATCTGGAGGGTATCATAATTATTGGAATTTAAGACCTTTTCTTCCTAGAGAAACAGCAGGATATGTACCTGCGTTTTTGGCAACTATGTATATTTTTGAATACGCAAAAGAGCATGGATTTAAAACAAAGAAACAACCAAGAGCTTATTTTGAAACAGATTCGATCCAAGTAAAAAACCTAATCACTTTTGATCAAATAGCAGAGTTAACTGCTACTGATCGTGAAGAAGTAGCGTTTTTCAACCCTTCCTTTAAACTAGATATTATTCCTTTTATTAAAGATAAGCAATACACATTACGTCTTTCAAGAAAAGCTATTGGAAAATTTGTGGCTAATGAAGATTCTATTTATGCTTATGTAGCTGCAGAAATAGCAAAACGAGAAAAGCCATTACCTGAGTTAGTAAAATTAAACTCTAAAATTAGATATAGAGTAAGAAGTGGAGATTTTCTAGGTAAAATAGCAAATCGTTATGGGGTACGTGTTAGTGATCTTAAACGATGGAATGGATTGAGAAGTAATAATCTTAGAATTGGGCAACGCCTTACAGTATATCCTAGAAAACCAGGGTTTTCAGCAAATTCTAAGAAAAAAAGCAAACCCAAAAAAACAGTTTCAAAATCAACCAACAATCAAAACAAAAAGAGATATACGGTACAAGAAGGAGAGTCACTTTGGATTATTTCAAAAAAGTTTCCAGGAATTTCTGTCAAGAATCTTAAAGATTGGAACGGTATTAGTGGTAATAAGTTAAAACCAGGAATGCAGTTAAAATTATGTAGCTGTTAAACTAAAAACTAAAGTAAAAATGAAAAAAATAATAACTATTGTTCTTTTAACAACATTTTTCTTTTCATGTAAAAAGAATACTGGAGAAAAATACCTTCCAGATTCAGTTGGAGCAATTAATTCATTGGCAGTTGTTATAGATAATGAAATGTGGAACGGTCGAGTAGGCGATGAAATAAGAGATCATTTTGCCGCTCCTGTTGATGGACTGCCTTGGGATGAACCCTTATTCTCAATTCATCAAATACCACCAGTAATATTTGATGGTTTCGTAAGAAGTAGCCGTAATATTGTTGTTGTTCAAAAAGATTCTGTTATAAATACAAAGATTGCTAGAGATGCTTATGCGAAACCACAAAAAGTAGCTTTTTTTAAAGGAACCAGTGAAGATGAAATTATAGAACTTATTAAAAAAGGAGCTTCAAAAGCAATTAGAACTTTTAAAGCATTAGAGTTAAAAGAGAATCAAAAAAGAATCACACGATCGTTAAATAAAGAAACGAGTTTAAAAGATAAGTTGGGAATTTCTTTAACAATGCCTTCTATATATAAAGTAGCGAAGGAAGAAGATGATTTTGTTTGGGTACGTAGAGAATTACAAAAAGGGCATATGAATATTTTAGCATATGAGCTTCCTTTAGATAAGATTCCAAATGATTCAACCAAGGTGCAGGCCATTATTAAAATGAGAGATTCGATTGGGAAAAAACATATTCCTGGTAGAAAAGAAGGCATGTATATGATTACAGAAAAAGCCTATGCTCCCTATGTATTTAATGCTGAGATAGCAGGAAGAAAATCTACAGAAACAAAAGGAATGTGGGAAGTAAAGAACTTCTTTATGGCAGGACCCTTTATTAATTATGTTATTGAAGACACTCCTAACAATCGTTTGTTGGTGCTAGAAGGCTTTACGTTTGCTCCATCTACTAGTAAGAGAGATTTTATGTTTGAATTGGAATCGATCTTAAAAACATTAGAGTTTGAGAAAGCATTGTAATACAGATATTAAAAATAAACATAAAAAAGGCACTCATCTCGAGTGCCTTTTTTATTTAAATGCATTTAACTTTTTCTTAAAAATAAAATCCAGTTGCTAATCTATATACAAAAGCGTATGCAACAACTCCTATAAGAGCAACACTAGACCATGTCAAGACCTTTAAATAAGAAGAAACTATAATGTGTCCCAAGCTTCTAAAAGCTTCTGTATAAAGATCTTTAAAAAGTAATAATTTATTCATATGTCAAAATTTAATGATTAATAGCAAGACAAATGTATAATATCATGGCTCTCTAGCTCAATAAAATTGTTGTAACTCCTTGAATCATAGATGAAATAACATTTCTTAGTTTAACTGCTTAAAAATATCGATGATTGGTTTTATGTTTAACACAGCTCTTATTTAGTATTTTTGCAAAACCTTAAACATGCCTTTATGGAAGTAATTTCTTTTATTATATCAAAAATTTCTTTGCCTGAAAAAAGCATAAAGAATACGATTCAATTACTCAATGAAGATTGTACAGTGCCATTTATTTCAAGATACCGCAAAGAAATGACTGGGAATCTGGATGAAGTTCAAATAGGTGATATTTTAAAAATAAAATTACTTTTCGAAGAACTTCAAAAACGAAGAAAAAGTATTTTAAAAACGATTGAAGAACAACAAAATCTCACACCAGAACTGCGTTTAAAGATAGAAAAAGCGACAACGCTTAGTCTATTAGAAGACCTATATCTACCATTTAAGAAAAAAAGAAACACAAAAGCTTCAGTAGCTAGAGAGAAAGGGTTGGAGTCTTTAGCAAAGATTATTATGAAGCAAGAAGATGTTTCTGTAGAAACAAGAGCTTTGAAATTTATCAATGATAAAGTTAAAAATGTTGATGAAGCATTGCAAGGAGCCAGAGATATTATTGCAGAATGGATTAATGAAAATGAAAAAGTACGTACTAGATTACGATACCTTTATCAGCGAAAATCAATTATAACAACCAAAGTACAAAAAGGAAAAGAATCTCTTGAGAGTATCCAAAAATACAGACAATATTTTGACTGGTCAGAACCTTTATCTAAAGCACCTTCACACCGTTTGCTCGCCATTCTTCGTGCCGAAAAAGAAGAAGCAATTAAATTAAAAATAGTCATTGATGCAGATGAAGCGCTAAAGGTCATTGATGATATCATTATTAGAACGAATGTAGAGAGCCCAACAAATCAAGTATTTATTTCTATTGAAGATGCTTTTAAAAGACTTTTAAATCCCGCTTTGTCTAATGAAGTATTAAAAGAGGCAAAAGAAAAAGCAGACATAGACGCGATTAATGTATTCTCATCAAATTTAAGGCAATTGCTTTTGGGAGCTCCTTTGGGAGAAAAAAGAATATTAGCCATAGACCCGGGATTTAAGAGCGGTTGTAAAATAGTATGCTTGAATGAAAAAGGAGATCTTAAGCATAATGAAACCATATATCCGCACCCGCCTCAAAGAGAAACATCGGTTGCATTAAAGAAAATAAAATCATTAGTAAATGCCTATAAAATAGAAGCTATAGCAATTGGAAATGGAACAGCTTCAAGAGAAACAGAAGCTTTTATCAAAAAAATAGCCTTCGATGGTACTCTTCAAGTTTTTGTGGTAAATGAAAGTGGAGCTTCAATATATTCTGCTTCGAAAATAGCACGAGAAGAATTTCCAAATTACGATGTTACTGTTAGAGGAGCCGTTTCTATAGGGAGAAGGTTATCAGACCCTTTAGCTGAGTTAGTTAAAATAGACCCTAAATCTATAGGCGTTGGTCAATACCAACATGATGTAGATCAAAATAAGCTTAAAGAAGAACTGGATACAGTTGTGATGAGTTGTGTAAATAATGTAGGAGTAAATATTAATACAGCTAGTAAAAGTTTATTGCGTTATGTTTCTGGAATAAGTGAGTCGTTGGCAGAAAATATTATAGAATACAGAAGCGAAAAAGGAGGAATAACCTCAAGAAAAGAGCTCTTAAAAATACCAAGACTAGGAAATAAAGCTTTTGAACAAAGCGCTGCTTTTTTAAAAATATTAGATGCAAAGAATCCTTTAGACAATTCTGCTGTTCATCCAGAAAGTTATGCTATAGTAGCTCAAATGGCTAAAGATCAAAAAGAATCTTTAGGGAACCTCATAGGAAATAAAGAATTGGTAACAAAAATTAATTTAAAAACATATTGCACAGATACTATAGGATTACCAACTTTAACAGATATTATTAAAGAGTTAGAAAAACCAGGTTTGGACCCGAGAAAAAAAGCAAAGGTTTTTGAATTTTCAAAAGAATTAAAAACAATTAACGATGTTAAAACTGGAATGACCGTTCCCGGGATTGTAAACAACATTACTAATTTTGGATGTTTTGTTGATATTGGAATTAAAGAAAGTGGACTTGTTCACATTTCAAAATTAAGTAATGCCTATGTAAGTGATGTAAATAGTATTGTTAAACTGTATCAACATGTTAAAGTAAAAATTGTTGAGGTAGACATTTCTAGAAAAAGAATTCAATTGTCTATGATAGATGTATAATTAGTATAAAAAAAACCACTCATATCATGAATGGTTTTTAATTTTTTAAATATAAAAAATATTATTCTGTTTTATCTTCTACTTTTTTACGTTCTCCTTCTTCTTCTTTAGTAGCTTTTTTAAACTCTTTTATTCCTCCGCCAAGTCCTTTCATTAGTTCAGGGATTTTCTTTCCGCCAAACAAGAGTAAAATTGCTAAACCAATGATTACCCATTGCCAAGGTCCAACAAATCCTAAAAATATAACCAGTGATGCCATTTTGTACGTATTTATAGAACAAAAGTAATAAGAAAAGTTTAAAATAAGCGTATTTATCTAATATTAACCCATGTAAAAAAAGATAATGACATCGCTTTTATTTCTATAAACATCATAGAACAATATAAAAAGAGCTTAAAAAAGATAATTTTAAAGTGTTTGTTCTTTATGAAATTTTTAGGATACCTATATTTGTTTGACTTATGGCAAAGAAGAAAGTAAAAAGAAAACAATTAAAGAAAAAGTTATTACATAAGTATCGCTTAGTAATTTTAAATGAAGATACTTTTGAAGAAAGAATATCATTTAAATTAAGTCGATTAAATGTTTTTGTGGTAGGAACTATATTTACTGCTTTTTTAATAGCAGCAACTACTGTTTTGGTAGCTTTTACACCACTTAGAGAATATATTCCAGGATATTCATCGACACGCTTGAAGCAGAGAGCTATCGAAAATGCAGATAAAGTAGACTCTTTAGAACAGATTTTAACAGAAAATATTATTTACTTAGATACTATAAGAAAAGCGTTAACAGGTGAAGTTAAAATAGGATCCATTAACAGAGATTCACTTTTTGAAAAATTTAGAATAGATCCTTCTTCTGTAGATTTAAGTCCAAATAAACAAGATTCTTTATTGAGATTAGAAGTCGAAAATGAGGACAAATACAATATTTTTGAGACAGCAACGTCTAATGGAAATTTTGTGTTATTCCCTCCAGTTACTGGTGTAATTTCCCAATCATATAGTCCAGAAAAAAAGCACTTTGCAGTAGATGTAACTGCTCCAAAAGATACGCCAGTAAAAGCGGTTGGAGATGGAACCGTTATTTTTGCTGAATGGACTTCAGAAACAGGCTACGTAATTATCTTAGAACACGCTTTTGGATTAATATCTGTGTATAAACACAATGGATCATTAACAAAAGGTCAAGGAGATTTAGTAAAATCTGGAGAAGTTATAGCAACCGTTGGTAATACAGGAGAATTAACAACAGGGCCTCATTTACATTTCGAGCTTTGGAGCGAAAGTTATCCGGTAAACCCAATTCAATACATTGATTTTGAATGAAAATTAGAAATTTAATAATCTTTGGAACTAGACCAGAAGCCATTAAAATGGCACCATTGGTTAAAAAGTTTCAAGAAGAAAAATTGTTTGAAACCCGTGTTTGTATTACAGCACAACACAGAGAAATGCTGGATCAGGTTCTTACTTTTTTTGAAATACAACCAGATTATGATTTAAATTTGATGAAGCCCAATCAAAATCTTTATGCTCTTACTGCAGATATTATCTTAAATCTAAAACCTATACTGGAAGATTTTAATCCAGATTATGTCTATGTTCACGGAGATACAACAACAACAATGGCATCTAGTATAGCATCTTTTTACTCAGGAGCCAAAGTATGTCATGTAGAAGCAGGGCTGAGAACGTTTAATATGCAATCTCCTTTTCCTGAAGAGATGAACAGGTCTGTTACTGGTGTAATTTCGCATACTCATTTTGCTCCTACAGAAAGCTCAAAGAAAAACCTAATAAATGAAAATAAGAAAGCTTCCAATATTATAATTACTGGAAATACTGTGATTGATGCGTTATTATATAGCGTAAACAAAGTTAAATCTGAAAATTTTAATGATATAGAAATAAATAGATTAAAGAAAATAATAGATCTAAACAAAAAAATAATCCTTGTTACAGGACATCGAAGAGAGAATCACGGTCAAGGATTTATTAATATCTGCGAATCATTAAAAGAAATAGCATTGAATAATAAAAATGTTCAAATTATATATCCAGTTCATTTAAATCCTAATGTACAAAAACCAGTATATGAATTGATAAATGATATTGAAAACATAGAACTTATTAAACCTTTATCATATCCTGCTTTTGTATGGTTAATGGAGAAATCGTATTTAATAATTACAGATAGTGGTGGTATTCAAGAAGAAGCTCCAAGTTTAGGGAAGCCTGTATTGGTTATGAGAGATACTACAGAAAGACCAGAAGCAGTTGAAGCTGGAACAGTGATATTGGTCGGGACAGATAAAAAGAAGATTGTAAGCGAAGCAAATAATCTTATCAATAATAAGACAGAATATTTAAAAATGAGTAAACTTCATAACCCTTACGGAGATGGTAAAGCATGTGAGCGAATTGTTAAATATTTCAAATAAAAAAATAGAAAGTAAATACCTGTATTTATATTATAAAATGGATGTAAAAGTAAAACGTAGCTATAGTAAAAATTCAAAAAAGAGGAGAATTATAGTATTTTTGTAACAATACCTTATCTACATTTCGAGCTTTGGAGTGAAAGTTATCCGGTAAACCTAATTCAATATATTGACTTTGAATAAAATAGCATGTCTTTAAAATCATTTGCAGCTAAAATTTTTGCTAAAATTATCTATAAGAAAATTCAAAAATGGTCAAATCATCCTTTGGATGCTCAAGAAGCTGTTTTTAGAGCCTTAATTACTACAGGAAAAGCAACTTCTTTTGGAAAAGATCACGATTTCATGAATATTAACACTCATGAAGATTTTATAAAACGCATTCCTATAAGAGATTATGAAGGACTCAAGTCATATGTAGAAAGATCTGTAGCAGGTGAAGAGAACGTGTTATGGAAAGGCAAACCTTTATACTTTGCAAAAACCTCTGGAACTACATCAGGAGCCAAGTATATTCCTATTACTAAAGAATCCATGCCGTATCATATTGAAGCAGCAAGAAATGCAATTCTATGCTATATTCATGAAACAGGGAATGCAAAATTTGTCGATGGAAAAATGATTTTTCTTCAAGGAAACCCAACACTCAATGAGAAAAATGGCGTTAAACTAGGAAGACTATCGGGGATAGTAGCTCATTATGTTCCTAATTATCTTCAAAAAAATAGAATGCCGAGTTGGGAAACCAATTGTATTGAAGATTGGGAAACAAAAGTAAATGCTATTGTAGAAGAAACTCATAAAGAAAATATGAGTGTTATTAGCGGAATCCCTTCATGGGTACAAATGTATTTTGAAAGATTACAGGAAAAGACAGGAAAAAAAATAGGAGATTTATTTTCCAACTTTGAACTCTTCATCTATGGGGGCGTAAATTACGAACCCTATCGATCAAAATTTGAAAGCTTAATAGGTAGAAGTGTTCCAAGTATTGAATTATTTCCTGCAAGCGAAGGCTTTTTTGCGTTTCAAGATTCGCAAAAAGAAAAAGGAATGTTGTTGCTTTTAAATGCGGGTATTTTCTATGAATTTATCAAAGCTGATGAATTTTTTGAATCTAATTATAAGCGACTTACTATTAAAGATGTTGAATTAGGAGTTAATTATGTAATGATCATTTCAACCAATGCTGGTTTGTGGGGTTATAACTTAGGTGATACTGTTCAATTTACTTCTTTACAACCTTTTAGAGTAGTTGTTTCAGGAAGAATTAAACATTTTATTTCAGCTTTTGGAGAACATGTAATAGCAAAGGAAGTAGAGGAGGCAATGCAATATGCTGTTGATGGAACAGCGATTGAAATAAGTGAGTTTACAGTAGCTCCTCAAGTAAACCCTGAAAATGATGAGCTCCCTTATCATGAATGGATGATTGAGTTTAGAAAAAAACCTAAAGATATCGCCGTGTTTGCAAAGAAGATTGACGAGGCTTTACAAAAACAAAACAGTTATTATTTAGATTTGATAGAAGGAAAAATACTCCAAACTTTAAAAATTTCAATAGTAGAAGAAGGAGGTTTTACGGCCTACATGAAATCTATTGGTAAACTTGGAGGTCAGAATAAAATTAAGCGTTTATCAAATGATAGAAAACTTGCGGATGCGCTTTATGCGTTGAAAAAGAATTAAATTTACGAAATTACTTGTACTTTTGTATAAGCAACAACCTATGAGTAAAATTAAAGGAAGAACAAGAGCCCAAGAATCAACAAACGCAATAGAACGAATGTACATAACAATGCGACATTTGTTTAACAGAGGCTTTTATAAACCCTCTGGTGTTTCTGGAGAAACACTCAGACAATCATTACTTCAATTACAACCAGAAATTTATGGCTCTGTCGCAGAAGAAAAAACAGAATTTAACGGGCTTCTCTATGTGTTAGATAGACTGCCAGAAGGGATTGAGCAATGTAGATTTATAAACCTTACCTCAGATGAAGGATATAAAAAATCACACTTTCAGGTAATTATCCCTCCTAAACGGAGAAGGAACTGCTATAGAATAGATGATGAGCAGATGAATATTGAAATTACCAGAGGGCGGTCTGATATTTATGATATTCTTACGCATCTTACGTTTTTATTTATCGAATCTGATAAAATATGTAAGCGTGTTTTAATCTCTGATACAGAAGAGACGACAAGAGATTGGCAAAAATTAGAAGCAGTCATTAAGAAATCAAAACTCAATCTGGCAGAGCGAGAAATAGCCATTAGTCATACTGCTAATATATTAGGAAGAACTTTTGATGAAACCTTAGAAATCTATAAAAATTTTGCAACTAAGAAAACACCTGAAAGATTTCTAAAAATTGTGTATTGGATGGGTAAACTCGCTATTGAAGAAGAAACAAAAGGGAGTAAGCGTGCCATTACATTTAGCCCAATATTGAGAGAACGTCTAGGGCATCATATTCATGGTGAGATATGGGCAAATACAATAAAAACCACACTTAAAAAAAGCAAGCTTTTCCATAGACCAATTCATATTATAAGTGCAAACATGCATAGCGTTATGAATTCTTTATTTGCTAAACATGTATTAGAAAAGGAACTAAAAGGAAAGGCTAATTTAGATGTTTATGAAGCACTTAGTAAATCTGAGAACATAGCTATTAGAAAAAAAGTAAAAGACTATGCTCATAAAAACGGAATGATTTCAATTGATGATGTTTCAGGTACTAATATAGATGTTCAAATTTTTGATACAGCAAAAATAGATTTCTCTAAAACAAATTATACTGTTAACTCTGATCTTTTAGAGGATGAAAAACCAGTATTATTTGTTATGGACTATGCTTTTGGAGAGCAAGCTTACGAAACCATTGACGAGTTTTTAAAACCATTAAAACAAAGAAATGGTTCCCTAGAGTTCTTAAATGTTTCTTCGATTTCTATTATGGGTAAGGCTGGTATTTTAGAAGGAGGTAAAGGAGATTTAATGATCCCTACTTCTCATATATTTGAAGGGACGGCAGATAATTATCCATTTAAAAATGAATTAACTAAAGAAGATTTTCAAGACCATGGGTTATTAGTTTTTGAAGGAGCGATGATTACTGTTTTAGGAACCTCTCTTCAAAACAGAGATATTCTTAAGTTCTTTCATGATTCTACCTGGAGTGTTATTGGTTTGGAGATGGAAGGAGCTCATTATCAAAAGGCCATCCAGTCTGCATCAAAAATTAGAAAAAGTATTTCTGAAGATGTAAAAGTTCGATATGCTTATTATGCTTCAGACAACCCATTAGAAACAGGAAGCACTTTAGCATCCGGAGGTTTAGGCGCTACAGGGGTTAAACCTACCTATTTAATAACAAGAAAAATTTTAGAACAAATATTTAATTCGCATTAAAATGAGTGAAAATACAACACCTAAAAACAATTCCGAAGATGCAGATTTGGGTCAACTTTTTAAGTTAATAGGAAATGCTTTTAATCGTTTCTTTAATTTTTTAGCCACCATCTTTAAAGGATTATTTAATTTACTATTAGTCTTTCTGCTTTTTTTACAGAAGCATTTTGTAAAGTTTGTTATTACAGGGGTTTTAGGCTTAGGCTTAGGCTTTTATTTAGATTATAAAGAAGGAGAACTTTATCAATCGTCAATGGTTGTAGAGCCTAATTTTAATAGTGTACAGCAGTTGTATAATAATATTAACTTTTACAATGAATTGGCCGATGATAAAGATTCAACTGCCTTATCTGGTGCTTTAGGAATATCCATTAAAGAAGCGGCAACAATTAAAGAAGTTTATGTAGAGTCATATTCAGATGAAAATCAAAAAATAAAACTATTTGATGATTTTATTAGACAGTTAGATACTAATACAATTAAAACAATTGATTATAAATCTTATCTAAAGAATTTTAATTCTTTTAATGCCCGTTTTCATAAAATTACTTTCATTAGTAACAATAGCAACGTTGCTAAAAAGACACAAAATAAAATAGTGTCATCTATTTCAAGCAATGATTATTTTGAGCTTCAAAAGAGAGTGAGTGATATAAATATTCAACTTAAGGATAGTATTTATAATAGACAATCTGAAGAAATAGATTCTTTGCAAAGTCTTTACAGAAAAGTGCTTCTTGAAACTGCAAAGAATGCAAATACAAGCACAAATATAAACTTGGCAGATAAAGAAGGAAGTAATGATAAAGAGTTACAACTTATTTTACAAATAGATATTTTAAAAAAGAATCTAGTTAGTTTAAATGAAGAACGAGCAAATAAGGCAGAAATAATAAATGTAATCTCTGACTTTCCAACTAGAGGAGTAAAAATAAAAAAAATATGGCAAGACTATAGAGTTTTGTCTTTTATAGGTTTTATTATAATTACATTATTAATACTATTATTATTAGAACTCAACAAGTTTCTTAAGTCATATAAAGCATCTAAAGAGTAAAAAATGAATATATTAATAACTGGAGGAGCGGGGTTTATAGGCTCTAATTTTATATCTTTTTTTTTAGATAAAACCTCGAATACTCATGTTATTAATTTGGATAAACTTACATATGCTGGAACTTTAAAAAACCTTCAAAAAGTACAAGATCATCCTAGATATCATTTCATAGAAGGAGATATATGTGATCAGAAATTGATTGAAAAACTTTTTAAAGAATACAATATTAAAGGAGTTATTCATTTTGCAGCAGAATCTCATGTTGATAATTCAATAACAGGACCGCAAGCATTTATAAATACAAATGTTATGGGAACATTTAACCTCTTAGAAGTTGCTAAGCATTATTGGATGGAATCACCATTTAAATATAAAGAAGAATATTTAAATTCTAAGTTTCACCATATTTCTACAGATGAGGTATATGGATCTCTTGGAGAAGAAGGTCTTTTTAAAGAAACAACGCCTTACGCTCCTAATAGCCCTTATAGTGCTTCTAAAGCTTCTTCAGATTTTTTAGTACGGAGTTATTTTCATACCTATGGTTTGAATACGGTCACTACTAATTGCTCAAATAATTATGGTCCTAAGCAACACGACGAAAAGTTGATTCCTACAATTATTAGAAAAGCATTAAAAGGAGAAGTCATACCTATTTATGGAAAAGGGGAAAACATTAGAGATTGGCTATATGTAGACGATCATTGTAGTGGTATTGAATTAGCTTTTGATAAAGGAACTCTAGGGGAAACTTACAATATTGGAGGGAAAAACGAAAAAAACAATTTAGAGGTTGCTAAAATAATTTGTGATATTTTAGATGAGAAACATGCAAAGAAAACGGGATCTTATAAAGATCAAATAGCTTTTGTAAAAGATAGGCCAGGGCATGATTATAGATATGCTATAGATGCTTCTAAAATTGAAAATGAACTTGGTTGGAAAGCATCTGAAGATTTTGAATCTGGAATTAGAAAAACAGTAGCGTGGTATTTTGAAAAATATAATAATTAGTTTTAATAATTATTAATAGATGAAAGGAATCATACTAGCAGGAGGAACAGGTACACGATTGCACCCATTAACATTGGCTGTAAGCAAGCAATTAATGCCAGTCTATGACAAGCCAATGATCTATTACCCTCTTTCAACCTTAATGAGTGCGGGAATAAGAGAAATTTTGATTATATCTACTCCATCTGATCTACCATTATTTAAAAAACTACTAGGGAACGGTGATAAACTTGGATGTGTATTTGAGTATGCGACCCAAGAAAACCCTAATGGCCTTGCAGAAGCTTTTATAATAGGAGAAAAGTTTATTGGTAAAGAGAAAGTGGCTTTAATTCTTGGAGATAATATATTTTACGGATCTGGGCTGTCTAAGTTATTACAAAAAAATAATGACCCTCAAGGTGGTATTATTTACGCGTATCATGTGCAAAAACCGCAACGATACGGAGTTGTAGAATTTGATGATAAAAAAAACGTGCTGTCTATAGAAGAGAAACCCGAAAATCCTAAATCTAATTATGCAATTCCTGGGATTTATTTTTTTGATAATGAAGTAATTGACATAGCAAAAAATATCCGACCTAGTGGAAGAGGAGAATTAGAAATAACAGATGTTAATAAAGTATATTTAGAGAAACAAAACTTAAGTGTTAGGATTTTAGATAGAGGGACGGCTTGGTTAGATACAGGTACTTTTGATTCTTTGCAACAAGCATCACAATTTGTTCAAGTTATTGAAGAACGACAGGGCCTTAAAATAGGCTGTATTGAAGAGGTGGCCTATATAATGGGATATATAACGAAAGAGCAATTAACTAATTTGGCACAACCACTGTTAAAAAGTGGTTATGGAGCCTATTTACTTCAACTAAAATAAAAAGAGAATACTTGACTGTAGAAGAAACATATTTATCAGGATGTTATTTATTAAAACCTGAGATTTTCATTGATGAGCGAGGTAGCTTTATAGAGAGTTATAACGAGTTAGATTTTGAAAGGAAGTTGGGGTTTAAAGGAGCATTTGTTCAAGACAATCTATCTCATTCCAAAAAAGGAGTATTACGAGGGTTTCATTTCCAAGAAGGAAAGTATGGCCAGGCAAAACTGGTTACAGTAATTAAAGGAGAAATATTAGACGTTGTTGTCGATTTAAGAAAAAAGTCACCAACTTATGGAAAGCATTATAAAATAGTTCTTAATGACAAAACTAAATGCCAACTTTATATACCTCGAAACTTTGCTCATGGTTTTTTAGCCTTAAGTGATGAAGTCATTTTTTCATATAAATGTGATAATTTTTATCATAAAGAATATGAAAAAGGAATTATTTATAATGATCCAGATTTAGCGATAGACTGGGGGTATAAAAAAGAAGAAGTTATTGTATCAGATAAAGATAAGAGGTTGCCTATATTCAAAGATTTCATCAAATGAAAAAAATACTAATAACTGGAAGTAATGGTCAGTTGGGGATGAGTATTCAAAAGATTGAAAAAGAATATTTAGATCTTCGTTTTGAATTTACAACATCAAAAGTATTAGACATTACGGAAGAAAAAAATGTAGCTTCTTTTTTTAAAGAAAACAACTTTGATTATTGTGTAAACTGTGCTGCCTACACTAATGTAGAGCAGGCAGAGAAATCTCCTGAAGAAGCTTTTAGTGTAAATGCAGAGGGTGCTAAGAATTTGGCAACTGCTTGCAAAAAGAATAAAATCACTTTAATCCATATTTCTACAGATTATGTTTTTGATGGTAAAAAACGAAAGCCTTATACCGTAAATGATATCCCTAACCCCATTAATGAATATGGAAAGTCTAAACTAAAAGGAGAAAATCATATTAAAGAGATCTTAAATGATTTTTTTATAGTTAGAACATCGTGGTTATACAATAAAGAATCTGGGCATAATTTTTATAGAACAATTTTAAAGAAGGCTACAACCGAAACCAAATTAACCATTACAGATCAGCAAACAGGTTGCCCCACACACACAGATAATTTAGCACACTTTATACTAGGCATAATTACATTAGAAAATATAAATTATGGAATTTATCATTATACAGATAATAACCCTATGACGTGGTTTGATTTTGCATATAAGATTCTGGAAGAAAATAAAATGTTAGATAAAGTAGCACTTGAAAAAGGCAACAATTATCGTACTTTTGCCGCTAGACCAACCTATTCAGTTTTAATATAAATCATAAAATTACAAACACCTTTTTTATGGGTTTAATAGAAAAATTAAAAAAAATAAATTACGACAATGTGATTTATTTTAGCTTACTTCTTTTTAGTTTTTCATTAGGGTTTGGGCATATAAAAACCACAGCTAAAGCACTTTTTCTTTTAGCAATTTTATCATTGTTTCGATTTAAGAGATATCGAAAAATTGAACGAAAAGATTTTCGTTTTCAGTATTATTTGTTTTTTATTTTCTTTTTTATAATAACAATCTTCTCCATTATCTATGATGAAACTAGTATTATATCTAAAAACCTTTCGCTTATTTTATTTCCTATCGTCATTGGTATTATTAATAAAGATTTATTTAATAAAAAGACAGAATATAGAAGCTATATAGCATTGACTTTCTCTTTAGGACTTATAGCTTACCCTTTGCTTGTAATTATTTATTATATGGTTAGCAAAGCACCTGTAGAAACAGGAGTAGCGTTAAACATATTCAGTCTGTATGAAATAAAAAGAGCACTATTTACCAAAAATGATTTAGGATTGTATTTCCATAATGTTTACTATTCCAGTTATAGTATTTTTTCAATCACATTATTATTTCTCATTTCTTTTAAAAATAGATTGATTGAAAGATATAAGTATGTGTTGATATTTTTTCACATTCTATTAATATTCATTGCAGCTGCTAGGCTGCCAATTTTTATAGGCTTTTTGGTTTTTGGAATCCTAACATTTATGAAAATAAAAAGCACAAAAAAAAGAATCATATTACTACTGTCTATAATTTTAGTAAGCACGTTTACATTTACTAAGTATAAATACATAAGGTATAAGTTTGTAAAAGATCTTCCGATAGCTTTTGAAAGAAGAATAAATGTTTGGACTAATTCAATAGAGTGTATTAAAGAAAATCCATTTGGGAACGGGATAAAAGGCTTTCATAATTGTTTATATGAGAAGAATCTTTATTCCTTTTCAGGAGATGAAAAAACGAGCAAAGTAAATGCTCATAATCAATATTTAAATTATTTTGGCGGATATGGAATCTTGGGAATTTTATTTTTTCTTTTCTTGCTAACTTATTTGATAGCGATTGCAATTAAAAATAAAAATGATATTGTTACAATATTGTTAATCATACTATTTTTAAGTTTTTTGACAGAAAGCTGGCTTCAACGCCAATATGGCCTTGTCTTTTTTATGTTTTTTATAACTATTTTTTCTTTAGAAGATGAGAAGTCTATCACATAATATTATATACAACCTTTTAGGAAATATTTTCGTTGTATTGTTCAACGTTCTTTTGCTTCCTGTAGTTTTTAATGTTTTAGGTTCAGAATCTGCTGGTGTTATTAGTATTTATAGTTCTATTTGGCCTGTTTTAGCTTTTTTTGATTTAGGCTTTGGTTTATTAGTTAATAGAGAAATATCAAGAGAAATATCATTAAATAAAAATATCGATAAAGTAAGAAGTCTAATATTTACTTTAGAAATTATATATTGGATTATAGGAATTGTAATTACACTAATTATTGTAATCTTAGCTCCAGCAATTAGTAAATATTGGTTAACTCCAATAGATTTTACTACAGAAGAATTAGTTTTTTTTATAAGATTAATAGCTATCTCAATTTTCTTTCGTTGGCCTATTTCTTTTTATTTTAACCTCAATTCCGGACTTCAAAACTTGGTTAAATTTAACATAGTTAAGATTGTAGTATTTGTTCTTTTAACAATAAGCTTGTATGTGTTAATTATAAATTTTGAATATAAAATAGGAGACTATTTGGTTATTATATTAGCCTCAAATGCACTATTAGTTTTTTCCTATTTGTTCTTATTTAAGAGAGTAATAGGGTTTCGTAAAAGCACCAAATGGAACATTAGAGGTTTAAAAGGGCATATGGCCTATTCCTTTGGCTCGATGTCTATATCTGTTCTAACTGTTTTTTTATTGCAAACGGATAAATTTTTTCTAAGCAAAACAGGAAGCTTAGCAGATTTTGGTCTTTATACAGTTCTCTTCTCTTTAGCTTTTGGTATTGTTCAGTTTATATATCCTTTATCTACTGCTTTTTTTCCAAAAATTAATGAGTTATTAGTAAAAAAAAATAAAGAGAAACTATATTCGAGTGTTCAGAATGTTTCAACTTGGATTGCAGTTATTTCTTTAACTTATTTTACAATGTTTGCTTCTTTTAGCTATGAGATTCTTGAGATATGGATTGGAAAATCTAACAATAGTGATATGGAATTATTATTGATTGTGCTGGTTTTAGGAACTGTCTTGTATTCACTATCCCAGGTTCCATATTTATTAGAATCTGCTATGGGAAAAGTAAAAGTTGTCACAAAATATTTTTTAATCTTAAATGCGGTATATTTTGGAGCTTTATTTTTTTTAATTAAGTACTTAAACCTTGTTGGAGTATCAATTTCTTTTTCTATAATAGTATTTTTATATTTCCTAGGAGGCTTTTTTTTACACAAAAGAAATGTTGGATTGAACAAGGCATATTCATGGATATTAATGATTATCAAAAACAGTATTTTGTCATTAATTTTGTTTTTCCTTTTTAAGACATTTAAATTAATTGGAATATCTAAATTTTATATGATTATTGAAATGGGGTTTGCTACATTAATATGCTTTTGTTTATTTGTTTTTTTTAATACAAACACAAGAAACACTTTTTTAACTAAGTTTTTTGCAATAGTAAAAAAGTCAAAAAATTAATAATGCTTTTAGTTCATATTAATGATAAATAAATCTCACTTTTATATTGGTAAATAGTCAACAATCAATTAAGAATAAAAAACGTTAAAAATAAAAGGTAAATGTGTGGAATTTACGGATCGACAAAAATATATAACAATGATATTATTTCTAAAAAATTGGCAATTGCTAATTTTAGAGGCCCTGACTATTCTGAATTCAAAAAAATAGACAGTACTGTTGTTTTAGGTCACAATAGATTAAGTATTATAGATCTAGATCCTAGATCGAATCAACCCTTTTTTTTCAATGATATTAGCATTGTTTTTAATGGCGAAATATACAATTATCTTACTTTAAAAGATGAGCTATTTAAAAAAGGATACATTTTCAAAACAGATTCTGATACAGAAGTAATATGTGCTGCTTATAAAGAATATGGTAATAAATGTGTTGATCATTTAATAGGAATGTTCTCATTTGTTATCTATGATAAAAGCAAAAACCTACTTTTTGGCTCTAGAGATCGTTTGGGTCAAAAACCTTTTTATTATTACCTAAATGATACAGATTTTGAATTTGCATCAAACCTAAAACAAATAGAGATCGCAAATAATTTAGAGTTAGACCCAAACACTTGTATAAATTATTTTCATTTTGGATATTTTGTAGATCCACAAACCCCCTATAAAAATGTATATAAACTTAAACCGGGTCATAGCTTTGAGTTTAAACTAGATTCAAGAGAATTAAATACATGGGAATATTGGGACTGTAAAACAGTAAAACCTTTTTTAGGTAATTATCAAGAAGCAAAAGAAGCACTTAAAAAGCTATTGCTGGATGCTGTAAAAATAAGATTACAGGCAGATGTACCTTTAGGATTATTTTTATCTGGAGGAGTAGATTCTTCTTTGATAACAGCATTAGCTAGTAAATCTTCGGGAAAAGTAGATACATTTTCCATTAAATTTCTTGAAAAAGAATACGATGAAAGTAAATGGAGCAAGGAAATAGCAGAATACCTAGGTACAGAACACCATGTTTTTACATGTGATATGAACTCAGGTCTGGATTTGGTTAATAATTTCTATA
Source organism: uncultured Flavobacteriaceae bacterium (assembly GCA_964389205.1). Taxonomy (GTDB): domain Bacteria; phylum Bacteroidota; class Bacteroidia; order Flavobacteriales; family Flavobacteriaceae; genus Leptobacterium. Next base: position 44,232 of record CAYMDH010000002.1, read on the forward strand.
AATATTATGACGAGCCATTTGCAGACGTTTCTTCATTGCCATCAATGCTTTTGTCAAATGAAGTTAGAAAAAGCGTTACAGTCGCTTTAACAGGAGATGGAGCAGATGAGTTATTTCTTGGCTATGATAGATACAAATGGATTCAGTCTATGAAGCCAGTATATAACATTCCTTATTTTTTAAGAAAAGGAATTTCATCAGTTTTACAGAACGTTCCTAACTATAAATTTAGAATGTTAGCTAAAGGTGCTGGGTACAGAAATTTAAACGAACTGTATTTTAAGATGGTAACGACACTTAAAACAGAGTTTATTAAAAAAGATGTTTCTCCAGAATATATGGATGTATATAATGGATATTTATTAAAGAAAAACCTATTAAATGATTGTTCTTTTTTAGACACAAAAGTATATTTGAATTCAGATATAAATACGAAAGTAGATCGAGCTAGTATGGCGTACTCTTTAGAAACAAGATCTCCATTTATGGATCATAGAGTAGCCGAGTTTGCAAGATCATTACCACTAGAATATAAATATAAAAATGGTACGCTTAAACACATTCTAAAAGACATATTACATGATTATGTGCCTAAAGAATTATTTGACAGACCCAAAAAAGGCTTTAGCGTTCCATTAGAATATTGGTTAAAAAAAGAATTAAAACCTATGGTTCTTGAAAACTTTAATTTATTTAAAACGCTTGATTTTGATTTTATTAATTTTGATGTAGCTGAGAAAATGATACATGCATTTTATGAAGGAAAAGAAAATAATAAAGTAGAAATTTGGAGAATCTTTATGTTTATGGAATGGTATCGAAAAACGCAACAATAAAAATTTCTGTAATTGGAATTATTAGCTTTATAATTCTTTTATTAGGATCTTTAAGAAGTTATTATTTTATACACTTAGGGGGGATGAGGCTTTTCGTTTTATCTTCTTTTTTACTTCTTTTACTTCTTTTGCCTATCTATAAATTAGACAAGAAATTTTTAATCCTGATTATGGGTTTAATCTCAATCTGTTTAGTGAATATTGCACTTTCTTTTATAATATCAGAAGATTTTAATCCACACTATTTCTCTTATGTAGGAATTATTATTGCCCCAATTTATGGCTTAATGTTTTTTAGCTTTTTTAAAAATAAAAGAGAATTATTATATAAATGTTTAAGAGTTATATTGATATTTCATTTATTTGGGTTTCTGTCACAAATGGCAGCCTTTTATATTTTCGGTTTTAGAATAGATTATTTAAATTTTTTAACGGGAGAAGAACAAAGAGTTATCGGAGGAGTTTTTTCTGAAGACACCAATATTAGAGGGACTGGGTTTTTTAATGAGCCAGCAAGTTATGGATTGTATACGGTATCGATGATTTTTGTTTTACTTATTTATAAAACAAAAATAGATTTTCTTATTGCCATAGCATCTCTAAGTGTTCTTTTATCTTTTAGTGCTTCTGGCGTTATATTTTTGACAATTATTTTAGCAATTATTTTTTATAAAATAATTTTTACTAGAAAAAACATCATTAGATTTTTACTTCTTATTGTAGTGGCTGCATTAGCTTATGAATTTTGGATAAAAACATTTTTCGATACAAATGTTCTTAATTTCTTTTTTGATAAAATAGTTAATTTTAAAAATTCGTACTCATATCAAACCAGAATAGGAAGTTTTCTTAATGATTTTAGTGATCTTTCTACAAAATTTAAAATTTTTGGAACGGGTATGGGGAATAGAATTTTAGAAGAAAATTTAGGATCCTTTTACAGTAAAATAACCATTCAAATGGGAATTGTATTTACAACTTTAATTTATTTGTTTTTCCTTTTGAAGTTTTTTGTATTTAAGGTTAGCATTCGAAGTATCATGATAATGGCTCTTTTAGGCCTTAGCACATATAATATAAATCATATAGTAATGTGGTACTTTTTAGCAATAGTTTTAATTTTTGAAAGCTCAATTAAGCATGAAGATAGTTCATTTGATTCTAGGATTAGGTAGTGGAGGAGCAGAGAACATGCTTTTAAAACTAACAAAAGAAATACATACTACAACCGATGTTTCTCAAACAATCTTAACATTAACTTCAGAAAACAAATTATTAAATAAATTTAATGAGAATGGAATAGAGGTAATTAATTTAACTAGTGAAAAAAAGCTTTCTTATTTATTTTTACTGCCTAGGCTTATTTCTTTATTGATAAAAAAGAATCCAGATGTTTTACAATGTTGGATGTACCATGCTGAGTTTTTTGGATTATTTGCTAAGCTATTTTATTGGAGAAAATTTAAACTAATATGGAACATTCGACGCTCTAAGACAGACTGGAAAGAAAAAACATTATTTAACAAAGTCATTTTCTTTTTTTTAAAAGTATTTTCAAAAATTCCATATGCTATTATCTCAAATACTCAAGAGGGCATTCTAAATCATTTAAAAGCGGGGTATAAAAATAAAAACATCATTAAGATTGAGAATGGATTTGTGATTCCGCCTAAAACGGAAAAAATTGATAAAGAACAATACTTTCTAGAAAACAATATCTCTTTAAATGATAAAACAATTGTAATGGTTGCCAGGATAAATGAAGTAAAAGACCATAAAACGGCAATAAAAGCTTTTGAACTAATGCAAAGCGATACCAACTATAGTAATACAACTTTAGTGATCATAGGAAAAACAGATGATCAAAAATTATATAATGAAATAACAGCTTCTAAGAACAAAGATAAAATCTGTTTTATTGGAGAAATAGATAATGTTTTGGGCACAATTTCAATTTTTGATATCGGAACATTAACATCTAAACACGAAGGTTTTCCAAATGTAATTGGAGAATATATTTTAGCAGGAATTCCAGTAGTATCTACTAATGTTGGAGAAGTAAAAAACATTTTAGGTAACCATGGGATATTAACTGAAGTAGGTGATTATACTGCAATATGTAATGGTTGGAAAACTATTTTAAATCATCAGAAAGAATGGGAAAAGAAGGTTGAAAAAAACCAACAAGATTTAATTGATAGTTTTTCTATAGAAGTAATCGCAAAAAAATATCTAAACTTATATTACGCCAAATAGCATTTTAAATATACTTTATTTACTAGTATGAAGAAATTATTAATAGTTGTCAATGTAGATTGGTTTTTTATCTCTCATCGTTTATGCATTGCAGAAGAGGCCATTAAAGATAGTTGGGATGTATATGCAATTGCTGGAGATACTGGCAGATCAGAAGAGATTTTAAAAACGGGTGTTAAATATACTCCATTGGCGTTGTCTCGATCTGGAACTAATTTTTTCCAAGAGATGTACGCAATTAAAAAACTATATAAACTATACAAAGAAATAAAGCCAGATGTTGTTCATCATGTAGCTTTAAAGCCTATTGTGTACGGATCCATAATTAGCAAAATTTTAAAAATTAAAGGAGCTTTAAATTCTTTTAGTGGCCTTGGTTATGTTTTTACAGATGATAGAAAAGGTATGGCCCAAAATATAATGGTAAAAATGATGCGTTTTGGGTTTAATAGAAAAAACCTCTTGGTGATTTTTCAAAACAATGATGATTACAATGAATTAAAAAAACATAAAATATTTTCAAAGCAAAACGGAATCATTTTTATAAAAGGATCAGGAGTAGATCTTGAAACATATTCTGAAATGCCTTTTCCCAATAATGAGAGAGTGAACATTCTTTTTCCAGCAAGAATGTTATGGGATAAAGGAATATTAGAATTGAAAAAAGCAACAGAAATTTTAAAAGAAGAATATCAAGATAAAGTTACATTTATTTTAGCTGGGAATGTAGATTTAGGAAATAAAGCAGGGGCTCCTGAATCCTATTTAAAAGAATGGGAACATAAAAATTATGTTACATGGATTGATTACCAAAAAGACATGATTGGCGTATACGCCAATTCAGATATTGTGGTTTTACCATCGTATAGAGAAGGCATGCCAAAATCTTTAATTGAAGCTTGCGCAATAGGAAGGCCAATAATAACAACAAATACAGTTGGATGTAAAGAATGTGTAGATCATGGAAAAAATGGACTTCTGGTAGCACTTAAATCAGGAGAAGATTTAGCAAATAAACTTAAAGAACTAATAGATAACCAAGACCTACGAATAACTATGGGAAAAGCATCAAGAAAAAAAGCAGAACAAGAGTTTGGATTAAAAAATGTGATAGACAAGCATTTAAAATTATACAATGATTTTTTATCATCATAGTATTATTTATTAGATTTAAGGCTATTTATAATAATAATGGACAACTGTTCATTTATCTTTGTTTTTTTAAAGAATATGAAAAAAAGTAAAACAATATTACTAGGGCTTAACGAACTTAATTTTGATTATATAAAATACTACAATAGTATTGGTTTGCTACCCAATATAAAAAGACTATTTGAAACATACGGCTACACAGAAACAACTTCTGAAAACGAATATAAACTTTTAGAACCATGGGTTCAATGGGTAACTATTCATACAGGAAAAACATACGAAGAGCATAAAGTTTTTAGACTTGGTGATATTGTAAACAGAAAAGATCTAAAGCAAATTTTTGAGATTGCTGAGGAAAAAGGACTGTCTGTTGGAGCGATAAGCCCTTTTAATGCGGATAATAGATTGGAATCACCTAAGTTTTTTGTTCCAGACCCATGGACGCAAACAAAATCTAGTGGTGAAAACTTTGTGAAAGATGCATCTAAAGCAGTTTCTCAAGCAGTTAATGATAATGCTCAAGAAAGTGTTTCCAAAAAATCCATTCTACATATTCTAAAAGCATTTCTTAAAGTAGTTCCATTATCACGCTATTTTCAATATTTAAAACTTGCTGCAGCTATTAAATCTAAAACAGGAATAAGAGCAGTTATTCTAGACAAATTGTTGGGAGATATATTTATTCAACAATGGAGAAAGCATCTGCCAGATTTTTCATCCCTATTCTTAAATACAGGTGCACATTTTCAGCATCATTATATGTTTAACTCTAAAGCATATAATGGAGCATTTAAAAACCCAGACTGGTACTGCCCAAAAGAGGAAGATCCTCTATTAATGATACTTAAAGAATACGATTCTATAATAGGGAGAATATTAAAATTAGACAATACTAGACTTATTGTTTGCACAGGTTTACATCAAAAACCTCATGGGAAACTAACTTTCTATTGGCGTTTAAAAGATCATCAGAGATTTCTAAATGAATTAGGGATTTTAGATATAAGTAATGTAATACCTAGAATGTCTAGAGATTTTCTTATCGAATTTAATTCACCAGCATCTGCAGAAAAGGCAAAAAAAATATTAATGACATATAAAGCCAAAGATGGAAGTGAAATTTTTAAAATTGACAATAGAGAAGATAGCTTATTTGTTGAGCTAATATATTCTCATGATATTGATGAAGAATTTTCGATTTTTGGAGAAAAAGAAATTAGTAACTTTAAAAGCTATATAGCTTTTGTGGCTATAAAAAATGGAGAACATGATGGTATAGGGTATTATTTAGACACATCTAAGAACACAAATGGCCAAGAAAATCAAATCCCTCTAAAAGATATCTTTACTGAGATTACAAGCTCATTTGAATAAATAAATGAGTATATTTTTTATTATAATCCTTAAAAGATGTATAGAATTCAATTTTAAACTCCTAATTTTATCCTAAAATATTGTTTAATTGAATTTTCTAGTTACAAGTTTACTTTTTTTCATAGGAGCCTTCCTTTTAACATATTTTACAATTCCTAAGATAATAGGAGTGGTAGAGTATAAAAGCCTTATGGATGACCCTAACAAAAGGAGTTCACACCAAAGTAAGACACCTACCTTAGGAGGAATTGCATTTTTCTACACCTTGATTTTTGCTTTATTTTTTTTAAAAGGATGGGATTTACATGATGAAGCTATCTACTTTGTGCCTAGTTTAACAATACTTTTTATTGTAGGCTTAAAAGATGACTTGGTAGTACTTTCTCCATATGCAAAATTAATAGCACAGTTATTAGCTATAGGTTTTATTTTAACAAATGATAGTTTTAGAATTGATTCTTTAAATGGTTTTTTAGGGATTTATGAGATACCTTCATTAATTTATTATACGGTTGGAGCATTTATGATGCTAACTATTATTAATGCATATAATTTAATTGATGGGATTGATGGTTTAGCTGCAGTTGTGGGAACCGTAATATTAATATTATATACTACTATTTTTTATACAACCAATGAGTATTTTTATGCATTAATCTGTCTGACACTTAATGGAAGTTTGATGGCCTTTTTAGGGTATAATTTTTCTTCTACAAGAAAAATATTTATGGGTGATACAGGTTCTTTAATTATTGGTTTTATTATTAGTGTGCTTACCTTAAAATTTTTAGCCTTAAAACCCGATGCTTATGAAGAGCTTCCTTTTTTATTAGAAAATGCACCCATCATAGCGATAAGTATCCTTATTGTCCCTTTGTTTGACACTGCAAGAGTTTTTACTATACGCTTGGCAAATAAAAAAGGACCTTTTTCTCCAGATAGAAATCATATTCATCATATTCTTATAGATTTTTGGGGGCTATCACACCAACAGGCTAGTTTAATTATAGGGAGTTTTAATATTGTTTTTGTAATACTTTTTATTCTGTTAGCCAGTATTTCAAAAAATATAATTTTAGCCATAATTTTAGTGACTACGGTTATTATTTTAGGTTATATTTTTTATCGTTTCAATTATAGCTTTAGAAATATGAAACGTAAGATTAAAATCAAAAGGAAAGTTGATCATCTTAAAGATACTGTAAGAGATAAAATGACTAATTCACCTGATAAGAAAGATAAAATCCAAAATTGAATATGAAAAAAGTATTAATTACAGGAGCTGCGGGTTTTTTAGGATCTCACTTATGTGATCGTTTTATTAAAGAAGGATTCTATGTTATAGGGATGGATAACTTAATAACAGGGGATATTAAAAATATTGAACACTTATTTAAATTAGAACAGTTCGAGTTTTATCACCATGACGTAACTAAATTCGTTCATGTTCCTGGAAAATTAGATTATATATTACATTTTGCATCTCCAGCAAGCCCTATAGATTATCTTAAAATTCCTATTCAAACTTTAAAAGTTGGCGCTTTAGGAACTCATAACTTATTAGGTTTAGCAATAGAGAAAAAAGCAAGAATTCTTATAGCCTCAACTTCTGAGATTTATGGAGATCCATTGGTTCACCCTCAAAATGAAGATTATTATGGAAATGTAAGTACTATTGGACCAAGAGGAGTTTATGATGAGGCCAAAAGATTTCAAGAATCTATCACAATGGCTTATCATCGTTTTCATGGTTTAGAAACTAGAATAGTTCGAATTTTCAATACTTATGGACCTCGAATGCGATTAAACGATGGAAGGGTTATTCCAGCTTTTATAGGTCAGGCGCTAAGAGGTGAAGATCTTACCGTATTTGGAGATGGTTCTCAAACACGTTCTTTTTGTTATGTAGACGATCAAATAGAAGGTGTTTTTAAACTCTTAATGAGTGATTACCCAGAGCCTATTAATATTGGGAACCCAAATGAGATTACCATTAAAGATTTTGCTGAAGAAATTATAAAATTAACAGGAACGAATCAAAAGATAATTTATAAGTCTTTGCCTAAAGACGATCCACTACAAAGACAACCAGACATATCAAGAGCTAAAGAAATACTTAATTGGAAGCCTAAGATAGGAAGAGAAGAAGGAATGAAGATTACCTATGAATATTTTAAATCCCTATCAAAAGAAGAATTATTAAAAAAAGAACACAAAGATTTTTCTGTTTATAATAGTAAATGATCATATGTCTTCATTAGTTTCTATAATCACCCCTACTTTTAATTCTGAAAAGTACATTGTAGAAACAATTCAATCTGTAATTAATCAAACCTATACTAATTGGGAGCTTATAATTATTGATGATGCTTCCACAGATACGACACTTCAAATCATAGAAGAACTTAAAGCAAAAGAAAATCGAATAAAAATTTTTAAATTTCCAAGTAATGTAGGGGCTGGAATAGCTAGGAATAAAGGCATAGAGATAGCTAAGGGCGATTTTATTGCTTTTTTAGACGCAGATGACTTATGGAAGTCAAACAAGCTAGAGAAACAGCTTATGTTCATGAAAGAGAAGAATGTTACTGTTTCTTATAGCAGTTATAGTTTGATAGACGAAAAAGGAAAAGCTCTTAATAAAGTTATAAATGCACTCCCTTATTTAGACAAACGAAAAATTACTAAGGCAAATTATATAGGAAATTTAACAGGCATGTACCATGCTAAGGTATTAGGTAAAATTTATATGCCTACTATTAGAAAGCGTCAAGACTGGGGGTTGTGGTTGCGATGTATTGAGCGTGCAAGTAAAGCATATGGAATGCTAGAAGTATTAGCAGTTTATAGAGTTAGAAAAAACTCAATATCTTCTAATAAAATTAATTTATTAAAATATAATTATCTTTTTTATAGAAAGGCATGTAACTTTGGACCACTCAAATCTGGGGGTTATTTGATCCTATTTCTTTTTGAGCATTTTATAGTAAAATCAAAATATATAACAACAATTAAATAAATGAATATTTTAATTCTTGGTTCTGGCGGAAGAGAGCATACATTAGCATGGAAAATAGCACAAAGTGATAAGGTTACGAATCTTTTTGTTGCTCCAGGAAATGCAGGAACAGCACAAGTTGCTACCAACATTCCTATTAGCGTTACTGATTTTAAAACGATTAAAGAAACAGTACTTTCTAAAAAAGTTAGTATGGTAATTGTTGGACCTGAAGATCCTTTGGTGCAAGGTATTTTTGATTTCTTTCTTAATGATGCAGCATTAAAAGAGGTACAAGTTATTGGGCCTAGTAGAGATGCAGCCCAATTAGAAGGAAGCAAAGAATTTGCGAAAGAGTTTATGTCTCGACATAATATTCCAACAGCTGCCTATCAAAGTTTTACTAAAGATACCGTTGAAAAAGGGTATACTTTTCTTGAAAGCCTTAAAGCTCCTTATGTTTTAAAAGCAGATGGATTGGCTGCAGGGAAAGGAGTTCTGATTTTAGAAGATTTAGAGGAAGCTAAAAAAGAACTATACAATATGTTGGTTGATTCAAAGTTTGGAGAAGCAAGTACCACTGTTGTTATTGAAGAGTTTCTTTCAGGAATAGAGCTAAGTTGCTTTGTTTTAACGGATGGGAAAAACTATGTAACATTACCAACAGCAAAAGATTATAAACGTATAGGAGAAGGAGATAAAGGGCTTAATACAGGAGGAATGGGAGCCATATCACCAGTCCCTTTTGCTGACAGTACTTTTATGAAGAAGGTTGAAGATCGCATTATAAAACCAACAATAGAGGGTTTTAAAAAAGACGAAATGGTTTATCAAGGTTTTGTTTTTATAGGGTTGATTAAGGTAAACAATGATCCTTATGTAATAGAATACAATGTTAGAATGGGAGATCCTGAAACAGAAGTAGTAATTCCTCGTATTAAAAATGATTTGGTTGATGTATTTAAAACACTTAATAATCAAACATTAAATACAAAAACTCTTGAGATAGATAATAGAGCTGCAACAACGGTAATGTTGGTTTCTGGAGGATATCCTGAAGCATATGAAAAAGGAAAAGAAATAACAGGTTTTGAAGCAGTAGAAAACGCGTTAATTTTTCATGCAGGAACAAAGGAAGAAAACAATAAGATACTTACCAATGGAGGCCGTGTGATAGCAGTTACATCTTATGGAAGCAATTACAACGAGGCAATAAAAAAATCGTATCAAAACATAGAAAAATTAAATTTTGATACGATGTATTATCGTAAAGATATAGGATTCGATCTATAGATAAGAATGCGAAGTGACGCTCTTATCTTCTTCTTTATTATCGTTAAATGTTTTTAATTGTCTTGTCCAATATATCATGGCAGCTAGTCCAATTAAAAAGAATATCCAATTAACAATGTTAGACAAAGCCCAGCTCTCTGTAAAACGAAGTGCATCGTATGGAGCAAATAATACATCGACAAATAAACTCTCTATAGCTTTAAAAAAATCTTTCACAGGTTCTAATTTTAATACTTGTTTTTAAATAAATTAGTTGTACAGTAAAGAACGTATTTAATTTCGTTCCCGTATTAAGAAATTCAAATTATTGAAATTTCTTAATTCTATTTCATTAGTAAGTTGTATTATACTTACTTTGCAAAAGTATAAAAACGAATCATGATATCAAGCATTTTTGGAAAAACGAAACCCATTAATTTTGTTTTTGTTTTTATTTACCTGTTTATTTTCTTTTTGATTTCTTTTTTTTTCTATTCAGGAGATAATAAAACAACATGGATTTTCTTAGAAAAAATGATTCCTCTTGCTTTGCTTGTTTTTTCAGTATTTCTTTTAGATTTTATTTCTAAAAAGAATAATCTCTCTCTCAACAACTCTTATTTAATACTTCTTTTTGTATTATTTATATGTGTATTTCCTCAAGTATTTTTTGAAATAAATATAGCACTGTCCAACCTTTTTATATTTCTTGCCACTAGAAAATGTTTGAGTTTAAAATCAAAAATTGATGTAAAAAGGAAGATTTTTGATGCCTCTTTTTGGGTTGGTATTGCCACCCTCTTTTCTAATTGGTCTATTCTTGTGCTTATATTGGTCTATTTAGCTATTTTATTTTATGATGCTAAGAATTATAAAAATTGGCTAGCACCAATTATAGCTTTATCGGCTATTTTGTCCTTAGTAATAACCTATTATATACTAATAGATAACATACCTGCATTTAAAGATCAATTTAATTTCAAAATCAAATTTACTACTTCAAATATTGGAAACATAGGATATTTGCTCCCCTATGTGTTTATTATAAGTGTTGGATTAGTATCATTAGTTGCATTTTTGATGAAGATAAAAACCAAAACACTAAAAACGCAAACCTCTATTTTTTTAATGACAATTTTATTAATTGTAGGCATTGCAATAGCAATACTGTCTGGAGATAAAAATGGGGCAGAATTTTTATTCATCTCTTTTCCAATGGCAGTAATAGTTACAAATTATATAGAATTAATTTCAAGAAAATGGCTTAAAGAGAGTGTTCTTTGGATTTTCTTTTTACTCCCTATTGCTCTTTTAATTTTGTAGCTTATTTCCATAAGACAGATCTCCAGCATCTCCTAAACCAGGAATTATATATCCTTTATCATTTAATTTTTCATCGATGGCAGCAATCCATAAATGTACGGTGTCTGGCAACTTACTTTTCAAATAATTAATTCCTTCTGAAGCTCCTATCACTGAAAGCAAATGAATTTCCTTAGGAATACCTAAGGCCTGTAAAGCCTCAAATACCGACACAAATGATTGTCCAGTTGCTAACATAGGATCAACTAGTAAAAGAATTTTATTTTCTAAAGAAGGTGCGGCAAGATATTCTACAATAATTTCAAAATCAACTTCATTTAAATGGTGTCTGTAAGCAGAAATAAAACTATTATCTGCGGCATCAAAATAATTTAAAACCCCTTGATGTAATGGCAAACCTGCTCTTAAAATAGAACAAATAACGATGGCATCTTTAATTTGATCCAGTTGTTTTTCTCCTAAGGGTGTTTTAACAATATTATTTTCAAAACCTAAAGTTTTACTCATCTCATAGCATAACACCTCTCCAATGCGCTCTATATTTCTTCGAAAGCGCATCCTGTCTTTTTGAATAGTAAGATCTCTTATTTCTGCGATAAAATGGTTTAAGATAGAATTTGTAGCTCCAAGATGATGTATGTGCATAAAGTGTGCTTTTATAGAAGTAACTTACTTATCAAAAGTAATTGAACTTGTTTAAATTTTTTGGATTTTGACAAAAGTTCTTAATTTTTGGTCAATTGGAAAAGTTTAAATGAGTTCACTATTTAAAAAGTATATTTGTATCCTAAAATAAAAGAGGAGATGTTTAGTGAATTTGCTTATAAAATATTCGAAGAGAGTATAAAAAAATATCATGTGAAAGACGATGTTTATCAATCTTTCGAAAACCCTTATTCAAAAGATCGTGTTATTGAGCATTTATTATATAGAAAGAACTGGATTGACACGGTCCAATGGCATTATGAAGACATTATCAGAGACCCTCAAATAGATCCAGTTGCAGCACTTGATTTAAAGCGAAAAATAGATGCTTCTAATCAAGATAGAACAGACATGGTTGAATATATTGACAGCTATTTTTTAAATAAATACAATGATGTTCAGATAAAGTCAGAAGCAACTATTAATTCGGAGAGCCCCGCATGGGCGATAGACCGTCTATCTATTTTGGCACTTAAAGTATATCATATGCAAGAAGAAACAAATCGAAAAGATGCTTCTGAAACACATAAGATAAAATGCAACGAAAAATTACAAGTATTATTAGAACAGCGCAAAGATCTTTCTACTGCTATAAATCAATTATTGACAGACATTGAAGCAGGGAACAAGTATATGAAAGTATATAAGCAAATGAAGATGTATAATGATGATGAATTAAACCCTGTACTTCGCGGTCAAAAATAAGCTTTTAAAGTTGTGTAAATGCCAAAAACAATAAAACACATATTGGTTATTAGGCTTTCAGCTATGGGAGATGTTGCAATGACGATTCCTGTTTTAAGAACTTTCACCAAGCAATATCCTGATATTAAAATAACAGTACTTTCCAGAGCTTTTTTCAAGCCAATGTTTGATGGCATCCCTAATGTTTTTTTTTATGAAGCAGATGTAAAAGGAAAACATAAAGGTTTGTTAGGCTTATATAAATTATCTAATGAATTAAAGAAACTTGACATAGACGTGGTTGCAGATATCCATAATGTATTAAGAAGTAATTTATTAAAGTTTTACTTTAATATTAAGTTATTGAAAGTCATTCAAATAGATAAAGGAAGACCTCAAAAGAAAGCATTAACGTCTTTAAAGAATAAAATTTTTAAACCTTTGAAAACGACATACGAACGTTATGCTGAGGTTTTTGAAAAATTAGGATTTCCTATAGATTTTAAACATCATAAATTTCCTCTTAAAAAAGAGCTCAATCCTGCTATTTATAAGATTATAGGAAAGGAACCAAAAAAATGGATTGGCATTGCTCCTTTTGCAGCTTTTAAAAGTAAAATGTATTCTTTAAACTTAATACGTGAAGTGATTGATTATCTAAATAATACAAATAATTATAAAATTATTTTATTTGGAGGGGGCAACAAAGAAAAAGAACATTTAGATGCAATAGCATCTTCTTATGATGCTGTTATAAATAGTACTGGTGTGCTTTCTTTTGATGAAGAATTAAGATTGATTAATAACTTAGATCTTATGATAGCAATGGATAGCGGTAATGCACATTTGGCTGCCATGCATGGAGTGAAAACAATTACACTTTGGGGAGTAACACATCCATATGCTGGATTTTCTCCTTTTGGCCAAGATAAAAATAATGCCTTATTAGCAGATCGCGAAAAATATCCATTGATTCCAACTTCGGTTTATGGTAATAAATTTCCAGAAGGGTATGATAAAGCTATTGATTCGATTACTCCAGAAACAATAATAAAAAGAATTAAAGAAATACTTTAAATTACATTTTTAATATATTATTTATTAGTTAGTTGTATTTAAAAATAATTTATTTTTAAACGAACTCCAAAAATCTTTATTGTAAGCTACTCTTCTCAATACAGTTTCATTTTGCTTGTAAAAATCGTAATCTATGATCTCAATATTTTGAGTGTTTATATCAAAAATAGAAGAATTAAATTCAAAAGTTAAGTATAACTGCTCATCAGTATCAAGTATATATTCTGTATACGATCGATTTAAAAATTGATTTGCATAATATTTTTGATTAGTATGCTTTAGGTAATCACAAACCCTTTCTTCTTTTATTTTTACTTCTTTTAAATTACCCTTATAAATAAGCTTGTATTGTGTGTAATTAGTGTCTTCTATTTCATTTTTATGTAAGGTTGTTTCCCAATTTTCAATAACCTTAATGATAGCAAAATCTTCTCTATTTATATATACCTTTCCGCTGTATATTGTAGGATACCCACGATTGGTATAATTCCATTTATTGCGTTCTGTTTTAAATTCAATGATATAAAAATCATCATCTTCAGACTTGTTTGATTTTGCAAATGTTAAATCAAACTTTTTATATTTTCTGCGATGCAAAATATTTGAATATCGCAATGCATTTTGTCTATGCCGAAATAAATCTCGAGTATTTTGAATGCTTTTTCCTAGTTTGTTTCTATTCCATTTAATTTGATCCACACGTTGAGTTACTCTGTTAAGTTGTCTATAACCTTGATCGTATTCTTTGGTGATTAAGTCAATATCTAATATATTTTCGTCATTTTGATTTATGATAGCATTGGTATATCGTTGATAATTAAAAGGAGTAATAGGATGATTTATTTTTATGTTTTTGATAGCTGTTTTCAATACAGAATAGGGTGTTCTATGGCCTGTAATTATTACTTCATTCAGGCTTTCTATACTTGGAGATAAGCGTACAGTTTTAGTTAACTCTTTAAGAGGAATGCTTTGAGATGCGAACCCCATAGATGATATAAGTACAGAAGCAGTATTTAACATAGCTGTAGTGATTGGGATTTTAAAATTTCCATTTAAATCTGCTACGCGATAAACTTCTTCTTTTTTTAAGATTAAAGTAGCATAAGGAACAGGCTCATTTGATGCTGCGTCTATTATGGTACCTGTTAAAAAGCGAATATTTTTCTTTTTAATCATTTTCGCTTTCGTACTATCAATAGCAACGGCATCAAATTTTTTAATTGCAGTAGTATCAATTGTGTTTGGTTTTGAATCTTTTGCATGTTTAACAAAAACATATCCATCATGCAATTCATCAAGGCGTCCTTCAAAAAAATCTAGATAGCTTAACAATCTATGTCTTTTTGGTTTTTTCATCTCATCCTGATTGGAACCAATAAATAGATAAGGCTTATTTAAAGATTGTAACTCATCTTCAAAAGAACCTTTTAGAATAGGTGTTTTGCTCCATTTATTTTGATAAGAAATAGAATCATTAGCATGTAAAGTGGCTAGGCTGTACAGCTTGTCTTTTAAAACTTTTTTTAATAACTTCCCATAGAAATGAATTCTTTTAAAATAGGTTCTTTAGTTGCCTCTACTGCGTTAATGATATGTATATTATCTGCCCATAGGATAATTTTTTCTGAAGGATTTCTTTGCATATAACTCAATACATTGTCTGCCATTTGAGCGTCTCTTATATTATGTTGAGCGCTAATAAAGTGATATGACTTAATTTCTTCAGAGTTTTTATAAGCATCTCTAGAAACGGCTAATATATTCTTTGAGAATTGTTTCCAATAATAATTATGATCAGTATTCTTTAAACTAGCGATTTTTTTTATAATGCGTTCTAACTCTTTTTCATAGACTAAAAACTCCATATCATACTCATCAAAAGAATAAGCATCTAAAATCCCTTGCATAACAATAGCCATGTCTTCCTGATCTATTTTTATTTCTAGATCATTGTCTTCACAATAGTCAAAAAAATCATCAATAAATTGATCTGTATTGCTTATTTGAGAATCAAAACCAATAACTTTTAACTGATGTTTATCAATATAGTTGACCAATCGCTGAAATTCTTTGGTATTTGACCAAACACCATATACAGTTTCGTTAAATTTTATAGGATCAAACCCCTGCTCTTTATTCATCTTCCATAAATCATACATAGAAGTTTCCATAGCAATGGTAGTATACCCCAATTCTTGATGTAAATATTTGATAATACGAGCCTTTACTTCGAAAAATGTTCCATACTGATGTGTTTGCTCTCCTAACATCACCAAACGTTTATTTTGTATTTCTTCCTTTAAAAAATACAAATCGCTTATTTCTTCAGAATCAGGAGTGCGTAATGAATATGTTTTTAACTCTTGTGTATATCCAAATTGGAGATATAAAAAAACAATGATTGTTATAGATGCTTTCATAAATGGATTTATTTAAAAGCAAACCTAAACACTAACGCAGTATCTAAACAAGAAAATAAACTGTCTTTTCCTTGAAAATAAAGAAGTTTATTTCATTATAAATAATTGATAAACAAATACTTATGTTTAAAACTTTATTTTATTTATTCTAAACTACTTATATAGGTTTAATTAGATATTTTTGTGTAATATGTATCAAACTAATGAATAGCTTTCGTCTTATTAAAAGTTTTAGGAAAGGGTTGGAAATAGGACTTCTGTTTTTGATAACTTCACTTACGGCTCAGCAATTAAAAAAAACAGATTCAGATTCTTTATTAAAAAAAGAATATCATGAGCTTGAAGAATTTTATTACACTCTTGAATATACAGAGAAAGGTAAATTATATCTACAAGCGTATTTAAAAAAAGCAAAATTAGAAGATGAGGTAAAAGAAATTTTATCGGGATATCATCTTCTTGCCGATTTTTATGATACAAACTATATCATTGCTACAAAATATATTGATAGTGCAATTACATTAGCCACCTTAAAAAAATACAAAGACAATTTTCATCCTGCTGCGCTTTATGGGAAGAAAGCATATATAGAGCGTATCAAGGGAAATTTCACAAAGGCTCTTGATTTATATTTAAAGGAGTTAAAATTATTTGACCCAGTAGTGAATAGTTTTAATATCCATTATACCAATTATAATATTGGTCTTCTTAAACGAGATTATGGAGATTTTGAAGGTGCTAAGTCAATTTTTAAAAAGAGCTTAGTCTTTGATACAAAACGTTTAGAAGATCACCCTAAAGAAAGAATAGACTATCTGGAACCATATACGCTTACCTTGCATGAACTTGTACGTACTTATCGTTTGAATAAAGAAATTGATACTGCAAGAATATTAAATGATAGTGGATTAAAAATTTCATCTAATGACAAGCTTGAGCATCTTCTTATTTTAAATGATGGGATATTAGATTATTATGATGAGAAATATCACAACAGTATTGATAAAATAACCTCTGTATTGCCAAAATTACAAGATAAAAAAAACAGGTATGATTTTGAAATATACAACCTTATTGATGCTTATCTTTATCTAGGAAAATCTCAAAAAGCACTATTTAATGATCAGAAAGCACTTTTCTATTTAAAAAAAATAGATTCTTTGACAGACGCTTCAAACTATCTGGTACCTGAAACAAAATGGGTGTATTCAAGCTTAATTACACACTACAAAAATAAAGAAGAAAGAAAGGAACAACTAGCCTATATAGATAAGCTATTATATGTAGATAGTATTCTAGATGCAAATTATAAATATGTCAATAATAAATTAGAATCAGATTACGATATCCCAAATCTAATTGAAGATAAAGAGGGTCTTATAAAAGCATTAGAAAATGAAAATAGAAACACGGCAAATAAAGGATTGATAATTTTTGGATTCTTATTGATAAGCCTTTCTGGTGTATGTTACTTTTATTTTAAACAACGATTATACAAAAGAAGGTTTGGAGTACTTTTTTTAGAAACAAATACTGCTATTAAAAAGATTGCTACTTCAAATGATATAAAACAACAGTCTGTCGAAATTTCTGAAGACACAATAAAAAATATACTAGAATCATTATATAAATTTGAAGTAAAAGAAAAATACCTGAAACCTAATATTACATTAGATAAATTGGCAAAAAGCTTTCATACAAATTCTAAATATCTTTCTATTGCCTTAAATACTTATAAAAAACAGGGGTTTAATCAATATATGAATGAGCTACGTATAAATTATGTCATTCAGAAATTAAAAGAAGATGTAAAATTTAGAAAGTATACGATTAAAGCCATTGCTAATGAAATAGGTTTTAATACAGATCAGGCATTTTCTAAAGCTTTTTATAAAAAAACAGGAATTTATCCTTCATATTTTATCAAAGAATTGGAGAAGCAGGGTTAAACATCATCGTAATCAATAGCAACATTGCTAGTAACCGCATGAGATTGACATGTAAGAACCAAACCTTCTGCAACTTCACTATCAGTAAGAATTTGATTTTTAACCATTTCCACCTTTCCTTCAGTTACTCTTGCGATACAACTACTGCAAATACCTCCTTGACATGAATAAGGTGCATCGATTTTTTGTTCTAAAACAGCATCCAAGATACTTTTAGAAGTGTCTGCAGTAAATGAAGTCTCCTCTCCGTCAACTAGTACGCTAATTTTTGTACTACTATCAGCAATTCCTTCTATAGTTTTTTCTTCAGATGATGAGGTAAAAAGTTCAAATTTAATTACATTATCAGAAACGTTATTTTCCAGTAGAGTATCTTTTACAGTATGGATCATTTCTTCAGGCCCGCAGAGATAAAAACTATCAAAATTTTGATCTTTATGCTTATTCTTAATTACATAATTAACAGTAGATTTTTCTATGCGTCCAAATAATGAATCACTAGACTGTTCTTGGCTATAAATAAAATATACAGATAATCTCTCAGGATATGTATTTATAAGAGAAGAGATTTCATCATTAAACATGGTTTCTTCTCTATTCTTATTACCGTATACCAATACAAAAGTACTTTCTGTTTCTTCCTCTAAAAGCGTTTTCATAATACTCATTATAGGAGTGATACCGCTCCCTGCTGCAAATGCAGCAATAGTTCTTTTCTCAGAAGGGCGGGCCTGCATTGTAAAGGAACCTTCTGGAGTATGTACATCTAAAACATCTCCAACTTTTAAATCAGTATTTGCATATTTTGAAAAAGTACCATCAATTACTTTTTTAACACCCACCTTTAAATCACCACTTTTTTGAGTGCTAGATATTGAATACGCTCTTCGTAATTCTGTGCCGTTTAACTCTTTTTTTATAGTGATGTATTGTCCTGCATCAAACACAAAACTATTTTTTAGTTCTTCAGGAAGATCAAAAGATAGTGTTACAGAACTAGGAGTATTTTGAGTAATCTCTTTAATTTTCAACGCATGAAATGTTGCCATAGCATAAATTTTTGGCAAAAATAACTAATGCTAGCTCGACTTTTATTGTGATTAAGAAAAAATTATACCTAAAACTCTTGTAGGTAATAAAATTATATAATTTTGAAAAATGATGTAACAAAAATAAAACAACACACACTAACCTTTATAATCATTACCACTACTAACTTTCTAAACTTATGATAAAACACTTTATTTCACTTCAGTGGAAATCGTTTTTCAGATCTGCATCTTTCAAAACAAATCTTGCGCTTAAAATATTGATGGCTTTTGGGGCATTGTATTTTATTGTTGTTTTTGGAGCTTTAGGGGCCAGATCATATTACTTAATTGAAAAACAAATGGATGTAGATCCATTAGATATTATTAATCAATTTCTTATTTACTATTTAGTAGCAGATTTAGCATTTCGATATTTTTTACAAAAAATGCCCATCGTAGATATTAAACCTTTAATGTACCTTCCTTTTAAAAAGAGAACTATAGTTAATTTTACTTTAGGAAAAACAGCACTTTCTTTTTTTAATATTGTGCATGCGTTTTTCTTTATTCCTTTTTCTATCGTTTTGCTTATTGAAGGATACCCGGTACTTAATGTTATAGCATGGCACTTGGCTATAATAGCATTAATCTATGCGAATAACTTTATAAATATTCTTGTCAACAACAAGAATATTTTATTTTATACTATAATAGCAATTATAGGTATTCTTGGAGCACTTCAATACTATGGATATTTTGATATAACTGATGTAACTGCTCCTTTCTTTAACGCACTATACAAACAACCTTTAATAGCATTTATTCCATGGGTGTTTTTAGGAAGTATATATTATATGTCATTTACTTATTTTCGAAATAACTTATATCTAGATGCAGGTCTTTCTACAAAACATTCTGAAGCGAAAACAGAAGATTTAAATTGGCTAAATAGGTTTGGAAGTGTAGGAACCTTTTTGAAAAATGACATAAAACTTTTGAAGCGAAATAAACGCTCCAGGACAACTGTTCTTATGAGTGTATTATTTATTTTTTACGGACTCATATTTTTCACAAATTCTGTTGAAGCTTATAATGCACCTGTTTGGAAGATTTTTGCTGGAATTTTTGTATCAGGAGGCTTTCTATTCACTTTTGGACAATTTGTTCCTAGCTGGGATAGTGCCTATTATCCTCTAATGATGAGTCAAAATATACGATATAAAGAATATCTTAATTCAAAATGGTATTTGGTTATTATAGCAACTATTGCTAGTACACTTATATCTTCTTTCTATCTCTATTTTGGTTGGGAGGTATACTTGGCAATTTTAGTGGGAGCTATTTATAATATAGGTGTAAACTCTTACTTGGTACTTTTAGGAGGTGCT
Source organism: uncultured Flavobacteriaceae bacterium (assembly GCA_964389205.1). GTDB lineage: Bacteria > Bacteroidota > Bacteroidia > Flavobacteriales > Flavobacteriaceae > Leptobacterium. The sequence continues at coordinate 64,700 of CAYMDH010000002.1, forward strand.
TTTATAAGAACCCCTATTGATTTGACATCTAACAAAAAAGCTTTTGGAGATAGTCAAGCATTTAATATGAAAACAATGCTATTAATGCTTCCAAAACTAGGACTGCCTTTAGTTGTATATGCCCTAGGGCATTATACAATTGGTAGTACAGCTGGTTTCGCACTTGTTGCAATAACAGGTGTTCTCGGCTTTGCTTTTAAAAATGCTGTTTTCAATAAAATTGAAACGATTTACAAAAAAGAAAAATATAAAACGCTTGCTGCGTACAAACAAAAAAATTAAAAAGAATGATTATAGCAAATAACCTCACAAAAAAATACGGAAGTAACGAAGTTTTAAAGATTGATAATTTAGAAATACCAAAAGGAGAGAGTTTTGGATTGGTTGGGAATAATGGAGCAGGAAAAACAACTTTTTTTAGCCTTTTATTAGATCTAATTCAACCAACTACAGGGCATATTGAAAATAATAATATTGTTGTTAATAAAAGCGAAGATTGGAAACCTCATACATCTGCATTTATTGATGAAACTTTTTTAATAGGATACTTAACCCCTGAAGAGTATTTTTACTTTATAGGAGAACTTCGAGGTCAAAATAAAGCAGATGTAGATGCGTTACTTTCAGAATTTGAAGACTTTTTTCATGGTGAAATTCTCGGACAAAAGAAATACCTAAGAGATCTTTCTAAAGGAAATCAGAAAAAAGCAGGTATTATAGCTTCTTTTATAGGAAATCCAGAATTAATTATTTTAGACGAACCTTTTGCAAATTTAGACCCTACTACGCAAATACGCTTAAAACAAATTATTAAAAATTTATCTCAAAATAAAGACGTAACAGTATTGGTATCAAGTCATGATTTAAGTCATGTTACAGAAGTATGCGAACGTATTGTAGTTTTAAATAAAGGAGCGTTAGTTAAAGATATTCAGACCTCTAATGAAACACTTAAAGAACTAGAAGCGTTTTTTGCTGGATAAATACATGAATTTATAATTAAGAGCGTATTCTGACAAGCTTTTTCTTTTTTGTCTTAAAAAGAAGTGTATTTTTACCTTTTTACTATACTAAAAGCGAAACTTTTAAGTTTAGAAAATACCAAAATTATTTTTTTTTGAAAAAGGGAAACTACATAGTTGTTATATTTCTTCTTCTTTTAGCGTTCAGTTGTTCTACTAAAAAGAATGCTTTTGTAAATAGAAATTGGCATGCATTAAATTCAAAATTTAATGTTTTGTATAATGGCAATGTAGCTTTTGAGGAAGGGAGAAAAACTATAGATGCAACTTACACAGATAATTATTGGGAAATACTTCCTGTAGAACGCTTAGAAATAAAACAACAAATAATCACTCCAGGAGCTGCTCAAAATCCCAGTTTTGAAAAAGCTGAAGAAAAAGCTACTAAAGCAATCCAGAAACATTCAATGAATATTAAAGGGAGAGAACGAAACCCTCAAACCGATGAAGCTTTTTTACTTTTAGGAAAAGCACGTTATTTTGATCAACGTTTTATCCCCGCATTAGAAGCATTTAATTATGTACTCTATAAATACCCAGATAGCGATAAAATAGCAGAAGCCAAAGTTTGGAGAGAAAAGGTTAATATCCGCCTTGAAAATGAAGAACTTGCATTAGAGAATCTAAAAGAATTACTCAAAAAAGAAAAATTAAGTGATCAAACCTATGCAGATGCATCAGCGATGATGGGGCAAGCATATATTAATTTAAATCATTTAGATAGTGCTGTTACTAAAATGAAGGTAGCTTCTGGCCTTACAAAAAAGAACAATGAAAAGGGAAGATATTACTATATAATTGGACAGTTATTTAATAAACTAAACTACAGCGATAGCGCGAACATCGCATTTGATAAAATTATTGCGCTTAATAGAAAATCACCTAGAATATACATGATCAACGCTTTTATTGAAAAAGCAAATAATTTTGATCCAGAAATAGGAGATAAAGAACTACTTTATGAAACGCTTACAGCTCTCGAAAAAAACAGAGAAAACAGACCTTTTTTAGATAAAATATACAGGCAAATAGCTATTTTTCATTTAGATAATGATTCCCTTTCACTGGCTCAAGAATATTTCAATAAATCACTTAAAAAGACGAGAGCGAATAAATACCTCAAAGCACTAGATTACGAAAATTTGGGAGAAATGAATTTTAATGCAGCGGCTTATGCATTAGCAGGAGCTTATTATGATAGTACGTTAACAAATTTAGAAAAAAATACTAGGCAATATAGAGCTACTAAAAGAAAGCGAGATAATCTTGAAGATGTTATTAAATATGAAGGACTAGCACAAAAGAATGATAGTATATTATACATAGTTTCACTTTCTGAAAACGAGCAAAAAGAATATTATGAAACTATTATTGAAAATATAAAAACCAAGGAAGCCGAACAAGAAGCTCTAAATGAAAAACAGAAACAAACAGGAATATCTGGAGGCATAACAACAAATTCTAATGTACCCTCTAATAATGGCGGAAAATTTTATTTTTACAATACAACATTAGTTGGGTATGGTAAAAATGAGTTTAGAAAAGTTTGGGGAGAAAGATCTTTAGAAGATAATTGGAGAACTGCAGATAAAAGAGTAATAGCTCCTAGGTTAAATGAACCTAAAAAAGAAGAGGGTGTAGTTACTTTAGATATTTATGATGTAAATACTTATATAAGTCAAATTCCAAAAGATAAAAATGCACTAGACAGCATAGTTAAAGAACGAAATTTTGCATATTATCAATTAGGGTTGATTTATAAAGAAAAATTTAAAGAATACAAGCTAGCAGCAACAAAGCTAGAAACCTTATTAAAAAATAATCCTGAAGAAAAACTAGTTCTTCCTTCAAAATACAATCTGTATAAAATATATGAGGTTTTAAATAATGAAACCAAAAAATTTGCATTAAAAGAAGAGATTGTTAATAGTCATCCTGATTCTAGGTATGCCGAAATTTTAAAAAATCCAGCAGCTCTTTTAACAGCCGACGCTAGTAGTCCAGAATCTTTGTACACTAAACTTTACCAAAAATATGTAGCACAAGAATATGAAGTAGTTATTGAGCAATCAGAAAGGCATATAAAATCTTTTAATGGAGAGGAAATAGCAACCAAATTTGAACTATTAAAGGCAAATGCGATAGGAAGATTATACGGTTTGAAACAGTTTAAAGAATCTTTAAACTATGTAGCATTAAACTACCCTAATGACATAGCAGGAAAAGAAGCACAACGAATTTTAAATGAATCTGTTAAAAAATTAGAAAATAATCGCTTTGTAGATTCTTTATCTGGAGGGAAGTGGAAACTTGTTTTTCCTTTTGATAAAAAAGATACAATTGCCATAACAAAACTACATAAAACACTAGATAAAGCTTTATTAGACCTCAGATACGATGAGCTATCGTTATCTAAAGATGTATATGACAAAGATCGTTTATTTGTAGTTGTACACAATTTATTAAGCAAAGAACGCGCATTAGGTTTAGCAGAACTGTTAAAAATTAATAAAGACTATAAGATTGATAATGAGAATTTTGTAATTTTGTCGCCCAATTATAAAATTATTCAAGTTCATAAAAACTTAGAAGAATATTTAAGAACCATTACTAATTCCCTTAAACCTTAAAAAGCTATGTTTTCAGATAACAGAAATAAAACATCTATCGAACCTTCAGGACAACCAAACAGAATAGGCCAAAAAACAAAAATTAAAGGAGATATTATTTCCGAAGGAGATTTTAGAATAGATGGAGCCTTAGAGGGTAGCGTAAAGACTTCAGGAAAGGTAGTTATTGGTAAAGATGGTTCTATTACTGGGAAAATAGAATGTGTAAATGCAGATATAGAAGGTAAGTTTTCTGGCGAGTTAATGGTTAGCAATATTCTATCTTTAAAATCTTCAGCACATATAGAGGGACAAGTACAAGTTGCAAAGCTAGCAATTGAGCCTGGAGCTACTTTTAATGCTACCTGTGATATGAAAGGCAACACTTCTGGAAAAGAATTGAATAATGGCAGAAAACAAGAAGCCGGGAAGTTCGCTTAAAAACTGGGCTATCTTTTCAGGTATTGGACTACAAATGGGGCTTATCATTTTTTTGGGTAATGCTTTAGGTTCTTGGATGGATAAAAAATTTCAAACTGCTTTTTTAGAAGAAACTATAACCCTTATAGCAGTTTTCTCTGCTATGTTTATGATTGTTTATCGTGTGAACAGACTCAATAAAAAATGATAAAACAATTAGGTATACACTTCGTAAGTTTTACAATACTATCACTTACAGGATTTTATTTACACAAAATAATATTATCACAAATTACTATTAACCTTCCATTTTCTTTAAAAGAAGTTTATACATTTTATGCAGGTTTTTCTTTGCTGTTGTGCACTAGTTTTTTACTATTATCTCGTACAGAAAAATTTAAAGACCAGCTAGGGTTCCTTTATTTAGTGAGTGTGGCTCTAAAAATAATACTCTTTTGCATTATTTTTAGAGAGTATATTTTCACTCAAGATTCTTTTACAGAACAAGAAAGTATTAATCTATTGATTCCTATGATTTTAATGCTTGTTTTAGAAGTGTTTTTTATCAGTAAATTATTAAAAAATACAAGACCTTTAAAAAATCTAAAATAAGGTGTTTTTAGTCAAAAAATAATACCTATATTTGCGCCGAATTTTAGACCTCGTTATTCGGATCAATTATGAATTATAAAGGAATGAAGGCAGTATCAAAAATAATTACGACGTTAAGTCTTGTTTTTTTTATATCACTGACAGCTTTTGCTAAAGAAGGTGAAAAAGATCCTCAAAACAAACATGAAGCAAACCCTGTAAATACACCTGAAGAGATTAATGAATTCATTCAGCACCATGTTAAAGATGCTCATGATTTCCATCTTTTTTCATACTTTTCTAATGGAGAAGAACATCATGTAGGTTTTCCTCTTCCAGTAATTCTTTGGGGAGAGAATGGCTTGAGTGCATTTATGTCGTCTAGCTTTCATCATGATGATGATGGGCATACTATAGTAGAAAAAGGAGGTAGTAAGTTTGTAAAACTACACGGAAAGATATATGAATTAAACGAAGGAGCGACAAGTGTTTCTTTTGATGAAGAGCATCACCCTACAAATGCTTCTACTCCTATTGATCTTTCAATTACGAAAAGTGTTTTTGGAATATTATTACTAGGGCTTTTAATGTTTTTATGGTTTTCTAAATTAGGTCGCCAATATAAAAATAATGCAATCCCAAAAGGTTTTGGTAGAGTGTTAGAACCGTTAGTATTGTATGTAAGGGATGAAATAGCAAAACCAAATATTGGCCCTAAATACAGAAAATTTACAGGATACCTATTGACGGTATTTTTCTTTATCTGGATTTCGAATTTATTAGGATTATTGCCTTTTGGATTTAATGTAACTGGACAGTTAGCAATTACAGCAGCCTTAGCTATTTTTACATTTGTTATTTATATAGTAAATGGAAATGGACATTTTTGGAGTCATCAATTATGGATGCCAGGAGTTCCCTATTTACTTAGACCTGTATTGGCTATAATAGAATTAGCAGGAACACTTATTATTAAACCATTTTCATTAGCTGTACGTTTATTTGCAAATATTTCTGCGGGTCATATTGTGTTAATGAGTTTGATTGCAATAGGGATTAATATGAAAGTACAGATGACGGGTGTAGGTTCTACCATTTTATCGTTAATACTATCAATGTTTATAACACTTATAGAGGTTTTAGTAGCATTTTTACAAGCATACATTTTCACAATGTTATCAGCATTGTTTATTGGTATGGCTGTAGAAGAACCAGAACATCATTAAAAATTGAATTTATTTTTTAACTATATATATATAAATTATGTCTTTAGCATTATTTCAAGAAGCAACTTCAGCAGTACCTATGCTTGTTGGTGCTGGTTTAATCGTAATCGGTGCCGGTATAGGTTTAGGTCAAATTGGTAGAGGTGCAATGGAAGGTATCGCGCGTCAACCAGAAGCATCTGGAAAGATTCAGACTGCAATGATTATTATTGCAGCACTTTTAGAAGGGCTTGCGTTCGCGGCGATTTTCTTAGGGAAATCGTAAATGATCATTTATTTCCCTGTAACGGTTGGTTACAGGGAAATATTTTAAGAAATAGTTAAAAAGCATTTAAAATTATGGAACAATTATTAGAAAACTTTTCGTTAGACCTATTTGTTAAACAGACAATTCTTTTTATTCTGCTTATCATCATTATGGTTAAATTTGCTTGGAAGCCCATTTTAAAAGCTTTGCAAGATAGAGAAGAAAATATTCAAGGGGCTCTAGATGCTGCCGAAGCGGCAAAGCAGGAAATGGAAAGTATTACTGCAGATAATGATCGGATTCTTAAAGAAGCACGTGCAGAGAGAGAGGCAATGCTTAAAGAAGCTAGAGAGATAAAAGATAAACTAATTTCAGATGCAAAAGATGAAGCGAAAGCTCAAGCAGATAAATTAGTAAAGCAAGCACAAGAAGCTTTTGAAACAGAAAAACAAGCTGCTATTGCAGAATTGAAAAATCAAGTAGCTACACTTTCTGTTGATATCGCAGAAAAAGTAGTTAGAGAAGAGTTATCTGATAAGAAAAAACAATTGAAGCTTGTAGAAGATATGTTAAATGAAGCTACCTTAAACTAACAGTATGGCAGGTACAAGAGCAGCAATACGTTATGCAAAAGCAGTTATAGGATTGGCACAAGAAAATAAAGCCACCGATGCTGTTAACGAAGATATGAAGGGCATTGTAGCAACTTTTGCGCAAAGCGAAGAACTTTTATCTTTTCTACAGAATCCTGTAGTTAAAACGGAAGTAAAAAAAGCATCATTAAATGAGATATTTCCTAAAATAAGTAATACATCAAAAGGACTTATAGATATTCTTCTAGAAAATAAAAGAATTGATATCCTTGGGGAAGTAGCTGAAAAATATATTTTTCTATATGATCAATTGCAGGGAGAACAAATAGCTATAGTTACTACAGCACTCCCATTAGATGCATCTTTAGAAAAGAAAATTCAAGCTAAAATAAAAGAGCTTACAGGAAAAGAAGCAAGCATAGAGAATAAAATTGATGAAAGTATTATTGGTGGGTTTATTCTTAGAATAGGAGATTTGCAATACAATGTAAGTATTGCCAATAAGCTGAATAATTTAAAAAGAGAATTTACTAGTTAAAAAAATAAATAAAGAGTTAGTTAGCAAGTTAGTTAACATCTAAATATTAAATAAGATGGCAGAAGTAAAACCAGCTGAAGTATCAGCAATCTTAAAAAAACAACTATCAGGATTTGAAGCGAATGCTTCTTTAGATGAAGTGGGATCTGTATTAACAGTAGGAGATGGTATTGCACGTATTTATGGACTATCTAATGTTCAATACGGAGAATTAGTAGAGTTTGAAAATGGACTTGAAGGCATCGTACTTAACCTAGAAGAAGATAATGTAGGGGTAGTTTTATTAGGACCTTCTCAAGGCATTAAAGAGGGTGTAACAGTAAAGCGTACAGAACGTATTGCTTCTCTTAATGTTGGAGAAGAAATAGTTGGTCGTGTTGTTAATACGCTTGGAGAGCCAATAGATGGTAAAGGCCCTATTGGTGGAAAACTTTATGAAATGCCTCTAGAGCGTAAAGCACCTGGAGTAGTTTTTCGTGAGCCAGTAACAGAACCATTACAAACAGGAATCAAATCTATTGATGCAATGATTCCAGTTGGTCGTGGACAACGTGAATTGGTAATTGGAGATCGTCAAACAGGGAAAACAACGGTTTGTATCGATACCATCTTAAATCAAAAAGAATTTTATGATGCAGGAGAACCAGTTTTCTGTATATATGTAGCAGTAGGACAAAAAGCATCTACAGTAGCTAATATTGCTAAAACTTTAGAAGATAGAGGAGCAATGGCTTATACCGTTATAGTAGCTGCAAATGCATCTGACCCTGCGCCAATGCAAGTATATGCTCCTTTTGCAGGTGCTGCAATTGGTGAATATTTTAGAGATACAGGTCGTCCAGCATTAATTATATATGATGATTTATCAAAACAAGCGGTGGCATATCGTGAAGTATCATTATTGTTGCGTCGCCCACCAGGGCGTGAAGCGTATCCTGGAGATGTATTTTACCTTCACTCACGTTTATTAGAGCGTGCAGCAAAAGTAATTGCAGATGATGGTATTGCAAAAGACATGAATGATCTTCCAGAATCTTTAAAACCACTAGTAAAAGGTGGAGGATCATTAACTGCATTGCCTATTATTGAAACACAAGCAGGAGATGTATCTGCCTACATACCAACCAATGTAATTTCTATTACAGATGGTCAAATATTCTTAGATGGAGATTTATTTAACTCTGGTGTAAGACCGGCAATTAACGTAGGGATCTCGGTATCTCGTGTTGGAGGTAATGCACAGATTAAGTCTATGAAAAAAGTATCAGGTACTTTAAAGCTAGATCAAGCTCAATTTCGTGAATTAGAAGCTTTTGCCAAGTTTGGATCAGATTTAGATGCTGTAACATTAAATGTAATTGAAAAAGGAAAACGTAACGTAGAAATATTAAAACAAGCGCAAAACGATCCTTTTACAGTTGAAGATCAAGTTGCGATTATTTATGCTGGATCTAAGAACTTATTAAGAGATGTTCCTGTAGAAAAAGTAAAAGAATTTGAGCGTGACTTTATAGAATTTTTGAAAGCAAAACACAGCGGTATTTTGTCAACGCTAAAAGCAGGGAAATTAACAGACGAGGTTACAGATACGTTAACTTCTGTAGCAAAAGATCTTTCTGCAAAATATAAAGCATAAGTATGAACTTGATGTTGTTTCTGTATAATAGAAATAACGAAAAAGCTAAAAGAAATGGCTAACTTAAAGGAAATACGTAATAGAATAGCATCAGTAAAATCTACGATGCAGATTACTAGTGCCATGAAAATGGTATCTGCTGCAAAATTGAAAAAAGCGCAAGATGCTATTACTGCAATGCGTCCCTATGCAAATAAATTGACAGAACTTTTGCAAAGTTTAAGCGCCACTTTAGATGCTAATAGCGGAGGTTCTTTTTCAGAACAACGCGCTGTCAATAAAGTGCTTATTGTTGCTATTACCTCTAATAGAGGTTTATGTGGGGCATTTAACTCAAACATTATAAAAGAGGCTTCTAGGTTAGCGAAAGAGACCTATGCTGGCAAAGAAGTGACATTTTTAACGATAGGAAAAAAAGGGAATGATATTTTGAGTAAATCCTTTCCAATTGCAGAGAATAACAATGCTATTTTTGATAATTTAAGTTTTGATGCTGTTGCAGAAATTGCTGAAAAACTTATGGATTTGTTTTCAGAAGGAACTTATGATAAAATAGAAATCATTTATAATAAGTTTAAAAATGCAGCAACTCAAATTGTAACTACAGAGCAATTTTTACCAATTGTTCCTCCAGAGGTAGAAAGCAATGTTAGCTTAGATTATATTTTTGAACCTTCGAAAGAAGAAATTGTAAAGACATTAATTCCAAAATCTCTGAAAACACAACTTTACAAAGGAATAAGAGATTCATTTGCTTCAGAACACGGTGCACGTATGACAGCGATGCATAAAGCAACAGACAATGCTGGAGAATTAAGAGATTCTTTAACATTAAGCTATAACAAAGCAAGACAAGCAGCCATTACTAATGAAATCTTAGAAATTGTTGGAGGTGCGGAGGCACTCAATAATTAGGCGTAGCCAAATTATTAAAAAAAAAGCGGAAGCCCTCAACAATTAAGCGAAGCCAAATTATTAAAGAGGTACTAAAACATTAAACGATAATAAAATTTTAATCCCCCTGTAAAGTTGTATTTACAGGGGGATTTATTTTTTGGCATCAATTTTGGTTTGTATATTTAAACTTTGAAATCTAAAGACAATCAAGATGAAAAAACTCAAACAAATTATAAGCATACTAGTAATCACTTTAATTATGGTAAATTTTTCAAGTTGCTCAAGTGCACAAAAACTTCAAGAAGAAACTCCTTTTAGTATAGGAGAAGTATCATCTCAGAAATGGGTTGCTGGTGTACAAGGAGGAGGAGCTGGTATTAATGTATTTATTCCAATTTCTGAAATAGAAGAAAATATAGAGATGAAAGGTCTTTACTATCACGGAAAGCTTGTAGAATTAGAAAAAAGAAAAGATGGTCTATATATTGGAAGATTCAAAACAAATATAAATCAGAAAGTAGATTTTATTATAGATGAAGACTCAAAGAAAGAATACGGGAATAAAGTTCCAGAGATAGAGGAAAAAGCTAAAATCCCTTTTGAGTTAAAAGATAATGAGGCTATTTTAAGTTATATGCATAAGGGTCGTTTAAAATATTTTAAAATTGAAAATATTATAACTAAACAAATAGCAGCATATTTAAGTACTCCTAAAAATGAAGGAGAAAACCTGATAAAACAATAGCTAATCTTTTAACTCATTGAGCGCGTTAAAGAAGCTATTTAAACATACATTTATCTATGGAATAGCAACAGTTCTTCCAAGAATTTTAGGCCTTATACTCACACCTCTGTATATTACAAAATTAGCAGAGGCACAATACGGAGTATATATTAGCCTCATGGTATATCTTATCTTAGGAAATGTATTGCTTTCTTATGGTATGGAAACTGCGTTTTTCAGGTTTATGAATAAAACTGCAGAAAAAAAGACAGAAGTTAGGGCAACAGCCCTAACTTCTGTCTTTTTTTCTTCTAGTTTTTTTTTAATTATAGCGTTACTTTTTAGAGATAAATTAGGATTGTGGCTGGATTATCAAGTAGAATTTATTGTTTACGCGATATTAATTCTTTTTTTTGATGCTTTAGTTGTTATTCCTTTTGCTTGGTTTAGAAATAAAGAACGCCCTGTAAAGTACTCATTTATAAAAATACTTAATGTAGTTATTAACCTATCTCTTAATCTTTTTTTCTTTTTAATTCTTCCAGAACTAATAGAAGATAAAACAATATCATTTTGGAATAAAATCTCTTTTGATAATAAGATTCATTATATTTTTATATCTAATATAATTGCAAGTTTAATTACCTTTTTGTTATTAGTCCCTTTATATTTTAAAATAAAATTCAGCTTTAATAAATATCTTTGGAAGCAAATGATTTATTATGCTTTTCCTGTTTTAATAGCTGGTATTGCATTTTCAATTAATGAGGGAATAGATAAGCTTCTCTTGAGATATTTATTACCAAAAGAGATAGCAGATACAGAAGTAGGGATTTATGGAGCGTGCTATAAATTAGGTGTTTTTATGACCTTATTTATTACTGCATTCAAATTGGGAGTAGAACCTTTTTTCTTTAATCAAGCAGCTAAAAAGAATGCAAAAACAACCTATGCCAACATTACTTTATACTTTAGTATTTTTGGAGCTCTAATTCTTCTTTTTGTAGTTGTTTATATAGACTTTTTAAAACTTATCTTAATCCCTGAAGAGAACTATTGGAAAGCATTATGGATTGTACCTATTATTTTGATGGCTAATTTATGTTTAGGGATCTACCATAATTTATCTGTATGGTATAAGGTTACTGATCAAACAAAATTTGGAGCGTATATTTCTGTTTTTGGAGCTATAATAACACTTGCTTTAAATTTTATCCTTATTCCAATAATAAAATTTAAAGGAGCAGCAATAGCAACACTTGTAGCTTATGCAAGCATGATGTTTTTATCGTATTATTTTGGTCAAAAAAAATATCCAATACCATATAATCTAAAGAAAATAGGGACTTATTTGGGAGCTTCTGCATTTTTCTCTTTCTTATCCTTCTATATTTTCGACAGAGATATTATTATTGGAAGCGGGTTACTTTTAGTATTTTTAACATTAATATATCTCTTTGAAAAAGCTACTTTAAAAACCATGTTTATTAAAAAATAATCTAATAAATGAAAATAAATATCATCAATAAATCTCAGCATCCTTTACCTCATTATGAAACTAATGCTTCAGCTGGAATGGATCTTAGAGCCAATATTGAAGAAGCATTAACACTAGCCCCCCTAGAGCGCACTATTATAAAAACAGGCCTTTTTATAGAATTACCCGTTGGATATGAAGCTCAAGTGCGCCCCAGAAGTGGATTGGCAGCAAAAAAAGGGGTTACAGTATTAAATGCACCTGGAACAATAGATGCTGATTATAGAGGAGAAATAGGAGTCATATTAGTGAACTTGTCAAATAATCCTTTTGTTGTAGAAAATGGAGAACGTATTGCTCAACTTGTTATTTCAAAACATGAGCGAGCAACTTTTATAGAAGTATCTGAATTAACAGAAACAGAAAGAGGTGCAGGTGGATTTGGAAGCACTGGAACAAAGTAAATATATTTGTAGAATGTACGTTTTATCGATAATAATAAATAAATGCATCAATGAAAATAATAGTACCTATGGCCGGAAGAGGATCACGTCTTCGCCCACATACGCTTACAGTACCAAAACCCTTAATACCAATTGCTGGAAAGCCAATAGTACAACGTTTGGTAGAAGATATAGCCAAAGTATTAAATCAAGAAATTGAAGAAGTAGCTTTTATTATCGGAGATTTTGGAGAGCAAGTAGAAAAAGATCTAGTAAGTATTGCTAATAATTTAGGTGCAAAAGGAACGATTTATCATCAAGACAAACCTTTAGGAACAGGACATGCAATTATGTGTGCTAAAGAGTCATTATCTGGGCCTGCAGTGATTGCCTATGCAGACACATTAATTAGAGCAAATTTTGATTTAAATAAAGATGCAGATGCAGTTATTTGGGTTAAGAAAGTGGAAGACCCTAGTGCCTTTGGTGTTGTAAAAATGAATCAGGAAAATGAAATTGTTGAGCTAGTAGAGAAGCCATCTAGTTTTGTTTCTGATCTCGCAGTAATTGGAATCTATTATTTTAAAGATGTAGGTGTTTTAAAAGACGAACTACAAATTGTTTTAGATCAGAACATTATTCACGGAGGAGAATATCAAATTAATGACGGTATTAAGGGGATGATGCGAAAAGGAAAGATTTTTGCTCCAGGTGAGGTAGATGAATGGATGGATTGCGGAAATAAAAACGTAACCGTTGATACAAACAATAGAATGCTAGGCTTTCTTCAAAATGACAATGAGAATTTAGTAGCAACTACGGTACAAATAGAGAACTCAGAAATTATCCCTCCTTGTTATATAGGAGAGAACGTATTATTAAAAAATACGACTATTGGGCCTAATGTGTCAATAGGGAATGATAGCACTGTAGAAGATTCAATTGTTAAAAACAGCTTAATACAAACAAATTCCATCATAAAAAATGCTAATTTAGACAATGCTATGATTGGAAATCACGCTACTTTTAATGGAAATTTCTCTACTATAAGTATAGGAGATTATTCTGTCTTAGAATAAAATAAAAATATTATAGTTACTATATAATATACAATATGGTATAAGATTTGAATTGCTTAGCATATAAATAAATTAAATGAATCGAATATTTTGCATATTAACGATGGTGTTTATTGGAGTTTTTTTAACTCCAATGAATTTGATTTCTCAAGAAAAAGAGAGCGCAGAAATTTCTCTTGAAGAATATTCAGATGAGTTTCAAGAAAACTTTTTTGAGGCATTAAAAAATAGCGGGATTCACAATTATGATAAAGCGATTAATTTCTTACTAGAGTGTAAAAATCTACAACCTGAAAATGAAGTTGTAGATTTTGAATTAGGGAAAAACTATTTGAAATTAAATCAATATTATAAAGCAGAAGATTATATTTTAAAAGCAGTAGAAGCAGCGCCAGATAATATATGGTATTTAGATGCTTTGTTAGAAGTTTATAGAATTCAGAATAATACTCTAAAATCGATAGAAGTTGCAAAAAAATTAGCAGCAAAAAACATTAAATACAAAGAGAATTTAATGATGATTTATGCCAGATCTAGGCAATTTAAAGAAGCTTTAATGTTATTAGATGATTTGGATGAAGAATTAGGCGTTTCAAAAAAACGAAAAGATTTGCGCGTTTATTTTACAACGCTTTTAGTAAGTAATAAAGAAGAAGAAAGAAAGAAGACTTTAGTTCTTGAATCCAACAATAATACCTCTTTTAAGAAAAATCCTTTACAGACAATTCAAAAAGAAATTGATGAATTAATTGAAAACGAATCTTATGAAGAATTGATAGAGATTACAGAAGAAGCAATAGAGCTCTATCCTTCTCAATCTTCTTTTTATTATGCAAATGGTTTGGCACAAAATAAAACAGGAAAATATAAGAATGCTATTTCGTCTTTAGAAACGGCTTTAGATTTTTTAATAGACAATACTAATTTAGAAAATAACATATACAGACAATTATCATATGCTTATACTTCATTAGGAAATACAAAAAAAGCAAATGAATACTTAAAAAAGGAGAGGAAAGGATCATGAAAAAGAGAAAAAATAAAACATATTTAAGAACTACTATTTATATAGTAATTGTTGCTTTTACCTTCTTTTTACACTCGTGTAAATCTAATAAGTTAATAACAGAAAAAACTACTGCGAATAAACTGCCAGTAAAGACAATTGTAAAAAATCATAATAAAAATAAACTAGATTTCAATACGATTAGAGGACGAATGAAAGTAGGTTATGACGACGGAGATAACTCACAATCACACACTATTAGTTTTCGTATGGAAAAAGACAAAGCAATATTGTTGAGTGCTCCATTATCTATTGTAAAAGTTTATATCACACCAACTAGAGTTAGTTTTTATAACAAATGGGGAAGAGAATATTTTGATGGCGATTTTTCTTATCTAAGTAATTTACTAGGAACAGAATTAGATTTTGATAAAATTCAAAACATGTTATTAGGGCAATCTATTTTTAATTTAGAAGATGAAAAATACAGAGCTTCTATAGTTGATAATGAATACCAGTTGAAGCCTGTGAAAGATTTTGATTTATTTAAAAGATTATTTTTAATAGAATCATCAAATTACAAAATGAAACTTCAACAAATTTCTCAACCCAAAGAAGGAAGACTTCTCGGTATAAATTATAGTGCATATCAAAAAATTGAAGATAGAGTTTTTCCAGAAAATATTGTTATTACTGCAGAAGAGGAACAGAAAAAAGTAAAGATTGAAATTAATTATAGAAGTGTTGAATTTAATCAACGTGTATCTTTTCCATATAAAGTTCCAAAAGGATATAAAGAAATTGTATTGAAATAAAATGATCAAGCTGTCGATCTCATATAAGCATATTTTAGCACTTGTTTTCGCAGTTTTTCTTGTTTTGAATACAAATGCTCAATCTGATGAGCAAAAAGCCTTAGAAGCGAAAAGATCACGTCTACAAGAAGAAATAGGGCAAATTAATTCGTTACTATCTAAAGAACGTTTAGAAAAACGATCAGTTCTTGATCAGGTAGATGATATAGAACAGAAAATTCGAGTAAGAAGAGAACTCATAAAAGTAACCAATCAACAAGCAAATATTCTAACTAGACAGCTTAATCAAAATATCCAAAGAATTTCAGAACTTAGAACCGAACTTGTTCAATTGAGAGATGATTATGCTAAAATGATTGTGAAATCATATAAAAGTAAATCTCAACAGAGTAGGTTGATGTTTTTGTTATCTTCTACTAATTTTTTTCAAGCCTACAAACGATTACAATACATAAAACAATATACAAATTACAGAAGAGAGCAAGGAGAGCAAATTCAATTAAAAACACAAGAACTCCAAGATTTAAATAAAGGAATTATTGTACAACGAAAAGAAAAAGAACAGCTCACCAACGAAAATCGAAAAGAACAAAGCAAATTAGAAACAGAGAAAAGCTCGCAACGTACATTGCTTACTTCTATTCGTAAAAATGAAAGTAGGTATAAATCTCAGATAGATAAAAAAAGAAAAGAAGCAGTATTACTTGATCGTCAAATAGAAAAAATTATTAGAGAAGCTATCGTTGAATCTAATAAAAAAGCGGGGAACACGAAAAATACTTCCGTTTTTGTATTGACACCAGAGGCAAAAGCAATTGCCACTAATTTTGAATCTAGTAAAGGAGCTTTAATATGGCCTGTAGAAAAAGGCATTAAGAGTAGAGGTTTTGGGTCGTATTCAGATCCTGTATATCCTCAAGTAAAACACTTTAATAACGGAGTTATTCTTGCTGCAGAAAAAGGAACAAAAGCTCGTGCAGTTTTTGATGGGGAAGTACTTGCTATCCTATCCATTCCTGGAGGAAATAAAGCGGTGCAAGTACGCCATGGAAACTACATATCTACTTACTACAACCTTGGAAAAGTATATGTTAAAAAAGGAGATAAAATAGCATTAAAACAACAACTGGGAGAGATATTTACCAGTAGATTCAGTGGGAAAACAGAACTGAAGTTTTTTCTTTATAAAAACACCAATCGATTAAATCCAGAAGACTGGGTATATAGAATGTAAACTTATTGAAATAAAGCTCTTAATTCTGTAGCTTCACTAGGTTTCATTTTTCCTGCCAACACCAAACTTAGTTGTTTTCTCCTAAGTGCTGCCTCAAAGCGCTCTTTTTCAAGTTTACTTTCTGGTTTTAGACAAGGTACTTGAACAGGGCGACCCGTATCGTCTACTGCTACAAATGTATAAATAGCTTCGTTAGCTTTAGTTCGATTACCATTTTCACGATCTTCGACCCAAACATCTAAATAAATCTCCATAGAACTTTTAAATGCTCTTGAAACAGCAGCTTCTACTGTTACCACACTTCCAACAGGGACGGCTCTATTAAAGGCAACATGATTTACAGAAGCAGTTACTACAATGCGCCTAGAGTGTCTTCTAGCCGCAATACTTGCAGCTCTATCCATACGAGCTAGGAGTTCTCCTCCAAATAAATTATTTAAAGGATTGGTTTCGCTAGGCAAAACTAAATCTGTCATTACAGTTCTTGAAGCACTCGGTGTACTAGTTTCCATAAAGCACAATAAATTTTAGACAAAGATATATCTTAAATATGGGGTATGAAATAAAGAGATAAAGATTGTTTTTAGAAATTTTATTCAGAAACTAAAAGCCAGGCTTCAGAAGATTCAGTTGCCTTAATTTTCCTCAAATAAACTAATGATTCATTAACGTCTGAAAAACTAGCATACAATACTTGATGCAAACCGTACTTATTTTTCTCTATACGTTGTGCGTTATATCCTTTGTTTTTGAGTAAAGAAACTTTTTTGTCTGCATTAGCTTTAATTCGAAAGGCGCCTGCTACAATTTTATATTTTTTGATTTCTTTTTTTACATCCAGCGTAATAGAAGGTAAAACAACAGGTTTTGTGTCAAAAAAAGTAGCTTGCTGTACTGTTTGTTCAACTTGTTGTTGTACTTTTTGATTGACTAATTCTAATTGTTTTTGTTCTTGATTTTTAAAAAATTTGAAACCAAAAGCACCAATCGATACAGTTAATATAGCTATGGCTGCATATTTTAAATAAGGAGTAGGTTCTCTCCTTTCAGGAGTAAATAATAAAGGCGTATTCTCTTCTATTGCTATCACCTCTTCTTTATATACTTCTCGTGTTATTTCAGAAGAAACAAAAGAAGATAAACCAAAAGAAGAAGTAAGATAATTTAAATGTCGTGAGGGTGTAAATTGAATATTAGACTCATTATTTAATGAAAGTTCGCCAACATTTTTTAAAACTAACTTTTCTTTTTGCTCGAGAAGTTTTTTCCAACTAGCAACAATTCCTTGTATATTTTCTAATACATTTTCATAAGGAATGTTTTCAATATCTGAAATGTAATTACCCAATAAACCATCATTTGTAGTTAATTGTGCATTAAAAGATAACTCTTTAGTTGGGGGATAAAAAGCATTGGTAGTCGAATGTAATTGAGAAGATTTCTGTTGTGTTAGAAATGCGCCCAGACCAGGAACTATAACACACTGATAACGATACAATAAGTCACTAATATAATTTTCTATCCTCATTGGCACAAATATTAAAAAAAATTAATCGCTAGAAAAGATTAAAAAGAAGTTTTTATTAACACAATTTTTTAGTTAATTGCATTAAATTGTAGTCTTTATATGACAGAAAATGAATTATTAGCAACATTAGCCTTGCAAAATATCCCTCGAATTGGAGATATTACAGCAAAGAGACTTATTGCCCATTGCGGAAATCCACTTGCTATTTTTAGAGAAAAAAAAGAAACGCTTTTAAAAATAGAAGGAGTAGGTCTCGCAACAATTAATTATTTAAATAAGGCTATTCATTTTAAACTGGCAGAGAATGAATTAAAGTATATAGAAAAAAATAAAATTAAGTATTGGTATTTTGAAGATGAAGCGTATCCTAACAAACTAAAACATTGTTTAGATGCGCCCATACTGCTTTTCAAAAAAGGAGCTATAGATTTGATAGATAAGAAAGTTATTAGTATTGTAGGTACCAGAGAAATGACCTCTTATGGCGCTGCTTTTTGCGAGAAATTAATAAATGATATTGCTCCTTTAAATCCGGTTATTATAAGCGGTTTTGCTTATGGAGTAGATATAACAGCTCAAAAAGCAGCATTAAATAATAATCTTCAGACTATTGGTTGCTTAGCGCATGGTTTAAATCAAATATATCCCAAAACACATGAAAAATATACAAAGCAAGTAGAAAAAAATGGAGGGTTTCTCACAGAGTTCTGGAGTTCAAGTAGACCAGAACGTCAAAATTTTTTAAAAAGAAATCGAATTATTGCAGGCCTTTCAGAAGCAACCATTGTCATAGAATCTGCAGAAAAAGGAGGAAGCCTGGTAACTGCAGATATAGCTTCTTCTTATAACAAAGAAGTCTTTGCAGTACCAGGAAGAGCAAATGATCTCTACAGTGTAGGATGTAATAACCTAATTAAAACACAAAAAGCACATATGCTTACCTCTGCAGCAGATCTTATTTATATTTTAGGATGGGATTTAGAAACACAACCAAAGAAAAAAAATATCCAAAAACAACTATTTGTAACTTTAGATGAAATAGAAAAAAGAATATTTAATTTTTTAAAAACCACAGATAAAGCTTTGCTAGATAACATAGCTTTAGAATGTAATATCCCCATACACAAAGCTGCAAGCATATTATTGCAAATGGAACTAAAAGGAGTTATCAAGCCATTACAAGGAAAACTTTTTGAAGTGATTTAACATCTTTTCTTTAAGATTTTTTACGACTAATCGCTTTTTTTAATTGATAGAAAAAACGTTCAATTAATCGTAAATCTTCAGTAATAATCTCTGCTACTCCACCCATCTCTTGTTTAAAATCTATTTCTTTTTTATAAGAAGTTATGAGTTTTTCAGGAAGATTAACATCAATAAGATACAATCCATCTTTATCAGGAAATAAAGAGATATTTTTAATATTCCCACTTAATGTACCAAATTCAGTTTCAGGGTAATTTTCTAATTTAATATTTACATTTTGTCCTATTTTTATTTTTCCAGAATTAAGAGCAGGAGCTTTTAATTTAGCTACAAGAGATGATCCTTCATCAGGAATTATTGTGAACACTAAATCACCTTGACTTACCGTTTGATTTACGCTCCAATAATTTAAAAAAGAAACTTTTCCATTTATATTAGATTTTAAAATATATTGATTTTCCCAATCTTTAATACTTTTTTTAAGCTGATTAAAGGATTGAACTACGTTTTTAAGTAAACTCGTCTCTTCTCTAATTTTATTTATCTCGGTTCCTTTTGAAGTTCGTTGAGAACTAATTATTGCTTCTTTTATTTGAGAAATACTAGATTCAAAATTTTCATGATTTCTTTTCGCTCTAGCAAATTCTAATTGTTTATTTTCATAATCTTGTGCAGATATAACGCCTTTATCAAAAAGAATTTTGGTTCTGTTTAAATCTTTCTCACTAAAATTTAATTCTGTTTTGCTAATTTCTTTTTGAGATTTAAGATTCTTTAACTGTCTATTCAATTCTGAAATTGAATATTTATTGGCTAATACCTCATTTGAAAATGGTTGGTACTCTCTGTTAAGCTTATATTGAATATAATTATTTTCAAATAATGCATATTGAGAATCAATATTTCCTAAAAATAAAATAGGTAAACTATCAATAGGGAAATGGAAATATTTATTACTAAACTTGATGGTATCTATGATTGATTTTAGCTTAAATACATCTTTAAAATTGGCAGTATTTTCAATGATAGCTAAAGGTTGATCTATTGTAACTTTCTGATTATCTATAATTAAAATAGAACTTAACTTTCCAGTAGTTTTTGCAAATTCTTTTTGAGGAGGTATTTGAGTAGTGATTAATGCTTCGGAAACAATTATGTCGGGATATTTTACAAACCAAGAAATACATAATAACATTACAATTAATGATAAAAAAACAATACTTCCGTATCGTATCATCCAATGCGGGACTTTAGTAAGTATTTCTTGTACTTCCTCACTGCGCAATTCTATTTTGTCCAAAGTGTTTTTCGACATAATTATTTACCAAGTTCTAATTGATTTTTTACTAAATGATAATAATTTCCTTTTTTCTTGACCAATGTTTCATGGTTTCCTACTTCTACTATTTTTCCACTATCTAAAACAACAATTTGATGTGCATTTTTTACTGTACTTAGACGATGTGCAATTACTACTACTGTTTTA
Organism: uncultured Flavobacteriaceae bacterium; assembly: GCA_964389205.1. Classification (GTDB taxonomy): domain Bacteria; phylum Bacteroidota; class Bacteroidia; order Flavobacteriales; family Flavobacteriaceae; genus Leptobacterium. Next base: position 85,477 of record CAYMDH010000002.1, read on the forward strand.
TTATGAAAAAAAGTATTGAGTTTTTCCATAATTATTTTTTCATTATTAGCATCTAGAGCTGAAGTAGCTTCATCAAAAAATAAGAAATTAGGGTTTTTATAAACCGCTCGAGCTATAAGCAGGCGTTGTTTTTGGCCTGTACTCAATCCAACACCTTCCATTCCTATCTTTGTATTGTATGATAAAGGCAAAGCTTCAATAAATTCTCTAATATTAGCAACATCAACTGCATGTGCTAATCTATCTTTATCTATATAATTTTCCCCAACAGCTATATTATCTGCTATAGTATCGCTAAAAATATATCCTTCTTGCATTACGACACCAGACTTTTCTCGCCATTTATATTGAGATATATTATTTAGATTGTGATTTCCATATTTTATGCCTCCTTTGTTTGGCTCATAAAACTTTAAGAGCAATTTCATAAGGGTTGTTTTTCCACTGCCACTTACACCTACAATTGCAGTAATTTTATTTGCAGGAATTAATAAATCTAGATCCTTAAGTATTGTCTGTTCAGAACCTATATATCTGAAGGAAACATTAGACAATTGAAAATCAAGATCATCAGAAAATTTTGTTATTTTTTGATCTGACAGACCTTCTTCATCCTTTTTATTGTGTATTTCAGATAACCTGTCTAAAGAAATTCTTGCATCTTGTAACTCACGAATAAAATTAATGAATTGAGCAATAGGAGAATTAAGTTGGCCAACTATATAAGTAATAGCGAGCATCATCCCTAAAGTAATTTCTCCTTCTATAACAAATTTTGCAGCTAAAAAAGTTATAAGGATATTTTTAGCTTCATTAATAAATTGAGAACCAACATTTTGATATTGTTCTAAAGCAAGCCCCTCGATGGATACTTTAAATAATTTAGCTTGAAGGTATTCCCAAGACCAACGTTTTTTCTTTTCAGCATTATGCAATTTAATTTCTTGCATTCCATTAATAAGCTCAATCACTTTACTTTGTTCTTGGCTTACGTGAGAAAATCTTTTATAATCTATGTCTTTACGCTTTTTTAGGAAGATTATAATCCATAGAAAATAAAGAATACTTCCTAGTATAAATACCCCAAATATTGTCAAATTGTAATATGCCAAGACAAAACTAAAGATAATAAGAGTTATCATTGAAAATAAAACGTTTAATGAAGAATTTGTAAGAATTCGTTCTATTCTCTCATGATCGTTAATTCTTTGAAGAATGTCTCCAGTTATTCGAGTATCAAAGTAAGAAATAGGGATACTCATTAGTTTTACAAAAAAATCAGATATCAGCGATATATTTATACGAGTACTTAGATGAAGCAATATCCAACTTCGAATGACTTCAACAGCAGTCCTTCCAATAAATAAACTTAATTGTGCAAAAAGGATGAGATAAATAAAATGAATATCTAGATTTTTAATACCAACATCAACAACACTTTGAGTTAAAAAAGGAAATATTAACTGTAATAAACTAACAGCAATTAAACCAATAATTAATTGCCAGATAAAAGATTTATATTGAAATAAATATTTTGAAATAAAAGAGAACCCAAAATTAACTTTATCATTTTCAAAACTTGATTCAAATAATTTTGGAGTAGCTTCTAATAATAAAGCTAAACCATCTTTAGTGTTTTCGTTAGACTCAGAGCCAATCCAAAAATTTAAAAACTCTTTCTGATCGTATTTTAATAAACCGTGCGCAGGATCGGATATATAATAAGTATCGTTTTTAATCTGATATAGCACGACATAATGATTTTTATTCCAATGTAAAATGCAAGGCAAATTCATGGCTTTTAAATCATCGACAGATAATTTCACTCCCATGCTTCGAAAGCCAATTTTTTCAGAAGCGTCACTAAGCCCCAACAAACTACTTCCTTTTCTTGTATTTTCACTTAATTTCCTTAATAGTTCAATGGGAATAATTTTTTTATAGTACCCTGCAACTATCTTTAAACAAGTAGGGCCACAATCTTTGGCCTCTCTTTGTTTGTAAAATGGAAATTTCTCCATATGTTTTTAATAATATTATCACTGTTATGATATGCAATAAATATTAAAAAACTTCTATTTTTATAAACTTTATATGACAGAATTTTTTTAATTATATATTTTGTATGACAGATTTTTTTTAACTTAATTGCTAAATAATTCAATATATTTTAAAAAAGCAATTAAATTAAAATTATTTATACATTTACGTATTACTTTTTGTGTTTTCTTATTCTACAAATAATTTAATTAAAAAGATAACACCTACCTATAAGTCAAGTTTTCATTTTAAAAATTATTATTATAATAATATTCATAAAAAACTTTTATTGTTTTAATGAATAGTCAATAACGTATACAAAAAAATGTAGTTTTTTCTTATAAAGAAAGAAAAATAAAAATATCTTTATTGAAAGATTTTCTTAACTTTATTAATTATTTTTAAATAAAAAATTTAACCAACGTAAAATATGAAAAGTGTAGCTGTTTTCCCAAAAGAGATGGAAGTTTATGAAGGTATTAATGATATGAATGAATTTATTATAGAAAATTGTAATGTTAATACAGGTATTATTGAAGAACCAGATTTAATTTTAAAAGATTGCCCTACTCCAGATGATATGGTTTTGGTTAAGAAAATTGCATTTTCTTGTAATTACAGAGATAAAACTATTTTACTAAGAAGTGATAAATTTATAAAAGACGAAGTTTTAAAAGGCGATTTGCACTTTACATACATAGGTTCTGATTTTGTTGGTGAAGTAATTAATATCGGAAACAATGTAAAAGGTTTTAGTATTGGAGATAAAGTGATTCCTAATGTATCTTATCCTTCTTATAAAAAAGATTATAAACCTGGTATCCCTTCAAATTATGCCTCTTCAAGAATAGAAGGTTTTAAAGCTAATAAATTAATAAAAATTCCAGAAAAATATAATATTCCCGATGAGGTACTAGCTGGGTTTTCAATTGCTGGATTTACATCATACAGTATGATAAGAAAAGTTGTGAAGCCAGGAGCAAAAATTTTAGTAACTGCTGCCAATTCAAATACATCATTAATGGTTATTAAGGCATTAAAGAAGCATCCAGTAGATGTTTATGCCATGACGTCCAGCTCTAAAAATAAAGAAATACTTCTTCAAATGGGTGTTAAAGATGTTTTAGTAATCAATCATAGTTTGGATAGATATGATGACGATGAAGTTATTGAAAATAAGATAGATCAAATTGGAGATTTTGATGCTGTTATTGATCCTTTTTTTGATATTTACTTACCTAGGGTGATTGATTTTTTAAGTATGGATTCAAAATATATTACGTGTGGATTATATAATCAATATCCTGATTTTGATAATGGAAAATATAAATATAGAGGTAATAAGTTTAGTGATATTTTAACAAAAGCTTTGGTTAAAAATATATCAATAATTGGTAATTGTATAGGTTTAGAAGAAGATGGTTTGGAAGCTTTAGAAGATTTAAATAATGGTAAGCTTGATATTATTATAGATAGCGTATTTACAGAAGGGCAAGAAAATCTATTCTTGGATAGAACATTTAACTCTAAAGATAGATTTGGAAAAGTGGTGTATAGATACAAACAATAAACACTATTATATAAATTTCAAAAAATATATGAAGAAAACACCTAAATATTTACCATTTAATAGTTACTTAATAAGAACTCCTTTGCTATCAAATTCGGAAGTATCTAACTTAACATATAAGGAATTAATAGAATTGTGTAAAAAAGATCATGTCTCTGAAGCAATTTATATTGCATCTCCAGAATTACATAATGAAATGCAGAAAATGATTAATGGTTTCTCTGTTAAGGATAAAGATAAGCTTACACATACATTATTGAAATATTTATTACGAATGAGTAATAGATGTACTCCTTTTGGATTATTTAGCGGTTGTGCCATAGGAGAATTTTCTAATGAAAATAATATAGAAATTGATTCTATAGAAAAACACAAAAGATTGACACGTTTGGATATGAATTTTTTATGTGAACTTGCTCAAAATATAGATAATAATAGAAAAGTACGTGAAAATTTATTGTATTATAAAAACACAACTCTTTACAGGATATCTGAAAATTTACGATACATAGAATACAGATATGAAAAAACTTTTAGAAGACATTTTACAGTATCTATTGATTTTTCAGATTTTATAGAAAATATATTATCTTCTTCAAAAAAAGGAACTAAAATTGATAAATTGGCTGCGTTAATTTTAGAAATGGATAATGAGATTCCTTTTGATGCAGCTATTAACTTTGTTCACGAACTTATTGATAGTCAGATTCTTATTAGTTCTATATCTCCATCTGTAACTGGTGAAGGTTATTTTGATGTGTTAATTAAAAAATTATCAATGAATGAACTTCATAAACCTTTTTCTAATATCAATGCTATTTTAAAGAAGATAAATAATAAACCTATTGGAGAAGGCTTCATACTTTATGATGATCTTGCTAAGACGCTAGAACCATTAAATACAAATTATGATAAAAAATATCTTCTGCAAACAGACTTACATATTTCCTTTAATAAAAATACAATTCGTAGAACAGTTCTCAGTAAAATTAATTCATGTTTAGGTTTTTTAAATAAACTTAACTTCATAGAGCAAAATAAAGAATTAGATGAATTTAAAACTGCTTTTTACAATAAATATGAAGATGAAGAAATCCCATTAGCTTTAGCTTTAGACGTAGAATCTGGTATTGGATATCCTGTCAATAAAAACGATGCCTCTGACATATCACCATTGATAGATGATTTAAATATGTTTGTTAGAAAAGTTAGTGATAGTTTAAGTATTAATGAAATTAAATGGAATAAAAAAGATCAATTATTAAATCAGAAGTTACTTAGTGCCTTAAAAGAAGGAAATACAGAAATTCAATTTACAGATGAGGACGTTAAAGATTTTGAAGAAAATTGGAATAACTTACCGGATACACTTTCAGTAATGGCTAACATGCTTGAAGTAGATCAAGAAAGAGAACTAATTCAATTAAACTCTATAGGGGGTGCTACTGCAACGTATTTGCTAGGTCGTTTTTGTCATTTAGATTCACAAATAAACTCCTTTGTGAAAAAGATTATAGAAGTTGAAGAATCTAACAACGAAGAAAGTATATATGCTGAAATTTTACATTTACCAGAAAAAAGAGCTGGTAATATCCTCTATAGACCTCAATTAAGAAAATATGAAATTCCGTATTTAGCGAAGAGTAATCTTCCTTCCGAGAATCAAATTAATATTGATGATCTTTTAATTTCTGTTAAAAATGAGGAAATTTTTTTGCGTTCAAAATCTCACAACAAAAGAGTACTGCCTAGAATGGCGACAGCTCATAATTATTCAGGAAATGGTTTACCAATATATTACTTTTTATGTGATTTACAATATCAGAATATAAGAAGTAATCTTTCTTTCTCATGGGGGAATTTATATGTTTTGCATGAATACTTTCCTAGAGTTACTTTCAAAGGAATAGTACTTTCTTTAGCTACTTGGATAGTAAAGCAAGATGTTATTAAACATATAATTAGTAACAGAGAATCGCTAAATAATTGGAAAATAAAAAATAAAATCCCCTCACAGGTACTTTTAAAAGATGGAGATAACGAATTAGCCATAGATTTCAATCATGATATGTCTGTCGAGATGTTTTCGAAAACAATTAAAAATAAATTACAAATTATACTAACAGAAAACATTTTCAACCCTAAAAAGGCCTTGGTGAAATCAAAAAATAAACCTTTTACTAATGAATTAATATTAGCTTACCACAGAAATAGAGAATTAGTATGAGTAACCCGAAAAGATATTTTACTTTAGGCAGCAAATGGATTTATTATAAATTATATATGGGGTCTAAAACCTCAGAACAGTTTTTAATCTCAAAAATTAAACCGCTAGCAGATCAGTTGTTAAATGATAATGTAATTGATAAGTGGTTTTTTATAAATTATAATGACCCTGATAGACATATTCGAATAAGATTCCATATGATAGATGTAGAGAGAGATCTTTACCCAATAATTCAGTATATCAACAGGACTATGGAACCTTTAATAAAAGAAAGGTTATTAAGTGAAATAGTTGTTGGAACCTATAAAAGAGAATTGGAACGATACGGCAAAAATACAATAGATCACTTTGAAAGTTTATTTTTTTACAATAGTGAATTAATTGTAAACATCTTAAAAAATTGTGAAGATCAACCAGAAAAAAGATGGCTTTGGGGAATGAAGGCTATCGATTTTATATTGAATGATTGGGGAGCAAATTTGATATCTAAACGTAATTTATTTGAGTCTCTTAAAAATTCCTTTGGAAATGAAATGGGAGTTAACTCAAGTATTAATAAACAGCTGTCTGCAAAATTTAGGACGTATCGACCAAAAATTGTGAGCTTAATTGAAAATGGAGAAGAAGAACTAATGCCTTTGTTATTAGATCACCAAACTAAATTTAAATCTGTAATAGAAAAAATAAGAAAAAAAAACAAAGATGATAAATCATTAACTGAAGACACTATGTATAGTGCTCTTAATGGTTATATACATATGCATTATAATCGGCTTTTTAGTTCAAGACAACGAATGAATGAATGGGTAGTATACTATTTGTTACATCAATATTATAGAAGTAAGGTTGCTCAGGAAAATAACAAAAATCTCCAAAGGTAATCTAGCATAATAATCTATCATAAACTTTTACAAGAAATTAAATAAAAGTTAATCTTATCTCTGTAGTTAATAATAATTATTGAAAAACTACAATAAATAAATTGTGGTTTTTTTATTACAAAAAAATGATGTATATTAGACTTTATATATATATAAATAAGATAATATTTGTAGTAATAGGAGTATGCCAAAAATCCTTTAAAGAGTAGGTGTTAAAATTAAAATATAAAAAGATGAAAAAATTAAATTTAAACAAAAAAACCGTTTCTCAAATGGATAGAGTAGAAATGGATGGTATCAATGGTGGTGATTTTAGTTTTTGTATTGCAAGTTGTAAAAGAGGATCAAGAAAAACAAAGACATGTTGCGGTAATGATGAAGTGATTTTATCTCACATCTCTTAAGAAATAAAGTTTCTCAATAAAACAAGCCGTAGTTTACATTTAATATTATTAGTGTATATCTTCAGTTACTAAATATTAAACTGTTAAAATAAATCATTATACAAAGATAGCGGCTTATTTCAAGAATAGGAGTATACTGAAAATCCTTTAAAAGAGTAGGTATAAAATTTTAAAGTATAAAAGATGAAAAAATTAAATTTAAACAAAAAAACTGTTTCTCAAATGGACAGAGTAGAAATGGATGGTATTAATGGAGGAGGAAGTATTTCTGTAGGCTTTTGTCTAGCTAGTTGTGCTAGAGGGTCAAGAAAAACGAAGACATGTTGTGGTGGTGGACAAATAGACGGATTTGTTTCTATTCCACTTCCAAAGTTATAGAAAATATAGATATATTTAAAAAAGAGACCCTATCTACAAGTTTAGATAGAGTCTCTTTTTTAATAAATATAATATAAATAAGAATGAGTAGTATTTCAGACGTATACTAAGCATTTTATAACAAGAATCTATAGCCAAGTCAAGTTAGTTAGAACAGTTATCATTATAATTATGGAAAAAGAAATACTTAAAATAGAATCAATGCTGTATGATATAGCAATTAATATGAACATGCCTACCATTGAAGAAGATCTAGGAGTGTTAATTTTTGAAGCTACTCTTTACAAGTATTCTAAAGAAGAAAAATATAAAACTAAAGCACTTGAATTATTAAATAAGGCAATCGAAGTGTTTCCTTCAAAAGAATTATCTATGGGCTTTCTAGAAGGATTTGAAGGATTATTTTGGGTTGTTAGTTATTTAAATAGTTGTAATATAATTCCTGACGAATCACTTATAGATGATTTAAGACCGCATTTGTTACAATCATTGAAAATAGATATTAAGGAGAATAACTTTGACGTTTTACATGGTAGTTTGAATAAGCTTAATTTCCTACTTAATTCAAAGAATCAAAATAACGAAGAAACTATATTTTATGTGAATCAATTTGTCGATTCACTTTTTGATAACAAAGAAGAAAATGAAAGAGGAATTTATTGGTATGATTCCTTTTTTGAAAATAAAAAAAGCCTTGTGAATTTAGGCTTAGCTCATGGGGTTTCTTCTGTACTTGTCTTTCTTTCAAAATTAAAAAAAGAAGGTTATAAAAACCAAAAAATAGATTTACTTATTGAAGGTGTTATTAAAAGCCTTTTGAGCTTTAAAAATAAGAATACATGCAGTAGTTATTTTCCCAGTGATTATTCAGAGCAACACAAAAATACCGACTCCCGATTAGCTTGGTGCAACGGTGATTTAGGAATTGCTTATGCTTTGTTGTATTCTGCTGAAATATTAGAAAAAGAAGATGTGAAAACTCAAGCAATTAAGGTTGTAAATAGTATTATAGACAGAAGAATTAGTAATTCTTCAATAGACCACTTTGAGGAAAACTTCTTTTTTGATACGGCTTTTTGTCATGGTATTTCAGGAATTGTATATACATTATCTAAAATTAATAAATTCTTAAACAACGATGTAGTCGAAAAACGTATTAATTATTGGAAAGGTGAATTGGTTAATAATTTAAAAATGCAGTTAAGTATCGAAGATGATATTTATTACCCTTCATATAAACAAGACAAAGGAGGCAGTTATACTTTGGATACTTGTTCTATGTTGTCAGGGCTTACCGGAACAGGTTTAGTTCTTCTTTCTCTAAACTATGATAGATATGATTGGAGCGATTTTTTTCTACTCTATTAGAAAATATAGATATATAATAAACCCTATTACATTTTAAAAAGTTAAAAAATCAATAACCAAAACGTATTAAGAATCATTTATCTTAACTTTATTAATCATCTAAAGTATTTCATACTAATCGTATGTTCGAAATAATAATAAAAAATTATTTTAAAATTAAGAATAGCTACTTCTATGAATAATATTGAAGTCTCGTTGATAATGTTTAAACTTTTTAAAAAGAAACGTTTATTAATTGATAAACATGCTTTCTTACACTCTTTAAAATCACATCCAGAATACCCACAACTTATTGCAATAAGTAATACATTAGATTATTTTAACATTGAACATGGAATATATCAAGCAGATTCTATTCATGAAGTAGGCGATTCAAATAAATTTTTCATTGCACCTTTTAAAAATAACAACGGAAATACTCGATTGGCTTTAGTTGAATGTGAAAATCGTTTATATAAAATTAATTCTATTAATTCATCTGTAGACACTATTGAAAAATATTGGAGTAATATTGCCTTAATTTTAGGGGAGAATAAAAAGTTAAAGAAAAAATGGATTAAAAAGATTGCCCTTAAATTCATAATAATCTCATTGACTTCATTACTGCTAATTTTTACTTCAAGTTTTAATTTATTTATTCTTGGTTTTTACTTGCTATCTATATTTGGAATTATATTATCTATCTTTTCATTGAAAGATATTTTTAATTTTCACAGTTCTATTCAAGAAAAAATATGTAAAATTTCAAAGGTATTAGATTGTAAAGCTGTTATTAGTTCAAAAAAATGGAAACTGTTTAAATTATTAGATTTTGCTGATTTAAGTTTTGTATTTTTTTTATCACAACTCATTTTACTAATAATAGCTTCAATATTTAACACTTCCACTCTTTTTTTTAAGCTTCAATATTTAATCTTGCTCATCAGCCCTCTTTTTATTATCCCATCACTTTATTATCAAAAATTTGTTGTTCGACATTGGTGTCCATTATGTTTAGGAATTATGGGAGTTTTAATTTTAGAGTTTATATATATTTCTCTTGTATATGAAAATTTAAACATAGTTATACGATCACATTTTTATTTTATTCTTTTCAATATAGTAGTATTTTTTATTGTACATTTTATTTGGAAATTTTCGAAAAATCTTCTTATTATAAATAAAGAATTTATAAATAAAGATATAACTAGAAATAGGCTGCTAAATAATTATAATACTTTTAAAATTATTTTGAAAAATGGAAAAAGATTTGATACTGAACATGATTTTATAAATTTAAATAAATATGAAAAGCATCTAAATTTCACACTAATTACAGATCCATTTTGCGAACACTGTAAGGATTTGTCAGAGAAGTTAAATATACTATCAAATAAATCACAAAAGAATATTAGTTGGGATATTATTTTTAATATAGATATTAATGACGAAACAGATTTAGATAAATCTATTTATAGAAATATGATGAATATTCAATTATATGGTAGTAAAGGAAAAATGGAGAAAGCAATAGAAGAATGGTATCAGATTTCAAATGAAGGTAAATGGCTTGAGAAATATCATGAAACAACTATTAATTTAAACAAAATAGATGATATTTTACGCAAACAACATCAATGGTGTGTTAAATCTGAAATAAATCATACGCCTGCATTATTAATTTACGGTTATATGATTCCGAATATCTATAGTATAGATGATATAGTTTTATTTATTGATGAGTTATTAGAAGATAAAGATTCGTATAGTTGAAAATACGATACTCTATTCGATTTATTAATATAAATATCTAAAATAATAGTTAAACTTCGCCTGTCTATTTCTAAAATTAACAAGTAGGATTTTTCATTAATTAAATAAATCAATATCTTTAAAGAGACGAAAAAAAATATATAAAAAATAATTTTTATGAAGATAAAACTTACTTTTATTTGCGCCTTATTTACAATATTTGTTCAATCTCAAGAACTGGAAACCATAGAATTATTATCACCTGAAACTACAGAATATGATGATTTATTATTTCTAAAAGAAGAATTAAAAGGAAAACAACTTTTAATGCTTGGTGAAATCACTCATATGTATGGAAACATATTTGAGATGAAAGCAAGGGTTATTGAATATCTACATAAAGAGTTAGGCTATACTACTATTGCTATGGAATCTTCTATGTATGATATTTGGAGAATGAATAAAACTGGTTTTAGTAAGAAAGAATTTAATAACTCTATATGGGGCGTTTGGTCAGATTCACAAGAATTTCAGAGATTAGTAAACTATATAGAAAAAAATAATTTAAAAGTTATAGGTTTTGATTCTCAAGTTAACAATGCATCAAAATTCACAGAAGATTTTTTTAAATATCTAAAGATTCAAAATATAAAACTACAATTAAATGAAGATGATTTAGGAATTGTTATTGAAGAAGTTTTAGAAAATGTAATTGTAGAAGAAGATGATATTAACTACCCTACTTATGAAAAAGAATTGAAAAGAATTATTAAAGAAATAAAAGATTTACCATCAAACGAAACAAACTATTATTGGAAGCAATTCTCTAAAAATCTGTTAGCTAATTCTGAAGATGCATACTACAATAAAGAAGAAATTTTAACTACAGATTTTGGAAATAAAAATGATAATATTAGAGACAAACAAATGGCGGATAATTTATTAAGTTATATCAACAGAAATCCAAATGAAAAAATTATCTGTTGGGCGGATAACATACATATCATAAATAATAATTCAAGTATAAAAAAACCTGTTGCTAAAGAATTTATTTCAATGGGTTCTTATATTAAGAAAGAATTAAAAAGCAAAGTATATAGTTTAGCAACAATTCACTCAAACGATTCACTTTTAGATACAAATACTAAAAAATGGCATAGTACACCCATTAAAAATAATTCCTTTGAAGAAGAATTATTGAAAACTAATAAGCCTTACTTATTTATAACATCAAATCAAGAAAAGATGAAATCAACAAAAAATACTCGACTGTTGAACTTTATCGATTTTACAGAAGCAAGATTAGATGAATTGCATGATGGTTATATATACATACAAAACGCAACACATCCAAAAAAAGAGATAGGAAGCGTTAAGATTTCTAATAAAAAATTAAATTTAGAAGAAAGGATAAAAAAAACTGAAACAAAACAAAAAATCATTCTTAAAGGTCAAATCATAGACAAAGAGAGTAATGAACCGATATCTTTTGCTAATTTAATATTAAAAGAAGAAGAAATTTATCGAGTAGCAGATGAAAGAGGATCTTATGAATTGCCTGTTGAAACAGAGATGTTACAAAAAGCCTCTATATCTATTTCATCTGTGGGCTATAAAACTGAAACATTTTTATTGAAAGAGTTACATAGTAAAGTATATTTAGAGCCTAAATTTGAGGTATTAGAAGAGGTTGTTGTTACAGGATATTTATCACCAGCTACAGTATTAAAAAAAGCAATTTTAAATAAGAAAATAAATCATCCAGTAGAACCTTTTAATTTTCAAAGATATGCAAAAGTACTTGTTAATAAGGATGATGCTACTGAATTGGATTTAGAATTTATTACTAAAGATTATGATGATGGTTATTTATCCCCTTATACAGTTACTAGTAGAATAGAACAAGTTAAATGGAATGAAAATAATAATTCTAAGAGATATCAGACGTCTGCTCAACTGTTTGCTTACCGTGAAGATGCTATTCGTTATGCTAGTATTTTACATAAAAGAAAATACGCTAAATTTAAGTTAAACTTCGTAAAGCTTAATAACTCTGATGATGATAGTCAATATATAATATCTTTTCAAACTGAAAGAAATAAATCAAATTATACTAATAGACGCTATCCTACGAAATATTCTGGAGAAATATACATAAGCAAAGAAAATTTTGCTCTATTAAAAGTTATCGAAAATTGGGAAACAACTTTGACTGAAAGCGAAATAAAAAAATATTTTGACGAGAGTTATAGAACCATTTATGAAAGTTATAAAAATGTAATTCAAACAACTATCAAAGAAGAAAACATATGTTATTATTCTAATATTTTGGGAAATGATAGATATTATGCAACAAAATATTTTAATCGTACATATAATGAAACTTTAGACAAAAAAGGAAATAAAAAATATGAAGTAATAGAAAGAGACTCTCGTTTATTTGATTTTGAATTGAAGGACGTAGAAGAGATTGAATATTACGAATACAACGATAAAAAAGAGAATTCATTATACAGAGTTGATTACAATAAATCTTTTTGGGATTCATTTTATAAACGAAAAATAGATAAAAATTAGGAAAAACAGAGAATACGCTTTGGTGTATATTCATCTATATAAATAAAACCTAATTTTAATGGAACTAAAAGGAGTTATAAAACCATTACAAGGGAAGCTTTTTGAAATTATTTAATATCCTAATTTTGTTCGTACCCTACTTAAAACATCATTGGCAATATTTCTAGCTTTTTGAGCACCTATTTCCAATGCTTTATCAATTTCTTCAAGATGATTCATATAATAATTAAAACGCTCTCTTTCTTCAGAAAAACGAGAAATAAGTATTTCATACAATGCTTGTTTAGCATGACCATACCCATAATTTCCACCTTCATAATTAGCTTTCATAGCATCAATTTCTTTTGGAGATGCTATTAATTTATAGATAGCAAATACATTGCATGATTTCCAATCTTTAGGAGCTTCCATAGGAATACTATCTGTTTCAATACCCATCACTTGCTTACGAAGTTTTTTATCTGGTAAAAAGAGATTGATAAGATTGCCTTTGCTTTTACTCATTTTCTGGCCATCTGTACCAGGAACATACATAGTCTCTTCTTGAACTTTGGCTTCAGGAAGCACAAAAACTTCTCCCATTTGCGCATGAAAACGAGAAGCCATATCTCGAGTCATTTCCAAATGTTGTAATTGATCTTTTCCCACAGGTACAATATGAGCATCATACAATAGAATGTCTGCAGCCATTAAAACAGGATATGTAAATAAACCGGCATTAATATCTGCTAATCGATCTGCTTTGTCTTTAAAAGAGTGCGCAAGGGTGAGACGTTGGTATGGAAAGAAACAATTGAGATACCAAGCAAGTTCTGTTACCTGTGGAATATCACTTTGACGATAAAAAACGGTTTTTTCAACATCTAAGCCACAAGCCAACCAAGCAGCAGCAGTTGCATAGGTATTTTCTCGTAATTGTTTCCCATCTTTAATTTGCGTTAAAGAATGCATGTCTGCTATAAATAAAAAAGATTCATTTGCTGGATCTTTTGCCATTTCAATTGCTGGAATAATTGCTCCTAACAAATTTCCCAAATGTGGAATTCCTGTACTTTGTATTCCTGTTAGTATTCGTGCCATAATAACTTTTTTCAAAAGCCTCACAAAGGTAAAAGAATTGATAAAAAATAAAGCAAAATTGTTACTTTTGATGTTATGAACTTATCTTGATTTTTTTTATTTCCTAAAAAATGGCAAAAATTCATCTATATTTCATTACTTTTTTTGATTGTAGCACTGCTATAATCTTCAAAAAGTGCCTCATTTAGCTAAATTTTAGTGTATTTTCGGTTAAACATAAAAAGCCAAGATGAGTTCTATGATATTTCTCTTAAAGCGCCTTTTTTTTATTATTTGGAGAATTTGGTTCTACATTTTAGTCGCTGTACCTATTGTTATATTATTTCCTTTACTACTTCTTTTCTCATCAAAAGAACGTTTTTATCCGCAATTTTTCTGGATGGCTAGAAATATTTGGGCAAATATTATATTATATGGAATGGGATTTTCCCCAAAAATTAAATTTGAAGAAGAAATAGAAAAAGGAAAAAGTTACATGCTTATTGCAAATCATACCAGTATGACAGACATCATGCTAATGCTTAAAGCGTCTAAAAACCCATTTGTTTTTGTTGGAAAAAAAGAATTGGCTAAAATGCCTGTCTTTGGGTTTTTTTATAAAAGAGTTTGCATTTTAGTAGATAGAAACAGTGTTAAAAGTAGAACTGCAGTTTACAAGCAAGCATTATCACGATTAGACCAAGGTTTAAGTATTTGTATTTTTCCCGAAGGGGGAGTTCCTAATGAGAATGTATTTTTAGATACTTTTAAAGACGGCGCTTTTCGGTTAGCTATTGAATGTCAAATACCAATAGTACCTATGACATTTATAGATAATAAAAAACGATTTCCCTTTATTTTTTTTAAAGGTAGTATTGGTAAAATGAGAGCAATTGTTCATCAATTTATTAAAACAGAAGGGATAGGATTAAAAGATAAAACTAGATTAAAAGAGCTAGCCAGAACTACCATAGAAGATCAATTGAAAAGCTTTGATAAAAAATAAAGGCCACCTAAGTGACCTTTTTTCATCATTGCTCTGATATTACAACGATACCTAACCAACTAAAAACCTAAAACTTAATGTTAAAACCTGTGTAAACACCTAACGAATAGGGTCTAAATCCTCCAGCATCACTAGAAAACGTATTCAATTGATACTTAAAAACAGGCTCTACATTAATTTGAACTTTTTCCGATATTTTATAATCTACTCCAATACCAATATTTGTACTAAAGTTGGTACTGCTTAAATTAGTTGCTTCTCCTATTTCTGCAGTAAAGTTTTCAGCATCTACTAGTATGGAGTTATCGGTTAAAAACAGTGAACTTATACCACCAATTAAATTCACTCCAAATTTCTTATCTATAAGACGGTATTCTAATTCTAAAGGAACTTCTAAATACCCAAACTCCTGTGTTAAAACACCATCAATCTCAGGCACTGTAGATAACGAAAACACATCTAAATTTTGTTGTAATGATTGCACTCTGGCTATATTAGGAGTAGGGTTAATAGCGATGTTAGAAGCATTATTACTAAAATTAATATTACTTACTGCTTGAACTGTCTGTGCAGAAGAAGTAACTGTAATGTCATTTGTATTATAGCCATAATTAACTTTGTTTAAACCAGAACGTATGCTTAAACGTTTTGAAACTTTATAAGAAACATTAATACCATAACTTAAATTTACATTTCCAGATTTTGCGTTATTTTCAAATTGAGCACCTATGGGAGACCCATTGGTTATTGAGCTAAAATATACAGGGGCAACATTGGGCTGGAGACTCCATCTATTTATTTTTTCAACATCAATTTCCTGTGTAAGCACTTCTTTTTCTTTAATTGCATCGAAAATAGATTGCTTTTCTTTTCCTGATTTTTTCTTTTCTGATTCTATAGATGCAATATCAGTCTGACTCTCTTTTTTTATAAGCCCCTTTTTTTTATCTATATTTTTTAAATCCTCCTTAACGGGTTGATCTTTTTTTAAATCAAGAGCGACAACTGTATTCTCTTTTGGAATGGTGGTATTTGTATCTGGGCTGATATCTTTTTTTAGTAGTGTTTTTTTATTTTCAGAAGTTAAGGCATTTGTATTTGTAATATTTTCTCCTTTTTTGAAGGCTTTATTAGATGTTGTATTGCTTTTATTCTGTTTAATTATATGGGTAGTTATTGCTTTAGTATCATTTTGGGTTTTTTCAATTTCTCTATCTATCGAAGTAGCTTCTATATTATTTTCCTCAACGACAACTTTTGTAGGTTCTTTATCCTGATTGCTTTCTATATCTGTTATGACCTCTTTTTCTGGAAGCTGAGAATCAGAATTTTTGAAGATAGAAGTATAATTATAACCTAAAGTCAAAAGCAAAGCGATGGCAGCGGCAATACCTCCTAATCGCCACCAAATAGGAATGATTTTTCTTGATTTTTCTTCTTTAGAATTTAAATCATTTTCAATTCTTTCCCATAATTGATCATCAGGAATTGGATTAAAATCCTTAAATTTTTCCTGAAACAATCGATCTATGTTCTTTTTATCACTCATTTTATAGTGATTTTTTCTTTTCTTTTAAGCGGTCATCCGCAATCTTTTTCTTTAAAATCATTCTTGCTCTAGCAAGATTGGATTTAGAGGTACCTTCAGAAATAGTTAATAATTCAGCAATTTCCTTATGAGAATACCCATCTAACACATACATTGAAAAAGTCAATCTATACCTATCAGGCAATCCTTGTATTAATCCTAATAAATAATCAAGACTTACTTCATTATCTATAACTACAGTAGTATCATCTTCAATATCATCACTCATTAACTCAAGCACCCCTTCTTTTCTGTATTTTTGAAGTACTGTATTTACAGTAATTCTACGCATCCAGCCTTCAAAAGAACCTTTAAATTGAAACAGTTCAATTTTATCAAAAATGGTCATAAAACTATCTTGCAGATTATCTTCTGCTTCTGTTTTATTACGAGAATACTTAAGGCAAATACCAAATATTTTACTGCTAAATAATTTATATAATTCTTCTTGCGCTTTTCTCTCTCGTTTTTTACATCTTTTTATGAGCTGCTCTAAACTCACCTATTTTACATTTGTTTTTAAAGGTCCATTGTCTTAATTGGCTGCTTCTACTGGAACTTCAACAGTTAAATATTGATCATTTCCATTTGCATCTGTACCCTGCCAAAATCTAAAGATATAGGTATCTGTTGTAATAGGAAAAAAATCAAATAAAACTGGTTGTTCTTCTGAAGCCAATTCTTGACAATTGTTTTGCTCAATAAATGAGGCAACAAGAGTAAACGTAAATATATTTTTTACTCGATCCTCATCAATGATTTCAAATCCTTCAACAAAATGACAACTAGTAGGTCTAAAATACGTTAAGGGTATTTGTAATCGATTATTTACTGTTCCTGACTCTGGAGGTGTTGCGGTTTCAACAGCTAGCCTCACAAAAGATAGATTTGTAGCATCATCACTCAAACTACATGAGATTAAAAATACACTTAAAAGCAGCACATACGTCTTTTTCATTACTAGCAAGCATTTAAGTATAGATACAAAATGATAAAAAGGTTGCGTTAAAAAGAATAATTAATTAAGAGAAGGCAATGATCAAAGAAATATAAGGTTCTTTGTTTTTGAAGTATATTAATAAAAAAGACCGAGGATATATCCTCGGTCTTTTTTAAACACTTAGTGTTTTTAAAGCGTCTTTTATTTTAGTTTCCAGTTCTTCTAAAAGCTCTGGATTATCATTTAGAAGTGTTTTTACCGCATCCCTACCCTGTCCTAGTTTTGTATCTCCATAACTAAACCAAGAGCCACTTTTTTTGATAATTTCATATGCTACTCCTATATCTAGAATCTCTCCTACTTGTGAAATTCCCTCTCCATACATAATATCAAACTCAGTGGTTTTAAAAGGTGGCGCTACTTTATTTTTTACCACTTTTACACGAGTTTTGTTTCCCATTACGTCTCCGTCACTACTTTTAATTTGTGTAGATCGACGAATATCTAAACGAACAGAAGCATAAAATTTCAAAGCGTTTCCTCCTGTTGTTGTTTCGGGGTTACCAAACATAACTCCAATTTTTTCTCGAAGTTGATTGATAAATATAACAGTACAATTTGTTTTACTTATAGTTGAAGTAAGCTTTCTTAAAGCTTGAGACATTAAACGGGCATGAAGTCCCATTTTTGAATCTCCCATTTCTCCTTCAATTTCACTTTTAGGAGTTAAAGCGGCAACAGAATCGATAATTACAATATCTATAGCACCAGAACGTATCAGGTTTTCAGTAATTTCTAAGGCTTGTTCCCCATGATCGGGTTGTGAGATGATTAAATTATCAATATCAACACCAAGTTTTTCAGCATAAAAACGATCAAAAGCATGTTCTGCATCAATAAAAGCGGCAATCCCTCCGGCTTTTTGCGCTTCCGCAATCGCGTGGAGTGTAAGTGTTGTTTTACCTGATGATTCTGGCCCGTATATTTCGATAACCCTTCCTTTAGGATATCCACCTATACCCAGCGCTATATCTAAACCAATTGAACCTGTAGAAATAAACTCTACATCTTCTACTACAGTATCCCCTAACTTCATGACAGCGCCTTTACCATATGTTTTATCTAACTTATCAAGTGTAAGTTTTAGCGCTTTTAATTTCGCATCTTTCTCAGAACTCATTTTGCTTATTTATCTAAAATATTAATGCCAGCTAAAATACTATTTCTTTTCACAGAATACAATTTGGCACGCAACCTTTTTTCTTTTTTGCATCAATATAAAAAAGCAATGAAAAAACGATGAAATTTTAGAAGGATATATTCTTTAAATAGTTTCAGAGTGACGTATCCTTTAAATAGGAACATTAGAATTAAAGTGTTGGTTAGTTTCTTTATTAAGTGAAGGTTAGATGACAGGTAGATAATTAATAACGAGATAACTATGAAAAGAGCTTCGGAATTTCTGAAGCTCTTTTTATTTGCCATACATTGTTAAACCCGTATTATACAATGGAAAATCTATTACGTCTTTAAGCTACCGCAAATACCGTGGTTGCACTTACTTTTTTAATTTCACTATAGCGATGCTATGGTGAAATTAAGAAAACTCCAGTATTTATTGTATCTCAAAGCCTCAAAGCGAAGTCCCATTGCGTAATCTGGGTTAAAATAATATCTTTGTAAAAAATTCTTTAACCTTAAAAGTACGTATAGCATGCAACTGTACAATACATTGAGTTCTAAAGAAAGAGCAGCACTTATTGAAGAAGCTGGTAAAGACCGTCTTACACTCTCTTTCTATAAATATCATCATATTAAAAACACTTCTATTTTTAGAAATCACCTCTTTCTCTCATGGGACACAATGGAAGTTCTAGGAAGAATATACATTGCCAGCGAAGGCATTAATGCTCAATTATCTGTTCCGGCAGAAAACTTTGCTGTTTTCAAAGAACACTTAGACAGTATTGATTTTTTAAATGAAGTACGACTTAATATTGCTATAGAGCATAATAACATGGCTTTTTTAAAGCTAAAAGTAAAAGTTAGAGATAAAATTGTAGCCGATGGCCTGAATGATAAAACCTTTGATGTAACCAATAAGGGAGTTCATGTAAAAGCAGCTACATTTAATAAGCTTATTACAGATCCAGACACTATTCTGGTAGATATGCGTAATCATTATGAGAGCGAAATAGGACATTTTCAAAATGCAATCACACCCGATGTTGATACTTTTAGAGATTCATTACCTATTATTGAAAAAGATTTAAAAGATCACAAAGAAGATAAAAAATTGGTAATGTATTGCACAGGAGGGATTAGGTGTGAAAAAGCAAGTGCTTATTTTAAACATAAAGGTTTTAAAGAAGTCTATCAATTAGAAGGCGGTATTATAGAATATACGAGACAAATAAAAGATCAAGGATTAGAAAATAAATTTATAGGGAAAAACTTTGTGTTTGATGAACGCAGGTCTGAAAGAATTTCAGACGATGTTATAGCAAATTGCCATCAATGTGGTAACCCTAGCGATCATCATGTAAATTGTGCCAATGAAGCGTGTCACTTATTATTTATTCAATGTGAAAACTGTGCAAAGCAAATGAATAATTGTTGTTCAGACAATTGCAAAGAAATCGCAGCCTTGCCTTATGAAGAACAGAAAGCGCTTAGAAAAGGAAAAGTTATCTCTAATAAGATTTTTAAAAAAGGACGCTCAGAAGTATTAAAATTTAAGAACTCTAATTAAACTTATCTTGAATTTTTCTATTCCCTTCTAGTTAAATTTTTAGCGTATTTTCGGTTAAACACAAAAAGTCAAGATGAGCTTATTGATTTTACATCTTAAGAATTAATCTTATCTTTACTTTTTTAGAAATTTAGTATGAATCTTTATCAATGATGTATCTCTTTTTTATGTCATTGATTCAATATATAAAATATGGGGTGTAGCAGTTGTTCAACTGGAAAAGACGGACAGCCTCGCGGATGCAAGAATAATGGTACTTGCGGAACCGATGGATGTAATAAACTAACTGTCTTTGATTGGCTTTCCAATATGTCGCTTCCTTCAGGGCAAAAAATGTTTGATTGTGTTGAAGTTCGATTTAAAAATAGCAGAAAACTTTTTTTTAGAAATCCTGAAAATTTAACCTTATCTATAGGAGATATTGTAGCAACAGAAGCTTCTCCAGGACACGATGTTGGGATTGTCACATTAACAGGAGAACTCGTTAAGGTGCAAATGAAAAAGAAGAAAGTAGATTGGAATGATGAAGAAATTTCAAAAATATATAGAAAAGCATCGCAACGAGATATAGACATTTGGTCAAAATCAAGAGATAGAGAAGAAAGCGTTCAAAAAAAATCAAGAGAGCTGGCTATATCACTTGGGTTGCAAATGAAAATATCTGATATTGAATTCCAAGGAGATGGTTCTAAGGCCACTTTTTACTATACTGCAGAAGAGCGTGTAGATTTTAGACAGCTCATAAAAGAAATGGCAAAGGCTTTTGGTATTCGTATTGAGATGCGTCAAATAGGTTTTAGGCAAGAAGCAGCTAGATTGGGAGGAATTGGATCTTGTGGTAGAGAGCTATGCTGTTCTACATGGCTTACAGACTTTAGATCTGTAAATACCTCAGCAGCACGATATCAACAACTTTCATTAAACCCTCAAAAGTTAGCAGGGCAATGTGGGAAATTAAAATGCTGTCTAAATTATGAGTTAGATGCTTATTTAGACGCCTTACAACATTTCCCTAGAAATGACACTTATCTTTATACAGAAAAAGGGAAAGCTATTTGCCAAAAAACAGACATTTTCAAAGGTTTATTATGGTATACCTATGAAGATAATGGAATGAATTGGCATAAGCTTACTATAGATCAAGTGAATGAGATTATCATACTTAATAAAGAAAAAAAGAAGGTAACAGGTTTAGAAGAATACGCTTCTGAATTGGAAGAAAATACTAAAAAAGAGTATGAAAACGTTGTAGGTCAAGACAGTTTAACTCGTTTTGATGCTCCTAAAAGGAAAAGTAAAAAACGAAACAATAGAAGAAATAATAAACATAGAAATCAAAAAAAGAAAGTAAAATAATGTTTAGAAAATACATCCTTATACTAGTGAGCTTTATTTTTCTTATTTCTTGTGATTCTAAAAGTGTTTTTTCTGAATACAAATCTGTTTCAAATGGCTGGAGTAAAGAACAACTTTTAGACTTTTCTTTCTCTGCACCAGATACCATTAATAAATACAATATTTTTATTGACTTAAGAAGTGATGAGAATTATAAATACAGTAATTTATTTCTTATTGTAAACATGAATTTTCCAAATGGAAACGTTGTAACAGACACCTTAGAATATCAAATGGCAAAACCTAATGGTGAATGGCTTGGAACAGGATTTAGCTCGTTAAAAGAAAATAAATTGTGGTATAAAGATCATAAGGTTTTCCCAACTTCAGGAGTTTATAACGTCCAAATAGAGCATGCTATGCGTATAAATGGTACTATAGATGGTATTATTTCTTTAGAAGGAATTAAAGACGTAGGAATTAAAATTGAAAGTACATCAAACCAATAAAATACGATATGGCCAAAGTATCTAAGAACAAAAAAATAGTTAAAGGCAAAGGTTTTAGAAAATATATTCTTTGGTTTTGGAGATTATTCGGATTAGGTGTATTAGCTATTGTACTTGTTTTTTTATCGGCTTCTTGGGGCTTCTTGGGTAAGATGCCCACTTTTGAAGCCTTAGAAAACCCAGAAACCAATTTAGCATCTGAAATTATTTCTTCAGATTTAAAAACTTTAGGGAAGTTTTATTTTAATGACAATAGAACTCCAGTAGGTTATAATAATCTTTCAGAGCATTTAGTAAATGCATTAGTTGCTACTGAAGATGTTCGTTATTATAAACATTCAGGGATAGATGTAAGAGGAACTTTAAGAGCAGTTGCTTTTTTAGGAAAAAAAGGAGGGGCGAGTACGATCACGCAACAATTGGCTAGACAGTTATTTGTAGGTGAGAAAGCAACAGGATATCAACGTTATTTTCAAAAAATAAAAGAGTGGGTCATTGCTACTAGGTTAGAAAGAAACTATACCAAGCAAGAGATCATGGCAATGTATTTTAATATCTATGATTTTGGGAATAATGCAGATGGAATTCGTTCTGCAGCAAGAATATACTTTGGAAAAGAACCTAAAGAACTTAAAGTAGAAGAATCTGCAATGTTGGTAGGGATGTTAAAAAACTCTTCCTTATTTAACCCAAGAAAAGAATATAGAAAAGATACTGTTCAACATAGAAGAAATGTGGTATTAAAGCAAATGCAGAAATATAACTTTATTTCTAAAAGAGAGAAAGATTCTTTGCAACAATTACCGCTTAAAATGAACTTTACACCCGAAACTCATAATTTGGGAATTGCCACTTATTTTAGAGAATATCTAAGAGATAAGTTTTTACGTAATTGGATTAATGAAAACCCTAAAGAAGATGGTTCTAAGTATAACATTTCACTAGACGGTTTAAAGATCTACACCACTTTAGACTATAGAATGCAAACCTATGCAGAAGAAGCTGTTTCTGAACATATGTCCAGACTACAAGCAGAGTTTTTTGTTCAAAATACACCAAAACGTAATTCTACGGCTCCCTTTGTAGGGGTAACACCAGAAGAAATAGAAGGGATCTATTCTAGAGCAATGCGCCAATCTGAAAGATGGAGAGTCTTGAAGAAAAAAGGAAGAAGTAATAAAGAAATACGCGCATCATTTGATAAGAAAAGAGAGATGACTGTTTTTAGTTGGAAAGGAGATATAGATACCATTATGACCCCCTTAGACTCCATTAAATACTATAAGCACTTTTTAAGAACAGGAATGATGTCTATGGATCCAAGAACAGGTCATGTAAAAGCATGGGTAGGAGGTACAAATTACAAGCATTTTAAGTACGATCAAGTAATACAAGGTGCAAGGCAGGCAGGTTCTACCTTCAAACCTTTTGTGTATGCTACTGCTATAGATCAACTTCATTATACCCCTTGTGATTTATTCCCTGATACCCCCTATTGTATCCCTGCTGGGAAACATGGTAATGTAGAAGCATGGTGTCCAAAAAATTCTAGTGATGAATATTCGCCAGAAATGAGAACACTTAAAAATGCATTGGCAAATTCTGTAAACACCATTACAGCACAATTAATGGATAAGGTAGGACCTCAACCAGTAGCGAGTTTGGCAAGAAAACTAGGAGTTACTTCAGAAATATTAGAAGTACCCTCTATTGCATTAGGAACACCAGATATAACCGTTTATGAAATGGTAGGTGCCTATGGAGCTTTTGCAAATCAAGGAGTGTATGTAAAACCTGTAATGGTTACTAGAATTGAAGATAAAAATGGTACTATCTTATACGAATATATTCCAGAAACCAGAGATGTTTTAAGTAAAGAAGCAGCCTACACAACTGTAAACTTAATGCAAGGGGTTACAGAAGCTGGATCTGGGGGAAGATTAAGACATAACTTTGCAGCAAATCAAACGGTTTATAAAGAAATTATTACGGGGTATCCTTATGAACTTACCAATCCTATAGCAGGAAAAACAGGAACAACACAAAATCAAAGTGATGGTTGGTTTATGGGCATGGTACCAAACCTAGTTACTGGTGTCTGGGTTGGTGGAGATGACAGGGCAACACATTTCAAATCAATTACCTATGGACAAGGAGCCAGTATGGCTTTGCCTATTTGGGGATTATATATGAAAAAGTGTTATGCAGATGCAGACTTAGGAGTTTCTAAGGATGAATTTGAGAAACCTGAAAATTTTGATCTAGAAGGAGATTGTAGTAAGGTAAATAGAGATACTGATATAAATTTAGACGAAGACGCTGAAGAAGAGCTTGATTTCTAGAAAATAATTGAAACGTTTCACCATTTTTTAAAACCCAATAGCTTCTCTCCCAAAGCAGATAATTTAGCAGTTTTATATTTGATTTGCTCCCAATTTCGCGGATCTCCTGGAAATGCATACCCCTCTGGTGCAACTCTATTTTTCCAGGAATGAGTACGCCAATTACGCAATTTTTCATTTTCTTCCTCTGCAGGCATCATAGAAATGTATTGGGCAATACGAACTTTATTTTTGGAAAGATTTGGACGAATACCATGAGGTAAGCAACTGTTAAAAATCAATAAATCACCAGCTTCCATAGCCACTTTAACAAGTTTATCTTTTAACTTAGATACATCCGGTTTAAATCGATCTCTATCTTTTGGTTGTGTTTGTTTCCATGTATCATAGTTTCTAAAAAGCCAGGGAATGCATTGAAACCCTCCCATATTTTCATCTGTTTGATCAGAAAGCGCTAAAACTCCTTGCACATTTTGTGGCTTGGTTTCTGGATCGTAATCCCAATGAATAAAACCCTTATATTCATATCCTTCTCGAATAGGAAAATTTAGGTTGGCTCGATCGATAGTAACCCATAGTTTTTCTGTTCCCCAAACATCTGAAAAAGCTTCATAAACTCTTTTAGTTTGTCTATTATCCCATAAATATTGATGATTGTATACCTCTACCATTCCTGTGCCAGCCAACTCTTTCATCTTCATTTCTGCACGTGCTTCTGTATACCATGTAGAAAGCTCTTCCTTGTTCTTTTCTTCAAATTCCCAGAGAAAGTTTGCGGTAACTTCTGCTTGTTTTTTAGGAATCGCATTTTTAATAACGATATAACCATTTTCTATCCAAAAAATCCAATCATCGTCACTTAATATCTTAAGAGGTTTATTATTGGATCGATTATTTAATTTTATTGCGCTGCTTTTGGCAGTAGATGGGTTTCCAGGGATATCTTTATGGTTATTGTTTGTATTCATAATAAATTCATTTAAAAATTTTAAAAAGAAGATTCTTAAAATTAGGATTAATTTAAGTTTTCCTTCATTGTATTTAAAAAAAATGTCAATTCGAATGATTTTTAGGATAGATTTTTGAAAAAATCAAACAGACGTTTTATAAAGTAAAAATATATGGGAATAGTTTACACTTTCAAATATTCAATTTCTTTATTATGTTCATTTTGCCTTGATGCAAAATGAACATAATGTATATTTTTGAATTAGAAATATTCGATATTTAAAAATAAAGATGGATATAAGAAAGCAGATTCAAGTAATAAATAAACCATAAATTAAGTTTATAAAAAATCAAATTTTTTCAATCGTACTACTATTCATAAAAATAGCGCCTTTATAAAGAACCCTTAAATTTTTATAAAAGATGTAATGCTTCTTCTAGAATTTTGTAATTTTCAATTTCAAAATTGGTATCAATGATTAATAAAAAAGTAGCCTCGGTTCATGAAGCATTAATTGGCGTTAAAGATAAAATGACATTTATGTTAGGAGGTTTTGGACTTTGTGGAATTCCTGAAAACAGTATTGCAGAACTTGTAAAGCTAGGGGTAAAAGATGTAAGCTGTATTTCTAATAATGCAGGAGTCGATGATTTTGGATTAGGCTTATTATTACAGAATCATCAGATAAAAAAAATGACTTCTTCTTATGTAGGCGAAAATGACGAATTTGAACGCCAAATGCTAAGTGGAGAATTAGAAGTTGAATTGATCCCTCAAGGAACCTTAGCAGAGCGCTGTAGAGCTGCACAAGGAGGCTTCCCGGCCTTTTATACGCCTGCAGGTTATGGAACTGAAGTTGCAGAAGGAAAAGAAACCAGAGAGTTTAATGGGAAAATGTATGTTCTCGAAGAAGCTTTTAAAGCAGATTTTGCTTTTGTAAAAGCCTGGAAAGGAGATGAAGCAGGAAATTTAATATTTAAAGGAACTGCAAGAAATTTTAATCCTTGTATGTGTGGTGCAGCAAAAATAACGGTTGCTGAGGTTGAAGAATTGGTGCCTGCTGGAACTCTAGATCCAGATCATATTCATGTTCCAGGAATTTTTGTTCAGCGTATTTTTCAAGGAGAAAAATTTGAAAAGAGAATTGAACAGCGTACGGTTAGGAAAAGAGATTAATAGTTTAATTTGAAGATTTGAAAATCATTTTAATTTGAAAATGAGAAATGACAAGAAAAATATAATAGTTGAATTAACCTTTGATTTTGCTTTAAGAATAATTGAATTTTCAGAGTACCTAAGAGAATTAAAGAAGTTTGAAATGTCTTCTCAAGTTTTTAGAAGTGGGACTTCAATTGGAGCTAATATAAGGGAAGCTCAAAATGCTGAAAGTAAGGCAGGTTTTATTCATAAATTCAAGATTTCTGCAAAAGAAGCTGATGAGTTAATCTATTGGTTGAAGCTTTGTGAAGAGTCTAAACATTATCCTAATCCACCAGAGAATAGTTTAAAAGAGTTAGAATCTATTACAAAGATTATTTCCAAAATTATATCATCCAGTAAAAAGTAATTAACACATCATCAAAATAACACATCATCAAAATAACACATCATCAAATTAACACATTATCAAATTATAGTATGTTAGATAAAAACGGAATTGCAAAAAGAATTGCCAAAGAACTTAAAGACAAATACTTTGTTAACCTAGGAATTGGCATACCTACTTTAGTAGCTAATTATATTCCAGAGGGTATCGAGGTAGAGTTTCAAAGCGAAAACGGTGTTCTGGGAATGGGGCCTTTCCCATTTGAAGGAGAAGAAGATGCCGATATTATAAATGCAGGAAAACAAACTATAACTACTCTTCCTGGAGCCTCTTTTTTTGATTCTGCAACCAGTTTTGGAATGATTAGAGGGCAACATGTAGACCTGACTATTTTAGGTGCTATGGAAGTTTCTGAGAGCGGAGATATAGCAAATTGGAAAATACCTGGAAAAATGGTAAAAGGTATGGGAGGTGCTATGGATTTAGTAGCATCTGCAGAAAATATAATTGTAGCTATGATGCATACCAATAGAGCAGGTGAATCAAAGTTGTTAAAGAAATGTAGTTTACCACTAACAGGAGTTCGCTGTGTAAAGAAAATAGTTACAAATTTAGCAGTACTTGAAGTTACAAACCAAGGATTTAAACTTTTGGAAAGAGCTCCGGGAGTTTCTGTAGAAGAAATTCAAAAAGCAACAGAAGGAACCTTGCTTATTGAAGGAGATATTCCTGAGATGAGTATTTAAAAAAGAGAATGAAGAAATACATCGTATGGTTCTTTTTTCTAAATTTTATTAATGTTAAGAATCAAGATAAGAATACAATGAGTATTACTAGAGGTATTGATTATATTCAAAATGAAGATTTTCCAGAAAAAAAGGTGAGTTTTCTATGTTATTAACAATTAATTGTTAATAAAACATGTATTTCATCGATTTTTTAAATCTTTTTGTCGGGTATATGAAATAATTATATATGTTTGACGATAGTAAAGTCCCAAAACTTACTGATTTATGAAATCTAAATTACACTTAAATTCAACAAAGTTGAATCAAGACTTAACCGAAATAAAAGAAAAAATTAATTCTTTTCAAGATAGCTGTATTTCAACTTTACAATTTACCAAAAGCATTTTTTTAGTTACTAAAAAAGTACTTATGTTATAATTTAAAATAATAACGTGAGTTTGAAAACTTTTTTTGCCCTAAATCAGTTTTAAACTTACTTAGTTGAAAGTCCCTAAATAATCACCTATCAACTAAAAAGTTATTGACCATGAACTTGACTTTTATTAAATTTATTTGTCCTTAATTCTTACGTCAAACTCACGTTATTTCCCTTTGGGGATTGCTTCTATCAACTTTTTTGTATATTCTTTTTTAGGCTGATTATAAATAGCATCAGCATCTCCTAATTCTTCTATTTTACCCTGATTCATAACCAATAATTGATCAGACATAAATTTCACAACAGAAAGATCATGTGAAATAAAAATATAGGTAAAACCAAAATTTTCTTTTAACTCATTTAGTAAATTAAGTACGTTTGCTTGAACAGAAATGTCTAAAGCAGAAACAGATTCATCACAAATAATAAGTTTAGGACGCAATCCAATAGTTCTTGCAATTCCTATACGCTGTCTTTGACCTCCACTAAACTCATGAGGATACCTATAAAAATATGAAGCATCTAAACCAACTTGTGCTAATAATTCTAGTGTTTTCTCTTTTCTTTCAGTGTCATTTTTATAAAGCCCATGGACTTTCATAGGTTCCATAATAGCTTTGCCAACAGGAATCCTTGGGTTTAATGAAGCATAGGGGTCTTGAAATATAATTTGTATTTCTTTTCGCAGTTTTCTAACTTCAGAACTATTTAGTTTTGTAATATCTACTCCGTTATAAACAACACTTCCAGCGGTAGCTTTATCTAATTGTAAAATAGCATTTCCTAAGGTAGATTTACCACAACCGCTCTCACCTACCAATCCTAATGTTTCGCCTTCATAAATTTTAAAACTAACATTATCTACAGCCTTGAAAACACTTTTTTTAGAAAACGTTCCAGCACTCGAAATATACTCTTTTTCTACATTAATAATTTCTAGAAGTGGAGTTTGGCTGTATAATTTTTCATGATGATTTTTTCTGTCTTCAGATGTAACTACATCTTCTTGAAAAGAATCATTCATAAAATCATCAATTACAGGTAATTTTTTTAATCTTTTGTCTAAAGGAGGTTTAGATTTTATAAGTGCTTTGGTATAATTATGTGATGGGTTTATAAAAATATCTGATGTCTTTCCTTGCTCAACAATTTCTCCTTTATACATAACAATCACTCTATCTGCTATTTCAGACACCAAAC
The DNA here is from genome assembly GCA_964389205.1 of uncultured Flavobacteriaceae bacterium. Lineage (GTDB taxonomy): Bacteria > Bacteroidota > Bacteroidia > Flavobacteriales > Flavobacteriaceae > Leptobacterium. The sequence goes on from CAYMDH010000002.1 coordinate 115,046, forward strand.
TCAAATCATGAGATATAAATAAAATACTCATTCCAGTTTCTTGTTGAAGCGATTTCAATAAAGCAATGATCTCTTTTTGTACAGTAACATCTAAAGCAGTAGTGGGTTCATCTGCGATAAGAATCTTGGGCTTACAAGCTATAGCCATGGCAATCATTACACGTTGTTTTTGACCCCCACTAATTTGATGTGGATAACTCGTGAAAATACGCTCTGGATTTGGGAGTTTTACTTTATTTAAAAGTAAAAGCGTCTCTGCTTTGGCTTCCTTTTTAGAAAGTGATGTATGTTGAAGTAAAATTTCCATAACCTGAAAACCACAATGTAAAGACGGATTTAGAGAACTCATTGGTTCTTGAAAAATCATACTAATCTCTTTCCCTCTAATGGGTTTAAATTTATCTTCAGACAGCTGTACTAAATCAATATTGTTAAATGAAATAATTCCCGAAGTAATTTTAGAAATCTTTTTTGGAAGTAAGCCTAATAAAGCCAAAGACGAAACAGATTTCCCACTACCAGATTCTCCAACAACTCCTAAAATCTCATTTCCTTTCAAAGAAAAAGAACTGCCTTTAACCACTTCGTTAAATACGGTATCAGATTTAAAAGATATAGAAAGATTTTTTACAGAAAGTAAAGAATTTGACATGGTTTAAAGATAGTTATTTCATGATTTTATATAAATTAAATATCACATAATATTTCTGCAGCTTGCTCCAAAGTTTCATTTGTTTTGGCAAAACAAAAACGAAGTTCTTTATTGTCTTTATCGTTGATATTAAATACAGATATTGGAATAGAAGCGATTTTCTTTTCTTTTGTGAGCCTAGCTGCAAAACCTGTATCTGGTTCTTCTGTGATTTTAGAGAAATTTAATAACTGAAAATATGTGCCTTTTGAAGCGGTAAAAGTGAACCTAGAATCTTTTAATAATCGCAAAAAATAATCGCGTTTTTCTTGATAAAAAGCACCTAACCTAAGATAATGTTCGGGGTTTTTAAGATAGGTAGCAAATGCTTGTTGTTTAGGATGATTAATACAAAAAACATCAAATTGATGTACTTTCCTATATTCATTCATTAAGTATGGTGGCGCTGCACAATAACCGGTTTTCCAACCCGTATTATGAAAGGTTTTACCAAACGAAGCACAAATAAAAGCACGTTCAGCCAAGCCTGGGAATCGAGAAGCACTTTGATGTTGTTCTTTGTCAAAAATAATATGTTCATAAACCTCGTCACTCAACAAAATAATATTAGTGTCTTTTAATATCTTCTCAAGGGTCAACATATCTTTTTTAGACAATACTGTACCACTAGGATTGTGCGGAGTATTGATAATGATCATTTTGGTTTTAGGGGATATCTTCTCTGCAACTTCTTTCCAATTAACTGTGAAATCTGAACGAAGTTGTATTAAGATGGGCACTCCTCCTTGAAGTTCAATAGAAGGTTCATATGAATCGTAAGCAGGTTTTAAAATAATAACTTCATCTCCTATTGAGATAAAAGAAGAAATAATATTAAAAATAGCCTGAGAAGCTCCAGCTGTAATTGTTATTTCTGTTTCAGGATGATAAGAACGTTTATGTAGTTTTTCTATTTTTTCTGAAATAACCTCACGTAACTCTAAAACTCCAGGCATGGGAGCATATTGATTATGACCTTCAGCCATGGCCTCAGATACTAAATCACTAAGAGCAGGATCTGAAGGAAAATTTGGAAAACCTTGTGATAAATTAAGAGCATTATGACGAGTCGCTAATTGACTCATAATGCTAAAAATATTTGTTTGGATATCGGGAAGCTTCGAATTAAAACGAACAGCGTGATTTGACATTGACTATTATTACAATATTAGATGATTATTTGATAAAAATAGATTATTTTTTAGTTTCTTAAAATGATACGTACATTTAAAAATTGTTAAAATAGATTAATACACTTTTTTAGATGAATCAAGATAACTACTGTTTAAGAAAAATAAGAAAGAATATTACATTTTTACTTTTTATTTTTTCGTTTGCTATTCAAGCACAACAATCTTATTATTTTCCTGAAAAAAATGAAACATGGAAAGAAAAAATTCCTGCTGCATATGCTATAAATAACGGCAAACTCACAGAAGCAGTTACCTATGCAAAAGAGAATGAATATTCAGGATCAAAAGATTTAAGACTTGCTATTATTAAGAGCTTTGAAAGAGAGCCGTTCCATAAAATTTTAGGACCCACAGAAAAAAGAGGCGGTCCTGCTGGAATGATTTTAAAAAACGGATATATAGTAGCCAAATGGGGAGATCTTAAGAAAGTAGATATGACTTTTAGTGTTACCAAAAGTTATTTATCTACTATAGCTGGATTAGCAAGTGATGAAAACTTAATTGTCTCTACTAATGATGCTGTTAAAAACTATGTTTGGGATGGTACATTTAATGGAGTACATAACTCTAAAATAAATTGGGATCATTTACTTACACAATCTTCCGATTGGTCTGGAACTTTATGGGGAGGCCATGATTGGGCAGATAGACCGCCACGAAATGGAGGTATCGATGATTGGAAGAACAGAAAATTAAATGAACCGGGAACCGTTTTTGAATACAATGATGTACGTGTAAACTTATTGGCATATTCATTATTACAAGTATACAGAAAGCCAGTACCAGTAGTTCTAAAAGAAAAAATAATGGACCCCATAGGAGCATCTACTACTTGGAGGTGGTTTGGGTATGATAATGCTTGGGTTAATATAGATGGTATTAAAATGCAATCAGTTACTGGAGGAGGACATTCAGGAGGAGGACTTTTTATTAATACGGAAGACCATGCGCGTTTTGGATTACTCTTTTTAAATGATGGGAAATGGAAAAACAACCAATTAATTAGCAAAGAATGGATAGATAAAGCAATCACTCCTTCTAAAGCAAATGTAAATTACGGATATATGTGGTGGCTTAATAAAAAAGGATCTAGACATTGGGAAGGAGTATCTGAAGATATTTACTATGCTGCTGGTTTTGGAGGTAATTTTATTGTTATTGATAAAGAACATGATTTGGTTATTGTCACACGATGGTTAGAACCTTCTAAAATTGGGGAGTTTGTTAAGAAAGTGATGGATGCATTATAACAAAAAATGAATAAAAGCAAGAACAAGGCATATTGGAAAACAAATTTAAAATACCTAGCAATTTTATTGAGTATTTGGTTTTTAGTATCCTATGGTTTTGGAATTCTCTTAGTTGATGAATTAAACACAATACGTATTGGAGGTTTTAAGTTAGGTTTTTGGTTTGCGCAACAAGGATCTATTTATGTATTTGTTATTTTAATCTTTGTGTATGTTAGATTGATGAATCGCCTCGATAAAAAATACGATGTAGACGAATAAATATTTCCTTTCCTATGGATGTACAAACATGGACTTATATTCTTGTAGCAATCACCTTTTTATTATATATAGGAATTGCAATTTGGTCTCGTGCATCTTCTACAAAAGATTTTTATGTAGCCGGAGGAGGGGTATCTCCTTTAGCAAACGGAATGGCTACTGCTGCAGATTGGATGTCTGCAGCTTCTTTTATTTCTATGGCTGGTATTATTTCTTTTGCAGGCTATGATGGTTCTGTATACTTAATGGGTTGGACCGGAGGTTATGTACTTTTAGCTTTATTGCTTGCACCTTATTTAAGAAAGTTCGGAAAATTTACAGTTCCAGATTTTATCGGGGATCGTTATTATTCTAATGTAGCGCGTTTTGTTGCTGTAATTTGTGCTTTATTTGTTTCCTTTACTTATGTAGCTGGTCAGATGCGTGGCGTAGGTGTCGTTTTTTCTCGCTTTTTAGAAGTAGATGTAAATACTGGAGTAATCATTGGGATGGTAATTGTATTGTTTTATGCTGTTTTAGGAGGTATGAAAGGCATTACCTATACACAAGTAGCACAATATTGCGTATTAATTTTTGCGTTTATGGTACCTGCTATCTTTATTTCAATTCAAATGGTTGGAAATCCAATACCTCAATTAGGACTGGGTGGTACCGTAGATAATGGAATGTATCTTTTAGATAAATTAGATGATTTACATAAAGAATTGGGTTTTCATGAATATACCTCAGGAAGCAAATCTACTATAGATGTATTTTTTATTACGGCTGCATTGATGTTAGGAACTGCAGGATTACCTCATGTAATTGTTCGTTTTTTTACAGTTCCTAAAGTAAAAGATGCACGAAAATCTGCTTTATATGCACTTGCTTTTATAGCTATTTTATATACAACTGCACCAGCTATAGCTGTGTTTGCTAGAACCAACCTTATAGAAACAGTACGAGACAAAGAATATAAAGAAATGCCAGCCTGGTTTAAAAAGTGGGAAACAACAGGCCTATTAACTTACGAAGATAAAAATGGAGATGGTAAGATACAATATGTTGCAGATGGAGCAAAAAATGAATTAGTAATTGATCGCGATATTATGGTATTAGCGAACCCTGAGATTGCGCGTTTGCCTAACTGGGTCATTGCACTAGTGGCAGCGGGTGGCTTGGCTGCAGCATTATCTACAGCTGCTGGCCTGTTATTAGTTATTTCTGCCTCTATCTCGCATGATTTATTAAAAAAGATGATACTCCCCGAAATTTCTGAAAAAGGAGAGTTATGGGCTGCTAGAGGAGCTGCTTTGGTAGCTGTATGTATAGCCGGCTATTTTGGTATTAACCCTCCTGGTTTTGTAGCTTCGGTAGTAGCGCTTGCTTTTGGTTTGGCCGCAGCATCTTTTTTTCCAGCAATTGTAATGGGAATCTTCTCGAAAAGAATGAATAAAGAAGGAGCAGTAACAGGAATGATAATAGGCTTATTAATTACATTATATTATATAGCAAGATTTAAATTACATTGGATTGGAGACGAAGCGAGTAGTGGTAAAAAAGATTGGTGGTTTGGGATATCTCCAGAGGGTTTTGGTACCGTTGGCATGCTTCTTAATTTTTTAATAGCAATAGTAGTTTCTAGATTTACTTCTCAACCCCCAGAAGAAGTAGTTGCAATAGTTGAAGATATTAGAATTCCTAAAGGAGCAAAAGAAGGAATTCAGCATTAATTATTATTTAGGCTCTAGAGATAACACATATTTATAACTCTCATTCAAATAATAAGAAAGCAATTCCATATTGTCATACATACTTTCAGAAATTAAAACATAACCTCTCATAACTGCCCCGTAAGATTTGTAGAGCGTTGTATTATGTTTTTTTATAAATTTTTCCTGTGCTTCTTTCGAAAATCGAAAGCCAATTTCCCCTGCCTTATTAAATAGTGTAAACATATGCCCATTTGCTGAAGTATATGGCATCGTTTTCCCCTTTCTTTTAAAGTTTGAATTGGTAGCGATTATTTTATCGTAAAAAGCTAACTTTTCTTCCCACATAAATATTTTATTTATAATTTTCTGCGAAATCTTTAAAATTGTGCATCCACTTTTCGGCAGGCTTTCTATACATGCTAGGGAAGAGAAGAGCGATAATTTTTGGTAGAAACCAATTTATACGTGTATACACTACTTCAGTTTCGTAACGAGTTGTAGAATCATCTAATGCGGTAAAAGTGCATTTCATAGTATTATCCATATGCTTATGATGGTAAAATGCTTCAAAAGTATCAGGGAGTTTATTAGAAATGATGGTTTCTGTTAATTCCATCTCTTGTTTTCCATGTTTGTAATACATCTTAGAAATAGTCCCTTCTTTACTTGCCACTCCTTCTATAAGCTCTTTCCTATCAAATCCTTCTTAAGGTTTTTAGGGTCTGCAAAAAGCATGGTAACTACACTTATGGATTGTTTGATATCTATAGATCCTTTAAACTTCATTATATTTTTATTTTATAAAAGATTGTACTAAAACAAAGTTGAATTAAAAAAATAAAAGCACTGTTAACTTTTATCGGGAACTCTTGTAATTAATTATCTAACCTTCATATACCAACGCTATCTATTTTTGCAAAAACAGAAAGAATGATACGAACAGCATTTTTGTAGAATTTGGGTGTAATATTTTTAAAATCATCTGATGGGTGATGATATCCAGGATGATCTTCATCTCCAAAATATAAGAAAGGTATTTTAGCTCGATGAAAGGGGTCGTGATCTGAAGCATAGGTCCAATCTTGTTTTCCATCGGTTCCGTCATGTCCTATTAAAATTTTTGTTGAGGTAGGGTTTTTAAATTTCGTAATGATAGCTTTTAAACCTTCGTTGTATCGCGTTCCTACCACATACAATTCATCTTTGACGCTACGACTAATCATGTCCATATTGATATTGGTTACAATATCAGTATCTTTCATTTTTCCAACAAAATACTTAGCACCTTCCAGACCAAGTTCTTCAGCATCAAAAGCAGCTAAAATTACTGTGTGCCTTGGAGGGTTTTATGTAAATATTCTGCAAAACTAAATAAGGCTGAAATTCCAGAGACATCATCATCTGCTCCGTTGTATATTTTTCCTTTTTGAATGCCTAAATGATCATAATGGGCACTTACTACTATATATTTATCGGGGCAATCTATCCCTTTAAATTGAACGAGAACATTAACCCCATTGTATTGTTTTCCTCCTGTTTTAAAAGCAAAAGGATGTTCATAATTGCTTCCAAAAGCAGGAGCATTCAATTTTTTAAATTCTTTAATAAGATACTTGCGAGCCATTGCATTTCCTTTTTCACCGGTTCTTCTTCCTTGAAAAGTATCTGAAGAAAGTGTTTTTAGCCGTTCTAAGAGCTCAGCTTCGTTAAAAGATTGTGCAGTTACAAACGTTATAAATAGAGATAGTATAGAGAGAAGAATGTACTTTTTCATAGGTTTAAAAAATAGGATACTAACTTTCTGACATAAAAAATCCCAAACTATAATTGTATAATTTGGGATTCAATCTTATATAGACTCTTCGTTTTATAACGAGAGATTCAATATTATTTTACACTGGCTTTTAGATATTCTCGATTCATACGTGCAATATTTTCAAGAGAAATTCCTTTAGGGCATTCTATTTCACAAGCTCCTGTATTTGTACAATTTCCAAAACCTTCTAAATCCATTTGGGCTACCATGTTTGTAACACGGTCAGTTGCTTCAACTTGCCCTTGTGGTAGTAAAGCATATTGAGAAACTTTAGCACCAACAAATAACATGGCGCTTGAATTTTTACAAGTAGCTACGCAAGCCCCACAACCAATGCAGGTAGCAGCATCCATTGCTTCATCTGCTGCATGCTTAGAAATAGGTGTAGCATTTGCATCTTGCGTATTTCCAGAGGTATTCACAGAAATATAACCCCCAGCATGTTGAATACGATCAAAAGAGGAACGATCTACAACCAAATCTTTTATTACTGGAAATGCAGCAGCTCTAAAGGGTTCAATAGTAATGGTATCTCCATCTTTAAACATACGCATATGTAATTGACAGGTAGTTACTCCTCTGTCTGGACCATGTGCTTCTCCGTTAATATACATGGAGCACATACCACAAATACCCTCACGACAATCGTGATCAAAAGCTACAGGTTCTTCTCCTGTATTTATCAACTGTTCATTTAAAACATCCATCATTTCTAAAAAAGACATATGCTCTGAAATATCAGTCACCTTATAATCAACCATTCGACCCTTAGTACTAGCGTCTTTTTGTCTCCAAATTTTTAATGTAAGATTCATAATGCCTTTATTATTTATATGAACGTTGTTTTAGTTCAATATCATTAAACTCTAATTCTTCTTTATGTAGCACAGCATCAGCAGGCTCACCTTTATATTCCCAAGCAGAAACATATGCATAATCTTTATCATTACGTTTAGCTTCTCCCTTTTGTTCACCATCTAATTCTACAGATTCTTCTCTAAAGTGACCTCCGCAAGATTCATTTCTTTCTAAAGCATCTTTAGCAAATAGCTCTCCTAGTTCTAAGAAATCTGCTACACGTCCTGCTTTTTCTAATTCTGGATTCATTTCATTAGCAGTACCAGGAACACTTACTTCTTTCCAGAATTCTTCACGAAGTGCTTTAATTTCAGCCATTGCTTCTTTTAAACCTTCAGCGTTACGAGACATTCCTGCTTTGTTCCACATAATGTTTCCTAATTTCTTATGGAAATAATCAACAGATTTAGTTCCTTCATTATTCACAAAGAAATTAATTCTTTCAGATACTTCTTTTTCAGCTTTATCAAATTCTGGTGTATCAGTCGCTATTTTTCCAGTACGAATATCATTAGATAAATAATCTCCAATAGTATAAGGTAACACAAAATAGCCATCAGCTAACCCCTGCATTAATGCTGAAGCTCCTAATCTATTCGCACCATGATCAGAGAAATTTGCTTCTCCAATTGCGTAGCACCCTGGTATTGAAGTCATTAAATTATAATCTACCCATATACCACCCATTGTATAATGTACAGCAGGATAAATCATCATTGGAGTTTCGTATGGATTCTCGTCAACAATCTTCTCATACATCTGAAATAGGTTTCCATACTTTGCTTCTACAATAGCTTTTCCTAAATCGTATATTTTTGCCTCCGAAGGATTATCAATTCCATGAATTTTTGCCTGTTCTTTTCCGTATCGTTGAATTGCAGATGCAAAATCTAAATATACAGCTTCTCCTGTAGCATTTACACCATAACCAGCATCACAACGTTCTTTTGCAGCTCGAGATGCAACATCACGAGGCACTAAGTTACCAAATGCAGGATAACGTCTTTCTAGATAATAATCTCTTTCTTCTGGAGCCAAATCTGTTGGCTTTTTACGTCCTTCTCGAATGGCTTTTACATCTTCTAAATTTTTAGGCACCCAAATACGTCCGTCATTACGTAATGATTCAGACATTAAGGTTAATTTAGATTGATAATCTCCTGATCTAGGGATACAAGTTGGATGAATTTGCGTATAACAAGGATTTGCAAAATACGCTCCTTTTTTATGTATTTTCCATGCAGCAGTAGTATTAGATCCCATTGCATTGGTTGATAAAAAATAAACATTTCCATATCCTCCAGATGCAATAACCACAGCATGTGCAGAATGACGTTCTATTTCTCCAGTAATTAGGTTACGAGCTATAATACCACGTGCTTTTCCATCAATCACTACTACATCTAACATTTCATGACGATTAAACATCTCAATTTTACCACGTGCAATTTGACGATTCATTGCAGAATAAGCACCTAATAGTAATTGTTGTCCTGTTTGCCCTTTTGCATAAAAGGTACGAGATACTAAAACACCTCCAAATGATCGATTGTCTAATAAACCTCCATAATCACGTGCAAAGGGAACTCCTTGTGCTACACATTGATCAATAATGTTTGTAGATACTTCAGCCAAACGATATACGTTTGCTTCTCGAGAGCGATAATCACCTCCTTTTACAGTATCGTAGAATAATCTATAAGTAGAATCTCCGTCTCCTTGATAATTTTTAGCCGCATTGATTCCTCCTTGTGCAGCAATAGAGTGTGCGCGTCTTGGAGAATCTTGATATGCAAATGCTTTTACATTATATCCTAGTTCTGCTAGAGTTGCAGATGCAGAACCTCCTGCCAATCCGGTTCCTACAACAATAACGTCTATATTACGTTTATTGGCAGGGTTTACTAGATCGATATGATTTTTATAATTTGTCCATTTATCTTTAATTGGACCTTTTGGTACTTTTGAATCTAAAGCCATACTATATTAAGATTAATGGTTAAAGTGATGATATAATGCAATGAAAACAAATCCTAATGGGATAAGTATAGCATAAGCTGTCCCTATTTTTTTCATTACTTTTTTTCTACCTACTGTAGCACCTACAGACTGAAAAGCAGAGTTAAAGCCATGTAATAAATGCATTGCTAAAAGGATAAATGCGACAATATATGCACCAACTCTAATTGGGTTTTGAAACTTATGATGCACTTCGTAATAATATTTGAATTCTCCGTTGTGCATTCCAGATAAATCTCCTAAAACATATTTAGTATTGAGCTCTGGGAAAAAGAAGTCTATAAAATGGAGCGCAAAGAATGCTAAAATAGTAGCCCCACTCCAAATCATATTTCTAGACATCCAACTAGAATTAGCGGCACCATTGTTTTTAACATAACTAATACCAAGTGCTTTTCGGTTTTTAATCTCCAATACAAAGCCCATAACAAAATGGAATACTATAGCAAAAACTAAAACAGGTTGCAACCCAAATTGTACGACAGGGTTTGTACCCATAAAGTGAGATACTTCATTAAAAGTATCTGGGCTAAAAACCGATAAAATATTTATTGCAAAATGCTGAAGTAAAAAGATCATCAGGAAAAAAGCAGAAAGAGCCATGGCTACCTTTCGTGCAATCGAAGATTTTAGAAATCCGCTCATTAGTTAATTAATTTAGTCTAACAAAAATAGGTTACAATTTAGTTTATCACAAACTTAAAACTTTATTTTAAGTAACTATCAATGAATAATAGCATATATAAAATGCTTCTAAATAGTAATAAAATAATAAAAATTACTAATCACTTTTTTAAAATAGTCGATCTGTCTTGTAAACAATTACTGAATTTTTAAAATTTGTTTTTCCAAAAAGTCTTTTCCAGAAATTTCCACAGAATATGACCCTTTAGACAAATAATAAATTCCATTTGAAGCTTTATTCAAAACTACGCCCTTATTCTTTTTCAAAAAATCTTTCCTCCCCTTTTCTGAGATCGATAGATCATATGGAGTATAATTCAATCCTTTATCTAAATTTGTAACGATAGATTTTAGCGTGATATTATCTTTAGATATTATTTTAATGGTATACTCTCCACCTGTGTTTGAATAGGTTTTTATTTTAACGTCAGGAGTTAATGGTGTTCGCCATTGACTAAAACTTTGCCCCCATCTTCTTGAGAAATTAACAGGGTTTGTTTCAAAAAGATGTATATCTTTATTTTGAATCTTAGAAGTTAACAACTGTAATGAAGTAATATTAGTCTTGTAAATACTTCTTCCATGTGTTCCTATAACTAAATCCTTCGCCTCTTCCTGAATTACTAAGTCATGTACTGCCACATTAGGAAACCCGTTTGAAAAAGCTTCCCATGATTTTCCTTTATTAAAAGAAACATAAACACCATTATCTGTACCTAGATATAAAAGATTTTCATTTACTGGATCTTCTTTAATTACATTAATGGCTTCGTGGGGTAAACCATTTGAAATGTTTTCCCATGTTTTCCCATAATTATTACTCATATATACATAAGGATTAAAGTCATCCCATCGATATCCATTCAAAGTAATATAAACTCTTTCTTTTTTATGAGCAGATGCAATGACTCTACTCACCCATAATTTTTTTGGCAATGAATTTGAAATATTTTCCCAATTTGCGCCTCCGTTTTTTGTAATATGAACATACCCATCATCGCTACCCGTATAAATCAGTCCAAATTGAAAAGGAGATTCAGAGATTGTAGCTAATGTGCCATAAGGAACATTTCCCTTTTTTCCTCCAGTAGTTAAATCTTCAGAAATAGCTTCAAAGCTTTCTCCTTTATTTAGAGAACGCAATAACTTATTAGATCCCATGTATAAAATATCTTGATTATGAGGTGATAATAATATGGGTGCTTGCCAATTATAACGATAAGGAAAGTCTCCTAGTTGATGCTTAGGGTTAATAAAAAGCCGATTATTTGTTTTTAAATCTAGACGATAATAAAAACCAAATTGAGAACCTCCATATACGATATTATTATCGCGATTATCAATTTGTACTTGCATTCCATCTCCACCACCAATTTTTTTGTAAGGATAGTTACCGTTGCTATTCCAGCTTTTTGAAGGAGTATACGTACTTGGGCCATACCAAACACCATTGTCTTGCAGCCCTCCATAAATATTATATGGTTTTTGATTATCTACATTGATATAATAAAATTGCCCTACTGCTGGTTGATTACTCTTTATCCAATTTTCGCCATCGTCATATGTAATATTAATACCTCCGTCATTACCATTTATAATATGGCCTTCTTTGTTTGGGTTTACCCATATAGATTGATGATCGGAATGCACGTTTTCTTTACTTATTGAAGAGAACGTTTCCCCACCATTATCTGATTTTAATAAAGGAACGCCGCCAATATAAACCTTGTTTTCATTTGATGTGTTTACTGCAATAATTCCAAAATAGTACCCATAGGAGCTGTAAACACCATCTAGATAGTTATCATGCGTTTTTTTCCAAGAAATACCCCCATCTGTAGATTTATAAACTTCAGCCCCAATAACCGGAGTGTCAAATATCACTGCATTTGGATTTTCAATATAGGTAGCTAAGTCACTTGGCTTGGCTTGATCGTTTTGTATTAACTCTTTAACACTTTTAGCGGAATATTTACGAGGGAAACGATTGTTTCTTAAATAATTATTTAATTGTGAAGTACTTAATTTTAAAAAACCTTCCTTGGTTATTGTTTTAAAATCTTCTTTTTTTAAACCTTCTGTATTATCACTATCTTTTTTCGGTCGTCTAAATTGATTGTCTAAAAGTGCATATACAGTAGTGTCATTAAATGTAGCCAATCCTATTCTACCAACACCACTGCCTACCGGGAATCCATTTCCTTCTTTACTAAGTAGCGTCCAGGTAGTACCAGCATCTGTACTTTTATAGATAGCAGAGTGTTTACCATCGCCGTTAAAATCCCATGCTTTTCGATCGCGTTCCCAGCTTGCAGCATACAAAATATTTGTATTTATTGGTGAAGGGCTAATGTCTATAATTCCAGTATTATCATTAATAAATAATACATTGACCCATGTTTTTCCACCATCAGTAGTTTTAAAAATGCCACGTTCTTTATTTGATGAATATAAATGACCAATAACCCCTACTATTACTATATCTGGATTATCAGGATTAATAATTATTCTTCCAATATGATGAGAATCTGTTAAGCCAGCATTTTCCCAGGTTTTCCCCTTATCATTACTTTTTAAAATCCCTATACCTGCATAAGAAGAACGAGAAGAATTACTTTCTCCAGTTCCAATCCATATAGTACCTTTATTCCAATCTATAGCAATATCTCCCATATTTTGAGTAGGAGCATTATCAGTAATTGGCGTATATGATGTACCATTATTATTTGTATACCAAAGGCCACCAGAAGCATAGGCAACATAAAATTCTGCAGAATTATTTGGATTCACATCTACATCAACTACACGTCCACTCATAATAGTAGGGCCTACATTTGTAAAGGGAACATTTTTAACAATAGAATTTTTTTGAAGCGTTGCTTTAAGTTTTAAAGATTGCTCAATTGTGGTTGACGATGTAGTAGTTTGCCCAAAAGCAATCATTGAAAAAGTAATGAAGCACACTACTGAGATATAATTTTTCATTAGATGGTCATTAGTTATAGACGCCTAAATTACAAAGCTTGGATTACACAAAAAACTTTTAAAAGTTTTTTATGACATTATTCTATTTTTTAATTAGAGGCGTGGTATTTTTAGTATTGTTTAAAAAAATAAGAAAATCGAACATTGTTAGCACAGATAATTTATTATAATCTTCACTGGTTTCTTTCCCATACCCAAAGAGCCTTAAATTCCCTGATATATTATTGTCTGCATTTTTTCTCATTTTGATGAAATTGGCATAAAATGGGCTATCACTAGATTGACTAAAAGTTTTTTCCCAGGAAATATTGGGCTGTAGTTGAGTAGTTCCTTTAAATAATGTATCATCGTATTTATGATCTGAATTGATAAATCTATTTTTCATATAGGAGTAATCGCCAGATAAAGAACTCAACCCAATAGAGAGATAATTATTACCAAACTCTTTTTTTAAATCACGTCCCATTATGCCTATTTCATTATCTATAATAACCGTATTTGAAATATGAGCATTATGTGCCCAAATAATAATTTTTGTATTAGGATCTTTAGCCAAGTATGCAATTCTATCTGCCATAACTTCATCCCTGCTTTGTATAGCTTTTCCTTCTAATAGATGCTTATAATTTATATAGGTGTTTTTGCCATTAAATAATACCTCTTTACTATCGAGAGTATGAAGATCTTTTTCATTCAGATATTGTTCAATAGCTACAATAGACTCATATACAGCAACATTATTTTTAATTTCATTTTTTATACTACTCTTTCTACTACGCTGTATTGCTTTTTTAAATGCTCTTATAAGAGTATTTAACACTTCGTCTTTAATAGACGGTAATTCTTTTTCTAGTAGTTCTTCTAATACCCAGAAAGAATCATCACTCCCTTTAAACTTAATTGAACCATTTTTGTTATTTAACGCATACCAATCTAGAAAAGATTTCATTTCTTCTGTTTGATAAATTGAAAATAAATGCTTCTGCATTAATTTATTTAGCGGGTCTTTTTCCAGGTTTTTTGTTAATAATTCAATATCGTCATACGGGCTTTCTAAAATAACGGTATTGAATCCTTTTTCTAAAATTAACTTTTTAGTAATAGCTTCTCTTAATTTATAATACTCTGAAGTTCCATGCGTATCCTCACCAATGGCTATAATTTTTTTATCACCTATAGCCTCAATAAGAGGTTGTAAACTTATGGTTAGTGTTTCTTCATTAGATAAATTAAGAGGCTTTGAAGATTTTTTTAATAATTGAATTACTGTTTCAGTATTTTCTTTTAATGAAGGTTTTTTTAATACTTTTAATTTTTGAATGTCTACACCATCGATGGTAATTTTAAAATTGTCAAACCATGCGGTTCCTCTTTCGTCTATAATACCTCCAACATAAATAATATCTGTTTTATTCGGATAAGGTAATTTAATAGAATATTGCGCCCAGTCTCTGGTACCATTAATTTTTGGTTCATTCACTAGCGCTAACATATTGTCACCATTGTCCATACGAACTATAAATCCAGCCCCTCCTTTTTTTTCGACATTTTCAATTTTCATAGAAGCTGTAATCTCTATCGTATCTCCTTCAAAACCTGCACGCATGACATAGACGATGGCTCCAAATTTGCCTTTTTTTGTATTGATTACTTTGCCTACATAATTGGCATTTCCATTTAACTCTGTTTCAATTGGAAGTGGAGTGTTTCCCCATTTAAACCATCCTTTAGAGAGTTCCCTGCTTTCATCATATTCATTGAAATCTAAGTTGAGTTTTCTTTGTACCTTACTTTGGGAAGATACAGCGATACAGAAAAGTAAAAAGCACCCTAAATTTAGTAGCCTTAAAGTCTTCATTATTTTGGTTGTTTAAAAATTAGTTATTACCAAATATAGACTCAAACACTACCGTAATTTTGTTAATTAATTCTCAATTAATAAGATTTTACACTTTAATTAACAAAGTTTTTACAAGCTTTTAATTGAAAATTCAGATACTAAATTTATGATTTTATCTTCTTTTCTAAGATGATTTGTAATTTACTTTTCTTAAGCTGATTGTTTAGCTTTATAACTTCTTTTTTTATTAGAATGTCAAACTCTTTATTTACAGAATTTAATCGTTTGTTAAAAATAGTATAAACCTTTTTTTGTTGTTTTGTAGGTTTAAAATCTACCCCATGACCTCCTAAATCACTAGCTAAAGCACTTAATCGTCCATACAATTTCATAGGAGCTCTAAAGGCATCTTCACGAGCACCCGTTAAATGAATATCATATAAAGAACCTGCAATGCTTTCGGCTTTTTTTAGTAATGTTTTAGCTTTAGTAAGATCACTCTTTTTTGTTAACTTCGGAATAATCTCATTTAATTCACTACGAATAAGCTCAACTTTATTAATCATATCTACTGCCAGGTTCATAGCATCACGCAATTCTAGTGATAACGCAACCTGATCTTTAATATCATCAATACTCCCAGCGGTGTTTGGATCTTTTAAGACTTTGAATTCTCTAACATATTCTTTTTCATCTACAATTAGCTTTACTTTATAGTTATCAGGAACAACTCTGGGACCTAACTGCCCTCTCCATAGATCAAGGTCCCAGGTAACAAGCGGTCGCCAACCTTCTCCATTTAATTGCACCCATGGCCTTCCCGGAGGTGTAGACCGTAGATAAGGTTTATAGGTAGGTTCATATCTTAAGTCCCAAACAATTCTATTTACACCAGCTTTTCCTGTTCCTTTTAGAGATCTGATAATTTGATTGTTGTTTGATAATATTTGAACTTCTATTTTAGTGTTTGTAGCGTCTTTTAAATAGTAATTAATATCTGAACCATACGCAGGATTTGTTCCTGCACTTAAGCTAGGCCCATCAGTTTTTATGACTTGTTTTTCATGAAATCTATAAGAAGGGCGAACACTAAAAAGATGTACCTCTTTATTCATCGCATCTGTTACATATTCTCGAATAGGAGAAATATCATCTAAGATATAATAGCCTCTTCCATATGTTCCCACAATAAGATCGTCAAAGTTTTCTTGTATTTCTAACCAGTAAACTGGAGAAGGAGGAAGGTTGTTTCTAAAACGCATCCAATGTTCACCATCATCATGACTGATATATAATCCATTATCAACTCCTAAATATAATAATCCTTCTTTTTTAGGATCTTCTTTTATAATATGCGCAAAACTATGAATAGATTTAGGGACAGAACTACTAATCATTTTCCATGATTGTCCATAATCACTGGTTTTATATACGTAAGGATCAAAGTTTCCCATCTGATGCAAATCAACAGTAATGTAGGCAGTCCCTTTTTTGTATCTAGAAATTTCAATATTAGAAATGGTTCCCCACTGTGGTAAATCAGGAATGTTTTTCGAAACATTGATCCAATTTTGCCCATAATCTTTGGTAATATGTACTTGTCCATCATTACTTCCTGTCCAGATAAGGCCTTCTTCTGTTTTAGATTCTCGAATTGAAATTAAGGTAGAACCATCAAAAGTCATTAAATTATCAGTGGCAATTCCTCCAGAACTTTGTTGATGCGATTTTAAATTTAATGTCAGGTCTGGGCTAATCACTTGCCAGCTATTTCCATTATCATCAGTTTTATGTACAAATTGACTTCCAACATAAACACGATGTTTTACATGATTAGAGAACGTTAAAGGAAAATTCCAATACCAACGATATTTTACGTCAGAAGGAGCCCATCCATATCCAGCTTCTGGCCATACACGAACATCTTGTGCATGTCCAGTACGTGAATCATAACGCTCTAAACCCCCATCATAACATCCAGACCAAACAATATTATTATCAAAAGGATCTGGTTGCGCAAAACCACTTTCACAACCTCCTACGCCTTCCCATAAACCCAAAGGGATATACCCTTGAAGGCTATTACTTGGGCCTCTGTAAGAGTAACCATCTTGCCTATTGCCATATACATTATAAGGGATTTTGTTATCTACCGCAACATGATACATTTGTGCGATAGGAAGTACAATGCGTTGGTATGTTTTGCCATGATTTAAACTAATACTGGCACAACCATCATGTGCTACCATCATTCTGTCTGGATTGGTTGGATCGATCCACATATCATGATTATCTCCTCCTGCACTGTAATTGCCTTTAAGTGTTTTACCGCCATCTTTAGATACCACAAATTTTACATTTAAAAAGTATAGCTCATCTGGATTATCTGGAGCAATAGCCATACGCGTATAGTAAGGCGCACGTTCATTAATATCGTGATTTCGTGTTATGAGTTTCCAATTTTCTCCAAAATCTTCTGAGCGATACAAAGCAGGACTGTCTATTTCAAATAGAGCATATACAATATTAGAACTAGATGGAGCAATGGCCACTGCAGTTTTACCAACAGGGTTTTTTTCTCCACCAGGAAGCCCTTTTGTAGTCATCGCTTCCCAATTATTTCCTCCATCTTTCGACCTGTAAATTCCACCGCCAGAACCGCCACTGTTGAGTCCCCATGTATTAATATGTATAGACCACATTCCTACTAGTAAATTATCAGGGTTTTTAGGATCAATAGCAATATCTGAAGCACCTGTATTTTCATCTATAAACAAAATGCGTTTCCAATTTTTCCCTCCGTCTGTAGTTTTATAAACTCCTCTTTCTTGTTGAGGTCCATGTGCATGCCCTAAAGCAGCTGCATACACAATGTCAGGATTCGTAGGATGTACAATAACACGTCCTATTCTCCCTGTTTTTTTTAACCCCATATGTTTCCAGGTTTTTCCTGCATCTTCAGATTTGTAGATACCATCACCCATAGCATGAGCAGGTCGTATTAGAAAAGTTTCACCAGTTCCCACCCATACAATATCAGGATTGGTTGGAGTAATTGCTATAGCCCCTATAGAAGAAACTTCTTCATCGTCAAAAATAGATTTCCAAGACACTCCGCCATCATCTGTTTTCCATAGGCCACCAGAAGCAGCCCCTATGTAATTTATCATAGGATCCCCAGGAACACCAGCAATAGCAATCGCTCTATTTCCTTCAGGGCCAATAAATCGAAACTTTAAATTTTCAAAAACCTTGTTGTCAACTTGCGAAAAAATGGTACTTGAATTTAAAATACTCCATAAAAAAATTAAAGCGAATAACTTACTTTTCATAACAAGCCTTTTTAATATTTTACTGATTAAAATTAATTGGGGAATAACAAATATAACTATTAAAACAAGACCTTTTATACTTACTAATTTTACAATAATTAGTTGTTAATAGACATCATTATTATATATAGAATTCTTAGTTTTGTTTGTATCATATTAATTGATTTAAAAATAAAATTCTTATCACAATGAAATACCACGCTATAGATAGTACTTTATTTGTAAAAAACCGTAAAAACTTTATGAAACAAATGCAGCCTAATGCTATTGCTGTATTTAACTCTAACGATATATATCCTGTAAGTGCAGATAGTACAATGCCTTTTGAGCAGCATCGCGATATTTTTTATTTAAGTGGTGTAGATCAAGAAGAAAGTATTTTAGTATTATTTCCTGATGCTCCTCATGAAAAACATCGTGAAATTTTATTTTTAAAGGAAACAAATGATCTTATAGCAGTTTGGGAAGGTGAGAAATTAACGAAGGAAGCTGCATTTAAAACGGCTGGTATAAAAACAGTGTATTGGTTGCAAGATTTAGAGAAAGTTTTGTTTGAAATTATGACACAATGTGATACGGTATATATAAATACAAATGAACATTATAGAGCTAATATAGAAATAGAGACCCGTGAAGATCGCTTTACAAAATGGATAAAAGATAAATATCCTGCACATCGAGTAGCTAAAAGCAATCCTATTTTACAACGTTTACGATCTGTTAAAGATAAAATAGAGCTAGATCTAATTCAACAGGCATGTGATATAACAGAAAAAGGGTTTAGACGTATTTTAAATTTTGTGAAACCAGATGTATGGGAGTTTGAAATTGAAGCAGAATTCATGCATGAGTTTTTAAGAAATAGATCTAAAAAATTTGCGTATACTCCAATAGTAGCTTCTGGAAAAAATGCGAATGTACTTCATTATATTGAAAATAATGGGCAATGTAAGGCTGGAGAATTGATCTTGCTAGATGTTGGTGCAGAATATGCTAATTACTCTTCAGATATGTCTCGAGTGGTACCCGTTTCAGGTCGTTTTACAGATAGACAAAAAGAGGTATATAATGCTGTAAACAGAGTTAAAAATAAAGCTACGAAGTTACTAGTCCCTGGAACTATTTGGGCAGATTACCATGTTGAAGTTGGTAAAATGATGACTTTAGAATTAATAGGATTAGGTTTATTAGATAAGGCTGATGTTCAAAATGAAAATCCTGATTGGCCAGCTTATAAAAAGTATTTTATGCATGGGACTTCACATCATATGGGATTAGATACGCATGATTATGGAATTTTAACAGAACCGATGCAAGCAAATATGGTTTTTACTGTAGAACCAGGGATCTATATTCCTGCTGAAGGATTTGGAATTCGCTTGGAAGACGATGTGGTTATCCAATCTACTGGAGAACCAGTAAATCTCATGAAAAATATTCCTATCGAAATAGAAGAGATAGAAGACATAATGAACTCGTAATTAGTTATGATGAGTTCTTTGAAAAAAGAAAATAAAACTATTTATTATTAAAAAGACTACTATTGTTGGGGTTAACCATCCCAAACTATAATTAGCTAAAGGAAGTACTTCTTTTACGGCTTGTACTTTGTCTGCCATTCCTATAGTAGAAAGGAAATCAGGAATGCTAAAAACAATAGTAGTAATTACAACTCCTTTGAAAATAGCAGGAGATGCAAATTTTTCTGGTAATATATTTAAAAAGATTAGAGTAATAGTCACAGGATAAATAAACATTAGGACTGGAATCCCAATAACTATTATAGAATGAAAATCTAGCTGTCCTACAACAATTCCAAAAACAGAAGCGATAATTGCTGTTACTATATAAGCCTTTTGAGACCCTTTGAAAAGACCTTTGAAATAATCTGCCGTTCCTGTTACGATTCCAACAGCAGTAGTGAAACAAGCTAAAGCAATTAAGATACTTAAAACAGTGTTTCCAAAACTTCCTAATGAAGCCAAACTAATGCCTCTTAGTAAAGTTGCTCTTTGCATATCGTTACTCAAATTATTATCTACTAAAATTTCAGATCCAAAAAAGGCACCAACAGAAATTAAACCAGCATAAATAATAAAAAGCCCTAAGCCAGCCATAAAGCCAGCCTTAACAATAAGTTCTTTTTTTGAATCAAAAGAAGTATGCCCTTTTATATTTAAAGAGATAATAATCACGCCACCAACCACAACTGCTCCTATAGCGTCAAAAGTTTGATAACCCTCTAATAAACCGCTTATGATAGGAGTTTCAAAAATAGAAGGATTCATAGACATATGACTTGAGAATAACCCAATACCAATAACAAGAACTAGTATAATAACGATTAAAGGAGTTAAAAATTTACCAATTATATTTAAAATTTTGGAACGGTTTAGAGCAAATAATAAAACCAATCCAAAATAAATACTACTTGTAATTAAAGGGTCTGATCCAAAGAAAGGATGAATAGCTATTTCATGAGTTGCAGATGCAGTTCTTGGAGAAGGAATTGCCACAGAAATTAAGTACACTAAAAAGCAATATACATAACTAAAAACAGGAGATACTTTTTTGCCAAAATCATACATGGTTCCTTGCAGCTTAGCATGAGCTAATATTCCTAATATTGGAATGAAAACAGCAGCTATAATAAACCCAATAATTACTAAATACCAATCATTTCCAGCATTATACCCTAAAAGAGGAGGAAGTAATAAATTACCAGCACCAAAAAAAAGTGAAAAAAGCGCAAATCCAGTAATAAAAATCTCTTTCTTTTTATTCATAAAAAATCAAATTCTGTTTCGAAAGATAATGCAAAAAGCAATTTTAGAATAGAACAAATAAAATTATTTGAAATTTATTTTTGACGTACATTAGAAAGGCGTTAAGGTTAATTTTTTGATTTGCAGTGAGTTAAAAGATATATAATTGCTTTTTTTGACTACAAAAACAGCGACTTCTATTGTCTTTTAATATTTTTGTATAAATAATAGCGTTTATATTTGGTAGTTCCAAAAATTTAATTAAATTTATAAAACCAAATCTTAATACCTACAATTATGAATCACGCCCCAAAAAAGTCACCGATATCGGTGAACAAGCTTCTCTGTTCAGTTTTCGGACATCGTTATATCGTAACAAGAAAAGTCACTGCTCATATAAAAGAGTTTGAATGTGTTTGTTGTAAAAAACAAGTAACTATTGATGTAACAGGTAACTTAGCTTCTTTAACACCTCAATTAAGAGAAATTAATGAGACGCTGGCTATGCTACATCAAAAGAAACTTTCTCATGCGCAGCAACATCATTCTGCAGCTTAAGTTCAAAAACTTTTAGAGATAAAAAACCTTTTTCATATTATGAAGAAGGTTTTTTATATTTATATATTTCTTAGTTATTGATTTATTTCTATTTTTAAATAACGCTTTATATCATTAAGACGAATATTTTGGTCAATAACTTTGTTATTCAATATAAGCGTTGGAGTAAAAAGTATTTTGTTATTGGTAGCCCAATAAAGAATTCTCTCTAGTTTTTTAGAATCTTTAGTAGTGTCAATATTATGAGAAGATACCCATTTAGAAACAGTAGCCTCGTTTTTGTTTTTAATTGAAAAATAATCATTTATAAACTTGTTTCTCATTTCAATATCAGAGGTGTGGTCAAAAAAATCTAATATTTTTTGAGAAACTTTAGATCGTATAGAATTTACTTCTTGATCAGGTAAAGGAAGTATTTTAACAGATACAAGCCCATCAAAATAATTTATGAATGGAATAAGATTTTTATGTAAAGCTTCGCAAGGTTTGCAGAGAGGGTTTGTGACTACTATTAATTCGTTTCCCCCTTCAGCTTTAGAAATATATAAATCATTATCGATATCTGTTGTATTTATTATTTTGCCTACTTCTATAGAACCCTTAAGGAAAGCAGTATTAGTTTTAAAGGTTAAAATTTTCTTCTCCAAAAACTCACTTTTAATACTTTGAATATAAATGGGCTTTATGGTTTTCCAGATAAATAGTGGAATTAAAAAAGAAGAAAGTATATAAATCAAAACATATTTATCAATAAAAAAAATATTCTCATTAGGTATATAAAACAAGATAAAAAACTCTGAAATAAATACTAACTGAATTAGTAAACATAGAGGGCACCATTTTTTTATGATTAATGATTGATATATAATAGAAAAAATAGCATAAGAGAGAGTGAAATAATTAACAATAGTAATCATTTGCATTATAATATTGCCATTTTCTAATAGAGTGTTAAATAATAATAAAACAATAGTACAAAAGAATTATAAAAAGCCTAAGTCAGACATTTTTATGACTCCAAAAAGCGAAGAAGCTTTAGAAGTAAGAACCTCTTTACAGCTGGTATTGGTGCCTGAATTGCAAATTTGATTAGATAATGCTCCAGAATCTCCATAAGATTCTCGAATAAGAAGAACACATATAAATAGACCAATAATTTTAATGCCCAAGAGTACAGGGTATAGAACATTTAAATAATTTTGATAAATCAAAACCAAGCCTATTTAAAGACAATGAAATAACCATCAATGTTATTGAAAAAGTGTTTTTTTTGTTTTGCTTTTCAATTTTCTTATTTCTAGATAATGAAGGTTCTTTTGCATTCGAAAAATCTGTTAATAATGCAATTCCTGTCCATTTATTATTAAAAGAATCTATAGATTCTTTATGAATTGTGTTTTGAGAATCTTGAAATACAATTTTATTTCCTTGGTACTCTTTGATAACAGTAAATTCATTACTAGAATCTAGTTTTTTTAATAAAGCAATAATTGGTAAATCTACTTTTTTCAATTGATTTTTATCAATCTTAACCTTCATAGTAGGAATCTCATATTCTGCTAATACTTTCTCATAAGTCTTTATTATATTTTGATCTTTATAGACTTCAAAAAATCGTTTAAGAAAAAGATTGGTAAAAGCTATATTGGCATTTTGAAATAATATTCTTAATAGATTAATTTCAGTAATCATAGATGTAAAAAGCTTTATTGATTTATAGGAATAGTAAGCAATTGTATAAAAACATGCTTTTTGAGAACATGTTTTTATACAATTATACAGAGTTTACGTAGTTTGAAAAATACCACCTGTACTTCCACCTGTACCTCCTCCTGTACCTGTACATAGATCATAACAGGTAAAGCAACAATCTATCGCTTCATTTACATCACTTTCAAATTGGAAACAAGTATCACAACATATACTTGTACATCCTCCCTCACCTCCACCGCCAGACATGGAGGCCATAACTGTTTGAGAATTTACCTCATACTGCTTGAACTTAAATAGTTTAGATTTCATAATAATTTAGATTTAATTAATAAACTTTGAAAAGCTAATCTATTTTTTAGTTAGCTAATAATCAAAAACTTAATATCTGAATTCAAGAATTCCGTACTTCAATTCTTGAATTCAGACACCCTTATAACTTATCGATACTATCTTTTTCTAACGTAATTAATCCTCCATAGTAATTCCCAGTTTTTACCACCATCATTACTGCCTTCCCAATCCCACATAAATGAATCTTTTGAAATATTTTTAAAAGTCATTTTTTGTATAATTTTTTTATCACCTTGCCGTATCATTTTTGTTTTAAATACAGGCCCATCTTGACTCATATCACCTATAAAATTGAAATAACCACCTTGATTATCAGCCCAAGCTTGATGCCATTCTTTTTTAGTTGGATTGTAGACAGAAAGACTAGTTCCTTTGAACCCTGTATCGGGATCGACAAAGTTCTCTTGAATCACTTTTGTGTCTAATATTTTCACAATACGATTTATTCCTTTTCCTTTAGTGCCATCTGGTTTATCCCAGCTTACCTCCCATTCACCAACCCAAAAATCGAAGGTGTTTTTATTCATTTCTTGTGTAAAAACTATAAATGGGATTGATAATATAAGTACGTGTATTATTTTTTTCATGTGATAAGTTTTAGTAGATTTTTTTACAGTTTATTTTCCAAAAACTACGACCTGTAGTATCTTTTTCTGAACTAAATATTTTTCCTTCCCAATCAAATCCTTTTTTACTAATGTTAGAAAAGGTAAGAATACTAGATACTCCTCCCGAAGGCGTTTTTATAATTCCTTTTAATACAATATTCTTATTTACTAAACCTCCTGTCCAGGTATTGGGTTCATTAGCTTGATTTGGAGAAAAATATGTTACATACCAATGCTTTTTGGTTTTGTCATATACTCTAATACTTGTAAAGTAAGTAGCATTTTTTTCATTGCCGTACCAACCTTCATCTTGCACAGCATTTCCATTCATGATATATTTCCATTTCCATTTCCATTTTAATGAGATGGGTTTACCCCATTTTCCGTCTGGTTGCATGCGTCTACTTTCACAACGACAAGTCCCAATGAGTTTATTATAATCATTTGGTTGTATCTGGTTGCTTGCATTTGATTTCCCATAAGGATTTTCATTAGATGGTTCATTAATAAACCATGATGTTGGAAATGCTACCTGCTCTTGTGAGTATATTATAATGGATATTAAAAAAAAGAGAAAAGTAAAGATCTTCGTTTTCATCAGTAAAGTTGTTTATTTTTCAAAACAAGAATAATTTTTTTTACAAGATGTAAACCTTTATAGGGGATGTATGATTTTAACTCGTTTTAACAAAACCATTTTCAATTAGACATTAAATTGGGAAATATGATTGGCATGCGAGATAATATAATCTGAAGGAGTTGTGTGTGTAAATTTTTTAAATGCCTTATAAAAAGAGACACGATTGTTAAATCCAACAGTATAAGCAATTTGAGTAATATTTAAATCGTCATCTTTAGAAAGAAGAAGTATTTTAGCTTCATTTACTCTGTATTGATTGATATAATCAAAAAAAGATAATTGAAAATATTCATTAACAACTTGAGACATGTGATGTCTAGATAAATTCATCCGCTTTGCTAGATCTTCTAATCGTAAACTATTCTCTAAAAACGGCTTTTCATTTTCCATAATAATTAGAAGTTGCTTTTTTAATTCTAGGGCATGTATTTTTGTCAAACCTGTTTTTTTATACTTGACAAATGGAATTACCTTTTTTATAGATAACCCGTTAAAAACCTCAGGTTGCATCAATCCAAAATAAGAAACCATTCCTATAAAAAAAACGATTAAATAACCAATGAAATAATCATTTTCTTTTGTTATTAAATTAAAATAAGACAAAACAAAGTAAGAAGTAAAAGCAATCCAATATCCAAAGAAAAAACTAACGAAAAACCGAAGCCAAATTTTTTTGTCTTGATTTAAGAACTTTAAATTCTTTTTTAAAATATACAATGAAGCAATACCATATAAAAACAATTGCAAAACAATCAGCCAACTAATAACTTTTGGACTATATCCATGATTTGCCCAAGTATTATTTCTTAAAACAGTCAATTTGGTTTCTGCATTTAAGCTGTAAAGAGGCAATCTTCCTATAATGAGTAATAAGAGCGGAATAAAATGAAAGATATCGTAAACTGCTATTTTCTTTTTTTTAATTATTATTAGTATATATAGATAAAAAAGAGGCCCATAAGAAAGCCATGGAAAAAAATTGGTATAAAAAAAATGAATATAAGTTTTACTGTATAGTAATTCAGACCAATACAAACAATTAAATAGAATATTATAAGAAAATAAGCTTAGGTATATCCCAAGAACTATGTTGGCCTGTTTTATTCCTTTCTTTTTAAAGAAAAAGAAAATAGCTAATAGCAAACCTAAAAACGCAAAAGACAAGAAACTAATCTCAACCAAACCCATAAGTAAGAATATATATAAAATTACAATTCTTACTCATAGCAGCTGTAAATCTTTGTAAGCATTGATGGGTTTTCTATGCTTTCAATAAAAAAACAATTAGTTTTTTAAAGCATTCCAACCTTGCGCTTTTAATGGTATTTTAGTATCTGCTCTAGTTATTAAATGAATTCCTTCTTTTTTCTCAGTCATATGACCTATTACAGTAAAGTGTGGGTTAGCTTTGATTTTAGAAAACTCTGTAATAGGAATAGTGAAGAGCAATTCGTAATCTTCCCCACCACTTAACGCAACCAAAGTACTATCAATTTTAAATTCTTCACAAGTAGAAATCACCTGTGGATCTAAAGGAATTTTTTCTTCGTACAAATTACAACCTACATTGCTTTGTTTACATAAATGCATGATTTCTGATGATAAACCATCACTAATATCAATCATAGAAGAAGGTTTTACCTCTAGCTGCTTAAAAAGCTCAGGAATATCTTTTCTAGATTCTGGCTTTAATTGACGTTCTATAATATATGTGTAATTTGAAAGATCTGGTTGGCTATTTGGATTTACTTTAAAAACGGCTTTTTCACGCTCTAATACTTGTAGCCCTAGATAGGCTCCACCCAAATCTCCAGATACCACTAAAAGATCTGTTGGTTTTGCCCCGTTTCTATAAACCAAGTCTTCATCATTAGCGGCTCCAATAGCTGTAATAGAAATTACTAAACCTGTATTAGAAGAAGTTGTATCTCCACCAACAACATCTATTTTATAAATTTTTGATGCCAATGCAATTCCTTCATATAATTCTTCTAGAGCTTCCAGAGGAAAACGATTGGAAACAGCAATAGAAACTGTTATTTGCGAAGGGATGGCATTCATCGCATAAATATCTGATAAATTGACCATCACCGCCTTATATCCAAGATGCTTTAAGGGCATAAAACTTAAATCAAAATGAATCCCTTCTACGAGTAAATCTGTAGAAACAACAGTTTTTTGATCTTTAAAATCCATTACAGCAGCATCATCTCCTATTCCTTTAAAACTAGATTTTTGTGTTAGTTTAAAGTTTTTTGTTAGGTGATCAATAAGGCCAAATTCTCCCAATTCAGATAATGGTGTTTTTTTCTGATTTTTATCTTCTATCATTCGGCAAAAATATAAAACTAGCAACTTAAGAAACAATATTAACAGGATAATATCTAAAAAATGAGTATTTTTAGCTGAACAACCTAAAATAATAGACAATATGCGCTCATTTAGATTTTTTTTAATCTGGATTGTGTTTTTTTTGATTTCCTGTTCTTCAAGTGATAATTCAACAGATAATGCTGAGCCTCCTGTAAATGCTAATGCAATTATTCCTTGTGAAAATGGCCTAGCAGGTATATATCCTTGTAATGGATACGACCTGATTACTAACATTAATTTAGGAGCGCTAAATGCACAAAGCGGAAATGATATTTGGGGATGGACAGATCCTTCAAATGGAAATGAGTACGCGTTAATGGGAGTTAATAATGGAACGGTATTTATCGATATCTCAGATCCTGTAAACCCTGTAATGCTAGGTAAATTAGACACGCAAACGGAAAGTAGTCCTTGGAGGGATGTTAAAGTGCATAATAATTTTGCGTATATAGTTAGTGAAGCAGCGAGCCACGGAGTTCAAGTTTTTGATTTGACAAGGCTTCGGGATGTAGTCAACCCTCCGGTTACTTTTACTCCAGACAATAATTTTACTGAAGCAATTGGGAATTGCCATAATATCGTTATTAATGAAACGACATCTTTTGCCTATGCAGTAGGCACTGCGAGAAATAATTTGTTTAATGGCGGAGTCCATTTTATTGATATAAGTAATCCGGGAAATCCTGTAGGGGCAGGGGGTTATGGAGATGATGGTTATACGCATGACGGCCAAGTGGTAAGCTATACGGGTCCAGATCCTGATTATGCAGGTAGTGAAATTTTTATTGGGAGTAACGAAAATGAAATGGTTATTGCCAATTTTACAGATAAAAACAATCCAACAGGTATTTCATCACTAATGTATAGTAATTTGGCATACACACATCAAGGATGGTTTACTGAAGATCAACGGTATTTTATTTTAGGAGATGAATTGGATGAAACAGGTTTTGGTTTTAGATCTAGAACATTGGTTTTTGATCTTACAGATCTAGACAATCCTGTTTTGCATACTACTTATTTTGGGCCTACCAGTGCAATTGATCATAATGGATATGTTTTAGGAGATGATTTTTTTCTTGCAAATTATACGGCAGGTGTTCGTGTTATTGATATCTCAGATATAGAAAACAGAAACCTAACAGAAACAGGATTTTTCGATACGTTCCCACAAGGAAATAATGCAACATTTGATGGGGTTTGGAGTGTGTATCCATATTTTGATAGCGGGAATATTATTATCAGTGATATAAATTCAGGGTTTTTTATAATTAGAAAAAGTAATTAAAATGAAGAAGATTTTTTATACCATAATACTTGTTATACCCTTTTTAATGGGGTGTAGTTCTGAAAATAATTCAGATAATGATATAGATATAGATACGATTGATTTTCAGGCAGAAATTGACTGGGTTCATACTTTTGGAGGTAGTAATGAAGAAACCGCGCAATCAATAATTCAAACCACAGATGGAGGATTTGCCGTTATAGGATTTACAAACAGTATAGACGGAGATATTACAGATAAAACGTTGTTGGTAAATGATTTTTGGGTCTTAAAACTTGATAATGAAGGAAACGAACAATGGAATAATACCTATGGGGGTAGTGGAGATGATAGAGGACAGGCTATAATTCAAACCACAGATGGAGGATATGCCCTAGCTGGATATAGTATGAGCTCAGACGGAGATGGAAGCAATAATGAAGGTTTTCATGATAACTGGGTAATAAAACTTGATGCAAGCGGAAATATCCAATGGGAAAAAAGTTTTGGTTTTGCAGGACATGATCACGCATATGATATTTTACAAACAGCAGACGGAGGCTATTTTGTGTCAGGGTTTTTAGATGTAACAGGCTCTAATGGAGATGGAGATACAGGAAGAGCATCTTTAACCGCACATGGAGTGGGAGAATTTTGGGCTAATAAACTAGATGCAGATGGAAATCTTGAATGGAGACACTTTTATGGAGGTACAAATAATGATAGAGCTTTTGGAGTTGTTCAGGCAAATGACGGAGGGTTTGTTTTATCAGGGGCATCAGAAAGTCAAGATTTTGATATTTCAAATGGAAATGGGAGTTATGATTTTTGGGTAATAAAAGTAAGTGCGGCAGGTGAGTTTGTTTGGGAAAGAGCTCTTGGAGGTTCAGGTATTGAACAAGCGCAAAGTATAACAAAAACAGCTGACAACTCATACTTGGTTGTTGGTAAAACGAACAGTAGTGATGGAGATATTTCTAATAATTTAGGAAATTCAGATCTATGGGTAGTAAAAATTAGTGACGGAGGGAAAATGATTTGGGAGAAGACTTTTGGAGGGTCTGATTTTGAAGATGCTGAAAGTATTATTCCTATGAATGACGGAGGTTTTTTAATAACTGGAAACTCAAAAAGTAATGAAAATCAAGTCTCAGAAAATTATGGAGAAAATGATATTTGGGTTTTAAAAATAGATCGGAATGGAATTTTAGACTGGGAAAAATCAATAGGAGGCTCAGACCTGGATTTGGGGTTTGATGCTGTAGAAACCTTTTCGGGAGACCTTGTAATTGTAGGTGAAACTGCTAGTTCAGACAATCATATCCCATTAAATAAAGGATTAAAAGATCTTATAGTTATAAAATTAAAATAACTATTATTTATAATTAGAAATAAAAAGTAATTTAGAAAAGCATTATCTACTTTTATAGCGTCGAAACGCTATAAAAAATAAAAAATATTAGAAACACAATCTGAACGTATTAAAAGTTCTGAAACTAGAATCTTTAAAGCTGTTTTTCCAAATACGACGAATCATTATGACACTTTGTTTGGGGGTACTGCAATGCAACTCATGGATGAGGTTGCTTTTATAACTGCAACCAGATACATTAGGCAGAAAATGGTAACAGTAAGTAGTGATCGAATAGATTTTACCAAGCCAATTCCACATGGTACGATAGTAGAATTAATAGGCAAGGTTTCTTACCTTGGAAATACAAGTTTAAAGGTGCGTGTTGAGATATTTATTGAACAAATGTATTCGACAAAAAGAGAAAAAGCAGTTAGTGGCGAATTCACTTTTGTTGCCATTGGTGAAGATAAATCTCCTATTCCTATAGATTAATTTTACATAACTGTAAATCTTGACTTAATAATACGACTATCTTTAATAAACAAAACTTATAGGTTAATTTGTTATATATATGTTACTTAATGCTAAAAATAGTCTTTAATGTATTATTTTTGCATACTATTTAGAACAAATCTATTTTAAAATGATACAAGTTTCTGAAACAGCGAAGAATAAGGTGGTTCAACTCATGACTGAGGGAGGTTTTGATGCAACTGCAGATTTTGTAAGAGTGGGTGTAAAAAGCGGAGGATGCTCTGGATTATCATATGAGTTAAAATTTGATAAAATAAAAGCAGAAGGCGATAAGCTTTTTGAAGATAATGATGTAAAGATTCTAGTAGACAAAAGAAGTTTTCTATATCTCGTAGGGACTACTTTAGAATATTCTGGAGGCTTAAACGGTAAAGGATTTGTATTTAATAATCCAAATGCACAACGTACTTGTGGTTGTGGTGAAAGCTTTTCGCTTTAATAAAAACTATGAATCAATAGTTTAAATTTTCAAAGACAAAAAATGGCATATACTGAAGATGATTTAAAAAAAGAACTAGAAACTCAAGAATATGAGTATGGTTTTTATACAGATATTGAATCAGATACTTTTCCTAAAGGGTTGAATGAAGATGTTGTTCGTGCAATTTCAAAAAAGAAAAATGAACCAGATTGGATGACCAATTGGCGTTTAGAAGCTTTGCGTATTTGGGAGAATATGGAAGAACCAGAATGGGCAAATGTTGGCTATGAAAAACCAGATTTTCAAGCAATTAGCTACTATTCTGCACCTAAAGCAGCAGATCCTAATAAATCGTTAGATGATGTAGATCCAGATTTGCTTGAGATGTATCGAAAATTAGGGATTTCTGTTGATGAACAAAAGAAATTACAAAATGTCGCTGTAGATATTGTAGTAGATTCTGTTTCAGTAGCAACTACTTTTAAAAAGACATTAGCCGAAAAAGGAATTATTTTTATGCCTATTTCAGAAGCGATCCAAGAACATCCAGAGCTGGTAAAAAAATATATAGGGACTGTTGTTCCTAAAACAGATAACTTTTATGCGGCATTAAATTCTGCAGTTTTTACTGATGGCTCATTTTGCTATATACCAAAAGGCGTAAAGTGCCCTATGGAACTATCAACATACTTTAGAATTAATGAAGGTGGTACAGGTCAATTTGAGCGCACCTTAGTCATTGCAGATGAAAGTAGTTATGTAAGTTATTTAGAAGGATGTACAGCACCTTCTAGAGATGAGAATCAATTGCATGCAGCTGTAGTAGAATTAATAGCGTTGGATAATGCTGAAATAAAATATTCTACAGTACAAAACTGGTATCCTGGTAATGCAGAAGGAAAAGGTGGTGTTTTTAATTTTGTAACCAAAAGAGGGCTTTGCGAAAAAAATGCTAAAATATCTTGGACTCAAGTAGAAACTGGAAGTGCAGTTACATGGAAATATCCTTCTTGCGTTTTGAAAGGAGATAATTCTGTAGGAGAGTTTTATTCTATAGCGGTAACAAATAATTATCAGCAAGCAGATACAGGAACAAAAATGATCCATTTAGGTAAAAACACAAAGAGTACTATTATATCTAAAGGGATTTCTGCAGGAAGATCACAAAATAGTTATCGAGGGTTGGTACAAATAAATTCGAGAGCAGAAAACGCGAGAAACTTTTCACAATGTGATTCGCTTTTAATGGGAGATGAATGTGGAGCACATACGTTCCCTTATATTGAAGCTAAAAATAAATCAGCACAAGTAGAACATGAAGCTACAACAAGTAAAATTGGTGAAGATCAACTGTTCTATTGTAACCAAAGAGGAATAGATACAGAAAAAGCAATTGCACTAATAGTAAATGGTTTCAGTAAAGAAGTACTTAATAAACTGCCAATGGAATTTGCTGTTGAAGCGCAAAAACTATTAGAAATAAGTTTAGAAGGATCTGTAGGGTAACCAACTATTCATAATTGAAACGAAAATGAAAAAAATCATCATTGTATTAATAGGTATTGTTCTTTTTTCGGCTTGTAAGACAGAAAAAAAAGAAACGATAATTGAAACTGAAGAGGTTAAAGTAACACTTCAAGTAATCAATGCGGGAAATATAACTGTAAATAAATTAGAAGCATTCTCAGAAGGAGATTTATATGTAGGTGAATCTAAAGATTTTGTAGACCCTACCTATATTATTACACATCCAAAAGGAAGGCTTATTTGGGATACAGGTCTTCCTGAAGCTATAGGGCCAGAACCTGTAACTCCTGGCGATGGAACTTTTACAATATCTAGAAAAGATTCATTAAAAAACCAGTTAAAAGCATTAGACTTAACCTATGATGATTTTGATTATATAGGAATATCCCATATTCATTTTGATCATACAGGAACCGCAAATTACTTTAAAAATGCTATTTGGTTAGTTCAAGAAAATGAACATGCTTTTATTACTAGTGAAGAACAAATAAAAGGTTTAGGAGCTGCTATAGCAGAATTGACAAATTACAAATTATTGAATGGTGATTACGATGTCTTTGGTGATGGGACGGTTATTATAAAATCTACACCAGGGCATACAGTAGGTCATCAATCTTTATATTTAGATCTAGGTTTAGAAAAACCTATTCTCTTAACGGGAGATTTATATCATTTTGATGAAAATCGCGCTAATAAAGTTGCACCAGGATTTAATTATGATATTCCTCAAACCAAAGAGAGTATGGAAGCTTTTGAGGCTTTTGCACAAGAAAAAAACGCAGAAGTAATCATTCAGCACAGTCCTAAAGATTTTGAAAAATTGAATTCAATATTAGAAAAATAATTTTTACATCAAGTTTAAATAATTCTCATGTTAACAATAAAAGATTTACAGGCGAGTATAGAAGATAAGGAAATTCTTAAAGGAATTAACCTAGAGGTGAAAGCAGGTGAAGTGCACGCTATTATGGGGCCAAATGGTTCTGGAAAGAGTACCTTGGCTTCTGTAATTTCGGGAAAAGAAGAATACGAAGTTACCCATGGAGAGATTCACTTAGAAGGAGAAGATATTAGTGAGTTGGCAGCAGAAGAAAGAGCGCATAAAGGTGTTTTTCTTTCTTTTCAATACCCAGTTGAAATCCCAGGAGTATCTGTAACCAATTTTATAAAAACTGCTATCAACGAATCAAGAAAAGCAAAAGGGCAAGAAGATATGCCAGCTAAAGAGATGCTTCAAATGATTCGAGAAAAATCAGAGCTGTTAGAAATAGATAGAAAGTTTTTATCTAGATCTTTAAACGAAGGTTTTTCAGGAGGAGAAAAGAAAAGAAATGAAATATTTCAAATGGCTATGTTAGAACCTAAATTGGCTATTTTGGATGAAACAGATTCAGGGCTAGATATAGACGCGCTTAGAATTGTTGCTAATGGTGTTAATAAGCTTAGAAGTAAAGACAATGCTGTTGTTGTAATTACACATTACCAACGTTTATTAGAGTATATCGTTCCAGATTTTGTACATGTATTGCACAATGGTAAAATTGTAAAATCTGGAACTAAAGAATTGGCTTTAGAATTAGAAGCAAAAGGATACGATTGGTTAAAACAAGAGGCTACAGTTTAGTTAATAACTATTGTGTTCTTGTTTTAATAATTGCTAGAAGTAAAGGAGTAATCCTTAAAAATATATTTTGAAAAATTCCTATATTAATTAAGGAATAACAGTTGAAAAAATGGAGTTAAAAGATAAATTGGTTTCTTCTTTTATGGCGTTTGAAAATCAGATAGATGTCGATACTACGGTACACGATATTCGTTCTGAGGCAATAAAAACATTTGAAGAAAAAGGATTTCCAACTAAGAAAGAAGAGGCTTGGAAATACACATCATTAAATGCATTACTCAAAAATGATTTTAGTGTTTTTCCTAAAGAAGAAGCTGCACTAGATTTTAAAGACATAAAAAAATATTTTATACACGATATTGATTCTTACAAGATTGTATTTATTGATGGTGTATATAGTTCATACCTTTCTGAAACAACGCATGAAGGAGTTGACATTTGTTTGATGAGTGCTGCTTTAAATAAAAATAAGTACAAGCAGGTAATTGAGAATTATTTCAATAAAGTTGCCAAAACAGATGATAGTTTAACATCATTAAATACAGCTTTTAGTAGAGAAGGGGCTTATATTTATATTCCAAAGAATAAGGTGGTAGATAAACCTGTGCAAATCATTCATTTTGCTACAGGAAACGAAGCTGCTTTAATGCTACAGCCTCGTAATCTAATAGTGGTAGAAGAGAATTCTCATATTCAAATTATTGAACGTCATCAAAGTTTAACAGACAACCCAGTTTTAACAAACTCTGTGACTGAGATTTTTGCTGATAAAAGAGCAGTTGTAGATTATTACAAAGTTCAAAACGATGCACAAAGCGCCTCTTTAATAGATAATACGTATATCTCTCAAGAAAGAGAAAGTAATGCAAGTGTGCACACTTTTTCTTTTGGAGGAAACATAACACGTAATAATCTTAATTTCTATCAAAAAGGAGAACATATAGATTCGATTTTAAATGGAGTTACCATTATTGGAAATAATCAGCATGTAGATCACTATAGTTTGGTACATCATGCAGAGCCAAACTGTGAAAGTCATCAAGATTATAAGGGTATTTTTGCAGATAAAAGTACAGGCGTTTTCAACGGGAAAATTATTGTAGATAAGAAAGCGCAAAAAACAAATGCATTTCAGCAAAACAACAATATACTTATAGATGATAAGGCTTCTATTAATACAAAACCACAGCTAGAGATTTTTGCAGATGATGTGAAATGTTCTCATGGGTGTACTATTGGACAATTAGATGAAGATGCACTTTTCTATCTTCGTACCAGAGGAATTCCTGAAAAAGAAGGAAGAGCTCTAATGATGTATGCTTTTGCTAATAATGTACTAGAGAGTGTGAAAATCCCTGAAGTAAAAACTAGAATCAATAAATTAATTGCAAATAAGTTAGGAGTAAACCTAGGGTTTGATTTATAATTTGTTTCAATAAAGTCTTTTTAAAAGGAATTTAAAAAAAGCTGTGATTATGATTGATGTAGAAAAAATAAGATCAGATTTTCCTATTCTAAAAAGAGAAGTAAACGGAAAACCTTTGGTGTATTTTGATAATGCAGCAACTTCTCAAACACCACAAATAGTTATAGATGCTATTGTAGATTATTACAGTAATTACAATGCTAATATTCATAGAGGCGTGCATGAGCTATCACAAGAAGCTACAGATGCTTATGAAAGCGCAAGAAAAAAAATACAGCGGCATTTTAATGCGGCAAAGTTGCACGAAATTATTTTTACTTCTGGAACTACCCATAGTATCAACCTAATAGCAAACGGCTTTTCTTCCTTATTAAAAAAAGGGGATGAAGTTATTGTTTCTGCATTAGAGCATCATTCTAATATTGTTCCATGGCAAATGCTTTGTGAACGTACAGGAGCATTACTAAAAGTGATTCCAATGAATGAAGAGGGAGAATTAGTAATGGAAACTTATAATGATTTATTATCTGATAAAACCAAATTAGTTTTCACCAATCATATTTCTAATGCCTTAGGAACAATTAATCCTATAGGAGAAATTATTGAAAAGGCACATGCTGTAGGGGCAGCAGTACTTATAGATGGGGCTCAGGCCTGCCCACATGTTAAACCAGATGTTCAAGCATTAGATGTAGATTTTTATGTAGCTTCTGCTCATAAAATATGTGGACCAACAGGAATGGGAATGCTATATGGTAAAGAAGAATGGCTTAGAAAATTGCCACCTTATCAAGGAGGAGGAGAGATGATAGCAGAGGTAACCTTTGAAAAAACAACCTATGCAGATCTTCCTCATAAATTTGAAGCAGGAACTCCCAATATTTGTGGTGGTATTGCCTTTGGCGTAGCCATAGATTATATGAATTCTATTGGTTTTGAAGCTATTGCTGCCTATGAACATGAATTGCTTACCTATGCTACAGAAAAACTAGAAGCAATTGAAGGTTTAAAAATTTATGGGACTTCTAAAAACAAAACTTCTGTTATTTCATTTAATATAGAAGGAATCCACCCTTACGATATAGGAACTATTGTAGATAAATTAGGAATAGCCGTTAGAACAGGGCACCATTGTGCGCAACCTATTATGAACTATTTTAAAATCCCAGGAACCGTTCGAGCTAGTTTTTCATTTTATAATACTAAAGAAGAAATAGATGCTTTGGTTGCAGCTGTTTTAAAAGCAAAGATGATGCTTAGCTAAAACGATTAATTATAGTTCTTATGAAATTAATCTCTTTTATTATCCTTAGTTTTTTCTTTGTAAAAGGATGCGGTCAACAATCTAAGATAGATGAGAGTGCACTTCAAATTGAATATAAGGCGTTTTCTAGAAGTTCTTTTAAACAAGTTATTATTGATAGTAAAACGATCAAACAAACCACCAGTAGAAACTTAGAAAACAGCACTAGTAAAAAGCTATCAGAAAAGCATTGGAATACCATTTTAAAGTATTTAGAAGAATTAAATTGGAAAGAAATTAATACTATAAAAGCGCCGACAAATAAACGCCTTTATGATGGGGCGCAACACGCCTCTTTACAAATTATATATAAAGAGAAAATATATAAGTCAAATAGTTTTGATCATGATGCCCCTCCGAAACAAATAGAATCATTGATAAGCTATATTGTATCATTGACAGAAACTGTTGAATAGCAACCCGACTTATTGTATTTTTGCATAAAATTTTGCTGATGAGCATACGAAGTATACAAGAAGAGATTGTAGATGAATTTTCAATGTTTGATGATTGGATGCAGCGTTATGAGTATATGATTGAATTAGGCAAATCTTTGCCACTTATTGAAGATCAATATAAAACAGAAGACAATACCATTAAAGGTTGTCAAAGTAAAGTGTGGGTGCATGCAGAGTTAAAAGACGATAAATTGGTATTCACAGCAGATAGTGACGCTATTATTACAAAAGGAATTGTTGCGATATTAATACGTTCTTTTTCCAATCAAAAACCGAAAGATATTATTGATGCAAATACCGATTTTATTGATGAAATTGGATTAAAAGAACATCTTTCACCAACAAGGGCTAATGGTTTAGTGAGTATGATTAAACAGCTAAAATTGTATGCCATTGCCTATCAAACACAATTAAATTAAAAAATTATGTTAGAAACTACGATAGATACAAATGAACTTGGCGAAAAAGTTGTTCGTGTTCTTAAAACAATATATGATCCAGAAATACCTGTAGATATTTATGAGCTTGGTCTTATCTATGATGTTTTTGTTAATGAAAATTATGATGTTAAAATATTAATGACGTTAACCACGCCTAATTGCCCAGTAGCAGAAACATTGCCTGTAGAAGTAGAAGATAAAATAAAGACCATTAAAAATGTAAATGATGCAGAGGTAGAAATTACATTTGATCCACCTTGGAGTCAAGATTTAATGAGTGAAGAAGCTAAGTTAGAATTAGGAATGTTATAAAATGAAACATCCACTACTAATTTTAATTGTATAGCGGGATGATAATTTTGGATGTTCCATCTGGCTATTGAAAAAAATAAATATTAACAGATGAAAGAAGAGATTGTAAATAGAGTTTCTCAAAGTAAGTTAATTACATTTGACTTAGAAGATCACTACCCTGAAGGAGAAAGAATCCAATTTGATATTAAAGATTG
The DNA here is from genome assembly GCA_964389205.1 of uncultured Flavobacteriaceae bacterium. GTDB lineage: Bacteria > Bacteroidota > Bacteroidia > Flavobacteriales > Flavobacteriaceae > Leptobacterium. The sequence continues at coordinate 153,540 of CAYMDH010000002.1, forward strand.
GCTTTATGAAGGTTTTATTTTAAAGGAAAACGAATTTCGAGACTTCGCCAAAGAGCACTTATGGGAACAATATAAAAATCAATATGTGGCCCTTCATTGCTCATCAGACGCTATTATCCCAGCTTGGGCATTTATGTTAATTACTACCTATTTAACGCCCTTTGCTAAACAAATTATTATAGGCGATTTAGAACAACTAGAAACCACTATTTATCAAAAAATAATAAATGATTTAGATCTCTCATATTTAAAAGATCAACTCATTATAATTAAAGGGTGTGCAAACAAACCAATTCCTCAAAACGCATATATTTTACTTATAGAAAAACTGCAGCCAATCGCTAAGAGTTTAATGTATGGAGAAGCATGCTCATCGGTTCCGTTATTTAAAAGGAAAAAATAGTCTTTTCATCGAAATTTAATATTTTTTTTAAAAGTATATTTAAAAGAACAGAACAGAATGTATTTTTGTGCTTTTAAGAAAAATAAAATCTATTTACAATCTAAACCATTTTAGTATATATGAAAAAAGTATTAATAGTATTAGCATTTTTTATAGGATTAGTTTCCATAAATGCGCAAACCAAAGAAGAACTTAAAGCAGAAAAAGCCAGCGCTCAAAAAGTGGCAGATTCAGCTCAGGCTGTTGCCAATGCTGCTCAAGCAAAAATAGATGCACTTCCAGGTTGGAGGACAGGCCTTTTTGGAACTATTGGAGGGAGTTTTTCAGAATTTAGAAACTCATTTGCTCAAGGTATTCCTAACAACTCTGCAGGAACCATAGGATTTACGGTAAACGGATATGCGAATCTCATTGAAGAGAAATTTTTCTGGAGAAATTCTATCAATTTAAATCTAGCATGGGTTAAATTAGATGATAGAGATGATCCTACCGATGACGATGATTTTAGAGAAGCTACAGATGTATTTAATATTTCGTCACTTTACGGAAGAAATATCAGTAAAAAATGGGCTGTTTCTGGTTTGATAGAATACAGAACGACCTTATTATCTAATTTTAATGACCCAGGATATTTAGATGTAGGTGTTGGTTTTACCTGGACGCCAATAAATAATCTAGTAGTAGTTATTCACCCTGGAAACTATAATTTTGTTTTTAGTAGTGGAGACACCGTTTTTGAATCATCTTTAGGAGCAAAAATTGTAGCAGATTATACACGTAAAATAGGAGCAATAAGTTTTAAAACAAACCTATCATTGTTTCAAAGTTATGAAGATAGCGATTTATCTAATTGGACCTGGACAAACTCTTTTGCTTATACGCTTTGGAAAAAGATTGGAGTCGGATTTGATTTTGGATTGAGAAGCAATAGACAAGAGGCTGCTAATTTTCAGGGAGTATCTTTAGCAGATGCTGATAATGAATTGCAAACCTATTGGACTTTAGGACTTAGTTACTCTTTTTAATGATATAGCATAAAATAATTATAAAAAACACATCAAGATTGATGTGTTTTTTTATTTATAGAAATTATATTTTACAGATTAGTGGTATACTAAAAATGATAATTTATCAATTTAAAGAACCCTAAAAATTTTAAATTAATAACAACAAACAAATTTAAAAACTTCACAGGACGTCACATTTTTCATCTTAAAGGAATCATTCGATCTATTAATGAAGAACCTCTAGAAAATCATCTTGAAGAGGTTATAAAACTCTCTTCTAATAAATAACTACTAAATTTTAAAACGAACCTATCTACATTTATTAGTTATGAGGATACCGAAAATTTATCTAACTTAACCTGAACCAATTCTTTTGCATATATCCTTTGGAAAAAATTGATATTGGTTTAAGAAGTAATAAACAAGAAGTGGTAAATTTTGCCTTATCACAAATAGACCCGAATACCTTTTCTAGTGCATTACCAAATTTTGATAATGTAGATAAGTAATAAATCTATTGGATTTTAAGAATTAGTTATTCATTCTAAATTAATACCTTTAGTACACATTAATAAATGATGTTAAAACCTGAGTTCGATTAATAAAAAGCGAGTTGATTAGTTTTAATAGATTGATAT
>CAYMDH010000003.1:0-123962 GCA_964389205.1 uncultured Flavobacteriaceae bacterium
ATTACTTTTCATTACACTTATAATTTAGTGTAACGCTATTTCAGGACGAGACAGATATAATAATATAAAAGCACCAGTTCTAAGAACTGGTGCTTTTTTTAATATAAGATTTTAATATCTATGTTATACCAGAAGCAGTAGAGTCCTGGAGGCGGGCAAGAACTGTAGGACAAAATACGATATGTCAGTCTTTTAACTAAAATTAGGAGTTATTTTTTTTCAAAGTTAATTTTGGATTTAAACCTACTTTTTTCATAATAATTATAGTTTAACGGTTAATTATAATATTGCACAAAAAAGAAAAAGGTAAAATAATAATTTTTTATTTAAAACTTTGATGATCAGCAATATATGATTTCTGTAATTTATATAAGACGTTACAGTTGTTTTAGCTTTGAATGAGTGCCTTTTTAACAATTAATTAAAAAGAAATATACTTTTTTATCTTTTAAAAAAAGAAGAGATGCTCTGAAAGATGCATACTTTTTTAGTTAAAAAAATACGATATTAATAACAGAATAAGGAATAGTTATGAAAACGACATTATTTAGTGTTATTTTTTGAGTTAGATTTACAAATACCTACCTTTAATATCAGTAAGAATTATATTGCATAATAGATTTGTATTTTATATGCTTGTAACGTCTTAAAAGACAGCTAGATTGGTTTTCAAAATCAATTTTTTCAATAATTTCCTATGCCCCATATCACTTTTTTTTAATTATTTAATACATTTTAATGAAAAAAATTAGTAATTATAGCGTATTGCTGTTTTCTTTTTTAGTAATGAATTCTTTGCTTTTCTATGCACAAGAAAAAGAAGATCATTACAAATGGTTTGATCAATTGACAGGAGTAGAAAATTCAGGGATTTATAATGGAATTGAGTATAAAGAGAACTTCAAGGTGATTAATGATAAACATAAGTTTTATGTTTCGAAAGATTTCTTACCAGCTTCTGTATTATATGATGGACAAGAGTATTTTGGGATTGAAATGAAGTATGATCTATACGAAGATAATGTGGTTATAAAATATAATAAATATGTTGGTTGGAGTATTTTACAACTTACGAAAGACCGTATTGATAATTTTACTATAAATGGAGATTTTTTTGTGAATGTTAAAGATGAAAAGACAAAAGTAAAAAAGGGTTTTTATAAAGTACTTTTAAAAAATCAATTTTACACACTTCTAAAAAGACACTCTAAAAGAAAATCAAATCGTATTATTTCTGGAAATGCATATAGCGAATTTACACTCAAAACAAATTATGTGCTTTTGTACAACGAAACTTACACAAGAGTTCAGAATAAAGCTGATATTATAACGGTTTTTCCAGCGTATAAAAAAGAAATCAGAGCTTTCAAAAACGTAGAAAAAAAATCAGGAAAATCTAATTCAGATAATTACCTGATATCAATTTTACAACCATTGCATGCGCTCTTATTAAAAGAAAAAAATCCAGAGATCAAATGAGATATTTTTTAACCATAATTTTACTGCTTAGTTTTAACTTAACTAAAGCACAAGATACTACTTCAAAAATATCATTGGCTTATGAAAACAAGACAATTGGAGAAGTCTTAGATCAAATAGAATCATTAACTAACTATCACTTTTTCTATGTAAATGATTGGCTGGGAACTAATGTGATTTCAGGAAATTATACAGATACACCGGTAGCAACTATTCTTCAAAATATTTTTGAGCAAACAAAACTCAATTTCTATCTTTTTAAGAATGATAAAATTATCCTAACACGAAATAATATTATTTACGATAGTTTACCAGAAGGATTTTTTCCAAAGAAGAAGGAAGAAGTTATAGTAGATACAGAAGAGGAAATTCAAGAAAACATTAACCCTGTATTTTATAAAGAAGAGCGAGCAAATACGCCCAGAAGAGTTGAAACAGTTCGAATAGGAAAGGAAGATAGAAATAATAAACAAAAACGTTTTAAACTCACAGGAAATGTACAAAATATAAGAACAGGTGGAGCAATTGCTAATCTAGCTATTTTAGTAAAAAACAGAAACATAGGAACTGCTACAGATCGAAATGGATATTACGAAATTGAGCTTCCTGCTGGGTTAAACATAATAGAGACTAGTGCCTTGGGTATTGAAACTGTAGAAAAAAGAGTTATTATTTATAATAATGGGCAATTAAATTTTAATCTAGATGAAAATGCAGAATTACTAGATGAAGTTGTATTGGAAGCAGATGCAGATAGAAATGTAAAAGAAACCATATCAGGAGCTACTAAAATAGATGTTGAAGAATCTAAAAATATACCTTTAGTATTGGGAGAAAGAGATGTTTTAAAGGTAGCAACAACTTTACCAGGGATTACAACAACAGGAGAGGGAACCATAGGATTTAATGTGCGAGGGGGGAGATCAGATCAAAACCTTGTACTTTTAGACAATGCAGTAATTTATAACCCACAGCATTTCTTTGGTATATTCTCTGCGTTAAATCCCTTTGTAATTGGGGAAGTAAATATATATAAAGGAAGTATACCCGCTCAATACGGAGGAAGATTATCTTCTGTTTTTGAAATTAATAGTAAAAAAGGGAATACCGAAAAATTTTCAGGGGAAGCTTCTATTGGTCCAGTAACCAGTAATTTGGCATTGGAAATTCCAATTGTAAAAGGAAAATCTTCACTTACAATAGGAGGTAGAGGTGCATATTCAGATTATATTTTAGAAGCTTTAGATGATGAATCAATAAGCAATAGTCAAGCATCTTTCTATGATGCAATAATAAGGTATGATCATAAAATAAATGATAAGAATACTATTGCCGCTACAGGATATTTTAGCCGTGATGATTTTAGTATTACTTCAGATTCACTTTTTATATATAGAAATAGGGTTGCTTCATTACAGTGGGATCATAAGTTTAATGAAAAAAATACCGGAAGTTTGTTAATCACCAATAGTCAATACGATTTTAATATTGAATTTGATAATGATGAAAACAACAGCTTTGATTTAGACTATCAGATTCAGGAAACTGAAGTAAAATTGAAATTAAAACATCAATCAAATCCAGGATTGATATTTGATTATGGTATTTCCAGTAAACTTTACAATGTAAATCCAGGAAGTATAGATCCTTTGGGGCCTGCATCTACAGTAGAATCTGTAGACATTGAAGAAGAGAGAGGCTTAGAATCTGCAGCTTTTTTTTCTGCAAAATTTGATGTAAATGAAAAACTATCCTTTGATGCAGGAATACGTTATTCTGCATTTTTAGCTTTAGGAGCAGGAAGCCAACGAGTATTTGCAGATAATGTTCCCAGAGTAGAAGATGCCGTTATTGATACCCTTAATTTTGATAGAAATGAGGTTATCGAAACCTATGGTGGTTCTGAATTCAGATTGTCTGGACGCTATCTTATTACTCCAGAGTTTTCTGTAAAAGCAAGTTTTAACAGTACTATTCAATATATTCATACTCTATCCAATAATACCACTGTATCGCCAATAGATACTTATACGCTTTCTAATTTAAATATAGAGCCCCAACGAGCGCGTCAATTTTCATTGGGCTTTTTCAAAAATTTTCAAGAGAATACTTATGAAGTTAGTTTAGAAGGATTCTTTAAGACTTCAGATAATATTATAGATTTTAGGGTAGGAGCACAAACACTTTTAAATGAAAATATTGAAACAGAGGTGCTTCAGGGAGATGGAGAGGCTTATGGTGTAGAATTTTTAATAAGAAAAAACAAAGGAAAACTAAATGGATGGTTAGGGTATACTTATTCGCGTTCATTTACTCGTTTTAACAGTGAATTTTTAGGAGATCGTATTAACAACGGAGAATTCTTTCCTGCTAACTTTGATAAACCGCATGATGTGAGTCTGGTAGCAAATTATAAGTTTAACAGACGGCTTAGCTTATCTACTAATTTTGTGTATCAGACGGGAAGGCCTATAACTTTTCCAGTAGGAAACTTTAATTTTAACAACTCTCAGTTTGTAGCTTTCAGTGAACGAAATCAGTTTAGGATTCCAGACTTTTTCAGGTTAGATATAGGATTAAATATTGAAGGAAATCATAAGATAAAGAAGTTTGCGAGAAGTTTTTGGACCATTTCGATCTTTAATGTATTGGGAAGAAATAATCCATTTTCAGTGTTTTTTGTAACAGATGAAGGAGAAGTACGAGCATTTCAAAGCTCTATATTTTCTATTCCAATTCCTTCAATTACCTATAATTTTAAATTTTAATTACAGATTACGATAAGTATATACGATGATGAAAAAGATATATAAATTTTGTTTTTGGGTTCTCATGGTTTTTGGGTTCAATAGTTGTACAGATCCATTTGACTTAGAAGGAGAAATTGAAAGTGTAGATAGCATTTTGGTAGTAGAGGCTATGATTACTAATGAAATTTCGCAACATGAAGTTCTGTTATCCAGAACCTTTGCTCTTACTACTGAAGAAGATGGCCCCGCTCTTTTTGGAGACGATCAAACTACGAGATCACCAGAAACTAATGCAAATGTACGCGTAGTAGATGATCTTCAAAATGAATTTATTTTTCAGGAAACAGAAGAAGGAACTTATGTTGCTATAACTCCTTTTAGCGCAGCGCAAGACCGTACCTATCAATTATTAGTGACTACTTCAGATGGAGAAGCATATGTATCTGCCATTGAAGAAGTACCTGCGGTAACTTCTCAAATTGAAAATCTAACAGCAACTCTTGGAATAAACGACGATGGAGAAGAAGGTGTTATGATTATGGTAAATAGTTTTGATCCTATAGGAGAATCACGGTTTTATCGATATGAATATGAAGAAACCTATATTTTAATTGCTCCACTTTGGGCTCCTCAAGAAGTAGTTGTAATATCAGAAAACCCTCCTAATGTTATTTCTAGAGTAAAGACAGGCTTGCAAGATAGAATTTGCTACCCTACTATTTTATCGCAAGACATATTTGTGACAAATACAAACGGCTTGGGAGAAGATCGTATCTCTGAATTCCAATTACGTTTTATAAACAGAGAAGATATTGTTTTAAGTGAACGGTATAGTATACTAGTACGTCAATTAACTCAATCTAGTGAAGCAAATGCGTTTTATCAAACACTGCAAGAATTTTCAAACTCGGAAAGCTTATTCTTGCAAACACAACCAGGTTTTATAACCGGAAATATTACATCTTCAAGTGGAGAATCTTCGAATGTTTTAGGCTTTTTTGAAGTAGCCTCAGTAACCGAAAACCGTATCTTTATCAATAGAGAAGATTTTTTCCCAGCCGGTCAACTACCGGATTTTCCATTTGCAGATTGTATCGATAGTTTGATTGGCCCGGATTTATTTGGACCTAATGGTATTTCTCCGTTGATAAACGCTATTAATAATGGATTTGTGTTTTTTGCGGTAAACGACCCTCCTTTTATTGGAACGGGCCCTTATATTTTAGGACCTGGCCCTTGTGGTGATTGTACTTTTTTTGGAACTAATATTGTCCCAGATTTTTGGGTAGATTAAATTTTAAATTATGAAAAGAAATCTTAGTATCTTTTTTATCTTGCTAATTAGCAATTTAGTTTTAGGCCAAACTATTTTAAGAAATGCTGAAGAAGTAGCAAAGTATGATAAAATACCACAAGAAACAATTTTTGTACACGCCAATACATCATTTTTGTTTGCAGGAGAATATCTTTATTACAAAGTATATAACCTTAATACAGAGAACAAACAGTATAGCGATTTTAGTAAGATAGCCTATATAGAGCTAATATCAGAAGATAAAACAGCTATATTCAAACATAAAATAAGATTAGATAAAGGAGTAGGTCAGGGAGATTTTTTTATTCCTGTTGCTACTTTATCAGGAAACTATAAGTTGATTGCTTATACGCAGTGGATGAAGAACGCAGGGAAAAATCATTTTTTTCAAAGTGATGTTAGTATCCTTAATCCATATCAAGGAAATCAACGATCCATACGCGAAGATGTCGTAGGTACAGATTCTTTAAAGATTCAAAACAAAAAATTAAATAATACTTTTTCTAAAAGATTTATAGAATTAAAAACAGATAAAGAAAAATATACTCCACGGAGTCAAGTTACTATTAAAATAAAAAATATAGAACCTACAGTAATAAGCGGAGATTATTCATTATCAATACGAAAAACAGATACTATTGAGGTGCCAAAAAGAATTACATCAGTTAGTTTTCTTAAAGAACCCAATACAATTGTAACAAGTATTGTAAAAAAAATAAATGATAAAGTTGTATTACCAGAGATACGTGGGGAACTTGTTAGTGGAAAAGTGATAATGAAAGAAACAGGAGAGCCTGCTGTAAATAAAAACATAGCTATTTCTATATATGGACAAGAATATGAAGTGAAAACAGCGCATACCAATGAAAAAGGAATTTTTTATTTGAATTTAAATAATGAGTATGATAACGGATCAGCTGTATTTCAGGTATTGGATGACGAACATGAAAAATACAAATTAATAGTAAACGAACACGAATCTGTTGATTATTCTAGTCTAAAGTTTAATAGATTTAAAATCACACCTCAAATGGAAGCCATGATTTTAGAACGCAGTGTCTATAATCAAATAGAAAATGGATATTTTACTGTAAAACCTGATACGGTTCGTTCAATAAAAACGTCATTTCCTTTTTTCGGAAATCGTATTATAAATTATAACCTTGACGATTATACAAGATTTCAAGGATTAAAGGAAACTATTGTTGAAGTTGTAGAAAATGTATCTAACAAAAGAGATAAAAATGGAGATTTTTTCTTTTTAGTGAAAAGAGATGATGGGGGTCCAGTTTTTTCAGAACCTTCATTATTGTTAGTAGATGGGTTAATAGTTCAGAATCATAATGAAATGATTGATTATGATGCAAGAAACATCCAAAGTATTAAAGTAATTAGAGATGAATTTGTATTTGGAGCTAAAACCTTTCAGGGTGTTGTAGCCATTGAAACACTAAATGGAGATTATAATAAATTCCCAGAAGGGGAATATGCAATAGTTAAAGAGCTGTTTAAGCCACAATTAAAGAAGAGTTATTTTAAACAAGTGTATAGACCCTCAACAGCTTCAATTACAGACCGTATTCCAGATTTTAGAAATCAACTATTATGGATACCTAAATTAAAATTGAGTAATGAAGAATTAACAATTCCCTTTTTCACCTCAGATAATATAGGAGTATATGATATTATAATAGAAGGTTTTACAACTAAGGGTCAGGCAGTTTCAGAAACAGTAAGATTTGAAATTATAAATTAAAGTTTGTATGTATTATGATAAGGTACTCAAAATACTGTCTTTTATGGCTATTAGTTTTTATACTTAATAGCTGCGTAGATCCATTTGATTTAGATGGAGAAATAGAAAATGTAGACAGTATATTAGTTGTTGAAGCGACTATAACAAATGAGCTTGAACAACACCAAGTACTATTATCCCGAACTTTTAATTTGAATGCAGAGCCTCCACCCCCTCCTGTCTTTGGTTTAGATCAAAGCGGAAGTGCTCCAGAAACAAATGCAACTGTAACAGTGGTAGATAATCTCCAAAATGAATTTACTTTTAGCGAAGCTAATGAAGGCACTTATATTTCAGATATCGCATTTAGTGCAGAACCGGAGCGTAGCTATCAATTATTTATTCGCACATCTGAAGGCGAAGAATATACCTCTGTAGAAGTAAATTTACTTCCTACAAGTTCGCAAATAGAAAATATAAGTGCTAATCTAGCTGTTAATAACGAAGGAGTGAAGGAGTAAGAATAACTGTAAGTAGCTTAGACCCTACAGTAAATTCTAGATTATATCGTTACCAATATGAAGAGACCTATAGACTAACAGCTCCTTTTTGGTCTCCTTTAGAAGCTGTTATTATTTCAGAAAACCCTCCTGAAGTAACAACAAGACTTAAAACGGGAACCCAAAATAGAATTTGTTATCCTACTATTTTTTCTGAAAATATAGCATTAACTAATACAATTAATTTATCAGAAGATCGTGTTTCTGATTTTGAAGTACGCTTTATAAGAAGAGATGTTGCAATCGTAGCTGATAGATATAGTATTTTAGTTAGGCAGTTTACGCAATCTCCAGAGGCACAGCTATTTTATGAAACACTTCAACAATTTTCAAATTCTGAAACTTTGTTTGTTGAAACGCAACCTGGTTTTGTTGTAGGTAATATTACCTCTGGAGATGGAGAATCATCTAATGTTTTAGGGTATTTTGAAATGGCTTCAGTATCGGAAGATCGAATTTTTTTTAACAGAGATGAAATTTTTATACCTCAATTTCCAATCCCTGATTTTCCTTTTCAATTTTGTCCTCAAGAAGATGCACCATTAATTGGGCCAGTAACAGGAGGAGCTTCACCGTTAATCACCAGACTGAATCAAAACTTTTTGTTTTTTACTTTTTCAGGCTTTAATACAATTTCATCATTTAATTCCTTAGTAGTAGTTCCAGGCCCTTGTGGAGATTGTACTTTTTTTGGCACCAACATTGTTCCAGATTTTTGGGTAGATTAAAAATAAATATTTTACTTTATATTTTGTAAGAATAAACTTATATTTGCAAATAAAATATATGTTTATTAAAGTTTTTGGAAGTGCCACTTTTGGTGTAGAGGCAATAACTATAGCTGTAGAAGTTAATATTGATAGAGGAATAGGGTATCACTTAGTAGGATTGCCTGATAATGCTATTAAAGAAAGTAATTATCGAATATCAGCTGCGCTTCAAAATAATGGGTTTAAAATACCAGGGAAGCGTATTACTATCAATATGGCACCTGCCGATTTAAGAAAAGAAGGCTCTGCCTATGATTTAACATTAGCCATGGCTATTTTGAGCGCATCCAATCAGATAAAGAGTAATAATATAGATAACTATATTATTATGGGCGAGTTATCTTTAGATGGGAGCCTCATGCCCATTAAAGGAGCGCTACCTATTGCTATTAATGCAAAAGAAGAAGGTTTTAAAGCTTTTATTTTACCAGAGGAGAATGCTAAAGAAGCAGCAGTTGTAGAAGGAATAGATATATACGGTGTTTCTTCAATAAAACAAGTAATTGATCATTTTAATGAGGTTTCATTATTAGAAAAAACATATGTAGATGTAGAAGAAGTTTTTAATGAAAATCTTAGAAATTGTGAATTTGATTTTGCCGAAGTTAGAGGACAAGAAAGTATTAAACGTTGTATGGAAATAGCAGCAGCTGGAGGTCATAATATTATTTTAATAGGCCCTCCAGGTTCTGGGAAAACTATGTTAGCTAAACGACTTCCAAGTATATTACCTCCCATGTCTTTAAGTGAAGCATTAGAGACCACTAAAATACATAGCGTTATAGGAAAATTACCTAGTTCTGGGTTGATGACAGAACGCCCTTTTAGAAACCCACATCATACCATATCTGATGTTGCTCTTGTAGGAGGGGGCACCTACCCGCAACCAGGAGAAATATCATTATCTCATAATGGCGTATTATTTTTAGATGAAATCCCAGAATTTAAAAGAAATGTACTAGAAGTTATGCGTCAACCTTTAGAAGATCGAGAAGTAACAATTTCGAGAGCTAGGTTTACAGTTACTTATCCTTCTAGCTTCATGTTAGTGGCAAGTATGAACCCAAGCCCTAGTGGCTATTTTAATGATGAAAATACTCCTTCTGTATCTACAGCTATTGAAATGCAACGCTATTTAGGCAAACTATCAGGGCCATTATTAGATCGTATAGATATTCATATAGAAGTAACACCAGTTCCTTTTGAAAAATTATCGGAAGAAAGAAAAGGAGAAGAGAGTGCCATAGTTAGAAAACGAGTTATAGCTGCTAGAAAAAAACAAACGGAACGCTATAAGAACATAGAGAATGTACATTATAATGCACAAATGAATACTAAACAAATACGGTTGTATTGTAAAATGGACGAAACTTCAAAGCAATTTTTAAAAGAAGCCATGGAGCGATTAAATTTATCTGCAAGAGCCTATGATCGTATTTTAAAAGTGGCACGTACTATTGCAGATCTTGGAGACTCTCCCAATATCACAGCAACTCATATAGCTGAAGCTATTCAATATAGAAGTTTGGATAGAGAAGGATGGTTGGGGTAAAATCTTGATTTATTAAATGATAATTTATTAAAAATAATTATGATATATTATAGCTTTGTAGTAATATGGCTGAAAATATTTACTTTGTAAAACGAGGCAATTAGTTAAAAACTGTTAAAAGAATTATTGATACTCAGTTGCACTAAGCAATTTTATTAATTTAACAGCCTGAAAAAACTTTATAATAGACCAACTTTAACTCTTCAAAATGAAATTTCCCCTAAAAACAAGATTATTAGCATTAGTAATGATAGGCTTTTACAATGCTTCAGCTCAATCTTCTTTAATAAATACTCCATCAATTAGTCCAGACGGGCAATCATTGGCTTTTAATTTTCAAGGTGATATTTGGACAGCAGATATAAATGGTCAAAATGTAAAACGTATTACAATTCACGAAGCTTATGACACAAAGCCAATTTGGAGTAATGATGGGAAATCTATAGCTTTTCAAAGTAACAGATATGGGAATAATGATATTTATATTATCGCCGTCAATGGAGGACAGCCTAAAAGAATAACTTATCATTCAACAAATGATGTAATTACAGATTTTACAAAAGATGGAGATATTCTTTTTAACACAAGAAGAAACTTCATGCAGGTAGAAAGAGAACAGGAAACCTATATAGTTAATCAAAAAGGAGATACTCCATACAGATTTATGACTTCTTTGGGTTTTGATGCTACGGTATCTCCCAATGGCAACTTTATCGCCTTTGTAAAAGGATCATGTAGGTTAGAGCGGGAAGCTTATAGAGGTCCAGCTAACAGAAATATTTGGATTTATGATATTAAAAACGACTTATACGAGCAATTAACCACTTTTGACGGAAATGATTTTTACCCACAGTGGGGAGATGATAATACCATCTATTTCCAATCTTCAAGAAGCGGAAAATACAACATACATAGAGTCAACATTGATAATAAAGGTGATAAATCAGGAGATATTACTCCGGTTAGTTCTTTTAAGGATATGGGAATATTTTCATTTCGCATAAGTCGAAACGGAAAAGATATGGTAGCAGTAAAAGGCGATAAAATATTTGTTTTTGATGCAATCTCAAATACTTCACGTGGATTAGAAATTAATTTAGCTTCCGATTATAGATTAGATCCGATTGTACATAGACGTTATACTAATAACGTAAGGGAAGTTGTTCCATCACCAAATGGTAAGTACAGTGCTCTTGTAATTAGAGGAGAGATTTTTATCACTGAAAATGATAAAGAAAAAAGTAGAACAGTTAACGTTTCAAATTCTTCTTACAGAGATAGAATGATCTCCTGGTTAGATGATTCAACGGTTCTTTTCGTGTCAGATAGAGATGGGCAAAATGATCTGTATTTGGCTAAATCTGACGACCCAAATCAAGCAAATCTATTTAAGTCTTTAAAGCATAAAGTGATAAGATTGACCAAAACAAAGGAAGAAGAGAGTAACCCTGTAGTTTCTCCCGATGGAAAATCAATTGCATTTTTGAGAGGAAGAGGAAAACTAATAGTTGCTTCTATTAATGGAAAAAGTTTGTCTAATGAAAAAACATTGTTAGATGGATGGGATACCCCTTCCGGAGTTTCGTGGTCTCCAGACTCAAAATGGCTTGCATATAATTTAAGCGATTTAGATTTTAATGGAGAAATATATATACATAAGGCAGATAATTCAAAAAAACCGATAAATGTATCTGTACATCCTAAACAAGACATTGCACCTCTTTGGAGTAAAGACGGTAAAAAATTAGTGTTTTCTTCAAATAGAAATAACAATGATTTTGACGTATGGTTTGTTTGGTTGAATAAGGCAGATTGGGAAAAAACCAGTCAGGACTGGAAAGAAGATAATGAACCTAAAAATGCGCCTACAAAGGAAGAAGATAAGAGCAAGGATAGTGAAGCAGTAAGTCCAATTATTATAGATTTTGAAGATATTTACGAGAGACAGGTTCAAGTGACCTCATTTACTGGAGGAGAATTTGCTCAGGCAATTTCTAAAGATGGAAAAACAATTTATTACGTTACTGGGAACGGGAGTAGAGGGAATGCTCAAACACAAGCAAACTTATATAAAATACAATGGGATGGTAGCAAACGAAAAGCAATCACTACAAAAAATGAAAGCCCTTCTAATATATCCATGAATAGTAAGTATTCTCACTTGTATTTAACTAAAAGAGGGGGGAATATTTCAAGAATTAATTTGTCAAATGATAAATCAGAAAACCTACCGATATTAGCAAGAATGGATGTAGATTATAGGGAGGAGACAAATCAGATTTTTGAGGAAGCCTGGAAGGCAATTAATGACGGGTTTTACGATCCTGATTTTCATGGGCAGAATTGGACTTCATTGAAGAAAAAATACAAACCCTTAGCATTGAAAGCATCTACTAGAAGGGATTTTCAGACTATTTTTAATTGGTTGTTAGGGCAAATAAATGCTAGTCACATGGGATTAAGAGGAGGAGAACGTAGGGAAGATTTACAGCGAGAAATAACAGGGCTATTAGGTCTAGAATTTACACCTACTACTAAGGGCAATCTTAAAGTAGATAAAGTAATTGAGAATATGCCTGCAGATAGAGGAACAAGTAAGATTATTCCTGGAGATATTATTATTTCGGCAAATGGAAAAGAATTATCTCCTGCTGATAATTTTTATAGGCTGTTAAATGGGACCTCAAATGAAAAGATATACCTTGGCATTCAAAGAGGAAAATCTACCAATGAAGTTGTAATTCGCCCAAAAAATAGTAACAGAATTGAAAATTACAATGCGTGGGTTAAAGAACGTAAACGTCTAACCGACAAATATTCTAACGGCAGGTTAGGATATATTCACATACAAGGGATGAACTGGACTAGCTTTGAACGTTTTGAAAGAGAACTAACTGCTGCTGGACTGGGTAAAGAAGGCATTGTAATTGATGTTAGATATAATGGAGGTGGTTGGACTACAGATTATTTAATGGCTGTACTAAGCGTTAAACAACACGCATATACTGTTCCTAGAGGAGCTGCAAAAAATTTAGAAAAAGAGCATAGAAAATTTATCAATCATTATCCATTTAGTGAACGTTTGCCCTTAAGCTCGTGGACAAAACCTTCTATAGCTTTGATAAATCATACAAGTTATTCAAATGCAGAAATATTTGCACATGCATATAAAACATTAGGAATAGGTAAGGTGGTAGGAGAACCCACTTTTGGAGCAGTTATTTCAACTGGAGGAAGAGGTTTAATAGATGGATCTTTTGTTCGTATGCCATTTAGAGGATGGTATGTAAAAGCAACAGAATCTAATATGGAATTAGGGCCTGCAACTCCAAATGTAGAAGCTTTTAATGCACCAGATGACAAAGCGAAACAAAAAGATACACAATTGGAAAAAGCAGTAAATGAACTTTTAAAACAATTGAATGAATAAATATACAATCGTATCTTAAAAGAGGTTCGAATTATTACAGATATAGAAGAGGTATCTAATATTGCCTAAAATCATATAGCTATAGCTTTCAATATAGAAATTTAGATAGAGAAGGGTGGTTAGAGTAGTTTTTAATTAACGTAACCTAACATATGCTACATTCGATATAAACTGACTACTACTTAAAGGAATAGCTTTTTGAGTATTAGATTGCCCTCCGTATACCATATGCATTATTTCTCTTTCTATTTTTAATATCTGAAATGATTCTATATTTTTTTTCATAATTTTACTTTTTAGATTGTTAAGAACAATACAACACTAATATAGTTAAAAAACAGTATTTATAATAAGTTTAATGATTAATTTAACATTGATTAATTGTAAGATTAAAATGTTAATTTGTTTTAAGTGAAATGAATCGTTTTTTTAATTTATCTTAGCATCATACAAGATCAAAATTGAAAAATATATTTAAAAATATTGGCCCAGGTACTTTGGTTGCAGCTGCATTTATAGGTCCAGGCACTATTACTGCTTGTACCATTTCGGGAGTTAAATTTGGGCAGGCGCTTTTGTGGGCAATGGTTCTATCTATTATTGCCACCATAGTACTACAAGAAATGGCGGCTAGATTAGGAATTATAACTCAAAAAGGATTGGCCGATGTTATAAAAGAGCAAATCAAATCTTCTTTTTTTAGAAAAATAGCTATTGCTCTTATTTTAGGGGCTATCGTTATAGGGAATGCAGCATATGAAGCAGGAAATATAGGAGGAGCATCTTTAGGGTTAGAAGCTGTTTTTGGAATTCAAGACTGGGATTTTTATCCATTATTAATTGGGATAATTGCTTTCATATTGCTTTTTATTGGCAATTATAAATTTTTAGAAAGAAGTTTAATTGTTTTAGTACTCATTATGAGTAGCTCCTTTCTCTTAACAGCTATTATTACAAAACCAAATATATCAGAAGTTGTAACAGGCATGCTATTGCCTAAGTTTCCTAAGGGAAGTTTATTAACTATTATAGCTTTAGTAGGAACCACTGTAGTGCCTTATAACCTGTTTTTGCATGCATCTATAGTACAAGAACGGTGGAAAACTAAAGATGGGTTATCTGCAGCTAGAAAAGACACCTTAGTTTCTATAATTTTAGGGGGTATCGTATCAATGGCTATTATAGTTTCTGCGGCTAGTATTCAATCTGCTGAAGTGGCTAATGTTTTAGATTTAGCAAAAGGATTAGAACCACTTTATGGTAATGGGGCGAAGTACTTTTTGGGTATTGGGCTTTTTGCGGCCGGCATTACCTCGTCAATAACAGCTCCTTTAGCTGCTGCTTATGTAGCAAATAGTTGTTTTGGATGGAAAGCTAGTATAAAGGATAATCGCTTTAGATTGGTTTGGATTATGATCCTATTTTTAGGGGTACTTTCTCTATCTTTTGATGTTAAACCTATAGAAGTTATACAATTTGCGCAGATTGCAAATGGTATTTTATTACCCGTTATTGCTGGTTTTTTATTATGGGTAGTTAATAAATCTGAAGTATTAGGAATTTATAAAAATTCAAAACTTCAAAATGCAATAGGAATTGTCATTGTTTTGATTACACTTTTGTTAGGAACAAGAGGAATTTTAAAAGTCTTTGGATTGTTATAGGATGAAACTTCATAAAATAGATATTAATTGTGATGTGGGAGAAGGGTTAAACAATGAAGCTGTTTTATTCTCATACATAAGTAGATGTAATATAGCATGTGGTGGTCATGCTGGTGATTTGAAATCAATGCGAAGAATCATTCGATTGGCCAAAAAAAATACTATAAAAATAGGAGCACATCCATCATATCCTGATAAAGAAAACTTTGGGAGAAAAGTAATGGATATATCTAAAGAAGCATTAATTGAGAGTATTGTAAATCAATTAACTATATTCTATAAGATAGCAAATGAAGAAAATACAGTTATAGATCATATAAAACCTCATGGTGCTTTGTATAATGAAGCAGCAAAAAATATAGAAGTAGCAGATGCTGTTTTATCTGCTATAGAAATAGTAGCTAAAGATGTTAAGTTGATGACGCCACAAAAATCTGTGATTGGAAATTTGGCAATATCTAAAGGTAGAGTTGTTATATTTGAAGCTTTTGCAGATCGAAATTATAATTCAGATTTAAGTTTGGTAGCTAGATCTAATGAAAATGCAGTTATAAGTGACCCAGAAACCATTATAACACACTTAATACGAATGACTCAAGGAAATGTAAGAGTAATTTCAGGGTCTGAAATTCCAATTATAGCAACTAGTTTTTGTGTACATAGTGATACCGAAAATGCAGTATCTATACTAAAATATTTATCTGAAGAACTGCCCAAAAGAAATTTTAGCGTATTAAAATGAAATATACATTAGTATATAAAAATTTCGCAAATAAAGGACTTTTAATTGAATGGCCAAATCGAATAGATGAAGCTATTTTAGATGATATTATAAACTTTAAAAAAGAGATCAGTAAAATATACAAACAAGATTCTTTAGAATTTATTCCTGCTTACAATTCGCTTACCATTGTGCTAAACGATGTCAAAATATCAATAGATGAATTAAGGAATGTTTTAGAAAACACATATCAAAACATATCAGTATATAAAAAACAACTAACGCGATTATGGACCATTCCTGTTTGTTATGATAAAAGCTTTGGTATTGACATAGAAGTATTATGTCAACAAAAAAAGATAAACATTGAAACGCTAATTAAAATGCATACAGAGGCTATCTATACAATTTATTGCATAGGTTTTTTACCAGGTTTTATGTATTTAGGTGGGTTGCCAGAACAATTAAATGCTCCGAGACGAAAAGAACCTCGACTACATGTTTCTAAAGGATCTGTAGGTATTGGAGGAGATCAAACGGGTATTTATCCTCAAGATTCACCTGGCGGATGGAATATTATTGGGAACTCACCTGTAACTATGTTTAATGCAAATGCAGAGTCCCTTTGTATGGTAAGCGTAGGAGATAAAATTCAATTTGAGAGTATTTCTATAGAACAATACAAACTAATTAAAATTGCAATTAATGCGGGTACCTTTAAACTTGAAAATACAAAAATGTTATGATTAAAGTTATAAAGCCTGGTTTTTATTCTTCTATTCAAGATGCGGGACGTTTTAATCATCGGTATTTAGGAGTGCCTGTTTCTGGAGCCATGGATTTAGTTTCATTTAATAAAGCAAATCAATTACTTGGAAATAAAACAAATTCAGCAGTTATAGAGATTACTATGACAGGACCTAGTTTAGAATTTTATACAGATACTTTTATAGCAATCACAGGAGCAAAAATGTCACCTGTTTTAAACGGAACTTCCATAAAGAATGCGACTAGATACTCTATAAGAAAAGGAGATATACTTTCTTTTGGGAAGCTTGAAATGGGTTTTAGAGCGTATTTGGCTATAGAAGGTGGGTTTAAAACACCAATAATACTAGATAGTAGATCATTTACAAAAAATATTACCTCAAGTGTTATTATTAAAAAAAATGATGAGCTCTCAATAGAAACCATCGGTTCAATTGAAGTGCCTAATAAAATTGATGAAATAGAAAATGATGAAATAATAAATAGAAATGAGTTGACTGTTTTTAAAGGTCCTGAATATAATCAATTATCAGATAGGCAATTAGTGGCATTATTTTCTAAAAATTTTACAATAGCCAAAGAGAATAATAGAATGGCTTATCAAATAAAAGAAAATATAGCGCCTCATCCATATTCTATTCTAACCTCTGCAGTATTTCCAGGAACTGTTGAAATAACCCCCTCAGGAAAATTAATTATTTTAATGAGAGATGGTCAAACTACAGGAGGATATCCTAGAATTTTACAGTTATCTGAGCAAGCGATATCTATATTAGCGCAGAAAAAAACCTCAGATTCTATTACTTTTAAATTACAATTACTTTCTAGATAAATCAATTTCTGAAGCTAACAATTCAAGAGAACTAGATTCTCCTAAAGCTTTTTGAATTCGTGCAGCATCATTTTTAAAAGACTCATTTTTAAGAAAGGTTCTCCATAAAGCAGCAATAAATTCATTAAACTGTAAGCCATCATTCCACATGATGAGTTTTTCTTCATATGCTTTTTCGAGTAATTTCTTTATCTCATTCCTATATTGGTTATGAGTCATAATAAATTTAAGGTTTGAATAGTACAAAATTTAAAGCGAATATAGCATATGATTCAAGTGAAATAAAGGGGATTTTTCCTGTTTTTGAAAATTATATTAAAATAAAAATAATAAAAAAAGAGGGTTTTGTAGGTTTTATTGGGGGGATTTTCCCCCTTTTTTATGTAACACTCCTTTCTTATATTACTGATAAACAGTAATATATGTGTAAAATAAATTTCCTCTTCTATTAAATAAGATTTTTGTATAAGATTTTTATATAACTTTTAACAAACTTAAATAACATACATTATGGCAAAACCAAAAAAATGCATTTCTACTGAAAAAGCAGTATCACTTCAAGACTACTGGTGCGATACTAGAGGGAAAATGATAGCCGAAGGTTGTGGTTACGAAGATTGTCGAGAGTTCTGGTACTCTATAGATGAGATTGAAGAATATATTAAGTATTTTAAAAAGAAAGCCAAAAAATTAGGACTAAAGCCTAAAAATCTTGGCTTGCGAGTCTATTTAGGAACCTATCCTGCCACAGAAGAAAAACACGATGGATTATCTACCATTTTCTTTGCTCCTACAGTTAAGAAAAAACCTAAATCAAAAGGAAAAGAAGGAGCGTTAGTAGATGATAGCCAAGAAGAAAATATTTATAGTATTTCTCCTATGAATTTAGGAGGAACAGGTTGGCCACCAATAAATTATGAACCACCAACTAATTAATAATACTTTAATAAAAAAAGGGGGATTTTCCTCCTTTTTTTATTGCTAAAATAATTTATTATTCTGAAATTCAATTCTTTACTAAAAAAGAAAAGAAGAAGACTATAAAAATGGACAGGTGTTGAAGTTGTTTTTTGTTATTTTTGAATACTATGCGGATTGTTTTTTAACTCCACTTTAAATTTAGATATGTTACATAACACATCTAAAATAGAATCCAAATTGTTTTTATAATCATAAATTATGACTATTGAATTTTTTAGGCTTGGTATTTATTATATTGAAATTGTAGCTGTATTCACAGCCATAATTACATATAGATATTATAGAAATACGCCTAATAAATATTTCTTATTTTACTTGTTATTTGTTGTTATAGTTGAAACTTTTAATAAAGTAACAGTATATTATAGATACAATTATGATGGAACTATAATAACTTTTTTAAAAAAAATATTACCAGAATCCTTATTGGAAGTGAATTTGTGGATTGGTAATATTTATCTTATCACAATTTTTTTAATCTACATATTGTATTATTTTAAACTATCAAAAAACCTATTTAATAAAAAAATGCTTTTAGTTTTAGGTTTTGTGTTTATTCTATGTGCATCAACAGATGTAGTTATTAATATAGATTCTTTTAATACTCATATTTTAAGTATTGTTAATATTTCGGGGTCAATTATTTTCTTAATAGCTACTATAATTTACTTATATGAAGTTTTTAATAGTAATGAAATATTATTTTTTCATAAAACCCTTAATTTTTGGATTATTTTTGGAACGCTTATTTTTCATTTAGGAACTACTCCAATATTTCTTTTTGGTGAAAGTTTTAACTTCAGTCATGTAGCATACAATTATATCCTAACTATATTAAACTATATCCTTTATCTATCTTTTATAATAGGCTTTATAATGAATGCTCGACAAAGTATTAAAAAAATGAAAGGCAATGAATGAGCAGTTTATAGGATTAATCATTTATGTTAGTTTGCTAATAGTAATTTTAGTAGGATTTGTTATTTTCTTTTTCTTATCCTATCAAAAAAGAAAAACACAATTGCTTATAGAAAAGGCAGAACAAAAACGACAGTTTGAAGAAGAGCTGGTAAAAGCACAAACAGAAATTCAAGAACAAACTTTTAAAAATATAGGTTGGGAATTACATGACAATGTAGGGCAATTACTTTCTGTGGCTAAAATGCAATTAAATATGCTTCAAAATGACCTTTCAGAAAACCATAAAGAACGTTTGTCAGAAGCATCAGATATATTAGGAAAAGGACTTACGGAAATACGCCAACTTTCGAGAACGCTTAATACAGATTATGTATCTAATCTTGGTTTGGAAGAATCGTTAGAAGTTGAAGTTAATCGCTTTAAACGTTTAAATTTCCTTAGAATAGAATATGATCATCAAGGAAAAACAATCCCTCTTAACAAAAAAGATGAGATTATTATTTTTAGAATTTTTCAAGAGTGTTTCTCCAATTGTATTAAGTATTCTAAGGCTACTTTACTTAGTATTGCAATTCAGTTTAAAGAAAAAGAATTGGTAGTATCTGCAAAAGATGATGGCGTAGGATTTGATATAGAAAAACGATCAAACGGTTCTGGTTTATTGAATATGAGAAAGAGAGCAGAACTAATAGGCGCAGAATTATTGATCTCTAGTGAAAAAAATCAAGGAGTTTCTGTAACTTTGACATATCCGTATAAGTCAAATAAGACATGAAAAAGTATTCTATAGTTATTGTTGATGATCATTTGTTGTTTGCACAGTCGTTAGATTCATTAGTATCTTCGTTTGGTGATTATAAAGTGACTTTTCATGCCACCAATGGTAAAAATCTTATCGATAAGCTCGAACAAACAAACGAACCTCCAGATGTAATATTACTCGATATTAACATGCCTATTATGAATGGTATAGAAACTATGGCATGGCTTAAAGAGAATAGACCTGAACTTAAAACCATAGCCTTGTCTATGGATGATTCTGAAGAAACTATTATTAATATGCTTCGTTTAGGAGCCAAAGGATATTTGCTTAAAGACATCCATCCAGATGTATTTAGAACAGCTATTACAGATGTGATTGAGAAAGGGTTTTACTATTCAGATAGAATAACAAATACATTGTTAGACACTTTAGATAAAAAAGAACATCCGGAAGAAATTTTTCTAAAGAATAGAGAAGTAGAGTTTTTAAAATTGGCATGTACAGAAAAGACTTATAAAGAAATAGCCAATGAAATGTGCTTATCTCCAAAAACTATAGACGGTTATCGAGAGACACTATTTGATAAATTAGAAGTACGAAGCCGGATAGGCCTCGTACTTTATGCAATTAAACACAGAGTTATAGAAATTTAATTAATTATCTACATCAGAATTTCCAATCATATCAATTTCTGAAACCTCATCTTCTCCTATAGTTTCATCATAAATACAAAACTGTGCAGCATATATAATAGGCATACTGAATAGTATCCCAATTCCACATAAAATAGCACCTAGGTAACCTAATATGGTTGCTAATAGCACTATTACTAGAATAATAAAGAAATTCTTAGCCACTAGTTTTAAACTATATTCTATGGCTTGCATCACACCCAGATCTTTAAAAATAATAATAGGAATGACAAAAACTGTAAGTGTAGTTATAAGTAAATTTGTTACATAATTTAAAAGCGGTAAATAAAGTATAAATTGATTTACATAAGAAATTAGACTCGCTAAAACCCCAATAATAACACCTGCCATGATAAGGTTCCCTAAATACTTTGATTGAAAATAAGAAAATGCCACACCTAAATTAATCGCTTTTTGTTCTTTAACATTTTTACAAATTTTTATAAAACCTGCGGTTAATGGCGCAAAAAGCCCTTGAAATATAAGCCCTAATAATGAAAAGGCTATAAAAGTAGACTCCCCTTGCATTTGTGTTGCAAAATCTAATGGATCAAAATCTGAGAAGTTGAATCCAAGAACAAGAGTCATGAAAGTAAACATTGCTATTAGAACAAAAATAGCGCCTATTAATAACCCAAAAGCAGTTACTCCCCACGTTTTTTTATAAATTTCAAAACTCTTAGTAAGTACATCTCCTATTTCTAAATACGATTTTTCTTTTAAAGCTTTTTCAATATTTTCTTTTTGTTGCATATTTTTATTTGGTTAGTTATTATAATTATATTCTTTTGTAAACATCTTTAAAAGGAACTCTATAACGATTTGTATAAATTCCTTTATTTCCATCTCTTATACCGCATCCTATAACCATATTAATTTCTGCACCGTGTGGTAATCCTAGTATTTTTTTTACTCTCAATGTATCACTTCCTTCCATCGGACAAGTATCATAGCCAATACCAGCCATACTAATCATAAAGTTTTGAGCGGCCAAACCAGCACTTTTATGAGCAACTATCCTCAAATCACTTCTTCTTACTTGCCGATATGCAGGCTTAAATAGGCCTATTATATTAAAGATTATATATTTTACCCATCCAATAATACCAAAAAAATCTGTATAAACCGTAGGAATTATTTTGGTGTAATACTGTAATGCAAATTTTTCTCTTTTTGAGTACTCGTCTTCTGATTTACTTCCTAAAAGAGATCTTAAATAATCAGCATTAAATTTCGCTCTTCTTTTCCATAAATCTTTACGAGAAACTACAACAACCATTTGAGCTGCTGTTTTTGCAGCATTTTGACCTAAACAAGCTTTAGTCATCTGTTTTAAAATACTTTTATCTGTGACATGGTAAAACTCCCATAATTGTAAATTACTACTTGTTGGAGCATTTACAGCATTAGAAATACATTCTTTTACTTTTTCAGGATCAGGTATATCATCAGATTTAAAAATACGAATAGATCGACGATAATTAATAGCCTCTGTAACTGTTTTTTCCATAGCTGCTAAAATAAGTGTTTTATTTTTTTAGCAAAACCTATTTTTTTACCATAGGGAGCATACCGCAACGGAATATCAAGCCATGTTCCACGTTTCACTACAGATTTTTGATGAGAAAAAATATGAAAACTTAATTTTCCATGATAAGCACCTATACCACTATTGCCAACACCACCAAAAGGTAATCGTTTATTAACTATTTGAACAACAGTATCATTAATGACACCTCCGCCAAAAGAATATTTTCTCATTATCTTTTTGGCTTTTCTAGTATTCTTAGAAAATACATAGAGAGATAAAGGCTTTCCATATGTATTTATAATATCTTCTATTTGATTATCATCTTTATAACTAATAACTGGTAGAATTGGACCAAATATTTCTCCTTTCATTACTTTACTTTCAAGAGATGGTTCGTCTATAATAGTAGGTGAAATATAGCAATTGTCTTTATCTGTTTCTCCTCCAAAAACAATATTTTCATTTTTGAGCATTAAAGCCAAACGATCAAAGTTTTTTTCATTAACTATTCTAGGGAAATCATTAGATTCTTTAGGATTTTTGCCATAAGCAATAAAAATTTCATTTTTTAATGCAGCAAAAAAAGCTGTTTTTATACTAGGATGAATTAAAATATAATCTGGCGCATTGCAGGTTTGTCCTGCATTTAGAAATTTTCCCCAAACAATACGTTTAGCTGTTAATTTTACATTTACAGTTTCATCAATAATGCATGGGTTTTTTCCTCCCAACTCTAAAGTAACCGGAGTTAGATAATCAGCAGCAGCTTTATATATTATTTTCCCTACAGAGATACTTCCCGTAAAAAAAATATAATCCCATTTTTCTTTCAATAATTGTTGAGATACTTCTATAGCACCTTCAACAGTAGTAGCATGAGAATCATCAAAAACATTAGTGACTATTTCTGTAATAATTTTAGAAGTATGAGGAGTGAGTTCAGAAGGTTTTAAAACAACAGTATTTCCAGCTGTAATAGCTCCAATTAGAGGCATCAAGGCTAGTTGAAATGGATAATTCCAAGGAGCGATAATAAGTATAGTTCCATAGGGTTCGCTATAAATAACATCTGTAGATGGAAAATTAGATAAAGAAGGCAGCACTTGTTTTGGTTTAGCCCATTTTTTCACATTTTTAATAGCAGTATTAATTTCTGCCAATACCATTTGAGTTTCAGTTAATAATGATTCATATGGGCTCTTTTTAAAATCTTTATAAAGTGCATCACAAATAGCATTTTCTTTTAACAGAATTTCGTTTTTCAGTTTTTTTAAAATATATTTCCTATAAGTAATATCTTTTGTTTTTCTTGACTTAAAAAATGTATGTTGCCTATGTATTAATTTTTTAATAGCTAATTCCATTGGAAAATTTAATTAATAGTCTAAAAAGATGTTGAAGTTTTCAATGTATAAAATATTTTTATACATTTATCTCACAAATGAAAAAACAAATAATAAATATCATTTCAATTATTGTCGTTGTGATTATTTCACAATGATAAAGGATGGTATATAATTTAAATAAATTTAAAAGCCTTCCTGAAATGGAAGGCTTTTTTAATTAAAATAATTAGGATGAGTTTAATAAATATTGTCATTAATAATCTATTAAATGGTTGACAAGGCACTATTATTCTAGAAAGATAAAAAACCTGTATCAACCAAAATGATACAGGTTTTTATTTTTTGTGGACTTTAATAAAAAGTTGAGCATGAAAAATATTTTTAAATAAATTTTTGATTTACAGTTATTTAAAATTAAAATTTAACGTTTGGGTTTGAACAATAATGATAGAATCTTAACCCAAAAAGCGATTAATTAAAATAATTTCGAATTATAAAGAAAGAACCATTGAAAACGAAACTTAATAAATATAGTCAAAACGTAACGCAAGATCCTACACAACCAGCTGCGCAAGCAATGTTACACGCTATAGGTTTAACAGATGAAGATCTTACTAAACCTTTTATTGGTATAGCAAGTACTGGATATGAAGGAAACCCTTGCAATATGCATTTGAATGATTTGGCTACACATGTAAAAAAAGGAACTCAACAAGAGCAACTTGTAGGGCTAATATTCAATACAATTGGTGTAAGTGATGGTATTTCTATGGGAACAACAGGTATGCGTTTCTCATTACCTTCTAGAGACATAATTGCAGATTCTGTAGAAACCGTAGTTCAAGGAATGTGTTATGATGGATTGGTTACAGTTGTTGGTTGTGATAAAAATATGCCAGGAGCACTTATAGGTATGCTACGTTTAAACAGACCATCTATTTTAGTATATGGAGGTACTATAGCTGCAGGGCACCATGAAGGAAGAAAATTGGATGTAGTTTCAGCTTTTGAAGCTTGGGGAGAAAAAGTTGCAGGCACCATTACAGAAAAAGAGTTTAAGGCAGTGGTACAGAATGCTTGCCCGGGAGCAGGAGCTTGTGGTGGCATGTATACGGCTAATACAATGGCATCAGCTATTGAAGCATTAGGAATGTCATTACCTTATAATTCATCAAACCCAGTGATGAGTGATGAAAAAGAAGAAGAATGTGTGACAGCAGGTAGAGCGTTGCGATATTTATTAGAAAAAGATATAAAGCCTTTAGATATTGTCACAAGAAAGTCTTTAGAAAATGCAGTTCGGTTAATTACTGTTCTTGGTGGTTCAACAAATGCAGTACTACACTTTTTAGCTATAGCAAAGGCTGCCAATATTACATTTACACTAGAAGATTTTCAAAAAATTAGTGATACCACCCCTTTTCTTGCAGATTTAAAACCAAGTGGTAAATATGTAATGGAAGATTTGCATAAAGTGGGAGGTATTCCTGCAGTTTTAAAATATATGTTAGTAAATGATATGTTACATGGAGATTGCTTAACTGTAACTGGAAAAACGCTAGCAGAAAACCTTATTGATGTACCAGATTTATTATCTGGTCAAGATATTATTCATTCAATAAAAAACCCTATAAAAAATACTGGACATATTAGAATCTTATTTGGAAACTTAGCCAAAGATGGCGCGGTTGCGAAAATTACAGGTAAAGAAGGACTTTTGTTTAAAGGAAAAGCAAACGTATTTGATGGAGAGTACGAAGCTAACAGGGGTATTATGAATGGAAGTGTTGAAAAGGGAGATGTAGTAGTTATTCGTTATGAAGGGCCTAAAGGGGCCCCAGGTATGCCTGAAATGTTAAAACCAACAGCTGCTATAATGGGAGCAGGATTAGGGAAAGAAGTAGCCTTAATAACAGATGGAAGATTTTCGGGAGGTACTCATGGTTTTGTAGTAGGTCATGTAACTCCAGAAGCACAAGAAGGAGGTACG
The DNA here is from genome assembly GCA_964389205.1 of uncultured Flavobacteriaceae bacterium. Lineage (GTDB taxonomy): Bacteria > Bacteroidota > Bacteroidia > Flavobacteriales > Flavobacteriaceae > Leptobacterium. Next base: position 25,801 of record CAYMDH010000003.1, read on the forward strand.
ATTGCTTTTATAGAAAACGGAGATATAATTACGATAGATGCAGAAAAAAACACAATTCATGTAGCCTTGACAGAAGAAGTATTGCAAATGCGTAAAAACAAATGGAATGCGCCTGAATTAAAATACAAAAAAGGAGTTTTATATAAATATGCAAAATCTGTATCATCAGCATCTAATGGATGCGTAACAGATGATACCTAATAAAATTTAATTATGGAAACTTTGAGAGAGAAAACCGCCAATCATCAAACTCAAAAAGGAATGAAAATTAGTGGAGCTGAAGCTATTATACGAAGCCTTTTAGCCGAAGATGTAAACTTAATTTATGGATATCCTGGAGGTGCTATAATGCCAGTTTATGATGAGCTTTATAAATTTAAAGACAAATTGCATCATGTCTTGACAAGGCATGAACAAGGAGCCACACATGCCGCGCAAGGATATGCACGGGTAAGTGGAAAAATTGGAGTAGCCATGGCCACTTCTGGACCTGGAGCTACTAACCTTATCACTGGAATAGCAGATGCGCAGATAGATTCTACACCTATGGTTTGTATTACTGGTCAGGTAGCTAGTCATCTATTAGGATCGGATGCTTTTCAAGAGACAGACATTATAGGGATATCAACTCCAGTTACCAAATGGAATTATCAAATAACAAAAGCTTCTGAGATTCCAGGAATTATAGCAAAAGCGTTTTATGTAGCAAAATCAGGTCGCCCTGGCCCTGTTCTTATTGATATTACTAAAGATGCACAATTTGAAGAGTTTGATTTTTCATATAAAAAATGTACAGGTGTACGAAGTTATAAACCAACCCCAATAGCAAATATAAAAGCGATAAAACAAGCAGCTACACTCATTAATAAGGCAAAAAAACCATTCATAGTTTTTGGACAAGGAATCATTCTAGGTGAAGCAGAAGCACAATTAAAAGCAATTATAGAAAAATCAGGAATACCAGCTGCATGGACTATTCTGGGTCTTTCTGCATTGCCTACAGAACATCCTTTAAATGTAGGGATGGTAGGAATGCATGGAAATTATGGGCCTAATATTTTAACAAATGAATGCGATGTGCTTATTGCATTAGGAATGCGTTTTGATGATCGGGTTACAGGAAACTTAGCAACCTACGCTAAGCAAGCAAAAATACTTCACTTTGAAATTGATCCAGCAGAGATAGACAAAAATGTCAAAACAGATGTAGCTGTTCTAGGAGATGTAAAAGAAACATTAGCAATGTTACTTCCTTTGTTGTCTGAAAAAAGCCATGAAACTTGGCACGATGTTTTTAAAGAGAAACATATTATAGAATTTGATACGGTTATTGAAAAAGAACTTTTTCCTAAAACAGAAGGACTCTCAATGGGAGAGGTTATAGAGCAAATTAATAAAGCATCTAACAATGATGCTGTTATAGTTTCAGATGTAGGACAACATCAAATGATAGCGTGTCGTTATGCAAAATTTAGCCAAACAAAAAGTAATATTACTTCAGGAGGACTAGGGACAATGGGATTTGCATTACCGGCAGCCATTGGTGCAAAAATGGGAGCTATGCATAGGGAAGTGATAGCCATTATAGGAGATGGAGGTTATCAAATGACCATCCAAGAATTAGGAACTATTTTTCAAACTAAAGTGCCTGTTAAAATTGTAGTATTAAACAATGATTTTTTAGGAATGGTTAGGCAGTGGCAACAATTATTTTTTGATAAACGTTACGCGTCTACTGAGCTAGTAAATCCAGATTTTGTAACTATAGCCAAAGGGTACCATATAAAAGCAAAACGTGTAACAAAAAGAAATGAATTGGCATCGGCAGTACAAGAAATGATATTGAGTAAAGAATCTTATTTTCTAGAAGTATGTGTAGAAAAAGAAAATAATGTATTTCCAATGATACCAACAGGTGCCTCTGTTTCAGATATAAGATTAAGCTAATGATTATGAAAAATAAAACATTCACTATATCTATTTATTCAGAAAATAATATAGGATTATTGAATAGAGTTTCTGGGATATTTCTGAAAAGACATATAAACATTGAAAGTTTAAATGTTTCAGAATGTGAAATTGAAAATGTATTCAGATTTGTAATTGTTGTACATACTACTGAAGATTGGGTAAAAAAGATCGTAGGTCAAATAGAAAAACAAATAGATGTAATAAAAACCTACTATCATACCGATATAAATACTATTTATCAAGAATCAGCAATTTTTAAAATAACTTCTGATTTGCTTTTTGATGAACGTCAAATACAAAATATTATTAAAAAAAGTAATGCCGATATAGTCACCGTTTCTCGCGATTTTTTTGTCATAGCAAAAACTGGGAGACGTCATGAAATAGAAATGTTATATAATGAACTATACCTATACGGGATTATGCAATTTGTACGTTCTGGAAGAATTTCCGTTTCAAAAACCCCTATGAATATATCTACATTAATAAAAGAGTTTCAAGCATAATAAATACAAAAAAATAAATATAAAATGATAAACTATTTTAATACACTTCCGTTACGTTTACAATTAGAGCAACTAGGAGTTTGTGAGTTCATGGATGCTTCAGCGTTTACTGAAGGGATTAAAAAACTATTGGGTAAGAAAATAGTAATTGTTGGATGTGGAGCGCAAGGATTAAATCAAGGTTTAAACATGAGAGATTCTGGATTGGATATTTCTTATGCGCTTCGAGCAGAAGCAATAGCAGAAAAACGTACATCTTATAAAAATGCGACGACAAATAACTTTGCAGTTGGTACGTATCAAGAATTAATACCTAATGCAGATCTTGTATGTAATTTGACACCAGATAAGCAGCACACAAATGTAGTAAAAGCCATTATGCCTTTAATGAAAAAAGGGGCAACACTATCGTATTCTCACGGTTTTAATATTGTAGAAGAAGGAATGCAAATTAGAAAAGATCTTACAGTTATTATGGTAGCTCCCAAATGCCCAGGATCTGAAGTAAGAGAAGAATACAAACGTGGTTTTGGAGTACCTACATTAATAGCAGTACATCCTGAGAATGATCCACAAGGAGATGGTTTAGAACAAGCTAAAGCGTATGCAGTAGCAACAGGAGGCCATAGAGCAGGAGTACTTAGATCTTCTTTTGTAGCTGAGGTGAAATCTGATCTAATGGGAGAACAAACTATTCTTTGTGGCTTACTTCAAACAGGCTCAATTTTATGTTTTGATAAAATGATAGCGAAAGGAATTGCACCTGCATATGCTTCAAAATTAATTCAATATGGGTGGGAAACTATTACCGAGGCCTTAAAGCATGGGGGTATTACCAATATGATGGACCGTTTGTCTAACCCTTCAAAGATAGAAGCATTTAGATTATCAGAAGAATTAAAAATCATTATGAGACCACTTTTTCAAAAGCATATGGATGATATCATGAGCGGTTATTTTTCAAAAACAATGATGGAAGATTGGGCTAATGATGATAAAAACTTATTGAATTGGAGAATGGCAACTGGTGAAACTGCTTTTGAAAAAACAGTAGCGACTAACGAAGAAATCTCTGAGCAAGAATATTTTAATCATGGAGTTTTAATGGTAGCTTTTGTCAAATCTGGAGTTGAGTTGGCCTTTGAAACAATGACTGAAGCAGGTATTATTTCAGCATCTGCTTATTATGAATCATTACACGAAACTCCTCTAATAGCAAATACGATAGCACGTAAAAAACTTTTTGAAATGAATCGTGTGATTTCTGATACTGCAGAATATGGATGTTATTTGTTTGATCATGCATGTAAGCCTTTATTAGAAAATTTTATGAAAGGAATTGATGTTGATGTGATAGGAAATTCTTTTTCTAATACTAATAAAGTAGATAATAAAGAATTGATTTTTGTAAATCAAGAAATAAGAAACCATCCCGTTGAAGAAATTGGAGAATGGTTAAGAGCATCTATGACAGCCATGAAAAAAGTGGTATAAGCATTTATTATGAAAACAAAAACTGTCTACATACCTAAATTAGAAGATGTAAAAGCTGCAAAGGTTACTTTAAGGGATATTGCTTTAAAGACTCCTTTGACAGTTAGTACTAGGTATTCTCAATTATTAGATGCTACTATTTTATTAAAACGAGAAGATTTACAAGTTGTACGTTCTTATAAAATTAGAGGCGCTTTTAATAAAATGAAATCACTTTCTAAACTAGAACAAGATAGAGGTATTGTTTGCGCAAGTGCAGGAAATCATGCACAAGGAGTAGCCATGTCATGTAATAAATTAGAAATTTATGGAACAATTTATATGCCTTCACCAACTCCTAAACAAAAAATTGAACAAGTAAAAATGTTTGGAGGTTCTTATATAGATATTGTATTAAAAGGAGATACTTTTGATGATTCTTACGTGGCAGCTTTAGAAGAATGTGAACGAACACAAAAAATATTTGTGCACCCATTTGATGATGAAAAGGTAATAGAAGGGCAGGCTACTGTAGGTTTGGAAATTTTAGAGCAAATAACCACTCCTATTGATTATGTTTTTATTCCGGTTGGAGGCGGAGGTTTGGCTTCTGGTTTATCTAGTGTTTTTAGTATATTATCGCCAAATACCAAAATAATAGGAGTAGAGCCAGAAGGAGCTCCTTCAATGAAGAAATCTTTAGAAAAAGGACAGAACATCAAATTAAAAAATATTGAAAAGTTTATTGACGGAGCAGCTGTTCAAAGAGTAGGCGATAAGACCTTTGAAATATGCAAAGAATTTCTTCATGATATGGTTACAGTTCCTGAAGGTAAAGTTTGCCAAACTATTTTAGATTTGTATAATAAAGATGCTATAGTAGTTGAACCAGCTGGTGCGCTAACTTTAGCAGTTTTAAGTTCTTTTAAAGAAGAAATAAAAGGAAAAAATGTAGTATGTGTTGTAAGCGGAAGCAATAATGATATAACACGTACAGCAGAAATAAAAGAGCGTGCTTTATTATTTGCTAACCTTAAACATTATTTTATTATTCGTTTTCCTCAAAGAGCTGGAGCCTTAAAGCAATTTGTAGCAGAAATTTTAGGACCCAATGACGATATAACGCATTTTCAGTATTCAAAAAAGCACAGCCGTGAAGATGGGCCAGCAGTTGTTGGAATAGAATTAAAAAAGGAAGAAGATTTAGTACCTTTGATAGAACGAATGAAGATCCATAACTTTTATGGAGATTATTTGAACAATAAACCAGATTTGTTTCAATTTTTAGTATAACTAAACACATAAGTGAATGAGTATTCAAAACAGTATTCCTGAAGCGTTTCAAATTAAAAAACCAATCCACCAGGATGTTTATTTAATAAATGGAGAATTAAGAAAATGGAAAGGAAAAACCTCTGACGTTTTTTCTTCTATTCAAACAGAAAATGATAAAGGAATTTTAGGACCTACATTATTAGGATCTATCCCATACATGACGGAGCCAGAAGCTATTGAAGCTTTAGATGCAGCTCGTAATGCTTATGGAAAAGGGCAGGGATTATGGCCTACTATGAAAGTTGCAGACAGGGTAATATGTATGGAGAAGTTTGTGACAATTATGAAAACCAAGCGTGATGAGGTGGTTAAATTGTTAATGTGGGAAATAGGAAAAACATTACCAGATTCTGAAAAAGAATTTGATAGAACAGTAGAATATGTAGAAGATACTATTGAAGATTATAAACAATTAGATAGAGATAGTGCCAAATTTCAAAAGCATGGAGGAGTTTATGCACATGTAAGACGAGGTCCTTTAGGAGTTGTTTTATGTTTAGGACCTTATAATTATCCATTAAATGAAACTTTTGCCTTGTTAATTCCTGCCATTATTATGGGAAATACAGCCATCTTTAAACCGGCAAAACATGGGGTATTATTAATTTCTCCTTTGTTAGAAGCGTTTCATGAGAGTTTCCCCAAGGGAGTTGTTAATATTCTTTATGGAAGGGGTAGAGAAGTAGCAGGGCCTATTATGAAAACGGGTAAGGTAGATGTGTTAGCATTGATAGGGAATAGTAAATCTGCAGTTATATTACAAGATCAACATCCGTTTAAAAATAGATTGCGTCTTGTATTGAGCTTAGAAGCTAAAAATCCAGCCATTATACTTCCAGATGCAGATTTAGACCTTGCTATTAATGAATGTATCTTAGGAACATTGTCATTTAACGGACAACGATGTACTGCTTTAAAAATAGTATATGTTCATGAAGATATAGCTGAAGAATTTAATAGGCGATATGCAAAGAGAGTAGACGAACTTAAATTAGGAAACCCATGGGAACCTGAAGTAAAATTAACACCGCTACCAGAGCCTGGAAAACCAGCTTACATACAAGAGTTAATAGACGATGCTTTGGCCAAAGGAGCAAAGATAATTAATGAAAAAGGAGGTGAACACACTGAGAATTATATTTTCCCTGCTGTTTTATATCCTGTAAATAAAGAGATGAGAGTTTTTGAAGAAGAACAGTTTGGTCCCGTAGTTCCTATTCTTTCTTTTAAAGATATTGAAGAGCCTATTGATGATATTGCAGATTCAAATTATGGGCAGCAAGTGAGTTTATTTGGTAGTGATATTAAAACCTTAGCGCCTCTTATAGATACCTTGGTAAACCTAGTATGCAGAGTAAATATTAATAGCTCTTGTCAAAGAGGTCCTGATGTATATCCATTTACGGGAAGAAAAGATTCTGCAGCGAGTACCTTAAGTGTACATGATGCACTCCGATCGTTCTCTATACGAACTTTTGTTGCATCAAAAGATAACGATTATAATAATGCTATTTTAAATGAACTTTTAGATACACAAGCATCTAATTTTGTGAGTACAGATTATATTCTTTAAACAACCAACATTTTATATAGAGAAAAAGCCTGTTCAAAATTTATTGAACAGGCTTTTTCGACATAAAAACTAACACTGATAAATCAAATGATGGTCGATTGACCAAAGTTTATATTTTCTCGGTTTATACAAATTTCATCATCTGCCGATATAATATAATCGGCTATAAAATCTCCAATTTTAGTAGTTCCAAATTGACTTTCTGGCTCTAAATCTGGAGTTACTATATTTAAAGAGAGTGATTTTTCTACTGCATTATTGATGGCCTGTGCTTCTTCTTGTAATCCAAAATGATCTAATAACATGGCAGCAGATAGAATAGAGGCAATAGGATTAGCAATATCCTTTCCTTTGGCTTGCGGATATGATCCATGAATAGGTTCAAAAAGCGCGTTTTTATTCCCTACAGAAGCAGAAGCAAGCAATCCAATAGAACCGCCAATAACACTTCCTTCATCTGAAATAATATCACCAAACATATTTTCAGTTAAAATAACGTCGAATTGGCTAGGATTTAATATTAATTGCATGGCAGCGTTATCTACAAATAGAAAATCTAATGTAACATCTTCATAACTTTTTCCTATGTGTGTAACTACTTTTCTCCAAAGGCGTGAAGTTTCTAAAACGTTTGCTTTATCAATAAGAGTTAATTTATTATTCCTATTTCGAGCTGCTTTAAATGCCAAATGTGCTATGCGTTCTATTTCTTTTTCAGAATATTTACATAAATCTGAAGCAATAGTACCTGCTTCATTCAATTGTTTTTCTCCAAAATAAATGCCTCCTGTTAACTCGCGATAAATAGTAAAATTAGTACCTTCAATAATTTCTGGTTTTAAAGGAGATTTATCAATAAGCGTTGGATATGATTTTATAGGACGAATGTTGGCAAATAAGCCTAAAGATTTACGAAGCTTTAGCAAGCCTTGTTCTGGTCGTACTTTTGCAGTAGGATCATTATCATATTTAGGATCTCCAATGGCGCCAAACAAAATAGCATCACTATTTTCACAAAGATGCAATGTATCATCTGGTAATGGATTTCCTGTTTCATCTATTGCGATAGCTCCTACGGGAGCATATCTATATGTGAAATCATGTGAATAGACTTCTGCAATAGCGTTTAATACTTTTATTGACTGAAGTGTAACTTCAGGACCGATACCGTCTCCTCCTAATACAGCTATGTTTAATTTCATCTATTTAAGGCTTTTTCTTCAAATTCTTTAATCTTATCTTTTTTGCTAATTAAGAAATCAATATCATCGTATCCGTTTATCAAACAATACTTTTTATAAGGATCTAAAGTAAACGACTCTATGGCGGTAGAATCATTTATTGCAATTGTTTGATCTTCGATGTTAACAGTTATTTCTGTTTCAGGATTTGTTTCAATTTGTGATAATAGTATTTTTAAAAACTCAGGACTCACTTGAATAGGTAAAAGGCCATTGTTAAGAGCATTCCCCTTAAAAATATCAGCAAAATAGCTTGATACGATTACTTTAAACCCATAATCTGTAAGTGACCATGCTGCATGCTCTCTACTAGAACCACAGCCAAAGTTATCTCCTGCAATTAAAATACTTCCTTTATATTTTTTGTTATTTAATATAAATGTTTCATTTTCAGAACCATCTTTATTGTATCTCCAATCTCTAAATAAATTATTTCCAAACCCTATTTTATCAGTGGCTTTTAGAAAACGAGCAGGAATGATTTGATCAGTATCTATATTTTCTATAGTTAATGGAACAGCTTTCGATAGTAAAGTAGTGAACTTTTCCATAGTTAGTTAAGTTGTTTAGTAATATCAATTAGTTTTCCTTCTACCGCAGTAGCGGCTGCAATTAATGGGCTAGCTAAAATAGTTCTGGCTCCTTGTCCTTGTCTCCCTTCAAAATTTCTATTAGAAGTAGAAACGCAGTATTCACCAGCTGGAATTTTGTCATCATTCATTCCTAAGCATGCAGAACAACCGGGTTGTCGTAATTCAAACCCAGCGTCTTCAAAAACAGCTTTTAAACCTTCTTCTTCAATTTGTTTTGCAACCAATTGGGAACCAGGAACGATGAGTGCATTTACATTAGTAGCTTTTCTTTTCCCTTTAATATAATTTGCTACAATTCTAAAATCTTCAATTCTTGAATTGGTGCAACTCCCTATAAAAACATAATTAATAGGTTTTTCCAGAAGAGATTCTCCTTTAGAAAACCCCATATATTGTAATGATTTCTCAAATGAAGCATCGTTTACTACAGGAATTTTTTCACTAATCTTGATTCCCATTCCAGGGTTGGTTCCATAGGTAACCATAGGTTCAATATCACTAGCATCAAAAACGTGCTCTTTATCAAAAATAGCTCCATCATCTGTTGTCAATGATTTCCAATAGGTAATTTTTTTGTAAAAATCACTTCCTTTAGGCGCAAATTCTCTCCCTTCTACATAATCAAAGGTTGTTTGATCTGGAGCGATCATACCTCCACGAGCACCCATTTCAATACTCATATTACATACAGTCATTCGCCCTTCCATACTCATATTCTCAAAAACATCTCCTGCATATTCAACAAAATATCCAGTACCAGAATTGGTTCCTAACTTAGAAATTATATAGAGAATAACATCTTTAGGAAGTACTCCTTTTTTTAAAGAACCATTTACAGTAACTCTCATACTTTTAGGTTTTTGCATCAATAAACATTGACTAGCAAAAACCTGCGCAACTTGGCTAGTACCTATACCAAATGCTATAGAACCAAAAGCACCGTGAGTAGAAGTATGACTATCTCCACATACAATTGTCATTCCTGGTTGCGTAAAACCAAGTTCTGGCGCAATTACATGTACAATACCTTGATACTTATGACCTAAACCGTAGAGTGTTATCCCGTGTTTTTCACAATTTTGAGTTAACATTTCTACCTGATTTTTAGACAATACATCTTTGATAGGTAGATGTTGATTTTTGGTAGGCACATTATGATCTGCTGTTGCTACAATTTGGTTAGGTCTAAAAAGAGGAATATTGCGTTGTTCTAACTCTGAAAAGGCCTGAGGACTGGTTACTTCATGAATTAGATGTTTATCTATATATAAAACTTGTGGTCCATTTTCAACAGTATCTACCACATGGCTATCCCATACTTTATCAAATAGTGTCTTTTTCATTAAGCTACATAAATTTCTTTTATATTACTGCTTTTTACAATAAGATGAAGATCATCATCTTGAACTTCTTTTTTACTATCAGCAAATTTTAAAAACTCATCATAAACAACATCTAATTGTAATTTAGTAAGGTCATAGCCTACTTTTTTAGCACGATATGCCAAAGCTGCACGACCGCTTCTAGCCGTCAATACAATAGCAGATTCTGTAACTCCTACTTCTTCTGGATTAATGATTTCGTAAGTTTCTCTATTCTTAATCATTCCATCTTGATGAATTCCTGAACTATGAGCAAAAGCATTTGCACCTACAATAGCTTTATTAGGTTGTACTGGCATGCACATACTATTAGAAACTAGTTGACTTGTGCTGTACAATAGTTTAGAATCAATATTGGTTTCCAAATCTAAATAGGGATGTTGTTTTAAAATCATAACTACTTCTTCTAGAGAAGTGTTTCCGGCTCTTTCTCCAATGCCATTAATAGTACATTCAATTTGTCTGGCTCCATGTATGACTCCTGCGATTGAATTTGCAGTTGCTAGTCCTAAATCATTATGACAATGACAAGATAAAATAGCTTTATCTATTCCTTTTACATTTTCTTTTAAATATTTTATTTTAGCTCCGTACTCTTCAGGAAGACAATAGCCTGTAGTGTCTGGAATGTTCAGTACAGTAGCTCCTGCTTTAATTGCTGCTTCACAAACCCTTGCCAAAAACTCATTTTCTGTACGACCTGCATCTTCTGCATAAAACTCCACATCTTCAACAAATGATTTTGCATAAGAAACTGCATTGATAGCCCTTTCTATAATTTGATCTCTGGTTGCATTAAATTTATGTTTGATATGTGAATCTGACGTTCCAATGCCTGTATGAATTCTAGGCTTCTTAGCGTATTTTAGTGCTTGCGCTGCAACTTCAATATCTTTTTTAACCGCTCTGGTTAATCCACAAACAGTTGCATTTTTAGCAATCTTAGATATTTCTTCTACAGAAATAAAATCTCCTGGGCTAGATATTGGAAAACCAGCTTCTATAACATCAACTCCCAAGGCATCTAAACGCTTTGCAATGACTAATTTCTGGGCAGTATTTAATTTGCAACCAGGGACCTGTTCACCGTCTCTTAGCGTAGTATCAAAAATTTGGACTTTATCCTTACTCATAATATTTTGCAACTAATTTTCATTATTACTTTACGAATTTATATTTTGCAGAAGTTAAAGATGGTGTTTTACAATTGTAGTTTACAATGCTTACTTATTCTGAATGCTATTTAAATAATTGATAATCAATATTTTATATAACACGCTATTACAATGACAAATAGTCAAAAAGATGCTTTGTTTGTATTGGTTAAGTCCCTTTCTAAATCTGAGAAACGGCAATTCAAACTTTATGTAGGAAGGTTGGGAGTAAATTCTGATGCAAAATTTTTAGCATTATTTAATTTGCTTGATAAAATAGATGATTATAATGAAACCGTAATTTTAAAAAGTGGTATTGTTAAAAAACAACAACTATCAAATTTAAAGGCACACCTTTATAAACAGGTATTAGTAAGCCTTCGATTAAACCCAGCTCATCAAAATATTCGAATTCAAATTAGAGAACAATTAGATTTTGCAACCATATTATATCATAAAGGTTTGTATAAGCAAAGCTTGAAAATTCTGGACAAAGCAAAGTTACATGCAATAGAGAATGAAGAAAAAAACATAGCTTATGAAATTGTTGAGTTAGAAAAAATAATAGAAACTCAATACATAACAAGAAGTATGAGTGGTAGAGCAGATGAGTTATCTGTTCAAGCTAAAGAGTTAAGTCTACAAAATGTTATTACTAGTAAATTATCTAATTTATCGTTACAACTATATGGTATAATGCTTAAAACAGGCTATGTTAGAAATGATGATGAATATAAAGAAGTGACAAATTATTTTAATTCCCGCTTGCCTAAATTCAATATTGACAAGCTGGGTTTTAGAGAAAAGTTTTGGCTATACAATGCACATTTATGGTATAGCTTTTTAACACAAGATTTTTTATCCTGTTATAAATATGCAAGCAAATGGGTAGCATTATTTTATGAGAATAATGATATGATTTATTTAAACCCTGTTTTTTATTTAAAAGGGAATCATTATTTATTAGAGTCGTTATTTTATATTAAATATGAAAGCTTAATGAAAGAGACACTTCAAAAAATGGAAGCGACAGTAAATAATGATAAATTTCCTAAAAATGATAACATACAATCTTTATCCTTCTTATATACGTATTACAATAAGCTTAACGTTCATTTTTTAGAAGGTAGCTTTGAAGAAGGATTATTATTAGTAGACAAAATCTTAAAAGAGGTTGCTATACATAAAAATACAATAGATGAACACCATGTTATGGTTTTTTATTATAAAATAGCATGTTTGTATTTTGGTATAGGCGATAATAGAACGTGCATTTCATATCTCAAAAAAATAATAGAGAATAAAAACCTTAAAATGCGAGAAGATTTGATGTGCTTTGCCAGAGTATTGAGTTTAGTAGCTCATTATGAAGCGGGAATGGATTATCACTTAGAGGTACAATTAAAGAGCACCTATAAGTTTTTACTGAAGATGAATGACTTACAAGAAGTACAAAAAGAAATGATTAAATTTTTAAGAAACTTAGGCAATATTTACCCTCATGAATTAAAGAATGAGTTTATAAAACTGCACAAGCGTTTAAAGATATATGAAAATCACCCATATGAAAAACGCGCATTTCTTTATTTAGATATTATTTCTTGGTTAGAAAGCAAGATAGAAAATAAGCCTGTAGCTGTTATTATCAGGAATAAATTTAGAGAATCCATTCGATAGTTTTTAATGAAAAAAAACCTTCATATTTATAGAATTGCAGAGCTCAATTTTGCAATGATACTTATTAGCAGTTCTGGAGCTTTAGGAAGGTATATTATTCTACCTCCTACACTTACTATTTTATGGAGAGCATTGTTAGCAGCAGTTTTCCTATTTCTATTTTGTAAATGGAAAAAGATAAAAGTTTTCCAATCATTAGGAAAAGATGTATGGCCTATTTTGGCAGGCGGTATTTTGATAGGAGCACATTGGGTCACTTTTTTTTATTCATTACGTCTCTCTAATGTAGCAATAGGGTTACTATCTATTTTTACATATCCAGTCATCACTTCCTTTTTAGAACCTTTATTATTAAAAACCAAATTTCAAAAGATACACCTGCTATTAGCCATATTAGTTTTGATAGGACTCTATTTTTTAGTTCCTGAGTTTGATTTAAGTAATAATTATACAGTAGCAGTGCTATTGGGTATTCTTTCTGCTTTATGTTATGCCTTGCGAAATATTGTTTTAAAAAAACAAGTTCATAAATACCATGGAACAGCATTAATGTGGTATCAATTAATTATCGTTTCTGTTTTGTTATCTCCACTCTTGTTTATTTATGAAATAGATATATTCACTATGCAGTGGCCTCCATTAATCTTATTAGCTTTATTTACAACAGCTATAGGACATACACTGTTCTTAATGAGTTTTAAGCATTTTTCAATTACTACAGCGAGCATAATGAGTAGTGCACAACCTATTTATGGAATACTTATTGGAATGATTTTTTTATCTGAGTATCCAGATGTTTCTACAATAATAGGAGGAAGCTTAATTTTATTGGCAGTAGTTATAGAGAGTATTAGGTCGTTCAAATAATTTAGATACAATCGTTCCAAATTGGATCTTGAGGAGAAGGGGCTATAATAGTTATAGGCTCTTTCTTAATAGGGTGTATAAATGCTATTTTCCGTGCATGCAAATGAATCCCTCCATCTGTATTACTTCTGTTAAAACCATACTTTAAGTCTCCTTTAATGGGGCAATTAATAATTGCTAATTGTGACCTTATTTGATGATGCCTCCCTGTTTCTAAATCAACTTCTAATAAATAATAACGATCTAATTTTTTAATAATACTATACGTTAAAATAGCTTTTTTGCTCTCAGGAATTTCTTTTACATATGCTTTTGAAAGGTTGTTTTTCGGAAATCTTTTAAGCCAATGTATTAGGGTATCTTTATTTTGCGAAGGTTTATTTTTCACAACAGCCCAATAGGTTTTTTTCGTTTGCTTTTCGCTAAATAATTTATTGAGCCTTGGCAATGCTTTTGAAGTACGGGCAAATACAACGATACCACTAGTAGGTCTATCTAAACGATGCACAACACCAAGAAATACATTTCCAGGTTTGTTGTATTTATCCTTAAGATATTCTTTAACAACTTCGCTTAGAGGCTTATCTCCTGTTTTGTCACCTTGAACAATATCACCAACGCGCTTGTTAACAATAATAATGTGATTATCTTCATAAAGTACTTGAAGATTTTTTTTATGTGAATACGTTTTCAAATCAAAAACTAATATTGCTCATTTTCGTTTGGAAAGTTTTTAGACTTAACATCGCCTACATATTGTGAAATTGCACTTGTCATTTCATCGTATAAATTCATATACCTTCTTAAAAACCTTGGATTAAATTCATGAGTAATCCCCAGTATATCATGAATAACTAATACTTGACCATCAGCATGTTTTCCAGCACCAATTCCAATAGTTGGTATAGAAATACTCTCTGAAACTTGCTTTGTTAATTGAGCAGGAATTTTTTCGAGTACCATACCAAAACAACCTATTTTTTCAAGCATCAAAGCATCTTCTTTAAGTCTTTGCGCTTCTTCTTCTTCTTTAGCTCTTACAGTATAAGTACCAAATTTATATATAGATTGAGGAGTTAAGCCCAAATGCCCCATTACAGGAATACCAGCATTTAAAATTCTTTTTATAGACTCTTTAACTTCTTTTCCTCCTTCTACTTTTACAGCGTGTGCACCAGATTCTTTCATAATTCTAATGGCAGAGCGTAAGGCCTCCTTAGGATCAGACTGATAACTTCCGAAAGGGAGATCTACTACAATCAAAGCTCTTTTAATAGCTCGTACAACGGAAGAAGCATGATAGATCATTTGATCTAAAGTTATTGGTAGTGTGGTTTCATGACCAGCCATTACATTACTTGCAGAATCACCTACTAGAATTACATCAACCCCAGCACCATCTACAATTTTAGCCATAGAATAATCATAGGCAGTAAGCATAGATATTTTTTCTCCATTCTCTTTCATTTCTACCAGAGTATTGGTAGTTACTCTTTTATATTCTTTTTTTGCTACAGACATTCTTTTAAAGATATTTGATGTAAATGTACTAAATTGTACCTTGAAATCAATTTATGTTAAAATGAAAATCTATCCCTTTTTATTCGTTCTATTTATTTGTACAACTGTAAGTGCTCAAACTACAGTAGAAGAAGAAGTAAAAGCAACCATAATAAATTTTTTTGATGGCTTTCATAAAGGAGATACAATCCTTATTAAAGAAACAATATCAAATAAAATAGTTATACAAACTGCTTCAAAAAATAAAGAAGGAAAAGATATTTTAAATAATGGAGATGTTAATAACTTTTTAAATACTATTGCTAAAAGACCTGCAGATCAAAAATGGGACGAACGCTTATTGTCATACAGTATACAGGTAGATGGTAATATGGCTAATGCCTGGACTCCTTATGAGTTTTGGTTTAATGGACAGTTTAGCCATTGTGGTGTGAATTCATTTCAACTTTTTAATGATAATGGAACCTGGAAAATTATTTATTTAATTGACACTCGTCGTCGAGAAGGATGTCAAAATTAATTTTTTTGACTATTTTTTCTTCTAAATTTTAATAAAAGAAAGATTTATCTGGTTAAATTACTTTCCTTGAATCGCCTATATACGATGCCTTACATTCTATTAGTGTTAATCTTAACCTAAGATATCTTAATTTTTAACAGTTTTAAGAAAGCACTATTTTCTTTATAGACTGTTATTTAGCGCAATAAGTCTTTTAAGATTTTAGTATGTGTTTTTTCAATACCTATATAGGTGAAAGCTATGTTAGCACTCTTTTTTTAGATCGTCTAATTTCATATCAAATTTATTTTATACCTAATTAAGAATCGGCCGATTATTGTTTGGTTTAAAATTCAATTAAAATCTTATTAATCTTAAAGACTAAATTCAAATATGAAAAAAGTATTAAATTTAATGTTTAGTGCATCTGCACTATTGCTAATAGTATCTTGTAATAATGATGATGATAACAATGCTATAGAAGAGCCAAGTGCAAGTTCTCTGACAATTGCAGAAAACCTTTTAAATAGTATTGAAGCCGATGGAGGGATTCCATACAATGTAGATAATCCTGTACTTACTTTTACAAATGAACAAAATGTATTTTTACCAAGTGTTTTAGGAATCGATTACCGTTTAGATCGATCTATAGTACCCGTTGGTCCTACAGCCAGATTTCCTATGTTTCAAGGGTTTGAAACCTTGCCTAATGGAGATACTAGGGTTGCTTACTATATAATAACAGAAGCATCTGATAGTGATTTGGCTAGAGATTTAGGTGTTATTTTTGCACCTAGAATGGCTAATTCAATAGGTTCTGGAGGAGAACAGAATTCTGAATGGACAGACGATGGAAGATTAATTTTCGAAGGATCTGTAGATTTTTCACCAAGAAGATCTTTAGTGGCAGGTGGAACAGACGGATTGTTATTTGGATTCCCTCCTGCTGAGGTTAATCCAGGAGCTATAGCAGATGCAAATTGGTCATCATATGTAGTACTTCCAGATACAGATATTGTAATTAATGCTCAATTAGTTGCAAATAGTACAGGTATTCATGATAGAATTCCAAATCCAAATGGAAATGCACAAGCTCAGGAAGATGACTTAAATAATCCAAATTTAGCAATTGACCAAGCATCAGTTGTATTACAACTTTTAGATGGATGGCAAGATGGAAGACCTTATTATTTCCATATTGTAACTGATACATCAGACCCAGGACCTGCTACTATAGAATTAGGAGTGTATGCGCCAAGATTAAATAATTTACCAACATTTGGATTATTTCCAGGAGGATCTATGTTACCTTTTAGCCCTACAGCTAATGGTAGAACAACAGATACTGATGGTTTGGGAGTTCAAGGTCTTAACTCGGCATCTTTAAGCGATCGTCAAGTACAAGATCCAACAAATACATTCCCAATTGATCCTAGAGATCCAAGTTATGCTCCAATGTGGGATGCACATATTACAGAGTTTACAATTCCGGAAGCAGATCGTCCAATATTGACAAGTTTTAGTCAAATAAATGAACTTTTAACAGATGGAACTTTAATTCCTTTTAGAGGGAATACTAACCCAAGCCCTTTAGCAAATTCATTATCTAATTTATTAACAGCAACAGGCGCAATTATTAATTGCCCAGTAATTACACAACCTGATGCAAGTGTGATAGGTACTCAAATTGGATTGCCAAGGAATCAATAATATCCTATTATTCTTATAATAGATATGTATTAAAAAATGCAGAGAAAATTAATTCTCTGCATTTTTATTATTTGAAAATATATTTTACCCTTAGAACTTCAATACAAAATATTAAATCTAACAATCACTTACATTTACTCCTATAGCTAACCCTCCTTTTGAAGTTTCTTTGTATTTGGTATTCATATCTTTGGCAGTTTCCCACATGGTATTAATAACGTCATCTAAAGATACCTTGGCATGAGAAGGATCACTATCAATAGCCATCTCTGCTGCGTTTATGGCTTTAATAGCACCCATAGCGTTTCTTTCAATGCAAGGGATTTGTACTAAACCTCCAATAGGATCGCAGGTAAGGCCTAAGTGATGTTCCATAGCTATTTCGCTAGCCATTAATACTTGTTCGTGACTTCCTCCTAAAAGCTCTGTAAGCGCTCCAGCTGCCATGGCAGAAGATACTCCTATTTCTGCTTGACATCCTCCCATTGCTGCAGAAATAGTGGCTCCTTTCTTAAAAAGACTCCCAATTTCTCCTGCTACTAATAAAAATTGCTTGACATGATTAAAAGCTGCTTTGTGATTGTCTATAATCATATAATACATTAATACGGCAGGAATAACCCCTGCACTTCCATTAGTAGGAGCTGTAACAACCCTTCCTAAAGATGCATTTACTTCATTTACGCTTAACGCTAAGCAGCTAACCCATTTTAGAATTTGCCTAAATTTAACTTCCGTTTTTCGAATTGCTTGTAACCAACTTTCAGGATCATGATAGGGAGCTCCTTGAAACTCCATTAGTTTTTTATGCGTATCGAAAGCTCTTCTTCTAACATTTAGACCACCAGGTAGTGTACCTTCAGAATGACAGCCGGTATACATACACTCTAACATGGTAGACCATACTCTTTTAAGTTCTATATCTACAGCACTGCTTGAGCGAATAGACAATTCGTTTTCTAGAACAATTTCTGATATTTTTTTTCCTTTTAAAGTGCAATAATTAGTAAGTTCTGAGGCTGTATTTATAGGAAAAGGAAAACATTGTTTTAATATCGATTTTTCTTGAGAGTTTACTATGGCTTCAACAACAACAAAACCACCCCCAATAGAATAATATGTATTTTCTTTTTTATTACCATTTTCTAAAACACATGTAAATTTGATACCATTAGAGTGAAAAGGGAGAAATTCTCGATTAAATATTAAATGTTTTTCATAATCAAATGGAATAGCATGGGCATTGCCTATTTTGATACTATTTGTAGTTTTGACATCAGCTACTATTTGATGGATAGTATTTATAGGTATATACTCTGGATCTGCACCACTTAAACCAAGTATTACAGCATAATCTGTAGCATGTCCTTTTCCAGTTAGGGATAAAGAGCCATATAAATTAATATAAACTTCTTTTATTTGATCAAAGATTAACTCTTCTTTAAGTTCAATAATCCATCTTTCTGCTGCTCTCCAAGGGCCTAAAGTATGAGAACTAGAGGGCCCAACACCAATTTTGAGCATATCAAAAATACTAATACATTCCATATTTTACAATTGGAGTTTATAAAGTAAATTTACATTTTTAATGAAAATAGCAAGAAGGTTTTAATTTTTTTTTCTAAATATAATTTTTAAACAGATTATTGAATAAAAAAAGAAACTTTTAAATAAAAAGATGACATCATGTCAGCAAAAAACACTTGGCATAATGATTGTCTAACTTATAGCAATAATAAGTGAATTTTCAACACATAATAATATTAAAATGAGTAAAATTATCGGAATAGATTTAGGTACTACAAACTCTTGTGTTTCTGTAATGGAAGGTAATGAGCCTGTAGTTATTCCAAACGCGGAAGGAAAAAGAACAACCCCTTCGGTAATTGCATTTGTAGAAGGAGGAGAGATTAAAGTTGGTGACCCTGCAAAACGTCAGGCAGTTACTAACCCTACCAAAACAATTTCTTCAATAAAAAGATTTATGGGAAATAAATTCTCAGAATCTTCAAAAGAAGCAGGAAGAGCAGCATACAAGGTAGTGAAAGGAGATAATGATACGCCTAGAGTTGATATAGATGGACGTTTATATACACCTCAAGAATTATCTGCAATGACACTTCAAAAAATGAAGAAAACTGCAGAGGATTACTTAGGGCAGGATGTAACTCAAGCAGTTATTACGGTACCGGCATATTTTAACGATGCGCAGCGTCAGGCAACTAAAGAAGCAGGGGAAATTGCAGGTCTTAAAGTAGAGAGAATTATTAATGAGCCAACAGCAGCAGCTTTGGCATATGGTTTGGATAAAAAGAATACTGATCAAAAAATAGTTGTTTTTGATTTTGGAGGAGGAACACATGATGTATCTATCTTAGAATTAGGAGATGGTGTTTTTGAAGTATTAGCAACAGATGGAGATACCCATTTAGGTGGTGACGATGTAGATCAAAAAATTATTGATTGGTTAGCAGAAGAATTTAAAGCAGAAGAATCTATGGATCTAAGAACAGATCCTATGGCACTTCAACGCCTTAAAGAAGCTGCAGAAAAGGCAAAAATTGAATTGTCTTCTTCACCACAAACAGAAATCAATTTACCATATGTTACTGCTACAGCTAGCGGACCTAAGCATTTAGTAAGAACATTATCACGTGCTAAGTTTGACCAACTAATAGACGATTTAGTAAAGCGTACTATTGAGCCATGTCGTACTGCACTTGATAGCTCAGGATTATCAACAGGAGATATAGATGAAATTATTTTAGTAGGTGGATCTACTCGTATTCCTGCTGTACAGGAAGCCGTAGAAAAGTTTTTCGGTAAGTCACCAAGTAAAGGAGTGAATCCAGATGAAGTAGTTGCTGTAGGAGCAGCCATTCAAGGAGGAGTACTTACAGGAGATGTTAAAGATGTTCTATTATTAGATGTTACACCACTTTCTTTAGGTATAGAAACTATGGGGAATGTAATGACTAAGTTGATAGATGCCAACACAACAATCCCTACAAAAAAATCACAAGTATTTTCTACTGCAGCAGATAATCAACCATCTGTAGAAATACATGTATTACAAGGTGAGCGTCCTATGGCAGGAGATAATAAAACAATTGGTCGTTTTCATTTAGATGGTATTCCACCAGCACAAAGAGGAACACCTCAAATTGAGGTAACTTTTGATATTGATGCTAATGGTATCATTAAAGTTTCTGCTACAGATAAAGCGACAAATAAATCTCAAGACATACGTATTGAAGCTTCTTCAGGATTGACAGAAGAAGAGATTCAAAAAATGAAGCAAGAGGCTGAAGCCAATGCAGAAGCAGATAAAGCTACCAAAGAAAAGGCTGATAAGCTTAATGAAGCAGATGGAATGATTTTTCAAACAGAAAAGCAACTTAAAGAGTTTGGCGATAAATTATCAGATGATAAAAAGAAACCAATTGAAGAGGCTTTAGAAGAATTGAAAAAAGCATATGAAACAAAAGAGGTTGAAACAATTCAGCCAGCATTAGATAAAATTAATGAAGCGTGGAAAGTAGCTTCAGAAGAAATGTACAAAGCACAAGCAGAAGCGCAACAAGCAGGTGCCGATCCTACAGGAGGTTCAGATCCAGCAGCAAACGCTACTGAAGAAGATGATGTACAAGATGTAGATTTTGAGGAAGTAAAATAATTAATTCTAAAGTTTTCATTTTATTTCTCATAAAAGCGCAGCATTTGCTGCGCTTTTTTATTGAATTTTTCGGAATTTTTTTTAACAATCAAAAATGTTCCTACTACTACCACTCACAAAATCTAGTTAAATCACGGCAACTTGGAGCCCCCCCACAAGATAAATCTATAACTGTAAATAAATTTTGTCCAGTACCACCTGAAATAGCCTCTCTTTCAAACTGTGCAACTACTTTTTTGTTAAGTGATAACCCTTGTGTTTTTAAATTCTGTTTTTTCATAATTCTTAAAAGTTTTTAAATGATTAATTTATATTAAGTATTTGAACCAAACTTATGAGTAAGAAAAGAGTAATTAAAATAAACCCAGCTCATATTTATAAATACGAACTGGGTAATTATTTCATTAAAAAGTAATCTTATGGGTGACAATTTTGATCACTAATTGTAGTTGAAGTAGGGTCTTGATTTCCTCCACAATCTCCAAAAATAAAAGAGAAAAGTTGGGTTCCTTTAGGAATTCCAACACCACCTATCTTTTGAGTAGTGTTTAATGAAGTAATACTAGTTTTATTTAACTGTAGATGTTTGAGCTTTGATTTTTTCATATTAATAATTTTATAAAAGATTGGGTAGTAAATATAGTAATGTCTACTAGATCAGTTTGGGACGTAAAAGCGTATTTTTATAAATTTGAGGCAGCTATTTTTGCTGTTTTAAATGTTTGATAAAAGCAGATGGGAAAGATCCTGTTTTTATTTTAAAGTACTTAGAAAAAGAATTAGCACTTTTATAACCTATTTCTTCAGCAATTGATTTTATAGAATAAGATCTAAATGTTTTATCGGTATGAATTTTATCAATAGCATATTGAATACGTAAATCATTTAGATAAGCATTAAAAGATTGTTTTTTTACTTCATTCATTATCTTAGATAAGTATGAAGTATTAGTGTTTAGTTTTTTTGCCGTAGTATATAGATTGCAATTTTTATGAATATAAAATTCTTCTTTTTCTAATTTTTTTAATTCTTTTATAATAGAAGTTACTTTCTTAGAATCAATAATTATTGTTTCACTTTTATTAGTTTTATTAGTTAGATTGGCTGGCTTATTTGTTTTCAACAAGATGTTTTTTAAAGAACTTTTATAATTGTAAGTAGCAAGACTTAATAGAATAATAAATAAAATACTTATAATGAGATATAATTGTTGTTTTGAAATACGCGATTGATATGTGTTAATTTCACTCTTTAGTTGCGCAACATCATTTTTATAATACTCTTTTAGAAAAGTAGTTTCTTGCTCTTTTAAGCTATTATTTACGGCAATATATTTTTCATAAAATATTTTAGATTGTTTTATATTTTCTTTTTCGTTATAAATTTTAGCCAAAGCAATACAAGCTTCCTGATAAGTAGCTATAGATATATTTTCTTTTTCCTCTTTGTATTGCGTAATACATTTTTCTAATTGAAAAATGCTAATGTCAAATTCTTTTATTTTAAAATAAGAGAGTCCTAATAATAAATAAATCTCATTTTCAATAATAGGATTTCCAATAGACAAAACACTAGTTTTAGCTTTTTTTAGCTCCGTAATGGCTTTATCATAATTTCCTTTTTCATAGTAAGCTTTTCCAATGAGTTTTAATAGATTACTAGATGTTTGGAGATTGTTGTAAACCAAACTTTTTTTCAACCCTATCTGATTGAAATAAATAGACGAGTCTAAAAGTTTTCTTTTTAAATAAGCCTCTCCTAAATTCATTAAAATGTTAGCAACAGTATTTGTTTGAACAGTTTTATTTGTGTTTGGATATTTATAAGCTAAATCTAGACTGTTTTTAAAAAGAGTAGTAGCTTCCTCAAAATTGCCATTGCGTTGTTTTAATAAAGCAAGATTCATTAATATAATCCATTGATATGAATTATAATTAGGGGCATCAGTTAACTCTAAAGCGTTTAAATATGAATTTAAAGCGTCAACATTTTTATTTAAATGATAAAAAGCATTTCCCTTAACAACAATGAGCTCAATTAAATATTCTTTATAGTTAATTTTTTTTGCAATACCAATCCCCTTATCATAAAAACGAATAGCTTCAAGATGGTTCCCTTTGACCCCATTAACCTTACCTAATTGATGATAAGCTTCAGATTGTATTTTTTCATCTTTAGTTTCTATTCCATAATCTAAAAAGGCAGTAGCAAGTTCAAGTGCTTTATTAGGATTGTTATATAGAATCTTAACAATTTCACTTTTTAAAGCATCAGGAGTTGCATAAATTTCTTTTTCCTGACTCCACATTAAAAATGGAATAAGAAGTAGTAGTATAATTTTCTTTTGATATTGCATAGCCTAAAAAACTATGCTAAAGAACTTAAAATTATTAAGAAATAAAAAAATGCAGCTGTTAAAGCTGCATTTTTTTATTTAAGATACTTTATTAATAAGTTAATGTCGTAGTTATAAAAGACTGACATCTAATACGAATACAAAACAAGTAAAAAAAGTTTCATTAAAATTCTGATGAGTATCATTTCCACCAGTAATCTTATGCTTATCTAGTTGAGTAACTACTTTTTTGTTAAGAACTAATGCTTTTTTTAAACGCTGTTTTTTTCATAATCCAATAAAATTTAATTATCGAACAAAATGTAGATGTATCCATATTCGATAATAGTATATTTTACTTGGTTATCTATTAGAATTTTATATCAGGTCCGTTTGGTAAACACCACTCATAACAAGATCCAAAAGTACAACCATGATCACTTCCGGATTGTCCACCAATGATTCTGTTAATTTCGTTTTTGTCAAATTGAGCTATTGTTTTTTTGTTAAGCATCAATTTTTCGATTTTTAAAAGTTGTTTTTTCATAATTTATAATTGAGTTTTAATAAATCTTTGCGTACTGTTTAAAACTATAACTTCAAGAGATAGTAAAAAAACGAAACAAAGGACTGTTTTTTCTTATAAAATTATTTGATGTTCTGCTCCTTGACACCTATCTGGCTTAGTGTGATTACAAACCCAATCTACTTTAGTTACACAATCTGAATTATTTGTTGCCGGGCAAGCCCCAATAATTTTCTGAGATTCAAATTGAGCAATCACTTTTTTGTTAAGAGTTAATTCTTTTGTTTTTAAAAGCTGTTTCTTCATAATATTTAAATTATTAATTAAACTAAAATATTTGAATCAAACTTATAAGAAAGAAAGAGGTATATAAAACAAGACCGACCTATATTTATAAATACAGGTCGATCTTTTAGATTTATAAAATTAAAATAAATTAACAGGTGAAATCTGTATCACAATTGTTAGTTGGAATACTATTAGTAGATACGGTATCTCCACAAATAGTTGTACCAGAAAAACCTGGATGTACATTCTTACCTCCTTTTAAATTCTCTATATCTATATTGCCTAGCCTTGCAATATTCTTTTTCTTCAATTTTAACTTTTTCATATTCTTTTATTTTAGGTTACATCATAAATGTACCTACTTTGTAGTTTTTTAATACTATAAACAAAACCTATTTTTATAAATTTAGGGTAGTTTAAATTAAGTATTGACTACTGTATGTTTTTTTATATAGAAAGAAGATAATTGACCTGTTTTAAGTTTAAAATACTTTACAAAAGAATCAGTGCTTTTATACCCTAATTCTTCAGCAATAGATTTTACAGAATACGATCTAAATGTTTTATCGGTATGGATTTTATCAATAGCATATTGAATACGTAAATCATTTAAATAAGCATTAAAAGATTGCTTTTTTACTTCATTCATTATCTTAGATAAGTATGAAGTATTGGTATTTAACTTTTTTGCCGTAGTATATAGATTGCAATTTTTGTGAAGATAAAATTTATTCTTTTCCAACTTTGTTAATTCTCTTATAATGATAGAGATCTTTTTAGAATCAATGGTCGATGTTTTATTTTTTATAATATCAGGAATTTTATTATTGTAAGATAAAACCGTTTTTAAAAAATCACGATACTTATAAAGAATAATACTTAATAAAATGATGAATAGAATACTAATAATGAGATATGATTGTTGTTTTGAAATACGAGATTGATACGTATTAATTTTATTTTCTAATTGTTCAATATCATTTTTATAATACTCTTCTATAAAAATAGTTTCCTGCTCTTTTAAACTATCATTTACAGTAATGTATTTTTCATAAAATATTTTAGATTGTTTTATATCTTCTTTTTCATTATAAATTTTAGCCAAAGTAATACAAGCTTCTTGATAGGTAGCAATAGAGATTTTTTCTTTTTTATTTTTATATTGTTGGATGTTTTTTTCTAATAAAAAGATACTATTATCAAACTCTTTTATTTTAAAATAAGAGAGTCCTAATAGTA
The DNA here is from genome assembly GCA_964389205.1 of uncultured Flavobacteriaceae bacterium. GTDB lineage: Bacteria > Bacteroidota > Bacteroidia > Flavobacteriales > Flavobacteriaceae > Leptobacterium. The sequence continues at coordinate 51,367 of CAYMDH010000003.1, forward strand.
AATGAATTTTATTTTTCACTATGGTATTCCCAAGAATAGTAGCTTTTGCTTCTGCTTTTTTAACTCCGTAATAGCTTTATCATAATTTCCTTTTTCATAATAAACATTTCCAATTAATTTTAAAAAAGTACTTGAAGCTTTTAAATCATTATATTCAAGGCTTCTTTTTAGGCCTAGCTGACTATAATAGAGTGAAGAATCTAATAATTTTCTTTTTAGATAAGCTTCCCCTAAGTTCATCATTATATTTGAAGTAATATTTGCTTGGATTATATTATCTGTATTTGGATACTTATAAGCTAAGTTCAAACTGTTTTTAAAAAGAGTAGTGGCTTCTTTAAAGTTACCACTGCGTAGTTTTAGTAAGGCAAGGTTGGTAGCTATTATCCATCTATATAACTTATGATTAGGTGCTTTTTTTAATTTAGAAGCTTCTACATATGTATTTAAGGCATCAATATCTTTATTTAAATCGTAATATGCATTTCCTTTAACCACTAGAAGCTCTATAAGATATTCTAAATAGTTAATTTTTTTAGCGATGTTAATTCCTTTATCATAAAAATGAATAGCTTCTTGATGATCCCCTTTAATACTATTTATTTTACCTAATTGATGATAAGCTTCAGCTTGTATTTTTTCATCTTCAGCTTCTATTCCATAATTTAAAAAAGCTGTAGCAAGCTCAAGCGCTTTTTCAGGATTGTTATATCGTATCTTAACAATTTTACTTTTTAAAGCTTCAGGGGTTGCATAAATTTCTTTTTCTTGGCTCCATATGAAAAATGGGAGGAAAAGAATAAGAGTTGATATGATTTTTTTATGATTGCGCATAGTTAAAAAACTATGCTAAGGAACTTAAAAATATTAAGAAATAAAAAAATGCAGCTAATAAAGCTGCATTTTTATGGTTGGTGTATTTAATTTAATTAAAAACATTGGATTCCACGAGGACATATAGAATGTGAAGGACAATTATCACCTAATGTTGGTGGTGGATTACATCCTACTGTTGGAGCTGGACCACATCCTACTGTAGGAGCAGGTCCACATCCTGCTGTTGGTGGCGGGCATAAATCTGTGAGACCGCAAGGTTCTCCAGGGCCAAAAGAACCACATTGGTTAGTAAACCCCCAACCCCAAAATCCTCCTGATTGGAATTGAGCAACAGTTGATTTTTTTAAAGACAACTTCTGTACGTTTAATCTCTTTTTTTTCATTATTTATAGTTTAATGGTTAATATGCAGGTATTAAAAACTAAAAAAATACACTTCGATTTAAGATCGAAATTTTACAAGATGAAATTATTTTTTATTTGTGAAACAGCAAAAATTATATAGCGATACTTTTATTTGATTTAAAATGAATTAATCAATTAACCGCAGTGTTTTTAGGGCTTTAAAACGAATGTTAAATTTTACATGATTACTTGATTTTATCTAAACACTTTGACGGAATAAAAATTTAAAAGAAGAAAACGTATTATAATAACATTTAACAGTATTTTTATTACTGAATTCCCGTAATTTAAAATTTAAAAACTAATTATAGAAACACTGAAAAAGCGCAATTTTTATAATTGCGCTTTTTTTACTAACAATTCACTACGGTAATACGCGCAGTACACTGTTTTGTTGCAATAGGTTTTGGGCAATATTGAAATATAGAAGGTGGTAAAGGACATCCTTCACTTAAAAACATACAATCTTGTGTGAAATCTTTATCATTCTCATCTTGACCTCCATTTAGGTGTTCAATTTTAATACCTGCTATTGTGTATTTATTTAAAGATAATTTGAATATTTTTTTATTTTTCATAATACATTTTTAAATATTTGATTAACAATTATATACTGTTACTGGAGCCGTATGAATAAGGCATGTTTTAGCAGTAGGAATTTGATCTGGCCTAGGACAATATGCTGATATTGGAGGGGTAGGACAAATTTCAGTTTCTATAGGATTAGGCCCTCCACCATTTATTTGGTTAATCATAAAATTAGCTATCGTGGCTTTTTTAAGGATAATTTGTTGGTGTTTAATTGTTTTTTTTCATTGTTAATTACTTTTTAAAATATAACTTACTCTATAAGGTTTTCAGTTTCCCCTTTTCAATAATGAAGTTAAATGTAGCTGTGCATTTATTAAGAGAAAAGATAAGAGTCCCTATATTGAACAAAATAGGGGAACAATGATAAATATTATTTTAAACAGTAAGAATAGCGTGGTTAATAGAAAATAAAAGACGCTTTTAAAGCGTCTTTTATTAATTATATGATTAACATTCACAACTTCCACGACCATGACATGCTGTTACACAAGCACGATTATTTGTGGTGTTATTACCTCTACCTCCTATAATTTCATTGCGATACAAATTACTTATTACTGTTTTTTTTAGGCTTAATTTTTCAAAGCGAAGCATTACTTTTTTCATGATATTTAATTTATAGTTTATAATTAGTATATAAGCTTAATTCAAAAAATAAGTTGCTTGTTGGAGGGATAGAATGTCTTCAAGTATTCTTTTCAACTTGAAATTTAATATAAATTATGTTGTGTAAGTTATTAATAAATAAACTGATTTCTTGTAAATATTAGAGCAAGTTATTGATAAGATCATTCTTTACTTCATGACCCCCTTTAAAAGTAATCACATCAACGGTATTTCCGAAAAGCATTTGCGCTTTTTCTAATTCTAATTTTATTCGATCTTCATTAATATAAGGATCTTCATTTCCGTAAACGTATTTAACCCTTGTATTTTGCTCTCTAAAGCTTTTAAAATCTTCTTGAGTAAGTTCATTAGGAATACTTCCTGCATATAATATCATGGTATCACATTTAATTTTAAAATGAGCAATCCACCGAGAAATAATCGAAACCCCTTGTGAATACCCTAAGACTATAAAATTTAAATTTTCAGGTATTTTTTCAGTTTTGAGAATAGTATTTAGATAATTCATAACATTTTTAGTTTCTAGAATGGTGTTTTCTTTAGTTAACCAGCTAGCACCAACATGTTTATAATCATTGCTTTGATAATATTTAGAAGACGCTTGTGGGGCTATGATATAATTTTCTTCGGGATTTAATTCATTAAAATAACGAATGAAATACCTGCTTAGATACCCTATGCCATGGCATACAAACCAAACGTTTTTAGTTTTATTGGTAAGAGCATTGATCGTAGAATAAGTATTTGTGTTTTGATAAGTAACTTTTTTTTCTTCTGATTGCTGCATGATATAAATATGATTGCTTAAAATTAATACATTACAGCTTAGAATTCATATAAAATTTGTAAAGCCTAAAAATTTATTATATAATTTTACTTTAGCTAATTGTGTATAGAATTTGAAAAAAGGAATGATTATTTTTACCTAAATATTTTAGTATGAATCTATCTAAGGAAGAAATCTTGCAACAATGCAATGCCATGTGTAAAAATACTTTAATGGAAACACTTGATATTGAATATATAGAAGTAAATGATAATTCTTTAAAAGCAAAAATGCCAGTTACCCCTAAGGTGCATCAACCAGATGGAATTTTACATGGAGGGGCTATGGTTGCTTTGGCAGAGAGTGTAGGTAGTGCGGCTTCCTATATTTTTTTAAATACCAATGATTTTTATATTAGAGGGATAGAAATTGCAGCAAATCATATAAAAAGCATTAAAGAAGGAATGGTTTATGCGCATGCCACTTTTCTTCACAAAGGAAGAACGACACAGTTGTGGAATATTAAAATAACAGATGAAAAGGAACAATTAATATCGGTTGTTAAATTAACTACCATAGCATTGCCAAAGAAGCAGTAAATCATGTTGGGCATAGAGCAATTTTTTGAAAATATTCAAAAGCATTTAGATTCAAAATTACCTTTGGTTGTTTACAAAAAACCAAAAGAAAATCAATTAAATGCAATCTTACAATCTACAGAAGAAATACATTTTACAGAAGATTTTTCAGAACAGGGATTTGTTTTTGCCCCTTTTGATAATAAGGAGAAATCAATAATATTACTTCCTGATGTTTTTTTAACAACAATTCTAGATGGATTAAATATATATGATACAAAAAATAACATAACAGATGCTTATTCAAAAATTGAAAATGAAGCATATGTATCCTTAATTGAAAAAGCAATTCATTCCATACATCAGAAAACATTTGAAAAAGTTGTTTTATCAAGAGTAGAAACCATCATTTTTACTATGCAAGATAATTTAAAAGCATTTAAAAAAATGTGTTTGACCTATCCTTCAGCATTTGTATATATATGGTATCATCCCAAAATAGGATTATGGATGGGAGCTACTCCAGAAACTCTTTTAGTACTAGAAGAGAATATGTTTTCTACGATGTCTTTGGCAGGGACACAGTTATATAGAAAAGAAGGAAATACTCAATGGAATGAAAAAGAAAAAAGAGAACAACAAATAGTAACAAATACAATTGTTTCTAATTTGGAGCAGGTAGAAGGTTTAATTAAAATTAAGACATCTGAAGTTGAGACTGTTAAAGCAGGTAACTTATTACATTTAAAGACAGTTGTCAAAGGTTTTTTTAACAGTATAAATCTCAAAGAGATAATTTATGCATTACATCCAACTCCTGCAGTATGTGGATTCCCAACTGCCAGTGCTAAAAAATTCATATTAGAATATGAAAATTATCATCGTTCTTTTTATACAGGTTTTCTTGGAGAATTAAACATGACACCATATCCTAATAAGACTGCTTTTTCTCATTTATTTGTAAATCTACGATGTATGGAGATTAAAAATAATGAAGCGCTTTTATATGTAGGAGGAGGAATAACAAAAGAAAGCAGTCCAGAATCAGAATGGGAAGAGACTGTTAATAAATCTCAAACTATGAAAAAAGTCTTATTTGAATCTTAAAAAGTATTCTAAAAATGCCTTTTAGTTTGTATCTTTGAAGAGCACATTTTAATTAATTATAGATCGTCATTTGTGCAATAAATTATAAGTTTTGAGATATCTAATTTAAATTTATAACAAGCTGTAGAATAAATTACAATAAATGAACTATCCAAAAATACAGCTTGCGCAAACCATTATACAGCTTTGTAAACTCTATGATATAAAGCATGTAGTTATTTCTCCAGGATCTAGAAATGCACCACTTACTTTAGGATTTTACGAAGATAGTTTCTTTAAATTATATAGTATTGTAGACGAAAGATGTGCTGCTTTTTTTGCTTTGGGAATTGCACAACAAATAAATGAAACAGTAGCTTTAGTTTGTACTTCAGGCTCAGCACTTTTAAACTATTATCCTGCCATTTCAGAAGCGTATTACAGTGACATTCCTTTGGTTGTTATCTCTGCAGATAGACCTGCAAATAAAATAGATATTGGAGATGGACAAACCATTAGACAAAACAATGTTTTTTCAAATCACATATTACATTCGGTTCAATTAGATGAAAGTGAAAATCAATTAGATCAAAACGAGAAAAAAATAAATAGCGCATTAGAAGTAGCTATTTCTCAAAAAGGACCAGTACATATAAATGCTCCTTTTGAAGAACCTTTATATGAGCTAACAACTACCTTAGATGTTTTTCCTAAAAAAATAAAAAACATAGAGAATGTAAGGCCACCTATAGATCCTACATTTTTTGTCAATCAATGGAATAGCTCAAAAAAGAAAATGGTACTTGTAGGAGTTAATGCTCCTAATACTATTTCAAAAGCATTAATAAATTGGCTAGCACAAGATCCCTCTGTAATTGTTTTGACAGAAACAACTTCTAATTTACATCACGATAATTTCTTTCCAGCTATTGATAAAATTATAGCTCCTATAGAGTATATAACAACAGAGATTAGTAAGCTTCAACCAGATTTATTACTCACATTCGGCGGGATGGTTATATCAAAAAAAATTAAAGCTTTTCTTAGAAAATATAGCCCTAAAAATCATTTTCATATAGATGAAAAGAAAGCATACAACACTTTTTTTAATTTAAAAGATCATTTTAAAACAACTCCTAATGCTTTTTTTGAGCTAATAGTTAATAAAGTAAATCAAGTCTCAAGCACCTATAGAGAACATTGGTTATCAACCAAGGAGAATAGAAAAATTAAACACAATCAATATCTAAAACAAACCTCTTTTTCAGATTTTTTAGCCTATGATACACTATTGAGATCAATACCAAATGATTATAATTTACAATTGAGCAATAGTTCCACAGTGCGTTATTCTCAACTGTTTGATTTAAATTCTACGGTAAAGGTATTTTGCAATAGGGGAACCAGTGGGATAGATGGAAGTACATCCACAGCTATAGGAGCCTCTATTGTTACTAAAAACCCAACTTTATTAATTACAGGAGATTTGAGTTTTTTCTACGATAGTAATGCATTATGGAATTCATACATCCCTGAAAACTTCAGAATAATTGTATTAAATAATGGAGGAGGAGGAATATTTAGAATATTACCTGGGCCAAAAAATACAGAAAATTTTAAAACTTATTTTGAAACAAAACATGAATTAAATGCACGTTCATTATGTGAAATGTATACTATTAATTATAGTAGTGTAACTAATAAAGCAGCATTAGATATAGCACTAAAATACTTTTTTTTAGATGACACAAAACCAAAACTATTAGAGATTTTTACACCAAGTGAAATGAATGATAAGATTTTAATCGATTATTTTAATTATTTGAACGATAATTCATAACTTTAACGCTTACGATATCCTCCTCCAATATCAATTTTGTTCTTTTAAAATTAATTAACAATTAATATTTTCAAACTATGAGTAAAAGAGATGACTTAATAGCCAAATACGCCGCAGATCTAAAAGACAAATGCGGAGTAACTCCAGATGTTGCATTTTTAACTAAAGTAACAATTGGTTTGGGCCCTTCAATTTATAATGCAGATTCTTCTACAGTTTCAGGATCTGATGAGAAAGAGTTAGCAACAGTAAAAAATAACTTTTTAATTAAAAAGTTAGGATTAAGTGATAGTGCAGACCTTGATAAAGCAATAGATTCTGTTATTGATACTTATGGTCGTTCAAATAGAAATAAATACAGAGCAGTAGTTTATTATTTATTAGCAAAGCATTTTAAAAAAGAAGCTGTTTATAAATAAGATAGCTAGCCATATAAAAATAAAAACACTTGCATATTGCAGGTGTTTTTTTATTCATTCTATTTTGTAATGATAAATAATCAATAGAAAATGTTGTTGCGATATTCAAAAGATGAATTATGTTTTAGTTAGTTTTGTAGCTTATTAAGATTTTATGATAGTTATAGGAGAATATAATACCTTAGAAATATTAAGAGATACAAGCCCTGGATTGTTTTTAGGAGATCAAGAAGGAAATGAAATACTACTTCCTAATAAATACGTACCAGAGAATTTTGAAATAGGTGATGAGATCGAAGTTTTTTGTTATTTAGATCATGAAGAGCGCCCAGTGGCAACTAGTTTAATCCCTTTCATTACTTTAAATAACTTTGCATTGCTTAAGGCGGTATCTGTTACACATATAGGAGCTTTTATGGATTGGGGATTGGAAAAGCATTTATTTGTTCCTTTTAAAGAACAAGCTGCAAAAATGGTTGAAGGAAAATGGTATTTAATTCATTGTTATCTTGATAAAGAGACAGAACGACTAGTAGGTTCAAGTAAAACTAATCGATTTATAAACAATGAAGAATTAAGTGTAGAAAGATTTCAAGAAGTAGATTTAATAATTTCCAGACATACAGATTTGGGAGAAGAAGTTATTATCAATAAGAAGCATAAGGGTATTTTATACAAAAATGAATTGTATAGAACATATAGTTTAGGAGAATCATTAAAAGGATATATTAAAAAAATAAGAGACGATCATAAAATTGATGTTAGCTTACAACCTATCGGGTATAAAAATATAGAACCTTCATCACAAATAATATTAGATAAACTTAAGAATAATAACGGTTTTGTTCCTCTTCATGACAAGAGTAATCCAGAGGATATAAAACATGTGCTAGAGATGAGTAAAAAGAGTTTTAAGAAAGCAATAGGATCTTTGTACAAGCAGAAAATTATTCGTATTGAAAAAAATGGTATTTATTTAAATTAAAACCTAGGGATACAAAAGCCATATCCACCACTACCAGGTATATAGTATGGACCTCCTTCAGAGGCTTTATAAACAGTATTAATGTTTTTCTGTTTTGTAGAAGTTGATTTCACTTTTATTTTTGGAATATTTGTATTTATTTCTAGACTTTTTAATGCACTTTTTTGTGTATTAGCAGTAGCCATATTGACTGTTTTTTTATCGGAAGATAGAATACTGAAATTTGCTTTTTGAGTTGAACTATTTAAAAGCACTTTGCTTGATGCAATATTTTTAGTGCGTTTTATGTCTTGAGCATAAGAAAATGTAGAAACCCCAAAAAATAATATAAAAATATAAAACCTCATAGATCAAATTTTTATCAAGATACAGAATTTCTCATAGAGAAAAATGTTAATTAACATATAGAAACAAGTGTAAATATTGTAATAATTAAGCAGTTTCTTTTAGTTCTTCTTTTTTAAAATCATTTTCTAATGACTCCTGAGCCCAAATCATAGCTTCTGTTAGCGAATTAAAAGCTTCAAACCTTCGAAAGCAGAAAAGTTTTTCGACATTGAAAAAACGCCTTCTAAGTCTATCGGGTTGTACAACTCCTATTCCTTTTAAATTTTTATACTTTTTATTTACTTATGACAACGCTATAGGATTTACAGCATATGAATTAATACGATTGGAAATATAATAGACATTATCTTCATTTTCATAAAAACTGTTAACAGTATTTTTAAATTCTATAGCGTTGTCATAAGTCAATAAGATTCCTTCTTTAAATTCTGCAACAATAATATTTGAAAGTAAATAGATAGTACCAAACTCAAAAGAATGTTCAAAAAATGTTGAATTAGCGTAGATAGAGTCTTTAAATTTCATAATAATTTGGGTATTATTTATTGCAAATGTTATAAGTTTTTATTTTTCAATAAATTACTGTTATATTTTTTAGATAAACTGTATTATAACTTAGATGAATTCAAAAAAATATAAATTGCGAAAAGTTATTTTTTGCTTTTTTAACGTAATCGTAAAATGTATTTTTGCTTAAAACATAAAATTATGGCTCAAGTTCGATGGGAAACCGTTAAAGAATATGTAGATATTACATATAAGAAATGTGATGGAGTAGCCAGAATAGCTTTTAATAGACCCAATGTTCGAAATGCATTTAGACCTAAAACTGTTGGAGAACTTTTTGAAGCTTTTTTAGATGCTCGTGAAGATACTTCAATAGGAGTAGTACTTTTATCAGCTGAAGGACCTTCTACTAAAGATGGAGTATTTTCTTTTTGTAGTGGTGGTGATCAAAATGCAAGAGGACACCAAGGATATGTAGATGAAGATGGAATGCCTAGATTGAACATTCTAGAAGTACAGCGATTGATACGATTTATGCCAAAAGTGGTTATTGCAGTTGTACCTGGATGGGCTGTTGGAGGTGGACATAGTTTACATACTGTATGTGATTTGACATTAGCTAGTAAAGAGCATGCTATTTTCAAACAAACAGATGCAGATGTAACTAGCTTTGACGGCGGGTATGGTTCTGCATATCTTGCAAAAATGATAGGTCAAAAAAGAGCAAGAGAAATCTTCTTTTTGGGGAGAAACTATTCAGCACAAGATGCATTTGAAATGGGAATGGTAAATGCAGTAATACCTCATGAAGAATTAGAGACTACTGCATATCAATGGGCTTTGGAAATTTTAGAAAAATCGCCTACTTCTATTAAAATGCTTAAGTTTGCATTTAATGCAACTGATGATGGCATGGTAGGACAGCAAGTATTTGCAGGAGAGGCTACTAGATTAGCATATATGACAGATGAGGCAAAAGAAGGACGAAATGCCTTTTTAGAAAAAAGAAAGCCTAATTTTAAAAATATAAAATGGATTCCTTAAAATAATTTATCAAATGCCTTTTATAGAAGAAGATAACTTATTAGACCTATATAAAAAGATAGATAAATCTGAAGCTAACAACTTGCGGCTTCAAGATCAGATATCATATAAAAATAGAGAAGTTACAAAAAGCGTAAAGCAGCGAAATTTTTTTGTAGTTGCAGGTGTAATATCTGTAATTATTTGTGCCATTGTTATTTCTTTTTCATTAGGCGTTAGAAATACGGTTAACAATTTAAAAGCAACTAGTGCAGACAAAGTAACAATTCCGATAGATAGTATTGAATCTCTTAAAAATAAAGCAAGAGTACTAGAAACTCAAAATACGCAATTAAATGCGGTAAGAGATTTTTACTTAGCAAAAAACTTATTAGATGGTAAAAAGATTTACACTATTCAATTAAGTGCTATAGAACAAAGTCATCTTTCTTTATTACCACTTTCTTTTAGTAACTTAAGATTGATAAAAAATAATGAATACCTATCATTATCATTAGGAGCTTTTGAAACATTAAAAGAAGCGCAAACTTTTCGATATGAACTTGTAAAGGTAGGATTTGATGAGGTCTTTATAATATCATATAAAGAAGGGAAGAGAATTCAGATTGAAGAGACTTATTAAAATGATAAAAATTAAGGCTTGGTTTTCTGCCGCCAGATTGCGCACATTGCCACTATCTGTTTCGGGAATTATAGTAGGCGGGGCATTAGCAACTTCAAACGATAATTTTGACACTACAATTTTTATATTAGCAATACTAACTACCATAGGTTTTCAAGTCATATCAAATTTTTCAAATGATTATGGAGACGGTGTTAAAGGTACTGATAATGAAGATAGAATTGGCCCAGAACGTGCATTACAAAGCGGTATAATTTCTCCTTTAGAAATGAAAACAGCGATTATTGCGACCACCATTATTACATTATTAATAGCAATACTTTTAATATATATATCTTTTGGTACAGCATCTTTAAATTATTTTTTAATTTTCTTATTACTTGGTATAGGGGCTATTATAGCTGCGATTAAATATACCGTAGGGAAAGATGCGTATGGATATCATGGTTATGGAGATTTATTTGTTTTCATTTTTTTTGGTTTAGTAAGTGTTTTAGGAAGTTATTTTTTGTTTACTAAAGAATTAAGCTTAGCTATTGTATTACCAGCTGTTACTATAGGTCTATTAAGCGTAACAGTATTGAATCTTAATAATATGAGAGATCGAGAGAGTGATAAAAAAGCAGGAAAGAAAACATTAGTTGTTAAAATAGGAGCATCGTTAGCTAAAAAATATCATTTTGTAATCGTCATTCTGGCAATGCTATCAACGCTAGGGTATTCAATATTAATACAAGCAACAGAGCCTATTAACTATCTTTATGTAATAGCCTATATACCTTTAATCTTCCATTTGGCTAAGGTTTATAAAATAGAAACCCCTAAAGAGTTTGATCCAGAGTTAAAGAAAATAGCCTTAACAACCTTCATATTTGCGATCTTGTTTTCTTTTAGTTGATATTTTTTTGTAGCTTTATTTTTTAATATTAAATTAACACTATCATTTTGAACGACGCCATTAGAATACTCATAGTAGAAGATAATGTAATTATAGCAGATGATATTCAAGCTATATTAGAAGATATTGGTTATGAGATCGTTGATAATGTAATAGATTTTGAACAAGCCACTGAAGCTTTAAAAAATAATGAAGTAGACCTTGTTTTAATTGATATTATACTGGCTTCTGAAAAAACAGGAATAGATTTAGGGCATCATATCAGATCTAATTATGATATTCCGTTTATTTTTGTGACTTCAAACTCAGATAAAGCAACTGTTGAAATAGCTAAAGAAGTAAAACCAAATGGATATTTAGTGAAGCCATTTGAACAACAAGATTTATATACTTCTATAGAAACAGCATTATCTAGTTATACTTATGGAGAAAGCCAAGAAGATAAGAAAGCTAAAGAGACATCTACAAATGTTAGTGATTCTGATAGACAGAATGTAACCAATGCAGTTTTAAAAGATTCTATTTTTGTAAAGAAAAATAACCTTTACTATAGAATAAAATTTGATGATATTCAATTTATCAAAGCAGATAATGTTTATTTAGAAGTAAATACGGCTGATAAAACATTTTTAGTGCGATCTGCATTAAAAGATTATTTAGATAAACTTCCTTCTAATAATTTTTATAGAGCACATAAATCTTACATTGTTAACCTATCTCATATTCAAGCTGTTAATAGTAAGGATATCATGATAAAAGATGAATTGATTCCGATTTCTAAAGATTTCAGAGAATTTATTCTATCAAGTTTAAATTCTTAAAAAGTTATTAACAACATATTAACAAGTGTTCACCACAATTAATAAACGATTCACAACAATCTTTTCATTATTCCTTTAGACCCTCATATATTTACATTGTATTTGTTGAGAAACAAATCTTTAGTCCACGGTCCCAAATGTTATCATGTTAAATATAAATGATTGAAAAAACGCTTTAAGTATATACTTAAAGCGTTTTTTAATTCTAAATACATTATAATGCATACAAACTGGTGAGAAAGGGATAAGATAAATCTGTATAAATCATTTTTTTATTGTTTTCACAACACTTTCAGTTAGTTACACAACAAAAATTATTTTCTGATTGAAAAACTCCCTATGTTTGGATAGTGAAAATATTTTAGTTTTTATAGTGTTATTTATTACCCAGATCTCATTTTGTTATTTAATGTTTAGAATAAGTCCCGAACCCTACTTTTCGGGACTTATTTTTTATATTAATTAACATTAACATTTTAGAACTTTTATTTTTAATTTATTCATAATAACTATAAACCTAGTGATACGGTAAAGTTAAATAAAGAAGATTTTTGGAAGGAAAACATGCATCTTTGACTTTTACGCAACAAAAAAAACAATTTACACAACAAAAATTTACCTATAGATTATAAATAGTATAGGTTTACAACTAGATTAATAATTAAAGTATTATGTTTTTTAATGATTTTATGTAAAGAAAATATTAAAAACTAATTGTTTATTAAAAACATATTTTGATTTTTTGATCGTTAAAAAAGAAATACTATATATCATATCCTTGGAATATGAATTTAAATAATAAAATATTAAGTGCAGCGATACTAAATTTCTTCGTGTTTATTAGTGGATGGTCCCAAACCACTAATGACCCTCTTTTGAAGTTTCAAGAAGCGAATTCAATCGATAAACGATTTGAAATTTTCTTCAATAATGACGATAAATACGCTGTAAAATCTGCTTACAAATGGTTAGATAAAGTATCTGAATATGCCGCTATTGCAGATAAATCAAAAGATTCTATAAGTATATTCAAATACAGAACCATTTTATCTCAAATACATCTAGATTTAGGCGATTACAAGAAAAGTGCCTTATTAGCAGAAAAGCTTTATAAAAAAGAAAAAAAAATAGACCTACCTGTTCGAAAAGCACTGTTCAAAATATTGGATGAATCATATGCAGTGCTAGGATTGTTTGAAAAACAATTAGAAGTGCGAAAAGAAATGAAGAAAAGTGGAGAACAGATTAAATTATATGATATCTATTCTAATTTAGGATTGCATAGGCAAGCTATGATGGATTATATAATTGAAGTTGGATCTACCGTAGATAAAAATAACTATTTTAGTGTAGCTGAATATCAAAATAATTTAGCGACCTTTTTAAGAAAAGACGGATCGACATATTCTGCTAAGAAAAAAATTGATACTGCTTTAAGTTATATCGACTTATATCTAAAAGAAGTTAATTTTAAAGATGCTCCAGAGGCTTTTAGAGATGCTGTTTTCTTAAAAGGTCTTATACAAGGAAATTTAGGTAAATGTCATATAGTACAGGAAGAATTTGAAAAAGCAATCCCTTTGTTAGAAGCAGGAGTTTCTTCTAGTAAAGATTATGATAAAGGTAAATTTTCTTCTAGCGTAATAGGCATGTGGATAGATTTGGCAGATTCGTATTTACAATTAAATAATTCTCGTATTGCAAAATCATATTTGGATAGTATTTCATTGGTTAATGAAAACACTTATGTAGTTAATTATAATCGATTGTTAGCAGAATATTATTTACAACAAGGAGATACAGATTCTGCTTCTTATATATTTAAAGAATATATTAAATTAAAAGACTCTGTAGATACAAATAATAGAAAGAAAGAGCTTTTAGGTCAATTAGTGAATTTTGATTTAGAGCATCAAAAAGGAATTATCCTAAAGCAACGATTAGATTTAGAAGAAACAAAAGAACAGGTATTGCAACGCGACAAAAAAATAAACTATAGTATTATAGCATTATTATTTACCCTTGTAGGATTGGGAGCTGTAGCATACGCTTATTTTAAAAGTGTCAAGAACAAAAAACTAATTGAAGATCAAAATAAAATTATAGAAGCTTCACTTGTAGAAAAAGACTCATTGTTGAAAGAGATTCACCATAGAGTGAAAAACAATTTACAAATGGTATCGAGTCTTCTAAGCATGCAAACTAAGAATACGCGTAGTCAAGAAGCAATAGACGCTTTAGAAGAAGGAAAGAGTCGAGTAAAAGCAATGGCGCTTATTCACCAAAAATTGTATCAAAACGAAGGACTTTCTGTGATCGAAATGCAAGGTTATATAGAGTCATTAGTGAATAGTATACAATCCGTTTATAAAAAAGGAGGCCACGATGTGAATATCAATATAGATGCAGAAGGAGCAGAGTTAGACATTGATAGAGCAATACCTATAGGATTAATCTTAAATGAATTAGTATCGAATTCATTTAAATATGCTTTTCCAAACAAAGAAGAAGGACAAATTTATATCAATATAAGAAAAGACGGAGACCTAGGTTTCTTTGAATATACAGATGATGGCAAAGGACTTCCGGAAGATATAGAAGAGCAAAGCAGTACTTCTATGGGAATTAAGTTAATACAACGATTAGTGAATCAATTGCGTTCAAACCTTAATATAGATAAAGATGCAAAAGGCGCTCGATTCTGGTTTGACTTTAGCTAAACTAACGCACCTTGCTTTTTAAAACAAGCTTGTGTAAGAGTTTTGGAAAAAAACGCTTTACGTATACTCCAAAAATTTCTTTTTTACCAATGTAAGCTTCTTGTTTTCTTTTTTCAATAGCTTATATCATTTTTTTACAAATTTAACGACTGTCAATCCGTTTTGTGTAGCAGTATCGTTTGCTTGTTGAGCAGTCTCGTTTGCAGTTAATGCATTAATAGCAATATTTGTTTGAACAAAACCTGGACAAATCATTGTAATAAATACACCATCTTTTTCATGCTCCATCCTTAATACATCAAAAAAACCGTGTAATGCATGTTTAGCACCACAATAACCAGACCTGTATGGAGAACCAAACTTTCCCATTAAACTACTAACAGTAACAAAATGCCCAAATTGATGTTTTACGAAATGTGGTAATAAAGCTTTGGATAGTGCTACTGTACCTAAATAGTCAATTTCCATTATTTTTTTATCTACAGTAAAATCTGTTTCGGCAATTAATGATCGTTGACTGACACCTCCATTATTAATTAAAACATCTATTTTGCCAAAAAAACTAAGCGCTTTTTCAACATACGTTTTCATTCTATCAAATGCTAATAAATCTAAAGTGAGTATTTCAATATTTTTTGGAAAAGCACATTTACTTTTAACGCGAATTAACTCTTTTTCTCGTCTTGAAGAAAGTATTAATTTACAATTTTTTTTAGAGAGTTCGTAGGCAAGAGTTTCTCCTATACCACTAGAGGCTCCGGTAATCCATATAATTTTATGATCTATAGACTTCAATAGCTTAAATTGTTTTATTCGCAGTAATTTATAATTAAATTTGCTGTAATCAAAAAGATGAAAGCTACTTATAAGAAATATACACTTCACTTTAAACAACCTAGCGGTACTTCTCGAGGGATTTTAAAAACTAAAGAAACTTGGTTTATTAGTATAGAAAAAAATAATAAATTGGGTATTGGAGAATGCGGAATGTTTAAAGGATTAAGCATAGACGATGTACCAGATTATGAAAACAAACTACAATGGGTATGTGATAATATTAAACTTGGTCTAGATAAATTGCACGAAGAATTGGAGAGATATCCTAGTATTCGATTTGGATTAGAACAAGCTTTTTTAATGTTGGATGTAATAAAACCCTTCGAATTATTCCCTTCAGATTTTACTAAAGGAAATAGAAATATTTATATAAATGGACTTATTTGGATGGGAAAAGAAGTTTTTATGAAATCTCAGATTGAAAAAAAACTTGAAGAAGGATACAGGTGCATAAAAATGAAGATTGGAGCTATAGATTTTGATAGCGAAATAAAACTACTTAAATCAATTCGAAAAGACTTTAATAATGATCAAATAGAGATACGTGTAGATGCTAATGGCGCTTTTCACCCAGATACTGCTTTAGAGAAGTTGAAAAGACTATCAGACCTTAACTTACACTCTATAGAACAACCTATCAAGCAAGGGCAAATAGATAAAATGGCAGCACTGTGTTTGACATCACCATTACCCATAGCATTGGATGAAGAATTAATAGGGGTATTTAATGTAACAAAAAAGGTAGAGTTGCTACAAATCATTCAGCCACAATATATCATTTTAAAACCTAGTTTGATAGGGGGTTACAAAGCTTCTGAAGAGTGGATAACTATTGCAGAGAAATATAATATAGGTTGGTGGATAACAAGTGCGCTAGAAAGTAATATAGGATTAAATGCCATAGCGCAATGGACTTATTTAAAACAAAATAAAATGCCTCAAGGTTTAGGTACAGGAGCGCTTTTTACAAATAATTTTAAAAGCCCTCTTAAAGTAGTTAATGGTAGTTTGACATATAACCCTTTAGAGAAAATAGAATTTTAATATAAAAAAACGGAATAATGTATATAGAACAGGGTTTTAAAGGTGAATTAGGAAAATGGAAATATTTTATTTTTCCGATTTTCTTTTTTGGTTTAATCGTATTAAATTTTCTAGCTATCACATTGCTTGATCTAGATACTAATGAAATAATCCAACAAGAAATAGAAAACAAAGGAGAAAATAGATTTTTAGTAGAGACTCTGATACCTTTTACAATAGGGTTAGGAATATTATTATTTTGGGTTAAGTATGTTCATAAACAAACACTAGCGTCATTAACAACTGCTAGAAATAAAGTAAATTGGAAACGAGTTTTTTTTGCTTTTGGATTGTGGGGGCTTATTACAGCAGCAATGATTTTTATAGATTATTATATGGCTCCAGAAAAGTATTTATTAAATTTTGATTTACAATCATTTTTGATATTGGCAGTCATAGGAGTTCTTTTAATTCCTTTACAAACAAGTTTTGAAGAATATCTTTTTAGAGGATATTTAATGCAGGGTATTGGGATATTAGTAAGAAATAGATGGTTTCCGTTACTACTTACTTCTTTAATTTTTGGATTGTTACATATTGCAAATCCTGAAGTAGAAAAAATAGGCTATATCATTATGGTGTATTATATAGGAACAGGCTTGTTTTTAGGGATCATTACCTTAATGGATGATGGGATAGAACTAGCGCTTGGATTTCATGCTGCCAATAATTTGGTTTCAGCACTTTTAGTAACAGCAGACTGGACTGCATTCCAAACTAATTCTGTTTTTAAAGATATTTCAGAACCAATTGCAGGATGGGACATTATCATACCAGTGGTGATAGTATATCCAATATTGATTTTCATTTTTGCTAAGAAATATAAATGGTCTGGATGGAAAGATAAACTGTTTGGAAAAGTAAGCACTCCTGTTTAAATATGGAACCAAATTTTAAAGATATTCATTTGAGCTTTCGGTTTAATGGATTGTATTTTAACAGATCTGCATTAAAAGAAGTTGCTTATAGCTTGGTTAAGGAAGGGGTACCTTTTGAACAATCTATAGGGGATTTTTTGATTGACTGGCTAAACGATAAAGAATATGTAGAAGTAAAAACTTCAGGTACTACGGGAGCCCCTAAGCTCATTGAATTGCAAAAAAAACATATGGTTAACTCGGCAATTGCAACAGGAGCATTTTTTAACTTATCAGAAGGAGATACTGCTTTACATTGCCTTCCATCAGATTATATTGCTGGAAAAATGATGTTAGTAAGAGCGCTGGTACTAGGATTAAAAATAGTAACCATAGTTCCAGATTCAAATCCTTTAAGCATGATTACAGATCATTATGATTTTTGTGCAATGGTTCCTTTGCAAGTACAGAATTCATATGATAAACTAACAAAAATAAAAACACTCATTATAGGAGGAGCTCCAATATCTAGAGAACTTATTGAAAGCATAAATAAAACTTCTGTAAATGCATATGAAACCTATGGAATGACAGAAACTAGTACTCATATTGCAGCCAAAGACCTTACTAATATTAAAAATAACAAAGAAGCAAACACGTATTTTAATGCATTGCCTAATGTAACGTTTAGTTTAGATGAACGAGAATGCTTGTGTATTGATGCGCCACTTATATCAGATGTTTTAATCAAAACAAATGATATTGCTTGTCTTGTTTCTGAAAATTCATTCCAATGGTTAGGAAGGTATGATACCGTTATAAATTCAGGAGGAATCAAACTAATTCCTGAACAAATAGAAAAAAAATTGTCAAGTATTATAAAAAATAGATTCTTTATTACAACCATTAAAGACAAAAAACTAGGAAACAAACTTGTTTTAGCTATTGAGGGAGAAGAGAAAAACAAAGAAGAAATTATAAAAGCAATAAAAAAAGACACTACGTTTAGTAAATATGAAATTCCTAAGGAGATCTATTTCATAAGTCACTTTAAAGAAACCGATAACGGAAAACTTATTAGAACATTAGTGTAAATACAAATAATATAAAATTTTAAACTCAACCATACCTAGCTTTTACTTTCTATTTTGACCTCTTAACTCATTCTTCATTTTTTTAAATATAGATTCCTTTTAGTTTTATTTCAAAATTAAAATAAGATGAAAAAGATTGTAATGGGATTATTACTTATAAGCAGCTTTTGTTTACAAGCTCAAAAAGAGAAAAATGAGTTAGAGTCACAAGCTAAGGAACAGCAAAGTAAAGTTTCAAACGTTAAAAAAAGTAAAGTTAAAAAAGCGAGTACTTTAAGAGTTTATACCATATTTGAGCATAAACAAAACTGGAATACTATTGAAGATATATTTGATGATTTAGCGGTCAAAGCAGGCATAAGAATCAATAGAGCCCAACCTTTTGGTCAAATAAATAGTAGATTAAATAGAAATGTAACTGTTATTGTAGACGGTGTTCAATATGACTTATCTATTCTAAACTCTCTTAACCCTAAAGATATTGAAAAGATAGAAATACTTAGAGGTGCTATTTCTAATAATCAGGCTACTCTAAGAAACTAACTAATAAACCAACATCATATGAAAAAAGCAACACTAATCATTTTTACAATGCTATTAGGAATATCATTGTATGGGCAAAAACAAAAAATAACAGGAACTATCGTAGATGAAAGCAATCTTCCGCTTCCTGGAGTTAATATTGTAATTAAAGGTACTAAAAAAGGAACGCAATCAGATTTTGATGGCAATTATAATATAGAAGCATATCAAGGACAAACACTAGTTTATACTTATGTTGGATACAAAACAGCAGAAAAAGTAATAGGTACTTCATCTGTTATTAATATTCGACTAGAAACAGATGCTCAAGCATTAGATGAAGTTGTAGTAACAGCCCTTGGTATAAGGCGAGAAAGCCATTCAATTGGGTATGCAGTATCTTCAGTTAGAACGTCTAAACCTTCTGCATCAGCTATAAAACGAAGAAAACAAAAAGCATATCACAACCAAATTGCACAAAAATTACAAGGAAAGGTAACAGGGGTAAAAATTACAAGTGCATCAGGAGCAGTGGGAGCTGCAGAAAAAATTAAAATCCGTAATGCTAAGAAAGGTGAAAAAAATGTAGAACCTCTATATATTGTAGATGGAGTGCCTATTCAAAATCAATACAATTCAATAGTAAAAAATATTGATAAAAATGAAATAGAACATATTAATAGATATGAAAAATCAAAAGCGAAGGCATTGTTTGGCACAAGCGCAAAAAATGGATGTATTGTTATTAACACTAAAAAAGGGAATTATAGAATTAAAAACGAAGAATCTTATGCTCATTTTAATGAGAACCAATTTGAAAATGTAACATCTTCACCACTTTCAACATTTTCTATAGATGTAGATAAGGCTTCATACAGTAATGTAAGGCGTATGATTAATACAGGAGCTACCATTCCTGTAGATGCTGTTAAAATTGAAGAAATGATAAATTATTTTAATTATACATATCCACAACCTAAAGATGAACATCCTTTTTCTATTAATTCTGAAGTAATAACAACTCCTTGGAATGTGGCAACAAAGCTTGTTAGAATAGGGTTACAGGGTAAGGCTTATAAAAATGAAGAGATTCCTCCGGCAAATCTAGTTTTCTTAATTGATGTATCAGGATCGATGTCTTCACAAAATAAACTACCCTTACTTAAATCTGCATTTAAACTGCTAGTGAACCAATTAAGAAATAAAGACAAAGTATCTATTGTTGTTTATGCAGGTGCAGCAGGAATGGTTTTAAAACCAACATCAGGAGATAATAAAGAAACGATACTAACAGCAATAGATAATTTAGAAGCAGGAGGTTCAACTGCAGGAGGTGCAGGAATTAAACTAGCATATAAGATCGCAGAACAACATTTTAAGAAAAATGGAAATAACCGAGTGATTCTTGCTACAGATGGTGATTTTAATATTGGTGCTTCTAGTGATAAAGCAATGGAAACACTTATAGAAGAAAAAAGAAAATCGAATGTGTTTTTATCTGTTTTAGGTTTTGGAATGGGGAATTATAAAAATTCAAAATTAGAGATACTTGCAGATAAAGGAAATGGCAATCATGCTTATATAGATACAAAACAAGAAGCTCAAAAAATATTTGGTGAAGAATTTGGAGGAACATTATATACGATTGCAAAAGATGTTAAAATTCAAGTAGAATTTAATCCTGTAAAAGTAAAAGGATATCGATTAATTGGGTATGAAAATAGGATATTGGCAGATGAAGATTTTATTGATGATACTAAAGATGCAGGAGAATTAGGAAGCGGTCATACCGTTACTGCATTATATGAAATAATACCTGTAGGAGTAGAGTCAAGTTTTTTAAAAAAAGTAGATGACCTGAAATACATAAATAAAATTGAGAACGATACATATTTAAATGAACTAGTAACTGTTAAATTTAGATATAAGAAACCATTAGCGACTACAAGTATCCAAATGATTCATACAATAGAAGATGAGGTTGTACAGGCTTCAGAAGATTTAAAATTTATATCAGCAGTAGCATTATTTGGTATGAAATTAAGAAAATCACAATTTGACAATAATGCTTCTTTAGCTACAATACTTTCTTTAGCAGAAGAAGGAAGAAGAGAAGATAAAAATGGTTATAGAGCAGAGTTTATACGGTTAGCGAAATCGCTCTATAATTTATAATGATGGTGTGTGAGGGTTAGGGGCTCTATATGAGGAAGGAAGGAAGAGTGCTTTTATAGCGCTCTTCTTGTTTTCAACTAGTTATATTTTCATTATTTTAGGAGCGCAAATTATTTTATTATGAAAAGAGTAATACTCCTAGTGCTGTTTGTAATCCCTGTGTTTAGTATAGGGCAACATATTCTTTCAGAAAGAGAAAGAGCAGAAGTAATAGATGAATTATTAGCTGATAGATTTGATAATTTACTCCCAAAACTAATGGATAAGAATGACATTGATATGTGGGTGTTAATTTCTAGGGAATATAATGAAGATCCTGTATTAAAAACGATGCTACCTGCTACTTGGTTAAATGCCCGAAGAAGAACCATTTTAGTTTTTTATAGAGATAAAACCAAAAATACGATAGCTAAACTAGCTATTGCTAGGTATAATGTTGGGAAAAACATTATTTCTGCTTGGGATAAAGAAAAGGAACCCAATCAATGGAAACGATTAAATCAAATAATAGATCAATACAATCCTAAAAAGATTGCATTGAATTATTCAGAGCATTTTAATATAGCAGATGGATTAGTGAAAACAGATTATGAAGCATTTTTAAAAAACATATCGAAAAAACATTTAAAGAAAGTTATTTCTGCAGAGCGGTTAGCTATCGCATGGATTGAAACTAGAACAGAAAGAGAAATGATTATTTATAATCAATTGGTAGACATGACTCATGATATAATAGCCGAAGGGTTTTCAGAAAATGTAATTACTCCAGGAATTACTACTACAACAGATGTAGAATGGTGGATGCGACAAAAAGTAACAAGCTTAGGTTTAGAAACTTGGTTTCATCCGTCTGTTGATGTCCAACGAAAAAAAGACGATTTAGGAAATCATCTTTATGCATTTTCAAATAGGCCAGAAGATATGGTTATTTTACCAGGCGATCTTTTGCATTGTGATTTTGGGATTACGTATCTTAGGTTAAACACAGATTGTCAACAATTGGCATATGTATTGAGACCAGAAGAAAAAGAAGTTCCAATATTTTTAAAAGAAGCTTTAAAAGCAGGAAACAAAGTGCAAGATCATTTAACTAATAATTTTGTCACTGGAGCAAGCGGAAATGAAATTTTATTAAAATCATTAAGTGATGCTAAAACTAATGGATTTAAACCAGCTATTTATACACATCCTTTAGGAACCTATGGACACTCATCAGGACCAACTATTGGTATGTGGGATGCACAACAAGGTGTTCCTTTTACAGGAGATTATCCACTATTCCCTAATACTGTATACGCTATAGAATTAAATACAACAGTTACGATTCCAGAATGGAATAGAAATATTAGAGTAATGCTAGAAGAAGCAGGCTTTTATAGCGAAAGTGGATTTCGATATGTAAACGGTAGACAAACAAAAATACTTAGCATCCCGAGAATTAATGAATAAAGTCTAGCTGACTAAAGTTTAATTAAACCTGTATGACTCCTAAATTAAATGGCTTTTCAATAGGTGCATGATCTGCAGCTTCTATTCCCATAGAAATCCATTTTCTGGTATCTAAAGGATTAATAACACCATCTGTCCATATTCTAGCTGCAGCATAATATGGAGAAACCTGTGCATCATAACGAGATTTAATCTTATTAAATAATTCTTCTTCTTTTTCTTTAGAAATTGTTTCTCCTTTCTTTTTAAGCGAGGCTGTTTCTATTTGAAGAAGTACTTTTGCTGCTTGAGAACCACCCATTACTGCTAATTCTGCACTTGGCCAGGCTGCAATAAGCCTCGGGTCATAAGCTTTACCACACATTGCATAATTTCCAGCCCCATAACTATTTCCAATTACAATAGTAAATTTAGGAACTACAGAATTACTTACTGCATTTACCATTTTTGCACCATCTTTAATAATACCTCCATGTTCACTTTTGCTTCCAACCATAAAACCAGTAACATCCTGTAAAAAAACAAGGGGTATCTTTTTCTGATTGCAATTGGCAATAAATCGGGTTGCTTTATCTGCCGAGTCTGAATAGATAACACCACCAAATTGCATTTCTCCTTTTTTTGTCTTTACAACCTTTCGTTGATTAGCAACAATACCAACTGCCCATCCATTTATTCTTGCATAAGCCGTAATAATACTTTGCCCATATCCTTCTTTATATTCATCAAATTCAGAATTATCCACCAATCTTTTGATAATTTCTTTCATATCATACTGATCTGAACGAGATTTAGGCAGGATCCCAAAAATTTCTTCAGGGTTTTCTTTTGGTTTCTTTGCTTTTATTTTGCTATAACCAGCCTTTTCATAACTACCAATCTTATCAATAATATTTTTTATAGTATCTAGAGCATCTTTATCATCTTCAGCTTTATAATCTGTAACTCCACTTATTTCACAATGTGTAGTAGCACCACCCAGTGTTTCATTGTCAATAGTTTCTCCAATGGCGGCTTTTACTAGATAACTTCCAGCCAAAAAAATACTCCCAGTTTTGTTTACAATTAAAGCTTCATCACTCATTATAGGTAAATAAGCTCCTCCCGCAACACAACTTCCCATTACAGCAGCTATTTGTACAATACCCATACTACTCATCTTGGCATTATTTCTGAAAATACGACCAAAATGTTCTTTATCTGGAAAAATTTCATCTTGCATAGGTAAATAAACACCAGCACTGTCTACAAGATATATAATAGGGAGCCTATTTTCCATGGCTATTTCTTGTGCTCTTAAGTTTTTCTTTCCTGTAATAGGAAACCAAGCACCAGCTTTAACTGTAGCATCGTTTGCTACCACCATACACTGTTTGCCTTGAACATACCCTATTTTTACTACAACACCACCTGATGGGCACCCACCATGTTCTTCATACATTCCTTCTCCAGTGAAAGCTCCAATCTCAATGCAGTCTGCATCTTTATCTAACAGATAGTCAATTCGTTCACGAGCAGTTAATTTACCTTGCGAATGCAATTTTTCTATTCTTTTTTGTCCACCTCCCAGTTTTACTTTAGCAAGTTTGCG
Source organism: uncultured Flavobacteriaceae bacterium (assembly GCA_964389205.1). Lineage (GTDB taxonomy): Bacteria > Bacteroidota > Bacteroidia > Flavobacteriales > Flavobacteriaceae > Leptobacterium. Next base: position 76,068 of record CAYMDH010000003.1, read on the forward strand.
TTTTAAATCTGAAAGAAGTAATTTATTGTGATCTTCGTTTTTGTTGAAGTTAATATCCATACCTTAAAATATTTTGCCAGAACTATAGTCGTAGCATTTGTTCTGTTGCTTACGTTTCTTTTTGTTTCATATTGGTTCTTTAAAAGAAGCGGCAGGCTAAAATACAAAAACGTTCTATTTTTAATAGGCTAAAAATTGCATAAAAAATTGCATATTTGTGATCTTGATATGATGTATTATGATTATTATTTGATAATACTCTTATCAAATTAAAAAAATGGCAAGAAATGGGAATGAATAAAAATACAGTATTGGGATATGCAACACTAATTATGATTATTGTTGGATTAGGATTAATAGCTTTAGGCGCTTTTAGATATGACGATGTAGCAGGATATGGATTTGCTGCCGTTGGAATTGGCTTTTTTGCTATTGCATGGGTATTTAACGCTTTAAAAGGAAGAGTATAATTATGAGCGATGATAAGAAAGTAATCTTTTCAATGTCTGGTGTGTCTAAAACATACCAAAGTACTAACAAGCAAGTTTTAAAAGATATATACTTAAGTTTTTTCTATGGCGCAAAAATAGGAATATTAGGACTTAATGGTTCTGGTAAATCAACCTTATTAAAAATTATAGCAGGGATAGAAAAAAATTATCAAGGAGATGTTGTTTTTTCACCTGGATATACTGTTGGTTACTTAGAGCAAGAACCTCAGTTAGATGATTCTAAAACAGTTATAGAGATTGTGAAAGAAGGAGTGGCAGATGTAGTAGCTGTATTAGATGAATACAATAGTATTAATGATCAATTTGGTTTGCCTGAAGTATATGAAGATCCAGATAAGATGCAAAAACTTATGGATAAGCAAGCAGCACTTCAAGATAAGATAGACGCATCTAATGCATGGGAATTAGATACCAAATTAGAAATTGCCATGGATGCATTAAGAACTCCAGAACCAGATACCCCAATAAAAGTATTATCAGGTGGTGAGCGTAGGAGAGTTGCACTATGTCGTTTATTACTAAAACAGCCAGATATATTACTCTTAGATGAACCTACTAACCATTTGGATGCAGAATCAGTATTATGGTTAGAACAGCATTTGAAACAATACAGTGGTACTGTTATAGCAGTAACCCATGATCGATATTTCTTAGATAATGTAGCTGGTTGGATACTTGAATTAGATAGAGGAGAAGGAATTCCATGGAAAGGAAATTATTCTTCATGGTTGGATCAAAAATCAAAACGATTAGCATTAGAAGAAAAAACGGCTAGCAAAAGAAGAAAAACATTAGAACGAGAATTAGAATGGGTACGCATGGCTCCAAAAGGTAGGCAAGCCAAGCAAAAAGCACGTTTGAGTAATTATGATAAATTACTAAATGAAGATCAGAAGAAACTAGATGAAAAGCTTGAAATTTATATTCCTAATGGCCCACGTTTGGGGACTAATGTTATCGATGCTAAAGGAGTTTCAAAAGCATTTGGAGATAAACTTTTATACGAAGATTTAAACTTTACACTTCCACAAGCTGGAATTGTAGGTATTATAGGCCCAAATGGAGCTGGGAAAACCACTATTTTTAGAATGATAATGGGAGAAGAAAACCCAGATAAGGGAACCTTTGTTATGGGAGAAACGGCTAAAGTTTCTTATGTAGATCAAGATCATTCTAATATAACTCCTGATAAATCGATATGGGAGAATTTTTGCGATGGGCAAGAACTCATTATGATGGGAGGAAAACAAATAAACTCTAGAGCATATTTAAGTCGTTTTAATTTTTCAGGAAGTGAACAAAACAAAAAAGTAGCTACTTTATCAGGTGGAGAACGAAATAGACTTCACTTAGCGATGACATTGCGAGAAGAAGGGAATGTTCTTTTATTAGATGAGCCAACAAATGATTTGGATGTTAATACTTTAAGAGCCTTAGAAGAAGGATTAGAAAATTTTGCAGGCTGTGCTGTTGTCATTTCTCATGACAGATGGTTTTTAGATAGAATTTGTACGCATATTTTAGCTTTTGAAGGAGATTCTCAAGTCTATTTCTTTGAGGGCAGTTTCTCAGATTATGAAGAAAATAAGAGAAAACGTTTGGGAGCAGATGTAACTCCTAAAAGAATTAAGTATAAGAAACTTATCAGATAACAATTTAATATCAAATAGTATTCTTATTTACGAATAAATAAATAATATATAGAAATTATTAAAACCGTTATTTGGTGTTTTTTTATATGCTTACAACCTATTTAAATAGATGAAAACCATAAGTATATGGTTTTTTTGTGATATGTTTGTAGTACCCATACTTACATAAACAACTAAATCTTGAAAATTATTCGTTTCATATTCTTCTTCTTTTTGTGCTCATTTCATTTTGGTTTTTCTCAGACTATCGATGACCCAATAATAGATAGTATTAATAACTATTTAGATAAGTCAAGGGCATATCAACGCGAATATGATATTAAAAAATCTATTGAATATGCAAATAAGGTTATAGAACTCTCACAAGAAATAGATAATGAAAAATATCAATTTGAGGCATATAATAGTGTAGGTATTAGTTATGAGTTAGTCTCAGATTTTAATACTGCTGAAAAAAATTATCAAAAAGCATTATCAAAAGCAGAGTTTCTTAAAAATGACACACTGAGTATCCGGATATATAATAACCTTGGAAATGTCTATTCTGATGGACTTAAAGAGAAAGAGAAAGGCTTGTTTTATTATAATGAATCATTAGCACTAGCCAAAAAAAATAAAGATACAGTAAAGTTTATAGTTCCTATGATTAATATAGCTTGGACCTATATTGATGAAAAAGAATTTGAAAAAGCATATCCTTATTTAAATGAAGTAATGGGATATGTGAAAATATATGGTAATGAAAGACTAATGACTAGTTTAAGTTATTTAGAAGGGCAATATTATGTTTATAAAAAACAATATAAAAAAGCATTGAAGTCTTTTGATAAATCTATTAATAAGTCTTTAAAATTAGAAATGTTAGCCCAACTTTATCATGCGTATCTTGAAAAATCTAAATTGCTTGAAATTTTAGGTCAAAATGATAAAGCATACGAAGCTTTTAAGGCATATGAGAAAAATAAAGAAAAGGTATTTAACAAAACAAAGTTAAGAGAATTAGAAATTGCAAAGGCCAGATTTGAACTTGATGAATTTCAAAGAGATTTAGGAAAAGCTAAAAAAGAAAATGCGTTACAGGCATCTGATGCAAGAAAATCAAAAATAATTACGATAGCATCTTTTATATTAGTCTTAATTTTAATTATCCTTCTTATTATTTTATATAAAAATTATATCACTAAAAACGAGCTTAGTAATATATTAAAGATTCAAAATCAGAACCTTGAAAAGTCTAAAGAAGCTGCAGAAAAACTATCTAAATTAAAAACACAATTTATATCTACGGTTAGCCATGAATTAAGAACTCCTTTATATGGAGTTGTTGGTATTACATCTCTTTTGATGGAGGAAGAAGGAGTTTTGTCAAAAAAGGAAAATGAATATTTGAAATCCCTTAAATTTTCAAGTGATTATCTGCTTAACCTTATTAATGATGTATTACAATTGAGTAAAATAGAATCCAATAAATTACAACTTGAAAAAATAGACTTTAATATTCAAACATTATTAAGAAATGTAGTTAACTCTTTTGGTTTTCACTTAGATCAAAAAAAGAACCAGCTTGAGCTAGAGATTGATGAAAATATTCCATGTTTTTTAGTGGGTGATAAAATTAGATTGCAACAAATACTAATTAATTTGGTAGGCAATGCTATAAAGTTTACTAGTAAGGGAACTATATGGTTACGTTTAAAAAAAGTAAAAGAAAACGATGATCATATAACTATTAATTTTCAAATAGAAGATAATGGTATTGGTATTCCAGAAGAGAAACAAGAGGAGATATTTGATAATTTCTTGCAAATAGAAAGAGAAGACGCAGAATTTCAAGGAACTGGCTTAGGATTGTCTATAGTAAAGAAATTGGTAACCTTATTTGGAGGAGATATTTATTTAGAAAGTGAAATACATAAAGGGTCTAAGTTTTGTTTTACAATAGATTTTATAAAAAGCAACTCAGAAATAGAAATAGAATCATTTAAAGAACTATCAAAGAATAATCCCACTCATAAAAAGATATTAGTAGTAGATGATAACAAGATAAATCGAGTAGTCACTCAAAATATACTAAAGAAAGAAGAATTTGAATCTGTAGCAGTAAACAATGGACTATTAGCTATAGAAAAAATAAAGGAAGATCATTTTGATCTTATACTAATGGATTTAAATATGCCAGTTATGAATGGGTTTGAGACTACCCATAAGATAAGAGAGTTTAATAGAACAATCCCTATCATAGCATTAACAGCTGTTGCTATTGATGAAATAAAAGATAAAGTTTTTGAAGCAGGATTGAATGATATAATAAATAAGCCTTATGATAACCTTGAATTTTATCAAACTATTCTTCGAAATATTAAAAAAAGTAAAATTGAAAATTAAAAATTACTATACGCTTCATTTTTTTATGTTATAGTAAGTTTTGAAATGTTTTTTTCTTCAAAAAAGGCGCTTCATTTTATAATTTTTAACATTACTTCCAAGAAATTAATCACTTTATCGTCTAATTGCCCTAAAAGTTTTTTGCCTCCATTTAAATGATTAAAATTGCTTGGTTATTGATAGAATAAATTGAAAAAAACGCTCGTTTTAATAAGTATACTTTTTTGCTACACATTAGCAAAAGGTCAAGTAGGGGATGAACGTCTAAAGGACAGTATGCGAAATACGTTTTCTTTAGCAGAAAGTCTTCAAGTTAGGTACAAAATTGTAGCATCTACAGAGAAAGCTTGCGAGGTAATACGCTTTGCAAAGCTAAATGATAATACTTATTATCAGGGAGCTGCATATAATCTTATAGGAATAAACTACGAAACAATTCTTGAATTCAAGAAAGCAGAAGTGAATTATCAAGAAGCTTTAAAATATGCCTTAGAAAGTACTAATGATGCATTAATAGGTCGTATATATAATAATTTAGGAAATATATATTATATGGCTTATAACAATCTAGATAAGAGTAATGAATATTATTTCAAATCTATTGATTTAGCTAAGGCAAATAATGATATTTCTGAAATAATTACTCCAACACTTAATCTTGGTTGGAATTACCTAGACAGGCAAGATACAGCGAGAGCATTCCTTTATTTACAACAAGCAAAAAAGCATATAGAAGAACAGGGAGAATTAAATACAAATATTTATATACATTATCTCTTTGGAATATACCATACACAAAACAATGAGTATGGACAAGCTACTGAAAGTTTTAATAAAGCTATAACAATTGGAGAACACTTTGAAAGTTATCTTGAATTGTCAGATGTTTATTTAGCACAATCTAAATTATTTGATTTAACTAAAGATCAAATTAAGAAAAGTAATGCATTAGAAAAATATTATGAGTTTCGTTTAAAAGTGTCTGGTGTTGAAAACCTGAAACAATTAGCAATAATAGAATCAAAAAACCTACAAGATGGTATTGTTCCAAACACAGAAAGTCCATCTGTATTGAATGATGTTGATAATTCATCACCTGTAGTAAATAATAATATTGAAACTAAAAGTTTTTTTAGAAAATACCAGAATATCTTGACCTATATATTACTGGGGTTAGTATTTGCAAGTATTTTAGGAGTAGTAATATACAGAAGTGTTCAATCTAAAAAGAAACTTACAGAAATGCTAGAAACAAGGAATGAACATTTAGAAGAAGCGAAAGAAGAAGCAGAAAAATTATCTCAATTAAAATCTCAATTTGTTTCAACCGTAAGTCACGAACTCAGAACTCCTTTATATGGAGTTGTTGGTTTAACTTCATTATTGTTAGAAGAAAACACATTATCCTCTGAAGAAAACCAATATTTGAAGTCACTTAAATTCTCTGGAGACTATTTACTTAATTTAATAAATGATATTCTTAATCTGAGTAAAATAGAATCAAATAAAATTGTATTAGAAAGACGTCCATTCAATATCAGAGATTTAGTTGAAGACGTTATAAGTTCTTTTAAATTTCAATTGGATCAAAAGAGTAATAAAATTCATTTATACTTAGACAAAAAGATCCCTCCATTTTTAAAAGGTGATGAGGTTCCATTATCTCAGATACTTATTAATTTAATAGGGAATGCGATTAAGTTTACATCCTATGGTAATATCTGGATCTTTTTAAAGTTAACCAGCATTAAAGAAGATGTTGTTAGTATTAATTTTATAGTTAAAGATGATGGTCCAGGAATCCCTAAAAAGAAACATGATGAGATTTTTGAAAACTTTTCTCAATTAGATCGTGATAATAATGAATACCAAGGAACAGGCTTAGGTTTATCTATAGTAAAGAAATTAGTAGATTTATTAGAAGGGGAAATTAAATTAATTAGTGATGAAGGTGAAGGAGCTACTTTTAGTTTTAACCTTAATTTTGATATTGTAAAAGAAAGTAATGCTACTATTGAAAAGAAACGTGTAGAAACCACAAATCTATCAGATAGTGTTTTCGGAAAAGGATATAGAGTATTGATAGTAGAAGATAATAAGATCAATCAAATAGTTACAAAAAATATACTACTTAGAGAAAACTTTGATTGTGAAGTAGTAGATAATGGAATATCTGCAATAGAATATGTTAAGAATGGAAAATTTGATTTAGTCTTGATGGATTTGAACATGCCACTAATGAGTGGGATAGAAGCATCGGCTAAAATAAGAGAATTTGATGATGAGACTCCAATTGTAGCATTGACAGCTGTAGAGATAGAAGATGTACGAGACGATATAAAAGACGCAGGAATAGATGATATTATCAATAAACCTTTTGATAAAAACGAGTTTTATAAGGTCATACTAAAAAATATCAATAGCCGTAAAACAAGAGCAACTAGTAATAGCTAGTGATTAAAAATCAATTCCATTTTAATATTACTTCTTAAATAAGGCGAACTTTCTTCTAATTTTATTTCTTTAAATCCATGTTTTTTATATAAATGTATAGCATTTTCTAATTTTGTATTAGAATATAAAATAAGTTTTTCCCAATTATTAGTATTGGCAAGACTAATACATTGTTGCATAAGTTTATGTCCAACTTTCATTCCTTGAAATTGAGGATCAACAGCCATTTTCCCTAACTCGTACTGTTTGTTGGCTATTTTCATTAATGCTACGGTTCCAATTATTTGGTTATCGATTTTTGCAAAAAATATATATCCATCATTGTTTATGATGAGTTTTTCACTAGTATTTAATAATTCACTATCATGGGGTTCAACAACAAAATATTTTTCTAACCAAGCGATATTTAAATCACTAAAATCTTTTATATATTTAGAATCAAAAGGGATAATAATTACTTCTTTTGTCATGGTAACATAAATAATTTTAAAGATATATTAAAAATATAAAAATTTAGAATATATATGATAATGTCATATTAAAATAACTGTTAGTTTCTTTAAACCAGAATGTTAACTTCTTTGTGGGTATTAAGACTTATAGTATAGTCTTCTGATATTTTTTAATATCGTAACTTTGAAAAATTATTAAACAATAATCTAAAAATCAATTTAACACGTATATAAAAAACAAGCACTAAAAAATATAAAAAGTGCGAATTTAAAATTATTATATTATGACTGAATCTAAAAACAATAACGGACTAAAGGTAATAGCTATTTTACTTGGTGTAGTTTTAGCTGGGACATTATTTTATACGGCAAACCTTTACAACGATAAAAAAGAAACAACAGCTAAACTTACTAATGAAAAGAGTTTAGTAGTTGAAGATTTAAACAATCTTAAAGCAGATTATGACAGAGCTATTGAAGAGAGCGAAAACACTAATCAAGAACTTGTAGAGGCTAGAAATAGAATAACAGAGTATATTGATTCTGTAAAAACAATGAAAGCTGATATCTCTGCTTTATATAGATACAGAAGACAGGTACGTACTTTAGAAAAAGAAAGAGAATTTCTTTTAGCTCAGAATGATTCTTTGCGTAAATCAAACACATTACTAGCAATGGAAAGAGATAGTACGTTTGTAGCTTTAGAAAGACAAACTACATATTCAGATTCATTAGTAGTTCAAAATACACAGTTAGCTAAAGTGGTAGAAATAGGTTCTGCAATTACGTTATCAAAGTTTTCTGTAGATGCAGTTAAAGAAAGGTCTAGTGGTAAATTAGTTTCTACCAATAGAGCTACAAGAGCCGATAAACTAAAAATTTGTTATACAGTTGCAGCAAACAATATAGCGACGTCTGGAGATAGACAGTTTTATATTCAAGTTACAGACCCTACAGGAAATATTTTAGGAGAAAATGGAACAGCTTCTACAGAAGAAGGGGCTAGTGTAACCTATAGTAAAGTTTCTAACTTCTTCTTTGAAAATGGAGCATTAGATGTTTGCGATTTTGTAAGTAAATCTGGTGATAAGTTTGCAAAAGGAAACTATGAGGTAAAAGTATTTGATCCTAAGTTAAGAGAGTTAAGTACTTCTAAGTTTGCACTTAAATAATAAATACGATATATAACAATAACACTAATTATAAAAAACACTCGATAACTCGAGTGTTTTTTTATGTTATATTGTTGATGATATTATTTTTTGAGTGCTCCTACCATAGCTGAAGGTTTTACCCATTGGTCATACTCTTCTGCAGTAACATATCTTAAATTAACGGCTTCTTCTTTTAAAGTAGTTCCGTTCTTATGTGCAGTATTTGCTATTTCGGCAGCTTTATAATATCCGATTTTTGTATTTAAAGCAGTAACCAACATTAGAGAATTATTTAATAATTCTTCAATGCGTTTATGGTTAGGTTCAATGCCAGAAACACAATGCTCTTCAAAAGAAACACAGGCATCACCTATTAATTGTGCAGACTGTATTAGGTTGGCAGCCATAACAGGTTTGAAAACATTTAATTCATAATGACCTTGGGTACCACCAACAGTTATAGCGACATCATTTCCAATTACTTGTGCGCAAACCATGGTTATTGCTTCTGCTTGTGTTGGGTTTACTTTTCCAGGCATGATAGAACTTCCAGGTTCATTTGCAGGAATAATAATTTCACCAATTCCACTTCTAGGTCCAGAGGCCATTAAACGAATATCATTTGCTATTTTATTTAATGAAACGGCCAATTGTTTTAAAGCAGCATGAGATTCTACTATAGCATCATGCGCAGCCAAAGCTTCAAATTTATTTTCAGCGGTTATAAATGGAAATCCAGAAAAATCAGCTATATACTTAGCGACCATCGTATCATATCCTGTAGGAGTATTTAAACCCGTTCCAACAGCTGTTCCTCCCAATGCTAATTCAGAAAGGTGATTTAGAGAATACTTTAATGTTTTTAAACCGTGATCTAATTGTGATACATATCCAGAAAACTCCTGGCCTAATGTTAATGGGGTAGCATCCATTAAATGAGTTCTACCAATTTTCACGACATCTTTAAACGCTTCAGATTTTTTTTGAAATGTATCTCTTAATTTTGTGATACCAGGTATAGTAATCTCTACAATTTTTCTATAAGCAGCAATATGCATGCTCGTTGGAAATGTATCATTAGACGATTGCGATTTATTAACATCATCATTGGGTTGGATTGTTTTTTCTCCTTCTCCTATAGTTTTTCCCGCCAATTGATGTGCTCTGTTAGCAATAACTTCATTTACATTCATATTGCTTTGCGTACCAGAACCTGTTTGCCATATGACCAATGGAAATTGATCGTCGTGCTTTCCTTCTAAAATTTCATCACACACTTGAGCAATAAAATCTCTTTTTTCAATTGCTAAAACTCCTAATTCACAATTTGTGTAAGCAGCAGCTTTTTTTAAATATGCAAAACCATGAATAATTTCGATGGGCATAGAAGCTAAAGGACCTATTTTAAAATTATTCCTAGAGCGTTCTGTTTGCGCTCCCCATAATTTATCTGCGGGAACCTTTACTTCTCCCATCGTATCTTTTTCAATTCTATATTCCATTACTGTTTTTGATTTTTTAACATTACAAATTTAATGCTTTGTCGTTTATATTTTCTAGCCTTTACTTATTTTTTAGATATCTACAGGTGTATTACTAATAAATGAGTAAGAAGAAAAGTCTAAAAATCACAAATTCATTTGTGAAATATAGATTTTATAAAGTATCTTTGAACTCGGATTTAAAAATCTCCGGAAATTATGTTTGATTTTGATCAATATTTAGGTTTTATAGCATTTTTAACAATTTTGACCATTGGATTTTGGCTAATGATCTTTCTACTTACATTTATTGTTCCTTATTGGGTAGGAGGTTCGCTAATTGAGATGCTCAAAGAAAAAAGAGAAGCTAAAAAAGCTAAACGAAACGAATAAAAAAAGACGCCTTAATGGCTTCTTTTTTTATGCCCAATAACGTTTCTCTAAGGAGTGCCAAATTCTTCATCACCACCATCATTGTTTTGTTGTGACCCTCTATTTCTCCGTTGTGAATCTCTTTTGCTTTGGTTAAACCTATACGTGAAAGTTAAAGTTGCTTGTGTTTGTCTAAATTGAAATTCGCTATCAATAAAATTAAACTCAGTAGTTGTTTCGCTTCTTCTTATGGCAGAGTTAAAAACGTCACTAACGTTTAATGATAGGGTTCCTTTATCTTTTAATATATCCTTACTAAAAGCAAGATTTAATGAAAACAACCCTAATCTTTCTGATTGAGCATTTTCACTTGGTCCTCTATAGAAAAAACGAGTTTGCCAGCTTATCTTAGAGGGGAGTGTTATTGTAGAGTTTACCCTTGCAAACCAACTTATGTTGGTATTGTCAAAATTTTGAAAGAATTCTGTACCATCATTATTTACAAAAGTAAAATCACCATCAGTTTCAGAATAGAAGAGATTAATATTTCCATTAAGTCGCCACCATTTATAAGGGTTATATGATAATGTAGCTTCTATACCATAGCGATCATTTGTAGATAGGTTTGTAGGGAATCGTATGTTAATCAAATCTCCATTATCTGTTCTTTGATCAGGATCTGTAAATGTAATAAATTGAAATACATCGGTAGATCTTTGATAAAATATAGATCCATTTAATGTAAATTCCTTCCAACGTTTGATATAACTAAAATCGAGTGCATTTGTAAAAGCAGGTTGAATGTCTGGATTTCCTTGAAATAGATTAGATTCACTGCTTCTAGACGGGAAAGGATTTATAAAACGTGATCTGGGCCTTCTTATTCGTCTATTAAATCCTAATGTAATACTAGTTTTTTCGTCAAACTCATAGCCTAAGTTTATGGTAGGAAAAAGACTTGTGTAATTTTGCGTAGAAATATCGTTAGTAGTTACCTGATCAACAACAACATTTGTAATTTCAGTACGTAAGCCTAGTAAATAAGAAAATTTACCTGTTTTGCTTCCAAATTGAGAATAAAAGGCATTGACATCTTCATCATAAATCAATCGATTGGACAGATTGAGATCTCTATCTAATATACCTGTGTTAATATTTAAAGTATCTACACTAAAATCTGTATCCAACTCTCTGAAATTACCTCTATAACCTGCTTCAAATTGACTTTCTTTCCCAATAGGTAGTACATAATCAACTTGAAGAAGAAGTCTATCTTGTTCTTCTAAGGTAGTTACGTTTTCTAATTCATCGGGAGTATTAGCAATAAATTCTTCCTCAGTAATTATTGAAAACTCATCTTCGGTGCTTTTTTCAGTTTGAAAATCTACAGTAAGCTTATGACCTTCCTTTTTGAAGTTTTGTATATAATTAAACGAATACTGAAAAGTTTCATCATCTTCGTCTTCGTCATCAATTCTTAAACTCCGGCTTGTTAAAGTTCTATTTGGATCAAATCGTAACGTATTATTATCTGTAAGTGACCCGTTATCACTATTTCTATACAATACTGAATTTGTAATTGTAATTTTGTCGGAAAGAAAGTATTCGAAACCAAAGTTGGTATTAAACCCATTTCTAGTTCTGTCAAAATCTCTATCTTCTTCTATAAAACGATTGTCACTAAAAAAATTTTCTGAGTTGTTTTCTGCATTACTGGGAATTTCTCTATAATTATATCCGGATGTATTAAAAAGATTAAAGTTTTTAGTTCTGTAATTTAAATTTATAGAAACTCTATGATTATCAGGAATTCCTGTACTGGCAGAAATAGATCCGTTAAGCCCTTTTGCTTTTCCTCTCTTAAGAATGATATTTAAAATACCTGCAGTCCCTTCTGCATCGTAACGTGCAGATGGAGATGTGATTACCTCTACTTTCTCAATAGCATCAGCTGGGAGTTGGCGTAAAACTTCTGTAGAGCTTAAACCTACCAAACCAGAAGGTTTCCCATTGATTAGAATACGAACGTTATCATTTCCTCTTAACGAAATATTACCTTCTACATCTACAGATACTGAAGGAACATTATCCAAAACATCTGTAACAGTACCACCTCTAACTGTGAGATCTTTCCCTACATTATAGATTTTTTTATCTAACCTAATTTCTACTTGAGAACGTTCTGCAATAACTTCGACGCCTTCTAAAGCAGCAACATCAATTTCAAGAGAAAAACGACCTAAATCTGTAGAGGTTCTAATTTGTTTTGCTTTAACCTCAATAGATTTAAAGGTTATATATTCTATTTTTATATCATAAGGACCTGGAAATATTTCAATTTCAAAAAAACCTTTTTCATCGGTAATGGCTCCGGTTAGTATTTTTGTTCTTCGAGTGTGTTGCAGGCTAATAGTTGCATATTCTAACGGCGTATTTGTTTCTTTATCGATTACCTGACCGCTTACTTTTATTTTGGATATGTTGGGACGTTGTTGCGCATTACTTTGGATAATAGTTCCTATTATTACCAAAAAAGTATAAATGCTTTTTTTCATTAATAGCAATTTTTAAAAGTATTATGTAATTAACTACATTAACTTTTTTAGAGCGCTAAATTAAACGAAGGTTTAACCTCGAAAGGTTAAATGTTTGTTAAATGAAAATTTGTAATAGTAAACTACAGTAATACACTTTGAGATAAGATGTATTTTAAAATCCTCTGCCACGTGTTAACTGCTTGTATTTTCTTCTGGATTCAAAATCTGGGCGAACATTTTTTCGCTTTTTACTGTCTTTCTTTTCTAATTTTTCTAATTTTTCCACCTGTTCTTCAGAAAGAAATTGAGAAAGTTCTTGCTTTCTAGCTTGTTTGATTTCTTTAATGAGATCTGCTTTTTGTCTTATAGGTAATTCTTTCCTATGAACTTCTAATGCTTTTATTCCATATTTTGTCATTGTATTGGTTAATATAGCTAGTTGTAGCTTATCTAACCCTATTTTTTCTGCATAAACTGCAGCCTTTTCTTGCATGATTTTTTCGACATCGTTTTCATTAATAGATAAACTATTCCCTTGCTGTGCATTTATAAACATAACAGTAAATGAGAATAAAAAAACGAAAATGATCTTTATGTGTTTCATTAGATAATAGTTTTTATGATTTCAGGAGGTCTCCCTACCACTGCTTTATTTCCATTAATTACTATAGGCCTTTCGATGAGTTTTGGATGTTCTACCATAATTTTGATAAGTTCATTGTCACTCAAGCGTTTCCCTTTATAGTGTTCTTTCCAAATGATTTCATTTTTTCTGACCAACTGTTCGGGTTTAATCTGAAGTAAAGATACAATTTCTTTAATTTCAGCTTCTGTGGGTATTGTTTTTAAATATTCCACGATTTCATATTCGCTTTTTGATTTTTCTAAAATGCCAAGCCCTTCTCTAGACTTACTACACCTTGGATTGTGATATATTTTAATCATAGATTTATTATAAGGAAATATTATATTCTTTTAATTTTTCAATAAGATTTTTAGGAGATGTAAAATGAATGCCTTGAATACCAAGGTCATTTGCACCCTTTATATTTCTGAGATTGCCATCAATAAATACTGTATTTTCAGGATTAATTTTAAACCTATTAATAGTAAGTTCATAAATATCTCGAAAAGGTTTTCTTGTTTTTTCGGTACCTGAAACTACAATGTCTTTAAACCAATGTAAAAAATCAAAACGCTCTAATGCAATAGGAAATGTTTCAGCACTCCAATTGGTAAGTGCATAAACCTCATAGTTAGATTGATTGATGAGTGATTTCAATATGTCGACAGTTTCATCAATAGCGCCACCAAGCATTTCTTCCCAGCGTCCATAATAACTTTTAATTAACTCTTCGTGTTCTGGGAAAAGTGCTATTCTCTCTTTTGTAGCCACTGCTAATGATTTTCCAGCATCCTGTTCTTCGTTCCAATCTGAAGTACAAACAGTATTAAAAAACCATTGCATTTTTTCGCGATCTCCTTCAAATATATCTAAATAAACATATTCAGGATTCCAATCAATTAAAACTCCTCCCAGATCGAATATAATAGTATTTATTTTTTTCAAAATAATATTTTGTTTAATAATTTAGTTCGCTAACCGCTCAATCTTCACCTTTCTGCCCCATCATCATAAGAAAGGCTTTTAGAAATTCGTCTATGTTACCATTCATTACTGCATCCACATTACCAGTTTCATGTGCAGTTCTAACATCTTTTACTAATTTGTATGGATGCATAACATAATTTCGTATTTGTGAACCCCATTCAATTTTCATTTTGGAAGATTCAATTTCATCACGTGCCGCTTGTTGTTTTCGCAATTCAATTTCATATAACTGAGATTTAAGCATTTGCATTGCTTTCTCTCTATTTTCTAATTGCGATCGAGTTTCAGAATTATGGATTATAATTCCTGAAGGATGATGTGTTAAAATAGCTTTGGTCTCAACTTTATTTACGTTTTGACCTCCAGCACCACTTGATCGGGCAAAATCCCACGAAATATGTGCCGGATTTATATCTATTTCTATACTGTCATCTGCTAGAGGATATACATACACAGAAGCAAATGAAGTATGTCTTTTAGCATTGCTATCAAAAGGGGAAATACGTACTAATCTATGAACGCCATTTTCTCCTTTTAGATACCCAAAAGCAAATTCTCCTTCAATTTCTAGTGTTACTGTTTTTATACCCGCAACATCTCCTTCTTGGAAATTAAGTTCTTTAACTTTATATCCATTTTTTTCACTCCACATCATATACATACGCATGAGCATAGCTGCCCAATCACAACTTTCTGTACCTCCAGCTCCAGCAGTTACTTGTAAAACGGCACTCATTTGATCGCCTTCTTCAGAAAGCATATTTCTAAATTCTATGTTTTCAAGATGTTCAATGGTTTTTGTAAAATGTATTTCTACTTCCCCTAATGAAGTTTCTCCTTCTTTATAAAATTCAAAAAGTACTTCTAGATCACTAATTAAAGATTTTGATTGTTCATAATCTTCAACCCACTTTTTTTTACTTCGAAGCGATTTCATGAAAATTTCAGCCTCTTTGGGCTTATTCCAAAAATCTGGAGCAAAAGTTTTTTCTTCTTCGTTGGTGATTTCTATTAATTTGGCATCAATGTCAAAGATACCTCCTTAACGCACCAAGACGCTCAAAAAGATCCTTTATTTGATCAGATGTTATCATAAATCATTCAATTTTCAACAAAAATACTATTTACCTAAGGGTGAAGAAACAATTTTATATAAATTTATACGCTTATCAGCTAAATAAGATACAAATGCAAAAAATACTATTTCTAATTTCTGTTTTTACATCAATGGTAATTAATGGACAATTTTTAGAAAATAAAGAGGATCTTAAAAAATATGAAGGATTTTTCAATTTTCATTACGATCAAAAGGTAGATAAAATTTATTTGGAAGTATCATCACTGGAAAAAGAATTCTTATATGTTTATTCTTTAAGTAATGGAGTAGGAAGTAATGATATTGGATTGGATAGAGGGCAGTTAGGAAGTGAACAAGTGGTTAAATTTCAAAGAGCAGGAAACAAACTTCTTTTGGTTCAACCTAATTTAGATTATAGAGCTATTACAAATAATGAATTAGAAAGACGCTCTGTAGAACAGGCATTTGCAAAATCTGTATTGTATGGGTTTAAAATTGAAGAAGAGAAAGATGACGTTTTTATTATAGATATTACTTCATTTTTAATGCAAGATGTACATGGCGTTAAAAGGCGTTTAGCAGCTTTAAAGCAAGGTAATTATAATGTAGATATTTCAAAAAGTGCTTTAGCATTAGAACGCACAAAAGCATTTCCTAAAAATGTAGAATTTGAAGCATTACTTACATTTAAAGGAGAGGCAAAGGGAGGAGAAATTAGATCTGTAACACCCAATCCTGAATTGGTTACTGTATTAGAGCATCATTCTTTTATTGAATTACCAGATGCTAATTATAAGAAAAGAGCTTTTGACCCGAGAAGTGGTGCTATTTCAATCTCATATTTTGATTATGCTACTCCTGTTTTTGAACCCATACAGAAACGATATATTACAAGGCATCGGTTAGAGAAAAAAAATCCTGAAGCCAGTGTTAGTGAAGCAAAAGAACCTATTATTTATTATTTAGATAATGGAACACCAGAGCCTATTAGATCTGCACTTTTAGAAGGAGGAAAATGGTGGAATCAAGCTTTTGAAGCGATTGGATATAAAGACGCTTTTCAAGTGAAAATATTACCAGATGATGCAGATCCTTTAGATGTTAGATACAATGTTATTCAATGGGTGCATCGCTCTACTCGTGGTTGGAGTTATGGAGGGAGTATTACAGACCCCAGAACAGGTGAAATTTTAAAAGGACATGTAAGTTTGGGAAGTTTAAGAATTAGACAAGACTTTCTAATAGCACAGGCATTAATGAATAAACCTTTTGCAAAAAGGGACGACAATTATCAACCTATGTTAGAATTGGCCTTAGCTAGAATTCGTCAGTTATCTGCTCATGAAATTGGACATACTATAGGGTTTGCTCATAATTTTGCAGCAAGCATTAGTGATAGAGCATCTGTAATGGATTATCCGCATCCTAGATTTAGTATTAAAAATGGAGAAGTAGACTTTAGCGATGCTTATGACACCAAAATAGGAGAATGGGATAAGGTGACAGTAGCTTATTCTTATACAGAATTTCCTAAAAATACTAATGAAAAAAAAGCGCTCAATAAAATTTTAAAAGAAGCTCAAGATAGAGGTTTGCGGTTTATCTCAGATAGTGATGCTAGACCGCAAGGTGGAGCACATGCATATGCACATTTGTGGGATATTGAAAAAAATCCAATAGCGGGCTTGGAACACACTTTAAGCATTAGAGAAATAGCGATTAATAATTTTTCTAAAGATAATATTAGAAGTAATGAACCTTATGCTGTTTTAGAAGATGTTTTTGTTCCCCTTTATTTCTTTCATCGTTATCAAACAGAAGCAGCTGTTAAAGTTATTGGAGGGTTAGATTATAATTATGCCATTAAAGGAGATGGGCAATTAATTCGTAAAGTAGTAGATATAAAAACTCAGAAAAAAGCATTAGATGCAATTTTAAAAACACTAGAGACAGATATTTTAACAATCCCAGAAGAAAAGTTGGCATTGTTTCCACCAAGGGCAATGGGATATGGAAGAACTAAAGAATCTTTTCGAAGTAACGCAGGAGTAGCATTTGACCCTATAAGTGCAGCTTCAACCGCTAGTGAAATGACATTACGCCTTTTATTAAATATTCAAAGAGCACACCGAGTTATTCAACAGAAGGCAATAGATGATAAACAATTGGGTTTGCATGAGCTTATTGATATAGTATTGTCTAAAACAATTAAATCCAAAACTAAAAAAGGATATAAAGGTGAAGTTCAAAAAGCAGTTAATTTTAATGTACTTAAATATTTAATGAATTTGTCAGCAAGTGATAAAAATGCAACGCACATTCGAGCTATTGTTAATTTTGAATTATTAAAACTTAATACGTGGTTAAAAAGTAAAGCTGTTGATCCTATTGCCATTTCAATGAGTAAAGAGATTGATCGATTTTTAGGAAATCCTTCAGGATTTAAAACAATACCGTCTCCTAAAATTCCAGACGGTTCTCCTATAGGAACAAACATTTGTATTATAATAAAACGCTAAGCGAATGAAAATAAATTTAATAAGTGATACTACTACACGCCCAACTCCAGAAATGTTGGAGGCGATGATGCAAGCTAAAGTAGGTGATGATGTATTTAAAGAAGATGAAACAATTAATCAATTAGAAGCTAAAGTAGCTAGTTTGTTTGGGATGGAAGCTGCATTATTTTTCCCTAGCGGAACCATGGCCAATCAAACAGCTATTAAAATACATACGCAACCAGGAGATCAACTTATTTGTGATAAATATGCGCATGTGTATAATTATGAAGGGGGAGGAGTAAGTTTTAATAGTAATGCTTCCTGTAGATTGGTAGATGGAAATAGAGGGATGATGACAGCTGCGCAAGTAAAAGCAGCAATCAATCCTCCAGATTTCTATCATAGCCCGCTCACTTCTTTAGTGTGTATTGAAAATACCACAAATAAAGGAGGAGGAGCTTGTTGGGATTTTAATGAAATTGAAAACATACGAAGTGTATGTGATCAGCACAAATTAAAATATCATTTAGATGGTGCCAGGTTGTGGAATGCACTAGTAGAAAAAGGAGAAACTACATTACAATATGGAAATGTTTTTGATACTATTTCTGTATGCTTATCTAAAGGATTAGGATGCCCTATAGGATCTGTATTGGTAGGAAGTAAATTAGATATGGATAAAGCGCTTCGCATTCGAAAAATACTAGGGGGAGGGATGCGTCAAGTAGGATATTTAGGAGCTGCTGCACTATATGCATTAGAGCATCATCTAGATCGTTTAAAAGAAGATCATCAGAGAGCTAAAGAGATAGGAAAAACACTAAAAACGTTGTCTTTTATTAAAAGTGTAGAGCCTATAGAAACTAATATTGTGATTTTTAATTTAGAAAGCGATATAGACGAACATGCTTTTCTAGATACTTTAAAAGAAAATGATATTCATATTATAGGAATGGGTCAAGGAAAACTAAGGATGGTTACACACCTTGATTATACAGGGACAATGCATGATAGATTGCTATCAATGTTACATAAATTTAAAATAAAAAAGGTGTTGTTTTAACAACACCTTTTTTATTTTAAATTTATGTAACAATAACTATGAGTTGTCTTTCACAGCTGCGTCAGGTGCGTTTGTTTTTACAGAATCTATTCCATTTTCCATTCCTGCTTCTGAAGCATACATCTGGCTACTTCCAATAATTTGTCCGTTACCTGCTTTTATGTTGAAGTGAAATTTTCCATTTGTTGCAGTCTTGCGCTCGTATTTACCGTCTTCACTACAATTATTCTTTATAGAATTGATGCCATTTTCAGCACCATTTTTATCAGCATAACCTTGACTAGATAAAATGATTTGTCCATTTTTAGCTTTTAGGTTAAAATAAAACTTCTGATTGTTTTCGCTTTGAAATAATTCGAACATGATTTTATTTTTTTAGTTGTCTGTAATTCTATAAAAATAAAAAATAATGTTTTAATTTTTTAAATACAATTGGTTTTTATTTTTATAGATGGAAAACTTAATTCTCATTGATATTCTTTTTTATTTATAATCTGTTTTTTTTTATGTTTTTCGTCGAATAAAAATGCTACTTTATCTATTTTTTGTATTTTAGATGTTATCAGTTAATTATTTGTTAAAAACAATACTTAATATTGACTAATTAATTGTATTTCAGGTTATTACATAATATGCTAAATATACACTAACACATTAAACAAATTAAAATGAAAAGATTAACTCTATTATTATTATTATTGACAACTGTGGCAGTAGCACAAGATTTACCTCAAAACCCTGAACCAGGGAAATGCTACGTTAGATGTACTACACCAGATGTTTACGAAAATGACCAAGTACGTGTAATGACAAAACCAGCTTATAAAGTTTTAAAGACTTATCCAGCTGATTATAAAACTGTTACAGAACGTGTACTAGTTAAGGAAGAAAGTAAAAGTATGCGTATTATTCCTGCGAAATGGGGAACAGAAACAGTAACATACGTTTCGAAACAGTCGGGATCTACATTAAGGGTAATTCCTGCTAGTTTTTCTCCAAGCTCTGAAACAGTTGAAATAAAACCAGCTTATGCACAATGGGAAATGAGTGCAACCCCTCCGGGAGAATGCCAATCAAGTAATCCAGATGATTGTAGATATTGGTGTTACAAAGGATACCCAGCAGAATTTACTACAGTTCCAATTACGGTATTAGCAACTAATGCAAGTACAACAAAAAATGATGTTTCAGAAAAATCTTCATCATATGTTAAAAAAGTAATTGTTGAGCCCGCTAAAGTTGTTGAAGAAGTAATTCCTGCAGAATATGCAGAAATAACAAAAACAGTATTAGTGAAAGATGCATACTCTGTAGAAGAGACTGTAGCAGCGGAATACAAAACAGTAACTAAAGAAGTATTAAAAACCAAGGGAGGATTAACTTCATGGAAAGAAGTAGATTGTAAATTGGTAGAGTATAATGCATTACCAATTAATTGGAATTTAGGAAGTGCGACATTAACAGCTGAAGCTAAGCGATTAATAGATGATAGATTATTACCAGTTTTAGCTACTAATGAAGGAACTACTGTAGAGATTGCTTCTCATACAGATGCTAGAGGAAGTAGAACAAACAATCAAAGTTTGTCTGAACGTAGAGCGCAAGCAGTTGCTAATTATTTAGTATCTAAAGGTGTTAACACAAGTAGATTAGTAGCTAATGGATATGGTGAGAGTAGATTGAAAAATAGATGTGCAGATGGAGTTTCTTGTACTGAAAGAGAGCATGCAGTTAATAGAAGAACAGAATTTAGAATTATAAATAAATAAATTTAAATTTTAAAAGCTAAATTAAATAAGCCAAAAAGGTGTGTTGTATATTTGCAACATACCTTTTTGGCTTAATTATTGCCCTTATAGTAATAAATAATATAAATTAATTATGAAACAGATATTGCTAGTAATAGTTTTTTTATTAAGTGTAAGTGTACACTCACAGGATGAAGTAAACTGGGGAAATAATCTGGAAGTCGCAATGAAGAAAGCTAAAGTTATGAAAAAACATGTTTTAGTTTATTTTACAGGAAGCGATTGGTGTGCACCTTGTAAAATGCTAAAAGAAGACTTTTTTTCTACAGACAGATTTAAAAAGCAAGCTTCACATTTTGTATTAGTAGAGGTAGATCTTCCTAGACGTATCGATATTATAACAGAAACCCAACGAAAGAAAAATAAAAGAGTAATTGCGAAATATAATAAAGATAGCTCTTTTCCTAAACTAGTAGTTCTTAATTATAGAGGAAAATCCATAGGAGAGAAATCTGGATATATTTTAACCAGAGATCCATCATATCATTTTACTTTTCTGGATAAAATAATAGAAAAAAAATAATACTTTATTTGAACAAATCCATTCCAGGTATGTTTGGCATCCCTTCTTTAGCAACAGCTCCTAACTCTGCCTCTTGAATTTTTGAAGCTTTTTCTATGGCCTTATTTATTGTAATAATCAGAAAATCTTCTAATTCTTCTTTATCTTGAAGTAGCTTTTCATTTATTTCAATAGTTTTCACTTCTCTATTAGCGGTTATTGTAACTTTAATAGCCCCATCATTTGTAGTTTCATCGACAAGAATAGTATCAAGTCTTTTTTTAGTTGCTGCAACCTTTGCTTGGGTTTCTTTTAGTTTACCCATCATACCTGCTAAATCTCCAAACATTCTTTTCTTTTTTAATTTATAGTTACAAAGCTATTAAATAGATTAATGAATCTATCACTAGTATGTTTTTTTATGAAAAAACTATACAAAACTTTTATGTTTAAGCTTTATTTTAGCCATTTCTTACAAAAAATAAAGTATTTAAGCGATAAAACATATGAAAGCTCCCATAGCGATAAAAAACCCGACCTCTCTTGAAAAACATAAAGATGTTAGAGTTGATGATTATTTTTGGATGAATAAGCGAGATGCTCCAGAAGTTATTGATT
This sequence comes from uncultured Flavobacteriaceae bacterium, assembly GCA_964389205.1. Classification (GTDB taxonomy): domain Bacteria; phylum Bacteroidota; class Bacteroidia; order Flavobacteriales; family Flavobacteriaceae; genus Leptobacterium. Next base: position 98,249 of record CAYMDH010000003.1, read on the forward strand.
ATCTGAATAAAGAAAATGAGTATAATGAACAAATGACAAATCATACGAAAAACTTTCAAGTAGATTTGTTTGAGGAAATGAAAGCTCGTATTAAAGAAGATGACACTTCTGTACCTTATAAATTAAATGGATATTGGTACATTACACGTTTTGAAGAAGGTCGAGACTATCCTGTTTATACAAGAAAGAAAGAGACATTAGATGCTCCTGAAGAGGTGATTTTTGATTGCAACGAGATGGCAAAAGGGCATGCTTTTTTTAATCTAAATGGAATTAGTATTAGCCCTGATAATAAAATGGCAGCTTTTGGTGTTGACACCATTAGTAGAAGAATTTATACAATACAAGTAAAAAACTTGGAAACAGGAGAAATTTATCCACTTACAATAGAAAACACCACTGGAAGTAGTACTTGGGCTAATGATAATAAAACCCTATTTTATGCTGCAAAAGATTCGCAAACATTGCGATCTGATAAAATATACAAACATATATTAGGTAGTGACCATTCTGATGATGAATTAATATTTCATGAAAAAGATGAAACTTTTTACTCATTTGTATTTAAATCAAAATCAAAAAAATACATTATTATAGGGTCAACAAGTACCTTGACCTCAGAATATCGTTTTTTAAAAGCAGACAATCCTCAGGGAGATTTTACAATATTTCAAGAACGTGTAAGGGGCTTAGAATATAATATTGCACATTACGGAAACCGTTTTTATATCCTCACAAATGCAGATGCTGCTACCAATTTCAAATTAATGTCTGTAAAAGAAGATACTACTACTAAAGATCATTGGGAGGAAGTTATTGCGCAAAGAAAAGACGTTTTAATAGAAGATATAGAAATATTTAATGAATTCTTAGTAATAAGCGAACGAGATAACGGGCTTAACAAAATTAGAATTAAACGTTGGGATGATGAAGAAGATTATTATCTCCCTTTTGATAATGAAACCTATACAGCTTATACTGGTACAAATTTAGATTTTAATACTCATATTCTTCGGTATGGATATAATTCATTGACCACGCCTAGTTCTGTTATAGATTTTAATATGATAACAAAAGAGAAGGAGATTAAAAAGGAAAATGAAGTATTAGGAGGGAAGTTTGATAAAAATAATTATACTTCAGAACGTGTATGGGCAACTACGAGTGATGGGACAAAAGTTCCAATTTCGATGGTGTATAAAAAAGGCATTAAGAAAGATGGAGAAAATCCACTTTTTCTTTATGGATATGGTTCTTATGGATCTACGATAGATCCTTATTTCTCGTCAATTAGATTAAGCCTCCTTGATAGAGGTTTTATATATGCTATTGCGCATGTTAGAGGAAGTGAATATTTAGGGAGGCCTTGGTATGAAAATGGAAAATTGATGACCAAGAATAATACCTTTACAGATTTTATAGATTGTTCAAAGTTTTTAATTCAAGAAAAATATACTTCTGCAACTCATTTGTATGCATCAGGAGGTTCTGCAGGTGGTTTGTTAATGGGAGCTATTGCTAATTTGGCACCAGAACTATACAATGGAATATTGGCAGCTGTTCCTTTTGTAGATGTAGTAACAACTATGTTAGACGATTCTATTCCTCTTACAGCAGGAGAATATGATGAATGGGGAAACCCAAATGAAGAAGAGGCATATCATTATATGAAATCGTACTCTCCATACGATAACGTAAAAGAACAAGAATATCCTAATATGTTAATTACCACTGGATACCATGATTCACAAGTACAATATTGGGAGCCAGCGAAATGGGTAGCCAAATTGAGAGACTTAAAAACTGATACTAATACATTGCTTTTTCATACGAACATGGATGCTGGTCATGGAGGAGCTTCAGGAAGGTTTGAAGCTTTAAAAGAAGTGGCAGAAGAATATGCATTTTTATTTGATTTAGAAGGAATAACTGCTTAGTTAAAAAATAATAATTAAATTTGCATCGTTTCAAATAAACAAAACAAACCCTAGACCTAAGTAATTCTTATGGAACAAAAGATCAAAGCGCATAATAATGTTCTAGAACTTATAGGAAATACCCCACTTATAAAACTAAATACAATCACAAAAGATATTAAAGGAGATTTTTACGCTAAAGTAGAAGCTTTTAATCCTGGACATTCTACCAAAGATAGAATTGCATTGCATATTCTTGAAGAAGCTGAACGAAAAGGAATTTTAAAACCTGGAGATACAATTATTGAGACAACCTCAGGAAATACAGGTTATAGTATCGCAATGGTCAGTATTATAAAAGGATATGAGTGTATTCTTGCAGTAAGCTCTAAATCTTCCAAAGATAAAATAGACATGTTGCGTTCTATGGGAGCTAAAGTATATGTTTGCCCGGCAAATGTAAATGCAGATGACCCAAGGTCATATTATCAAGTAGCTAAGCGAATGCATGAAGAAATTAAAGGATCGGTTTATATCAACCAATATTTTAATGATTTAAATGTTGATGCACATTATCAAACTACAGGACCAGAACTTTGGGAACAAACTAGTGGCCAAATCACACATTTGGTAGCCTGTAGTGGAACAGGAGGCACAATTTCTGGAGTTGCTCGATTTTTGAAAGAAAAGAATCCTGATATTAGAATTTTAGGAGTTGATGCATTTGGATCGGTATTAAAGAAATATCATGAAACTAGAGAATTTGATGTAAAAGAAATCTATCCATATCATATAGAAGGATTAGGTAAAAATTTGATTCCTTCAGTAACAGATTTTGATATTATAGATAAGTTTACCAAAGTTACTGATGAAGAAAGTGCCCATACAGCTAGAGAAATATCTAAAACAGAAGGTATTTTTGTAGGATACACTAGTGGCGCAGTTATGCAAGCAGTAAAACAATTGGCAAAAGAACGAGAATTTACTAAAAACAGTAAAGTAGTAGTTATATTTCCAGATCATGGTTCTAGATATATGAGTAAGATATACTGTGATAATTGGATGAATTCTCAAGGCTTTTTTGATAGTATACATACTGAAGAAACTCAAAAAATAGAATATATAGAATAATATTTTTTAAAAAATAATGAGACAATAAAAAAGAGAAGTTTAGCTTCTCTTTTTTTATAAAGTACAACAGGGTGATTCAAATGAATAATAATTCTTACATTGTGAGAGCATTGTATTTGATGTTTATTGCTAACAGTAATTTGTTAATAAAAAATAGTTTTTTAGAATACGATCAATAATTGATTTTCGATAGATAATAAGAGGAGTATGTTTGTCAAAACGCAATAATGAAAAGACAATTTTATTCAATATAGGCATAGTAATTATATTAAAAAAAACGAATGAATGAATAATGTACTTATTACTGGTGTTTCTTCGGGAATAGGTTATGAAACAGCTTTAAAATTTTTAAATGAAGGGTACCGTGTTTTTGGTAGTGTACGAAAAATAGAAGATGCACATAAAATTGCAGATCAATTTAAAACACTATTTATTCCACTTGTTTTTGATGTTATGGATGAGGTTGCTGTTTTAAAGGCAAAAGAAGAGGTAGAAAAACAGTTAGGTGAAAATGAATGTATCAATTGCCTAATTAACAATGCAGGGATGTCTGTTAATGGACCTTTAGCATATGTTCCAGTAGAAGACTTTAAAAAGCAATTTGAAGTAAATGTATTTGGAGTAATTAGAATCACCCAAATATTTTTACCCCTATTAGGGTTCAATAATGCTAGAAAAAAAGGAAAGATTATTAATATTGGATCTGCAGCAGGAAAAATTACGAGACCTTTTATGGCTCCTTATGCAGCATCCAAACACGCTATTGAAGCTATAACAGATGGCTTGCGAAGAGAATTAATAGAGTTTGGTATTGATGTAATAGTAGTAGAACCCGGCCCAATAAAATCTGATATATGGTCTAAAGCTAAGAGTAGTGATAATAAATATCAACAGACTCCTTATGCAACCCATTATGCTAATTTAAACAAAGCTATAGATGGAATGGAGGGAATTGCCATACCAACACAACAATTAGCAAATCTTTTATTTAAAATAGCAGCTCGCAAGAAAAACAAAACACGATATTTAATTGCCCCAAAAAAATGGTTATTTTGGTTAGCCATTCATACTTTTCCAGATAGGTATATGGATAAAGTTTTTTTAAAGCAAACTAAGAAGCTTATGAAAAACTAAAGCAAATTGTAAGGAACAATTTCAAAATAATAATTATGAAAGCAAGTTAAAAATAATTAATTTTGCATCTTGGTAAAATTTAACATTTATTTAATAAATACCTCTAAACCTAAATGAAAGATTTATTTGATAGGATAATTGAAAATAAAGGACCACTTGGAAAATGGGCATCACAAGCCGAAGGATATTTTGTATTCCCAAAATTGGAAGGTCCTATTTCCAATAAAATGAAGTTTAATGGTAAGGAAGTAATCACTTGGAGTATCAATGATTATCTTGGTTTGGCAAATCATCCGGAAGTGCTTAAGATAGATGCAGAAGCAGCTATGGAGCATGGTTGTGCTTACCCAATGGGTGCCAGAATGATGAGTGGTCATACAGATTTTCACGAACAACTTCAAGATGAATTAGCAACTTTTGTCAATAAAGAAGCTTCATATCTCCTTAACTTTGGATATCAAGGTATTATGTCTGCTATTGATGCATTGGTTACTAAAGATGATATTATTGTTTATGATGTAGATGCACATGCTTGTATTATAGACGGTGTGCGTCTTCATATGGGAAAACGTTTTACGTTTAAGCACAATGATATCGAAAGTTTAGAGAAAAACTTAGAGAGAGCTACTAAAATGGCAGAACAAACCGGAGGAGGTATTTTAGTGATCTCTGAAGGAGTTTTTGGAATGAGAGGAGAGCAAGGGAAACTTAAAGAAATTGTGGCGCTTAAATCTAAATATAAATTCCGGCTAATGGTAGATGATGCGCATGGGTTTGGAACATTAGGAAAAACCGGAGCAGGAGCAGGAGAAGAACAAGGTATACAAGACGATATAGATGTGTATTTTGCAACTTTTGCCAAATCTATGGCCAGTATTGGAGCATTCTTGGCTGGAGATAAAGAAGTAATAGATTATCTAAAATATAATTTGCGTTCTCAGATGTTTGCAAAATCATTGCCAATGGTATTTGTAAAAGGAGCATTGAAACGCTTAGATATGCTACGCACAATGCCAGAACTTAAAAATAAGTTATGGGAAAATGTAGACGCACTTCAAAATGGTTTAAAAGAACGCGGTTTTAATATTGGTACTACCTCTAGTTGTGTTACTCCTGTTTATTTAAATGGAAGTATTCCTGAAGCAATGGCGCTGGTAAAAGACCTTAGAGAGAACCATGGTATTTTTTGTTCTATAGTGGTATATCCTGTAATCCCTAAAGGACTTATTTTACTGCGAATGATACCTACAGCAACGCATACTTTAGAAGATGTTTCTATTACATTAGAAGCATTTTCAGCGATAAGAGAACGTTTGGAAAATGGTACTTACAAACGATTATCGGCTGCAGTAGCTGCAGCTATGGGAGAATAATTAAATTTATTTCTTTATTAAATATCTTTTTGATATGTTCGCCTTCGTTTATGCAGTCGATGCTCATAATTACCCCACAATCTTTGTATTGCTGTATTTTCCTCTAATTCAGGATTTGTTTCGACCAAAGGAATTCCCATCTTATTAAAGGTTTTTTGCATCTCATGAAAAATAATAGCAGTAACTCCTTTATTTTGATAAGAAGGATCTATTCCAATTAAATAAAATGAAGCAGTATCATTTTTTTTCCTCGCTCTTAAAATATGTATAAACCCAAAGGGGAATAATTTCCCATTTGCTTTTTGTAATGCTTTAGAAAAAGAGGGCATAGTGATAGCAAAAGCAACTAATTTACCGCTTTCATCTGCGATACAATTAATGAATTCAGGATGTATATAACGGAAGTATTTTTCTTTATAATGATCTATTTGGTATTGCTGTATAGGTACATATGTTTGTAATGGACTGTATGTTTTATTGAGCAACCCAAACATTTCATCTACATAGGGGATGATCTCTTTTGTTGATTTAAAGTTTATTACTTTTAAATTATATCGCTCTAATATTAGTTTTGAAAATTTCTTAACTTTTTCTGGAGATTTATCAGCGATCACTATTTTATATTCTACCCATTCTGCAGCTTTTTTATAACCTAATTGCTCAAAGTGCTCTTTGTAGTATGGATAATTATACCAAGTAATCATGGTATTTATTTCATCAAAGCCATCAATAAGCATCCCGGCTTTGTCCATATTGGAGAAACCTACAGGCCCTTCAACAAATGAAAGATTATTTTCTTTCCCAATTGTTATAACTTTATCGAGTAATGCCTTAGTAACTTCAATATTATCAATGGTATCAAACCATCCAAAACGCACCTTTCTCTTATTTTGCTCATTTACTTCTACCCAATTTATAATAGCAGCAATGCGTCCCACTATTTTATTACCTAAATAAGCTAAAAAGTAATGAGCTTCTGCATTTTGAAAGACTGGATTTTTTGTCTTATCCATGCTTTCCAATTCTTCATTGATAATAGGCGGTGCCCAGTATTTAGAATCTTTATATAGTGTAAAAGGAAACTTTACAAATTTTTTAAAATCGTTTTTAGTCAAAACTTCATTAACAATAATCATAGAATACTTGTATTATGATTTGGCATCATCTTTAAAATAAAAGAGCATTGGATTCATCTGAATCATCGCTTTTTTCATCTTTATTTTTACTCTTTTTTCTTTTCTTCTTTTTATACCTCTTTTTTGGTTTTTTTATCGTGGGCTCTATAGCTTTTAATTCATCTTTGTGATAATCCAAACGGTATGAAACACCAAAAGTACCAAAAATACGTGAAGGAGTATTTTTAAAATTGATTCCGGCGGAAGCATCTACTTGAAAATTTTTATTAATTAAGCGTGCTATACCACCACGCAATGAAATGTCTGAAAATGCATCACTATTAATTCCTTGATTTTCTAATAATAACGACCATTTTGGATTTTTAAGATTATGAGTTACAGTTATTACATAACTTAATATAGGATCATCTGAAGTGATTCTATCATAAATAATATTTCCAACTAGCACCCATCTTCCTGAAACATGACTTTGTGCAGCAACCCCTATTCTAGGGCTTACTATAGGCTCATTAGGAATAAAAACATTAGTTGAAAGCGTAATATTGGCAGCTCCTATAATAGAAATGGCAGGAATTAAATCTTTCCATTTAAAAGAATTATTTGCCTTCCAGCTATATAAATTAGGCTCTTCGTTTGCAGCATTTTTGTAAGGATCAAAAATTAAATATTTAAAACCAATAGCATTTCTGGAAAAACCTCTTCTGTTAATTTCTAAGGGACTAGGCAAAAAATTTCTATTTCTTTCAAAATTTTGAGAGATATAAGTTCCTTCAAAGAAAAGCTCTAATTGTTCTTTCCATAAACCATAACGAATTACATAATCTAATCCATAATCTGTAGTTTCTTCTAATAATCCGTCATGTTCTGTACGTTCAAAGACAAAGCCAAATTCTCCTTGAATAACGTTTTTACCTACAGAATAAGCGCTAATAGAAACCCCGGGTCTGTTAGAATTAATAACATCTGTATATTGAGCTTTTATAGAAAAACTAAACATACAAAAAATTGCGAGTAGTAGATATTGGTAGTGTTTCATGATCTAGGTTTAAGTCAAATATATGAGATTTTATTATTTTTTTAGGACTGCAAACTATTTTTTCAAATATTAGAATCGTATTTTTGATTATTGTTAAAGTAATACTCCAATGGGATTAATAAGAACACTATTTTTTATTGTTTTAGTATATTATTTAGTAAAATTTCTAGGACGTATTTTTGGACCTGCACTTTTTGGGTATGCAGCAAAGAAAGCAGAACGACGTTTTAATGAAAAATTTGGACAACAACAGCAATACTCTAAAACGACTTCCAGAGAGGGAGAAACTATAGTTGAAAAACAAGCAAAGAATAAATCAAAATCTAACAAAAGTGTTGGTGAATACATAGATTTTGAAGAGATAGACTAACCAAACAATTCTTAAATGAAGATCGATTTTAAGAGATTTCTTCCGCATCTTGGCGCCATTATTTTATTTGTTATCACGTCATTAATCTATTTTAATCCTGTTTTGCAAGGGAAAAAAATATTTCAAAGTGATATTGCACAATATACAGGAATGGCCAAGGAACAAAACGATTACAGAAAGGCTACTGGAGAAGAACCTTACTGGACTAATAGCGCTTTTGGTGGTATGCCTACTTATCAATTAGGAGCTAATTATCCGCATAATTACGTTAAAAAAGTTGATAAGCTAATACGCTTTTTGCCTAGACCTGCAGATTATCTTTTTTTGTATTTCATAAGCTTTTACATCTTGCTTATAGTATTAAAAACCAATTATAAATATGCATTTTTGGGGGCTTTAGCTTTTGGATTTTCTACATATTTAGTTATTATATTAGGTGTAGGACATAATGCGAAGGCACATGCCATTGGTTATTTTCCATTAGTACTGGCAGGCATCTTACTTACTTTTCAACGAAGGTATTTATATGGGTTTTTATTAACTGCTTTTGCAATGGCATTAGAAATAGGTACCAACCATTTTCAAATGACCTATTACTTACTTTTATTAGTTTTGGTTTTTGGAGTTGTCTATTTAATCAATGCTTTTAAGAAAAAAGAGCTCCCTCATTTTTTTAAATCTGTTGGAATACTTACCGGTGCAGTTTTGTTATCTATAGCTGCTAATGCTACTAATATAATGGCAACTCAAGAATATGTAAAATGGAGTACAAGAGGGGAAAGTGAACTAACAATTGATGAAAATGGAGATCCTAAGGAGATTACTTCTGGGCTTTCTAAAGAATATATAACACAATATAGTTATGGAATAGGAGAATCTTTAAATCTATTTGCACCACGCCTTTATGGAGGTGGAAGTGGAGAAGGATTGAGCGAAAACTCTGCTACTTTTGATTATTTAGTAAAACAAGGACTTCCTAGATCTCAAGCCAAAGAGATCGTTTCTGGATTGCCTACCTATTGGGGAGAACAAATTATAGTAGAAGCTCCAGCGTATATTGGAGCTGTAATTATATTTCTTTTTATTCTGGCACTTTTCTATGTTAACGGCCCTATAAAATGGTGGTTATTAGGAGGTACATTACTATCTCTATTTTTATCTTGGGGAAGACATTTTAGCCTATTGACAGACTTTATGATAGATTATTTTCCCTTGTATAATAAGTTTAGGGCAGTTTCTTCTATTCAAGTACTATTAGAGTTATGTATCCCACTGTTAGGTGTTTATGGTTTGTTTCGTTTCTTTTCAGATAAAACAACACTTGCCCATAAAATGAAAGCTCTTAAGCTGGCATCTATTACTACTTTAGGAATTGTTATTGTATTATTTCTTTTAAAAGGAAGTTTTGATTTTGTTGGTATTAGAGATGGCGCTTTAAGAGCACAATTTGATCAATTTGGTTTAGGACAAATAGTAGATTTTATTATTGAGGATAGAAAGTCACTATACAATCAAGATCTAATACGTTCATTTATCTTAGTTACTTTGGCTGCAAGTGTTATATGGCTAACATTAAAAGGCAAATTAAAAGAACTGTATATGATTGTTGTTTTTGCAGGCCTTATCTTATTTGATTTAGGAATTGTAGACAAGCGTTATGTGAATACAGATGACTTTGTACAGGCTAGAGTTATGGACAAACCATTTGGAGAAAGTCCTGTAGATACTGAAATTCTTAAAGATAAAGGCCATTACCGCGTCTTTGAACCTTCTATTGGTTTAAATGGTGCTAGAACATCATATTTTCATAAGGCAATTAGCGGATATCATGCTGCCAAACCTAGACGATTAGAAGAATTGTTTTATTATCAAATTGCAAACAATAATCTGTCGGTGTTAAACATGTTAAATGTTAAGTATATTATTCAACAAGATGAAGAAGGCAGAACAATCCCATCTGTTAATCCTTTGGCTAATGGAAATGCATGGTTTGTTAACAAACTTACTATAGTAGCTTCTGTCGATGATGCAATGAAAGCATTGGAAACCTTTGATGATAAAAACGAAGTAATATTAAATAGCAATGATGTTCCTAAAGAAATTTTGGAGCGTACATATAGAAAAGATTCTACGGCATCTATTCAACTTATCTCGTATCAACCAAATCATTTAAAATATAAATCTATAACTTCCAGTGAACAACTAACTGTTTTTTCAGAAATGCATTATCCATACGATTGGAATGTATATATAGATGATCAACCTGCTTTTCATTTTAGAGCTAATTATGCACTAAGGGCAATGCAAGTACCCTCAGGAACGCATACCATAGAATTTAAGTTTGAACCTACGGTTGTACAAAAAGGAAGTACTATTACATTGGCGAGTTCTTTATTATTTGTTTTGATTTTTATAGGAGGGATTTATTATAATTGGAAACAGAACCAAGTACTAACTTCACAAGAAAAAGAAGTTTAAAAGGGTGAAAAAAGCACTCATCATAACATATTATTGGCCCCCTGCTGGAGGACCTGGAGTGCAACGATGGCTTAAGTTTGTAAAATATTTAAAGGAATTTAACGTGACTCCTGTAGTGTATATTCCTGAGAACCCTAATTACCCTTTAATAGATACAAGTTTTTTAAAAGAAATACCAAGCGATATAAGAATCTTAAAACAGCCCATTTTTGAACCTTATAAATTAGCTTCTGTCTTTTCTAAAAAAAAATCGAAACGATTAAGCTCCGGTATTATTCATGAAAAAAACCAAACCTTTTTAGAAAAATTGCTTTTGTGGATACGAGGAAATGTTTTTATTCCAGATGCAAGAAAGTATTGGGTGAAGCCATCGATAGCTTATTTATCTAAGTATATAAAGCAGGAAAATATTGAAGTAATTATTACTACAGGCCCACCTCATAGTGTACATCTTATAGGAATGAAAATTAAAAACACATTAGATGTACGTTGGATAAGTGATTTTAGAGATCCTTGGACTACCATAGGATATCATCAAAAACTAAAATTAGGAAAAAGGGCAAAACAAAAACATTTGAAACTTGAAAAACAAGTGCTAAATACGGCAGATACTATTATAGTAACAAGCCCTACTACTAAAAAAGAGTTTGAAATTAAGACGACAAAGCCTATATATGTTATTACTAATGGGTATGATCAAATTAAAGATAGCGAAGTTGTTCTTGATAAGAAATTTACAATTTCTCATATAGGCTCTTTATTATCTGGTAGGGATCCAAAGATATTATGGGAATCTCTATCAGAATTAATCCAAGAAAATAAAGAGTTTAAAAACGATTTTCAATTGCAATTAATTGGTGCCGTTAGTCAAGATGTTTTGACAACAATTAATAATCATCAATTAAATAAACATTGTAATTTATTAGGGTATTTGCCACATGATGAAGTACTTGCAATTCAACAATCTTCTCAAGTATTGCTATTAATAGAGATAAATAGTGAAGAAACACGTTGTATAATACCAGGAAAATTATTTGAGTACTTATCTGCTAATCGCCCTGTTTTAGCTTTGGGCCCCAATAGATGGGATGTCTTTCATATTTTAAATAAAACAGGCGGAGGTACAGGATATTTGTATTCTGAAAAAATAGCTTTAAAAGAAAAGATAGTATCTTTCTACAACAATTTTAAAGCAGGAAAACTAACAGTAACATCTAAAAATTTAGATGCGTATAGTAGAAGATCATTAACAAGAGAACTTTCAGTTCTTATTCATAATGACATATAAATGGGAATTATAATTAATCAATCACTAAAAAACACCATTACCACTTATTTTGGGTTTGCTTTTGGGGCTATTAATACAATTTTTCTCTATACTTTTTTTTTGACAGAAGAATACTATGGGTTGGTTATTTTTATATTATCTGCAGCCAATGTTATTATGCCTTTATTAGCATTTGGAGTTCATAATACTATAGTAAAATTTTTTTCTTCATATACAGATGAAAAAGAAAAAGCCAAATTTACAACACTCATGTTTTTGCTTCCTATTGGTATTATTATACCGGTAGGTTTTATAGGAATCCTTTTGTATGAACATTTAGTTGTTTTTTTAAGTGAAGAAAATGCTCTTGTTAAAGATTATGTATGGATGATATATGCAGTGGCAATTGCAATGGCTTATTTTGAAATTTTCTTTGCATGGGCAAAAGTGCATTTGAAATCAGTTTTTGGAAACTTTTTAAAAGAAGTTTTTCATAGAATTGCTACTATGATATTATTACTTGCATTGTATTTAGATTTTTTGAGTATTGAGAATTTTATTTTAGCACTGGTTATTATGTATTTTTTACGCACTTTATTAATTGGAATAAGTGCAATAAATAATAAAAAACCAACCTTTAGATTTGCGTTGCCTTTTAATGTAAAAGATGTATTGAAATACTCTTCATTAATTATTTTAGCAGGCTCTGTAGCTAACCTACTTTTAGAGATAGATAAGGTAATGATAAACCAATACATTGCTATTGAAAATATTGCCTTTTACAGCGTTGGTGTTTTTATAGCAATGGTTATTACAGTGCCGTCTAGAGCCATGCATCAAATAGCGCATCCCATTACTGCTAGTTTAATGAATAAAAAGGACACAAAAGCATTAAATAGTCTCTATAAGCGTAGTTCTTTGACACTTTTTATAATAGGAGGAGGGATTTTTTTATTAATTGTATTGAATATAAATGAATTGTATAGATTACTCCCAGAAAAATATACTCCTGAAATTATAGTTGTATTTGCTATTTCTTTGGCTAAGCTATCAGATACTCTTTTAGGGAATAATAATTCTATTATCTTCAATTCAGATTATTATAGGATGATTTTGCTTTTTGGCGTTTTGCTTATCATCATTACAGTTGTTTTAAATATATTATTTATACCAATGTGGGGAATCGATGGAGCAGCTATAGCTAGTATGATTTCTTTTTTTATTTATAATACTATAAAGATTTGGTTTGTGAAGTTTAAATTTAAAATTCATCCATTTAGTGTAAAAACAATATATGTGAGTATTGTGTTAAGTGTTTTTTTGATAGCATTTTATTTTTGGAACTTTCCTTTTCACCCAATGCTCAATATTGTTTTAAAATCTGCTATAATAGGAATTTTGTATTTAACAACAATACATAAACTATCATTGTCTGATGATGTGTCTAATTTACTAAAACGCTTTTTACCATAAAAAGAAACCCGCGAACTGTAGTATACAAGTTCACGGGTAATCCATAACTAACCAACCAAAATCTTAATTTCTTCCTCTCCCTCTAGCTCCATTGTTTCTACTTCTAGGGCTACTTTTACTTGAAGTATTACTTCTACTTCTTGAAGTTGTTTGTCTTTTATTAGAAGAATTATTACTTCTTCTAGATGTCACTTGTTTTCTATTATTAGACGACGATCTATTTGCTTGAGAATTACTTCTTCTGCTATTGTTACTATTTGTTCTTCTGGCTTGTGAAGAACGTGTAGTAGATCGTTGTTGTGTTCTTGTTCCATTATTAGAAGAACGTTGCCTTGTCGTACTTGTACTTCTACGTTGTGCGTTACCATTTGAAGTGTTTCTTCTTGTGGTAGTACTTCTTCTTTGAGTATTTGTACCAGAAGTATTTCTTCTCGTAGTAGTAGAAGTTCCTCTACGTGTATTATTTGTTGTACCTCTTCTAGTGGTTGCTTGACTTCTCCCTGAATTTCCTCTTGTACCAACATTACTTCTTCTATCATCAACTCTTCTGTTAGAAGCCAAGCTACCTCTATTACTAGATCCTCTTCTTGAATTCGAATATGTATAATTTCTTCTGCTTACTCTACTATCGTTTCTATATATTGATCTTCTTTTATTATTATAATGATTATAACGATAATCTCTTCCTACACTTACATAACGTGTTCTTCTATTGTGATGATATGGTCTGTAATAAGAATATCTAACAGGTGTATAATATCTTCTATATGGACGGTAATTTATAATACAATAGTTTCTATATGGTTTTGCAAAATATCTATGATACGGCCTATATACATATGATCTATTGTAGTAGTTAATATATCCAGAATAGTGACTGTATACTCCATAGTTATTATAATGAACATACAAACCTCCCAATTGAATTAACCTTCCATTTCTATAGTTTATATTAAGATCACCAATTCTATTAACCCTGCCATAGTAATCATAGAATACAGGAACGTTTTCTATCTGAATAACTGCTCCATAGTCATCATACTGTACATAAGCATTATAGTCATACCCCGAATTAAAACTGATATTGACATTACCAAGGTTAACATTGGCTCCTATAAAAGAATTATTATCTGTATAAAAATCGAACTGACCATCTGGATATACAGAAAATGTAATACCTCCTTCAGTAAAGATGAAAGATTTCCCATAACCTGCAGTATAATTCCCTGCAAGAGTTGCTATTTTATTAGTAGCACTCATTGTAAATGTGCTTAAAATAGCTATTGTGAATAGTAGTATTAATTTTTTCATAATCTATGGTTTTAGATGTTAAACAATCGGTTCGGTTTATACAAATCAAACAGCGTGCCAAAAATATAAATCGCTGGTTATCAGTAGTGCCTCGTATGCTTGTTTTGCTTTTATCTAAAATTGATTGAAAAGCTCTAATGATTTCCAGTAAAACTTAAAATAGGTCGTTACCTAAAAGTGTGAACTATAGTGCCCTTTATTTGCTGAGGGCAGAATAAAAAACACAATGACTTGTGTTTTGAATAATACTTCTATTCATTTTTTTCTTGACAAAAAAACGAAATCGAGCTTGTGACCATAATCCTTACGAACTCTATGGAGTTGATAGTTAGGACTATCCTTCATTTGTTGGATGATGCTATCAGGGACATCTTCCAAACTTCCAAGTTGATTATGAAGCGTAACATCATTACGATGTACACTATTAAGGTAATCTCCAAAATCTTCTGCTCTGAAGAAAAAACCAACGGAACGTTCTATATCCCATTCCAGTTCTAAATATGGAATTAATCGTTTTGCAGTATCAAAAGATTTTTTACCATAACCATTACCGTCCATGTGTGGGAGTTGCAAGCGACAAGCAATAGAATCTAATAAGGTAGATTTACCCGAACCATTTTCTCTTATAATGAATGTAATCTTATTGGATAGAAAATTCTATTAAATCTGTAAAGTCTCCTTTGTCAGCTTTTCGCAGTGCTTGTATATACACATCACGAACATTTCCTTCATGTACCAAATCTTTATGTCCCCAAGTAAATTTAGGTTTTCCAAAAATATGCTTCATTACGATATCCCCCATTAAACGAGAGTGCCTTCCGTTACCATTAGGAAAGATATGAATAGCAACTAATTCGTGTTTAAAACGGATAGCAATTTCTTCTTCTAAAAAAGTGTTATTCTCAATCCAATATTTACAATTTCCAATGAGTTGATTTACTTGAAACTTATCAACTCCAATATTCTTATTAGATTTTATGACCGTTCCTGCCCATGACCATACATCGCCAAACATCTTTTTATGGACATCAAAAATAAATTTTTCAGTAAGGATATTATCTGCTTTGAACTTTCTTCGTAGCAAATAAAATTCAACCGCTTTTTCAATATTGAGCTGTTCAAACTCATCCAATTCCTCACGAGTGGTTATCGTGGAAATGAGCAAACCTTCTTTTTCATCTTCATCAATAGGGGTCTGCCCATTGTAATAGTTTAAATCTAATCCCATAAGTATCGTGGCATCTCATATACCAATTGCTTGGCTTTATCTTCTACAGCTTTTTGTAATCGTTCATTAGAATTTGCTTGGTCTTCCAATGCCATAGTATTAGAAGTGGTTTTTACAATTTCTAATGCCAGTTCTTTTGCTCTGTTTTCAATAGTTTGTTCAATTGAACCATCCATAGGAACAAAGCCATAGACTAACTTCATATTCAAAGCTCGACTAGCTTCCTCTAAACTTTTCAAGGTAATCGTCCCGTCTTTTTCTCTTTTTTCTATGTTTTCTGCACCTTGACGTGTGATATTCATACGCTCTCCAAACTGTCGTAAAGACATCTTGAAAGAGGTGCGTATAGCATTTACCCATCCACTTTCTGGTGATTGATTTTGTAACAGGTGAGCAAATGCTCTTAACTTAGCATCCATCTGTTCAATCATTAATTTTTGTTTTAAATCTTTCATAATAAGTCAATTTATATACTGACAATGACAACACAAATGTAAACATATATATTGATATAATAATGTATAAACACAATATATACGTTGACGAAATAATGTCAAGTGGATGTCAAAGCATTTAAAAAAATAGTTTAGCTAGTCAATTATTTGTGTTTTCTATTTTGATTAGTTACTTATATGTTAAATGTAGAAGATCCCTTGTAATTCCCATAATTGCGCATATAAAACAGCAAAGAAAATACAAACACAAGGTGATAGAGTTAAAATAGTTGGAACATCAAGTAATGGTATGAAAATACAAATGTGGGTAAATAAAGCTACAAAAACTATTGAGACCGCTTGGCCAAAATAATAAAATATGTGTATAAAAATAGATCATAATTCAATAACAAAAAGGGGCGATACAATTTTTGGAAATATCTATTTTGAAAATAATACTATAATTTTCCCTGAAAAGGTGTGGAATGATTTCATTGTTATTATATTGAATTGTTGGATGGAGGAATTAGTTAAACTAAAAAAAAATGAAAAAATTTCCGCTGAGTTATTATTTATGGATGGACCATTATCAATGAAAATCAATTACTCTGATAATGACACTTTTAAATTTTTTTTCGTACATAATGATGAAGTTATAAATTTTACTTACCTCCCAATTGAAGACTTCATAAAGTTTTTTTTAATAGAGGTCAATTCCTTAATTCTTTTCTTTTTAAGAAGGCAAAGGAATAATGATGAAATAGAGAAGCTCAGAAATAATTACACAAAATTAAATAAGATAGGGTAGTGTAATAAACTGGCGCTTTTGCAGTTTTTGACATTTTTATCATTGAATATCAGTAAATTAAATATGGAATAGGCTTCATTTTTGAAACCTATTCTTGTTCTTAGATGTATTAAAAAGTTTGTTAGAACGCATAGAATGATGGTTTCTATTTCTTTAGTGTAGTAAATAGACACTTCTATTCATTTCCTCATTATAGATAATTAATAGTTTATTTTCTTGTTATCTTTTTAAGAATAAAAGAAACGTTTTACAAATTAATTATCCTTCTAACCCCAATAAAAATTAAAATAAAAGAAGAATATCCTATAAAAAAAGGTACAACATAATGTTCTAAATGAAAAGCAAATAAAATTGCAATTATTAATAATTGAAAACCAAGTCCAAAAGTAGAAACAGCAGTCATAAACCAATTAGGAAATTTTTTTCCTTTAACAGCACTTTTGTCTAGATAACAAATAATTTTATCAAAAGCTCCGTATAAAATATAGTATAATTTAAATAAAATAGTAACGTATTTCTGTTTTTCCCCCTTCATGGCTATAGGAACTTTATCTTCAAAAACTCTACTGGTAGTATCGCCATTGTATTTATTTCTTAAAATCACATAATAATAGTTATAGAGCGTACCTTGAAGCTGAATTCCAAAAAAAGCAATAAACATGTATAGTATAGAAACTTCTGTAATATGCCATATGGTAAGAAGAATTAAAAAATTTAAAATAATATCTGATACAGAATCTAAGTAACGACCTGTATAAGAAGGTGTGTTTTTAATTCGTGCTAACTCACCATCAGCAGCATCTAAAATAGATTTGAGAATTAAAAAAAAAGCAGAAGCCCAATATAACTCATTAAGAATACAAATAATAGAGATAATGCCAGAAATTATAAAACTTATAGTGATATGTATAGGCGTAGTTGTTGTATTTTTAAGTGATTTGGCTATTAAACGAGCAATTGGTCTTCCATAATCGGATAAATCTATAAATTGATTATTCTTAGGTAATTTAGACATCCAATTTTATCACTTAATAAATATAAAAAACATTTTTAGTTGATATACCAAAAGTAACCAAACTTACTAGCCCCGGCAATTAATAATTTATTAAAATAAAAATAAGACTTAATTAACGTAGAGTTATTTTTAATAGGTGGTTATTATTTTTTTACATTTTATCGATTAATATTTATCTTTTGTAGTTAAATAGTCTCTAAAATGTAGTCTAAAGTTGTTGTTTTTATATATTAGTAATATGAAAAATATTTTATCAGTACTTATACTATTTAATCTTACATTTATTATAGCTCAAAGTAAAATTGAAAATAATGATTATGATTATATAGTTGAAAATATAAGACAATTTGCTAATAATGATGATTATGATAGTATCATAAAAGAAATAGATAAATTGAGTGAAAATGACTCAGCTTATTATGATCTTTTAATTACTAAGTCATATTATTTGATGCAACAAAAAAAATATGAAGAAGCTATTAAAATTACAAACAAAGGGCTTAAAGAAGCTCGATATACACCAAAATATTCTTTTTACATTAATAAAGGAGTTTCTTTAAGAAGCCTTAAGAAGTATGACGATGCATTAAAATTGTATAATGAAGCATTAAAAATATACCCTAAAAATCATATTTTTAATTATAATAAAGGATTGATTTTTGAAGCACAAGGAGCTTATAATAAAGCTATTGAATCGTATCAAAAGACGATAGCACTGAATCCATTTTATGCTAATAGTCATTTAAAACTAGGAAATCTTTTCTATAGAAAACGACTTATATCACAGGCACTCATGTGTTTTAATGTTTACTTGATATTAAACCCAGAGGGAGAGGCTGCATTTAATGTGTTAAACTCATTAAATAAAGCAGTATCTGCCAGTAATCAAAGTGATGAAATAAAAGGCGGTTTAATATCTTCTGAAGACAATGAAAGCTTTGAAGATTTAGACTTGTTAATAGATAATAGAATTGCTTTGAATGAAGAGTATAAAACCTCAAATGAAATTAATATTGCCTTTACAAAGCAAAATCATTTGTTGTTAAATCAACTTGTCGAGATATCAGGAAATGGTGGCTTTTGGGCTAAACGATACTTGCCTTTATATAAGTGGATTATGACTAATGATCTATTTGATGCGTTCATTTATACTACAACATATTCTATTAAGAATGAGAAGTATAAAAAAATAGTTGAAAAAAAAGTACCAGAGATTAAGTCATTTATATCTTCATTTAAAGAAGTTTTAGGAAAAACAATGAGTGAATGGGAATATGCCGTAGATGGTGTAAAAAAAACACTTACACATTATTTCGATGAAGAAAAGTTTTATGGAATAGGAATAATGAAATCAGAAAATTTCATTGGAAAATGGGAGTTTTATAATAAACATGGACGATTAATTACAACGGGGAATTTTGATGAAAATGGAGAGAGAAAAGGAAATTGGGTTTGGTTAGATAGTTTCGGTAAAAAAGAAGAAGAAGGAACATACTTGGCAGGAAAAGTAACAGATATTTACAAAGAATACTTTTCTAATGGAAAGTTACAATATTCAACTACTTATTCAAATGGAATTGTAAATGGAGAGTTTAAAGCTTATAACATTAAAGGTGCACTTATTGAAAAAAAGAATTTTAAAGAAGGAAAATTGGATGGAGCATATCAATCGTTTTATGAAGTTGGAGAGTCCAGTCCTAGCTCTAAAGTTATTTATGAAAATGGAGAAGCTGTAGGTAAAGCTCAACAATTTTACCCTAATGGAACTTTAAAGTTTGAAGTAAACTTTGTAAATGGATTAAGAGAAGGTATAGAAAAAAACTATTTTGATGATGGAAAATTATTAAATGAAATCCCATACATAAATGGAGACTATAATGGGCTTTATAAACAGTACCATCACAATGGAGTAATTGAAGAAGAAGGGCAAGCTAAAGATGGGGCTAATGTTGGAGAATGGAAAGAGTATTATACAAATGGTATTTTATCAAGAAAATATAATTATAATAAAGGGATGCTTAATGGGCTATATCATGATAATAATTATCAGGGAAAACCGTATTCTGATTTTGTTTATAGAAATGGAGAAATTATAGAATACACGTATTTTGATAAAGAAGGAAGTATTATTAAGACAGCTAGAAAAAAAGGAGGAGAATTTCTCTACGAAGGTTATTCTATAGACGGAAATAAGATATCAGAAGGCTTATATAATATTAAAGGAGGAAAAAAAGGTGCTTGGAAATTTTACACTAATAATGGAGTCCTAAGTGGTGAAGGTAATTATGAAGATGATAAAATATTAGGGGTTTATACTAATTATCATACAAATGGAAAAATTAGTAATAGGGTAGGTTACAAGAATGATTCTGTAACTGGATATTATGAAAACTATTATAAATGGGGGCAGTTAGAACAGCAAGGTTGGTATAGAGATAATGCATCTTCAGGAATATGGAAATCATATTATCCAGATGGTACTTTAAAAGAGGAAGATTATTATCATAAAGGAAAATTACATGGAAATCAAAAATCATTTACCGCAAAAGGCAAACTTTACTTGGTTTCTCTATATCAATATGGTGAGTTAATAAGAGAAAGTTATTATGATGATAAAGGAGTATTTCTTGAAGAGATAAGTTTTTTAGACCAAGGCATTACTGCCAGAACAACTCTAAAACATTCTAATGGAAAACCATATATTAATGTTGATTATAAAAATGGAGTTAAACAGGGGAAATATGAAGAATTTGATTTTTATGGAACTAAAATAATAGATGGACATTATTTAAATGGGAAACCTCATGGTGATTGGAAGTGGTATTATCCAAATGGAGCCTTACGCATTACTGGGTCTGTAATAAACGATAAGTATCATGGAGAATGGACTAAATATTATAAAGATGGACAACTCCAAGATAAATATTCCTATGTTTTAGGAGCTCTAAATGGGGTATGGGAATCTTATTATAAAGATGGTACTATAGAAGACACCATAGAATACACAAATAACCTTATCCATGGAAAGCGAGCATTTTATAGCCCTGAAGGAAAACTTCAAATTATTAGATATTATGAATATGGACGTTTAATAGGGTATAGCTATAATACTAAAGAAGGAAAAATACTTCCAATGATTCCTGTCAAAAATGAAACGGTAAAGATCATTACTTATTATGATAATGGTAAAAAAGCCAGAGAAATGGAAATGAAAAATGGAGAGTGGGTAGGTACTTATAAAGCTTATTATTATTCTGGCACGCTACATAAAGAACATACTTATGTAGATAATAATACACACGGAGGTGCTATAATATACTACCCTAATGGAGGAGTTAAAGAAAAGAAACCTTATTTTCATGATAATTTACATGGAGTATATGAATTGTACCATTCTAACGGTAAATTGAAAGAAACAATTACCTATGTAAATGATAATAGAGAAGGGGTATCTAAATATTATAATGAAGCAGGGAAGCTTTACAAAGAAGAATTCTATGAAAACGATAATATCACAACTGTCAAAACCTTTTAGCCTTCATAAATGTATTGTAATACTTTTTTCTTTCTTTGGAGTTTATTCACAAGCTCAGTTCTCTAATGAATATCGTGAATATAAAACTAAGTATGATAACGCTAGCTTAGTAAGATTAAAAGCAGAAAAGCGAATTGATATTAAAATTGAAGGAGCTGCTATTAAAATTACTCAAGAAACAAAAAATGAAGATTTGTATCTTAATGCTTCGGCAATTTATAATTCAAAACAATCGATAGATTTTTCTAGTTTTTATGAATTAGAGAGTGTAGAAGCCTCGTCATTTATATTTAAGAACGGATCGTACAAAGAACTAAAAGTAAAAGAATTTAAAGAAAAGGATGAATTAGGAGATTCATTTTATGATGATGTAAAATCATTGAACTTTATATATCCAAATTTAAATGAAGGCGCAAAATCTACTCTTTATAAAAAAGAAAAAATTAAAGATCCACGATTTTTAAATTCGTTTTATTTTGGATTGTCTTTCCCGATAGTAAATAATAAAATAACAATTCATGCAGATAAAAATATTGAACTTCAATTTAAAGAGTTTAATATGGACAGTATTGATGTGAAATTTTCAAAACAAGAAAAAAAAGGAAAAAATATTTATACCTGGGAATTTAGAAATGCTATAGCATATGAAATAGAAGAAAAATCTCCGAATTATAGAACACTATTTCCGCATGTAATTCCAATCATAAGTTCGTATCAAATTAAAGGAGAAAAACATCGATTGCTAGAAAACACATCAGATTTGTATCATTGGTATTATTCATTAGTAAAAAATATTAATGAAGATGAAACAGATTTAGAATTAAAACAAATTGTCGAAAAACTAACATTTGATAAAAAAAACGATTTAGAGAAAGTTCGAGCGATCTATTATTGGGTTCAAAAAAACATTAAATATATAGCATTTGAATATGCACTAGGGGGCTTTATTCCACGTGAAGCAAATGCAATTTATAAAAAGAAATATGGAGATTGTAAAGACAATTCAAGTATTTTATTAGAGATGCTTGAAATTGCAGGAATAAAGGGGCATTTAACATGGATTGGTACCAGAAGTATACCTTACAAGTATGATGAGGTGCCAACTCCGATTGTAGATAACCATATGATTTTGGCATATAAAAACCAAGAAGACATTTATTATTTAGATGCAACAGGAAGGTATATCCCTCTGGATTTACCCACATCATTTATTCAAGGTAAAGAAGCATTGGTATCTATAGATGCATTAAATCATGAAATATACAAGGTGCCTATTGTGCCAGCTTTGAAAAACGCATATAAGGACGAGGTAACTTTAATAATAGAAGATAGATCATTAAACGGATCAGGAAACTCTGAATTTTCTGGATATCAAAAAATAGATATATTTAACAGATTAGAATCTTTAAACGAAATCAAGACAAAAGATTTTTATAATACCAATTTCCGTAAAGGAAACAATAAATTTTTGATCACTGATTTTTCTGAAATAAATAAGTTTGATTACGACCTCAATTTTAATGTCAATTATACTTTTACTCTTAACGATTATATTGTAAAAGCAGATGATGAACTATATATCAACCTTAATCTTGTTAAAGATGTTTCAACATTAAAAACAAAAGAAGATAGGAAAAATGATATAGAAACAAGATACAAGTATTATGATGAATATGTTGTGAAACTAATGATCCCAGAAACAATGACAGTTTCTTATATGCCAACATCTATGACTGTAGAAAATGAATTTTTCAATAGCACGATATCATACACATTAGAAGAAAATTATATATTATATAAGCACGCTGTTAAAGCAGATTTTATTGAATTAGACCTAACAAAACAGAAAAAATTAAATGCGTTTATAAAGAAAATAGAAAAGGCATATAAAGAGATTATTATATTAAAAGAAAAGTAAAATGATAAAAAGAATACTACTGCTTTTTTTATTAACAATAGCACAAGCGTATGCTCAAAATGAAGCATATCACTTAAGCTATCAATGGGATGGAGAGCCAAATTATACTGTTAGTGAAGCTAGCGAAACTCCAATAATGGCTATAAAAGATAAAACTATAACAGAATTTATATATGATGAAGAAGGAAAACTTCTAGAATACTATTTACAACATAAAGTTTATTGGTTAAACTCAGATGAAAAAATAGAAGAGTTCAATAAAATATACCTTCCGTATTCTTCAGATTCAGAATTGTTAGTCAATAAAGCAAGAGCTATATCTAAAGAAGGTGTTGTTAATGAATTAGATGATTCAAAAATACTTACAGCTACAGATGAAGAAACAAAACGGACTTATAAATATTATGCATTTGAAGGAATAGAGAAGGGAAGTTTTATAGAGTATTATTATGTGGTAAAGAAATCACCAAGTTATGGTGGAAAACGATTAATACTTCAAGGAGATTTTGATAAAACGAATGTGTCTTTTGAACTTTTTGCTCCTAAAAACTTACTTTTTAAGTTTAAGAGTTATAATGATCTTTTGCCTGTAAAAAAGGACACACTAATGAAATCTAAATCTCATTGGAAATTAGAAATGGACTTTTTAGAAAAACTAGAGGAGGAGGAGCTTTCTGCTTATGAAGCCTTGCGCAAATCACTAGTTTATAAACTAGATATTAACACAGCAAATAATAAAAGAGACATTATATCTTATAGTAATGTAAGTCAAAATCTTCACAATTTTTTTTATTCAGAACAAACTAAGAAAGAGAAAACAGCGCTTACATCTTTTATAAATGATTTAGCAATATCACAACTTACAGATAACGCTTCTAAAATTAGAAAGATAGATCATTTTATAAAATCAAATTTTTATGTTTCAGAAGTGCGAGAAGAAGCTTATGAAGATATTAACGAAATTTTAAAAAATAAAGTAGCAGATGAAGATGGTATTATTAAGCTTTATGTAGCAATATTTACTAACTTAAATATTAAGCATGAACTGGTATTAACTACAGACAGATCAGAATTTAGATTTGACAAAGAATTTGAAGCAAGTAATTTTTTAACAAATTACCTTATACATTTTCCAAAACTGAAAAAGTTCATGTCTCCAACTGATATAGAAACACGTTTTGGATACCCTCCAGTAGATTTGACAAATAATTATGGATTATTTATGAAAGAAGTTAATGTTGGAGGTTTTAAAAGTGCTGTAGGAAAAATAAAATTTATTCCTTCTGTAGCTGCGGTGAAATCATTTGATAATATAGATATTACTGTAAATTTCAACAAAGAAGATTTAACAAAATCAAATATAAAACTGCGAAGAGAAATGGGTGGGTACTATGCGTCTTATATACAACCTTATATAAATTTAGCAGAAGAAAAACAACGAGACGAACTTTTGGATGATTTGATAAAGTTTATTAATCCAAACTTGGAAATAATAGAAAAAGAAACATATAATGATCAAGCGTCAGATTTTGGAACGAAACCTTTTATAATTTCAGCAAATTTAAAATCAGAAGACTTTATAGAGAAAGCTGGAAACAGATATCTTTTTAAAGTTGGAGAACTCATAGGTCCTCAATCCGAATTGTATGTAGAAAAAAAACGAAAGCTTCCTGTTGATAATGGATTTAACAGAATGTATGGAAGAATAATAAAAGTTAACATTCCAGACGGATATTCATTTAAAAATTTAGACAAATTAAATATCGATAACAAATACGTACAAGAAGGAAAAGAGATATTGATATTTAATTCATCGTATACAATAAATGAGAATCAATTAATTATAAACATAGATGAACGATATGACAAGAGTATTATAGAATCTACATTATATGATGAATATAGAAAGATAATTAACAGTGCAGCCGATTTCAATAAAATAGTATTGATCTTACAGCCCAATTAATAATATGTGTTAATAAAAAAAGAGCTCTCTATTTTAGAGAACTCTTTTTTATATAATTTAACTATTTTAATACTGTTTTGTATATCTCCTGTGCTTATATCCATAGTTCTTTTTACCATGATATACATATGGAGACCTTTGCACTAAAATTTAATTTTTTTAAATAATTCGTATCTTGTTTCTTG
>CAYMDH010000004.1:0-40741 GCA_964389205.1 uncultured Flavobacteriaceae bacterium
ATTGTTCAAAAACTTTAACAAACTTGTCTCACCTAGATTTTTCTAAAAAGCTTAGTGTTTTCTTCTGCCAGAGATACAGAAGTTTTTTCAAGGTATAAGCATTCATGAACGAACAAGTTTTTTTTAGATTTATATGATGTTTCATTAGAAAATTCAACTACAGAAGTATCTAAACTTTTGAAAGTACTCAATATTGAATACCACGAATCTACAACAGCTCTTACTAAAGACGGTTTTACTGTATATTTCACTAGAAGCAGTTATCTAGAGAAAAAATATAAAAAAGTAAATAAATTTAAAATAATATCTCAATAACTTCATAAATAGCAAATTGAGTTATTGTTTTCATTAAGTATACTCCGGTATTTTTCCAATTACATTCTTAAAAAAAGGTTTCATTTTTTTAAAATCATCATCTATATTACCTGAAGGATAAAAAGCTTCAGCTATTTTTATCTGTTTCTTCCCATAATCAAAGGCCACCATAATAATAGGTACTGATGCCTCCTTGGCTATATAATAAAACCCTGTTTTCCAAACAGCTACTTTTTTTCGTGTTCCTTCTGGAGCAAGTGCCAATTTAAATTCATCCTTTCTATTAAAAATAGAAGCGATGGCTTGTACACTATTTTGTCCAGGAGTTCTATCTAAAGGAGCTCCTCCCATCCATCTAAAATACCAGCCATAAGGTTTCTTAAACAACTCTTTTTTTCCTACATAATTTATATTAACACCTGATATTCTTCTCAATAGTAAACCCATATAAAAATCGTGCCAACTGGTATGTGGAATTACTATAATAACATATTTTTTGAGTTCTGGAAAAGCACCTATAAGTTGCCACCCCATAAGTTTGAAATAAATAAATTTAGCTACTGCTCTCATTATCATAAATAATCTAACACCTCTTTAATAGATGCAATTGTTAAATACGTGTCTTTTTCTTCAGATATAGCTACTTTTTCATGTTCCCATGTAGTATGAAAAGGAACATGAATAGCTTGCGAGCCTATATTAACAATAGGCAACACATCAGATTTTAAAGAATTTCCTATCATAAGAAACTCTGAAACTTGTATTTCTAAATGTTCTAATAAATTTAAATAATTACTCTCTTTTTTATCGCTTAAAACCTCTATATAGTGAAAGTATTTAGATAATCTAGATTTTTCAAGTTTTCGTTCTTGATCAAGAAGATCTCCTTTGGTTAAAAGTATTAATCGATATTTTTTACTTAATTCTTGCAATACAAACTCTATAGAATCTATAAGCTCTACAGGCATATCTAACATTTGTTTACCTATCGCTATAATTTTAGAAATAACTTCATTAGGTGTATTATTATTTGATAAATCTATCGCAGATTCAATCATTGATAACATAAAACCTTTAATACCATAACCATAAAGTGACAGGTTTTTTATTTCCATTTTAAAAAGCTCCTGATTAATTTTATTTTCTGTTTCATAGGCTGATAATAAATTTGCAAATTCATGCTCTGCCTCTCTAAAGTAAGTTTCATTTATCCATAGTGTATCATCTGCATCGAAACCTATTACTTTTATCTTTTCTTTTTGTATCATTTTAATGATTTCAATACTAATTTTGCTTTTTCTAAATCTTCTGGAGTATCAATTCCTATTGCCGATGCTTCCGTAGCTATCATTTTAATCTTTTTTCCATATTCTAAATAACGTATTGCCTCAATTTTCTCTGCCGCTTCTAAAGGAAGCATTGGTAAATTATAAAAATCTAGCAATGCTTGTTTTCTAAAAGCATATACTCCTTTATGCTTATAATATGGATGCTTTTTTGTAGTATCCCTTAAATAAGGAATAGGTGATCTTGAAAAATAAAGTGCAAAATTCCAATGATCTACAATAACTTTTACAGTATTTGGGTTTTCAATTTCTTCTTTATCTGATATAGGAATCATCAAAGATGCTAAATCTATTTCATTATCAATATCTTTCTTAAAAACCGCTATAACATCACGTAAACTATCGGTATCTATAAAAGGTTCATCACCTTGAACATTTACTACAATGTCTACAGGCATATTTTTAACTGCTTCTGCTATTCTATCACTTCCGCATTCGTGTTCTTTTATACTCATAATGGCTTTACCACCATGATTTGTAATTTCATTAAAAATGATATCACTATCGGTAACAACAAATACTTCTTCAAATAAATTGGTTGCTTTTGCTGCTTCATAAGTGCGTAAAATAACTGTTTTACCTTCCAATTCTTTCATTAATTTTCCTGGAAATCGAGATGCTGAGTAACGTGCAGGAATCATTGAAATTATTTTCATTTTCTATACATTGAAAATTTATATTATAAACTGTGTCATTGTTTTCTTCGGGGTCTTATTTTTCTGTAAAATAAAAAAACAATACTTAAAATAATGATTACTAATACTACTGCTAATATAGGTGCAAAAACAGAAGCTGTAGATACTGCTACGGCTGTTCCTGTTTCTATTGTAGATACCACAGGATTTGCTAAACCACCAGTAGTTGCTGTAGATCCTAATCGTGTGGTAGTTGTAGCTCCTTTTATGGCTGTAGCTGTACCACCACCAGCTATGATAGCTAAAGCCCAAGTAACTGTGGGGTTTAAATCGGCTATTGTAGAAACCATGACTGCTGTACCTGCTATTGTGGCTAATGGTAATGCTATACTATCTAACAAATTATCTACCCAAGGAATAAAATAAGTAAAGATTTCTACAAGGGTGGCAACTCCTAAAGTAATGACTGCTGCTACACTACCTATCCATTCCCAGTTTTCATTTAGTTCCCATATATTAAAATAAGCTGCTAAGCTTAAAGCAAATAATGGAAGAAAAACACGAAAGCCTACAGAGGCTGCCAATCCTATTCCTAAAAAGAGACTTATAATTGTTTCTGAAGTCATTTAAAAATTCTTTATAGTCTAATATAAGGTTTTAATCTTCAGTGAAAAAATCCTTTTTAAAACCTATTAAATACAATTTGTTTTTTGCTCTAGTAACGGCTGTATATAACCATCTTAAGTATTCTTTATCTACTCCATTTGGAGCAAAGGGCTGTTCTATAAATACATTAGTCCATTGTCCTCCTTGTGATTTATGACATGTAATAGCATATGAAAATTTAACTTGAAGTGCATTAAAATATTTATTTCCTTTTACTTTTAAAAATTTTCTATATTTCGATGTTTCATCGTCATAATCTTGCATCACTTCTTGATATAAACGATTAGAATCTTCATAGGGTAAAGCAGGCGTATTAGCATCTATAGTATCTAGTAACAAAACAGTTTCAAACGGTTTTTGTTTTGGATAATCAACCATTCGTACACGTACTTCTGCAAAACGAAATCCATACAATTCTTTAATAGCAAAAATTTCAAGTACTTCTATTATATCACCATTTGCTATAAAACCAGCTTCTGATGTCGTCTTAATCCAGAAGTAATTATTTCGTACTACCATTAAATAATCTCCTGAAGTTAATTCGTTTTCATGAAAAAGAATTCTACTTCTTATTTGTTGGTTATATTGATTTGCTCTCTTGTTAGATCTAACAATAATTGCGGTTTCCTCTTTCCCATTTTCTGAATATGAGTTATTGATAGCGTCTTGAATTTCATGTCCATCTATCAATCGAACAATATCTGAAAAACCATTAAGATGAAATTTAAAATCATCATAAAAATTTGAGAAAAGTTGCTCTCTTAAATTAGTAGCATTTAAAAGAATTCCAGAATCTTCAGCCTGTCGAACTACTTCATCTAACTCTATAAGTGTTACATCCTTATTGTAATTAAGTGATAGATTATCTTCATTTAATGCGGGGCTTATATCTAAATTAACAGGAGGCAATTGTGCCGTATCTCCTATTAATAATAATTTACATTGATGTCCAGAATATACATATAACATTAAATCATCTAACAAAGATCCGTTCTCAAAAAGCTTAGAATCACTTTGTATGTCTGATATCATAGAAGCTTCATCTACTACAAAAACAGTATTTCTATGTTTATTAGGTTGCAACACAAAACGCACTCCTCCATTCTTTTGTTTTCTGGGCATATAAATTGCTTTATGAATTGTTAAAGCTTTAGCGCCAGAATAGTTGGTTATTACTTTTGCTGCCCTTCCCGTTGGAGCCATTAATACTGCTTTTAACTTGGCATTCCATAAATTAGCAACTAATGTCCCTATTATAGTAGTTTTTCCTGTTCCTGCGTATCCTTTTAAAAGAAAAAGGTGTTCTTTTTCTTTTTCAAACAAAAAAGAAGATAATTGTTTTAATACTTCATCTTGTTTTGAAGTAGGCGAATGCGGAAATTTATCCTTAAGTAACTTATAAAAAGATGTTAGGTCCATGAAGTCCTTTTCTAGCCCAAAGTTAACAATGTTTTTTAAGGCAAAATACTTTCATGATTAAAAAAAAATTGTAGATTTGCTATGTATCATTAATTAACCATTAATAGTAAATAATGTTAACAGCAGTAATTTTAGTAGTAGCCATAGTATTAACAGTACTTATTGTATTTTTAATTAATAAATTTCTTCCAAAAAAATTAAAACCAATTGTAATATTGGCTTTTTGGGGATTATCTGCACTTTTTGCATACCAAATTTATCAATCGATAAACCTTCCTATTAAATTTGAGAAAATAAAAACAGATCGTTATTCTGTAGTTATTAAAAAATTAAAAGATATTAGAGACGCACAAGATGCTCATAGAACAGTAACTGGTAGTTTTGCTGGTAACTTTGATAATCTAGTTAAGTTTATCGATACTGCAGAATTTGTTTTAACGCAACAAAGAGATTCTTCCTATACAGAGTACAGTGATATCTATAAAATTGATCAATTGAAAGAAGTTATTGTAATTGACACTCTAGGTTTTAGATCTGTTAAAGATTCTATTTTTGGTAATTCTGATCGTTATAAAACAATGGCTGATGTTCCATTTGCACAAAACAATGAAAAATTTGAAATGAAAGCTGAGAAGCTTAATAAAAATGGATATATCGCTGCTGTTTTTGAAACTAAGGTAAAAAAGAGTGTAATTCTTTGGGATCAACCAAAAGATTTACTAGCTAAAGAAAATGATCAAATATCTGTTGACGAGGTAAACGGATCTGAAATTATTCTTGGATCATTAACAGACGTGAGTACCAATGGTAATTGGCCTCCACTTTATGACACAAAAGATAGAAAATAATATACCCGATTTAACTAATAAAGAATTGTCCATTCAGGTAAACTTGAGTGGACTTTCTTTTTATGTTCTAAATAGACCTAGTAATACTATTGAAATTATTCAACATTATACTTTTGAAACTGTTCAAAACCCTGAGCAATTACTCATAGAAATTGAAAGTATATTTAACGATAAAGCAATATATAAGGCATTAAGAAAAGTTACTATTGTACATGTAAATACTCTTTCTTCCTTTGTTCCTAAATCTCTTTTTAACGAATCAAATTTATCAGACTATTTAAAGTTTAATGTAAAAATATTACCTACAGATTTTCTCACATTTGATGAAATAGGGAATAGTGATCTTATAAATGTGTATGTTCCTTATGTAAATATCAATAACTTTTTCTTTGACTTTTTTGGAACTTTTGAATATAAACATCACGCTAGTATTCTTATTGAAACATTATTATACGCAGCTCCTAAAAGTGAAGACGCATTGATGTATGTTCATGTAGAAGATACTCATTTTGAAATTATAGTTATCAAGGACAAAAAATTGCTGTTTTATAATTCTTTTGAGTACAGTACCAAAGAAGATTTTATTTATTACATATTATTTACTGCAGAACAATTAAATTTAAATCCAGAAAAATTTATACTCCAATGTATTGGTAATATTACAGAAGATGACTCCACCTATAAAGTTGCTCATACTTATATCAGGAATATAAGTATTTACAGGTCTTTATCAAATTATGAATATCCAGAAGATCAAATTTCAACAAATCATTCTTCTTTTATTCTTGAAAATTCATTTTAATGCGCATCATATCTGGAACACATAAAGGAAAAAGACTCTCTGCCCCAAAAAAGCTTCCTGTTAGACCCACTACAGATTTTGCTAAAGAAGCGTTATTCAATATTTTAAATAATTATTATCATTTTAGTGATGTAAGTCTATTAGATTTATTTGCTGGAATTGGTAGTATAAGTTTCGAGTTTGCTTCCAGAGGATCTCAAGAAATAACAGCCGTAGACGTTAATTCAGGCTGTATTCAATACATTACTAAAATTACTGAAGAATTAAACTTTCCAATAGATAGTATTAAAAGTGATGTTTTTAAATATTTAGAACGTACCAAAATAAAAACCGATTTAGTTTTTGCAGATCCTCCCTATAATTTTGAAATTGATCAATTTGAAACCATTGTAGAGCTCGTTTTTAAAAATAACCTTTTAGAAAAAGATGGATTTTTAATTGTTGAACACTCTAAACATACTGATTTAAGCCATCTTCCTCAATTTAGTTTCTTCAAAAGATATGGAGGCAGTGTATTTAGTTTCTTTGAAGGTTAATTTTATTTTGTTTGATTATTTTAATTAAAGTTTAAACAAAATTTGTATTTTTGTTTGAAACGATTCATAGTGAAAATCTATCGACTACACACCAAACAAGAATTACCTATATCTATTGATAAAGCATGGAGTTTTCTTTCAGATCCCGCAAATCTGAAAGTAATAACTCCGGAATCTATGAAGTTTGAAGTTATATCTGGAGCAGATAGATCTATGTTTCCTGGGCAAATAATTCAATACAAAGTAACCCCTATTGCTGGAATTAAAACAACTTGGGTAACTGAAATAACACATGTAGAGGATAAAAAATATTTCGTAGACGAGCAACGTTTCGGTCCGTATGCATTATGGCATCACAAACATTTCATCAAAGAAATTCCTGGGGGTATAGAAATGGAAGATATTGTTGACTATAAATTGCCTTTTGGAATTATTGGAAGGATTGCACATCCCATCTTAGTAAAAAAGAAGCTTCGAGAAATTTTCAATTACAGAGAGAAAAAATTAATTTCATTATTTGGGGTAATTCCTGATAAGGATAATGCTTGATAATGCAAACAGAAGAAATAAATATATTCTGGTTTCGTCGAGATTTAAGATTAGATGATAACACTGCTTTAAATGCTGCATTAAAAGAAGGTAAACCCGTTTTACCTATATTTATTTTTGACAGCAATATTCTTGACAAACTTCCAAAAAATGATGCTAGATTAGCATTCATACACCGTACACTTCATAAAATTAAAAAAGAGCTAGAAAACAAATACAATAGTACATTAGCACTTTTCCATGGAGATCCTTTGCAAATCTATAAAGAGCTCATTAAAACTTATAAAATAGCTGTAGTTTATACCAATCATGATTATGAACCTTATGCATTAAAAAGAGATCAAGAAATTTATAGGTTATTAAAAATTAATGCTATAAGTTTTAAAACTTTTAAAGATCAAGTGATTTTTGAAAAAGATGAAGTTGTTAAAGCAGATGGAAGTCCTTACATGGTTTATACTCCATATATGCGAAAATGGAAAGAAGTGTTTGCTACCAGTTATAAAGCAGTTAATACTGTTTTTAATCCCTTAAATTTTTTAAAAAAATATACATTTCCTGATCTTTCTCTTGAAAGCCTAGGGTTTAAAGAAACTACGCTGATCCCACTTCCATATAATGATTCTCCTACCCTAATTCAAAAGTATGAAGCTACTCGCAATTTCCCAGCCATTGCAGGGACATCTTATCTAGGAGTATACTTACGATTTGGGACTGTTAGTGTGCGAAGCATTATTAAAAAAGCAATTGCTGAAAAAAACGAAACATTTTGGAATGAACTTATTTGGCGAGAGTTTTTTATGCAAATTTTGTGGCATTTTCCATATACCTCAAAAAATAGCTTTAAAAAAAAGTACGATAGAATTCAATGGAACAATAACGAAACTGATTTTAAAAACTGGTGTGAAGGGAAAACTGGATATCCACTTGTTGATGCTGGCATGCGACAACTAAATAAAACGGGGTTTATGCACAATCGGGTACGAATGCTAGTAGGTAGTTTTTTATGCAAACATTTACTTATTGATTGGAGATGGGGAGAAGCATATTTTGCTGAAAAATTATTTGATTATGAAATGGCCAGTAATATTGGGAATTGGCAATGGGTAGCCGGGTGCGGTGTAGATGCTGCTCCTTATTTTAGAATATTTAACCCTATTACTCAAGTGAAAAAATTTGATGCAGATCTAAAATATATTAATTTATGGGTGGAAGATTTGAACGAACTAACATATCCTCAACCTATTATTGATCATAAATTGGCTAGAGAAAGATGTCTTGAAACTTATAAAAAAGCATTAAATTAACTTTTATTTAAAATACTCTAGAAAGCTTTTTTCTATCTTGTTAATTCAATCTTAAATAAACTATTATGAAAACACAAGATGTAGCTAATCGTCTCATTTCAATGTGTAGAGAAGATAAAAACATGGAAGCCATTGAAGAACTATATGCTGATAATATTGTTAGCAAAGAAATGCCTGGAATGCCTGGAGAAACTGTTTCAGAAAAAGAGGCTGTTACTAAAAAAAGTGCAGATTGGTTAGCCAATGTTCAAGAGTTTCATAGCGGAGAAATATCAAATCCATTAATAGCTGGAAACCATTTCTCTTGTAATATGAGTTTTGATGTTACTTTCAAAGATAGTGGTCGTAAACAAATAGAAGAAGTTTGTGTTTTTGAAGTAAATAACGGAAAGATCATAAATGAGCAATTTTTCTATTCTATGGAATAGTATATTAATTGGTTTACTTGAAAAAAATATTAAAAGGAGTGTGTTTACACTCCTTTTTTAATAGTATTAATATGCTAAAAAATTGGTATCTTGGGAAAACTATTTTTCAGGAATGTCACAAAATAAAACACAACCTACCAAAGAATCTGTTGAGGTTTTTTTAAATTCAATAGAAAATGAAACTAGACGTCTCGATAGTCTAGTAATTCTAGAACTTATGAAGAAAATTACTGGGGAACTTCCTGTTTTATGGGGTAGCAGTTTAATTGGATTTGGTAAGGTACATTATAAATACAAAAGTGGTAGAGAAGGTGATTGGTTTCATGTTGGGTTCTCTCCAAGGAAACAAAGCTTAACCATTTATATAATACCAGGTTTTGATATGAATAAGCTTGGGAAGTATAAAACGGGAAAAGGATGTCTTTATATCAATAAGTTAACAGATATAGATATGGATGTTTTAACGACACTTATTACAAAAAGTGCAACATATGCTAAAACACTTTGGAATCATGGAATCTAGTATCATAACTGCTATTGCTGCACTATTAGAAGCCATTATTGGAGGGGTGCTCTCTTATTTTCTACAACGACAACGTTTTCAACATGAATTCAAATTGTTAAAAGAACAATACAAAACAGATTTTATGGCTGAAAATACAGCCAAACATTTTTTAAACCATAAAAGTTATACCGATCGTTCTTTTCAAACATTAAAAAACCATCTTGGTGGGTTTGATGATGAATTAAGAAAAATACTGGTTCGACCTGGAGCTATTAGAAATTTTAGAGAAGATGGCTCAGAATGGTGGCGATTGTTAAGTAGAATGGACGAGTACATTGAAAGCAAAAAAAATAATTAACTATCAAATATTAATACTATGAAAACCTCCTTGACATTAGCCTGTTTTATACTGGGTTTTAGTGTAAGTTTACATGCTCAAAAGATATCAAAAAACAAAAAGTCTGTTATAGCTTCTATCGAAAAACATCGAGCAAATCTTATTGATGTAAGTGATAAGATTTGGAGTGCGGCTGAAACTGCTTTTAATGAAGAGAGTTCTTCTAAAATTCTTGCTGATTATGCAGAAAAAAATGGATTCACAGTAGAAAGAGGAGTTGCAGGAATGCCTACCGCTTTTATTGCCTCTTATGGTTCTGAAGGTCCAATTATAGGAATTTTAGGAGAGTTTGATGCCTTACCTGGTCTTTCTCAAAATACCACTCCTACAAAAAACCCTATCGATGAAGGAGCACCAGGACATGGCTGTGGGCACAACATTTTTGGTACAGCAAGTCTGGGAGCTGCTATTGCAGTTAAAGAGCTTATAGAACAAGGCAAGTTAAAAGGAACTGTTCGATTTTATGGAACTCCTGCGGAAGAAAAATATTTTGGGAAATTATGGCTGGTACGAGAAGGTCTATTTGATGATTTAGATGTTTGTTTAGATTGGCATCCATCTGCAGAAACAAAAGCAGATGTACAAAGTTCATTAGCACTGGTAGATTTTATTGTAGAGTTTAATGGGCAAGCTGCACATGCATCAGGAGATCCGTGGAACGGTAGAAGTGCTTCCGATGCCTTAGAATTGTATACTACAGGTATTAACTATTATAGAGAACACATAAAACCAACTGTTAGAATTCATTATCATATTCAAGACGGAGGTCAGGTGGTAAATGTAGTTCCCGATTATTCAAAGTTATGGGTACGTGTTAGAGATTCTAAAAGAGAAGGTATGTTACCTGTTTATGAGCAAGTGCAAAAAATGGCAGAAGGAGCTGCTATCATGGCTAACGTAGATTATAAAATATCTTTAGTTTCAGGAATTTATGAACTCTTAGTAAATAGAACAGGTGGTGCTGCTATGCAAAAAAACCTTGAATATCTGGGCCCAATTACTTATACAGAAGATGAAAATATTTTTGGAAAAAAAATACAGGAAGCTACAGGAAAGCCACAAGTTGGTATGGATAGTAAAATTAGACCTTTAGAAGAAACCTTAGAAAACCCAGGTGGAGGATCTACAGATGTCGGGGATGTAAGTTGGGTAGTACCTACCATACGACTAAGAACTACCATTGCTCCTAAAGATACTCCATGGCATTCATGGGCAGTAGTTGCTTGTGGCGGTATGTCTATAGGTCATAAAGGATTAGAGCAAGCTGCCAAAGCTTTGAGTATGACTATGACTGATCTATTTGAAAACCCGAAATTGGTTGCAGCTGTTAAAAAAGAGTTTAAAGAACGTAAAGGAGATACTGTATATAAAGGAATTATTCCTGATGGACCACCCCCAATTAATGATAATAAATAAGTTTATACTTTTTTAAAATATACTTTACATGAAAAGTAAAAAATACATATACTTAGTGGTCGTTCTTTGCTTGTGCTTTTCGTCCTGCAACCAACCTAAAGAAGTTTCTATTGATATAACAGAACTAACTATTGCAGACATTCATAAAGCATATATAGACGGGTTATATACAAGTGAACAATTGGTTAATACTTACTTAGCTCAAATTGAAAAACACAATGAAACCATTAATGCATTAACAACTATCAATACCAATGCAATAAACCTAGCAAAAGCGTTAGATGAAGAATATAAAAAAACAGGCATTCTAAAACCATTACATGGTATACCTATTATTGTAAAAGATAATTTTAATACCAAAGGACTTCCTACTACTGCTGGTGCATTGGCATTAAAAAACTTTATTCCTAAAGAAGATGCTTTTATGGTTAAAAAACTGGTAGATGCTGGAGCTATTATCTTAGCAAAATCTAATATGGCAGAATGGGCTTTTAGTCCTATGCATACAGAAAGCTCTACCGCGGGTACTACAAAAAACCCTTATAATTTATCATATGTTCCTGCGGGTTCTAGTGGTGGAACCGCTTCTGCAGTAACTGCAAACTTAGGAACTATTGGATTAGGTACGGATACTGGAAATTCTATAAGAGGCCCTTCTTCTCACAACGCATTAGTAGGTTTTAGAAGCACTCTTGGATTAACAAGCAGAAGTGGTATTGTGCCCCTATACTTAAGAAATGATGTAGCTGGTCCTATGTGTAGAACTGTAGAAGATGCTGTTAAAGTTTTGGAAGCAATTGCTGCATATGATGAGAAAGACCCAGTTACTATATATTCTAAAGGTAAAATCCCTAAAAATTATAGTCAATTTTTACAAAAAGATGGTTTAAAAGGATCAAAAATTGGAGTTTTAAGAGTTTTGAGTGACAATGATATAGATCCAGAGATAAAGGAGCTTTTTGAAAAAGCTATCGTAGATATGAAATCGTTAGGTGCTCAAATTGTAGATACTATTAATATTCCAGATTTTAATCTATTAAGGCAAAATCAATGGTGTAATGATTTTAGAAAAGACATCGAAGCTTATTTATCTGAATTTGTTCAAAACGACACCGTACAAACATTAGAAGATATTGCCAGGATAGGAAGCACTTCTACCTATGCAACAAATAGCGTGGCCTTCTTTTTAGAAAACTCTGGAAGAGGTTTAACACCGGAGATTGCTTGTCTCGATCCATATACAGATGAGCGACGTATTGCCTTTAGAAAAGCCATTGAAAAACGTATGGATGAACTACAATTGGATGCTATTATTTATCCATCATGGAACCATAAACCTGCCAAGATTGAAACTTTTTCTGAAGAATATAAAGGTGATAACAGTCAAATAATTTCTCCTCATACCGGGCAACCTGCTTTTACAGTTCCTATGGGGTTTACCACAAATAATTTACCTGCTGGCCTTCAATTTCTTGGTAGGATGTTTGATGAGCCTACATTGATTAAACTAACATACTCTTATGAGC
The DNA here is from genome assembly GCA_964389205.1 of uncultured Flavobacteriaceae bacterium. GTDB lineage: Bacteria > Bacteroidota > Bacteroidia > Flavobacteriales > Flavobacteriaceae > Leptobacterium. The sequence continues at coordinate 12,696 of CAYMDH010000004.1, forward strand.
AAGGAACAAAACATAGAATACCTCCAAAATTAAATAATTAAAATATGTTTTTTAAACAATCATAAAATGAAGAAAACCTATAGAAGATCTTTTGTTAAATCGCTACTCACCGGAACAGCTGCTAGTGTATTACTCCCTTCTTACACAACAAAAAAGATTGATGAATTATCAAGAGATTTCTCTTTATTAAATAATGATGAAGATCGAACAGAAGATTTTTGGGAAGCTGTTAAAAAAGAGTTTGTTTTCTCTCCTCAATTACGATATTTCAACAATGCTTCTTTAGGGCCATCTTCACGCGCTACCCAAAAAGCGACAAAAGAGTTCAGAGAAACCTTAGATGGTTTTCCTTCCAAGTATATGTGGGGTGGTTGGCACTCAAAAATAGAAAACGTACGTGAAAATGTTGCCGAATTGTTTTCGGTTTCTGAAGAGGAGATTGCTTTGATTCATAACACTACAGAAGGAATGAATCTTATTGCTAGAAGTTTTGATCTAAAACCAGGAGACGAAATTATCTTAGCAGATCACGAACATCCCAGCGGAACCATTCCTTGGGAGGTATGGCAAGAAACCAAAGGAGTTAAATTAGTACGTCCTCAACTACCAATCATCCCTAAAGATGCAAATGAAATTGTATCAGCTTACAAAAAAGCCATCACTCCTAAAACTAAAATTATTTCGATGTGTCATATCGTAAATACTAATGGAATGATTCTTCCTGTAAAAGAAGTTTCAGAATTAGCGCATAAAAATGGAATTTTAGTTGCCGTAGATGGCGCCCAATCTGCTGGAATGTATACTATAGATTTACATGATTTAGGATGTGACTTCTATGCTGCCAGCTCACACAAATGGCTATTTTCTCCTAAAGGTGTTGGTATATTTTATGCACGTCAAGAAAGCCAATCGTATTTAAAGCCATTAATGGTAGCTAGAGGGCATACAGATAAAAGTATACGTCGATTAGAAAATTATAATACTCGTAATTTACCAGAAGTTTTAGGTTTGGGAACTGCTTTAGCTTTTTATGATGAAATAGGTGCGCAAAAAATTAACCAGCGATCTTTTGAATTAAAAGAATACTTTCGATCTAAAATTGAAAACAATAATAAATTTAACCTTAAAACACCTAAGGCAGATAATTTATCTTGCGCTATTCAGGTAGTAGAGGTTATAGGAAAAGATGTTACTGATGTAAAAAAACAACTGATCGATAAATACAATATAGATTGTAGGCCCATGAGTGGGTTTGGTCTCAATGCTTTGCGTTTTTCATTTGCTGTTTATATTACTAAAAAAGATATTGATTATTTAGTAAATGCCCTAAATGAATTGACATAATGATTACACTCTAACAATTTTAGCACCTATAGCTCTTAAACGATCATCTATATTTTCATAACCTCTATCTATTTGCTCAATATTGTGAATAGTAGAGGTTCCTTTAGCAGATAAAGCTGCGATCAACAATGATATCCCTGCTCTTATATCTGGAGATGTCATAGTAGTAGCCTTTAATTGAGATTTAAAATCATGCCCTATAACGGTAGCTCTATGTGGGTCACATAAAATAATTTTTGCCCCCATGTCAATAAGTTTGTCAGTAAAAAACAATCTACTTTCAAACATTTTTTGATGTATTAAAACACTTCCTCTGGCCTGTGTGGCTATAGTTAAAATAATACTTAATAAGTCTGGCGTAAATCCAGGCCATGGTGCATCTGTGATCGTTAAAATAGAACCGTCTATATAACTTTGAACTTCATATCCATCTTTATGAGAAGGTATAAAAATATCATCCCCTCTTCTTTCGAGAGTTATTCCTAATTTTCGAAATACATCAGGAATTTGACCTAAATCATCCCAGCTAACATTTTTTACCGTAATCTCACTCTTTGTCATGGCTGCCAATCCAATCCAACTTCCGATTTCTATCATATCTGGTAGGATCGTGTGCTTACAACCATGCAATACTTCTACACCTTCTATTTCTAATAAATTAGATCCAACACCGCTTATATTGGCTCCCATACAATTCAACATTTTACATAATTGCTGTAAATAAGGTTCACAAGCTGCATTATATATTGTTGTTTTTCCTTTGGCTAATACTGCTGCCATTAAAATATTGGCAGTACCTGTAACAGAAGCTTCATCAAGAAGCATATAAGTACCTTTTAATTCATCGGCTTCTACTCCATAAAAATATTCTTCTCGATTATATCTAAAGGTAGCTCCTAAGCTTATAAAACCCTCAAAATGAGTATCTAATCTTCGTCTTCCTATTTTATCTCCTCCAGGTTTGGGGATATATCCTTTTCCAAAACGCGCTAATAAAGGGCCTACGATCATTATAGATCCTCTTAATCCTTTACCATCTTCCTTAAACTGTTCAGATTGCAGATACTCTAAATTTACTTCATCCGCTTGAAATGTATAAGAGCTTTTTTGATTTTTTCTAATCTTAACCCCTAAACTCTCCAATAAATTAATCAACTTATTGACATCTATTATATTAGGAATATTATGTATTGTTACCTCTTCAGAAGTTAATAAAACAGCGCATAATATCTGTAAAGCTTCATTTTTTGCACCTTGTGGAGTTATTTCTCCTTTAAGTTGGTGACCACCCTCAATCTTAAAAGTTCCCATAAAATATGATGACTATCGGTTAATAACGCTTTTTGTTGCGGTTATTGTTGTTGTTTCTGTAGTTCTTTTTGCCGTTATTACTATGGTTGTAACGCCCGTGATTATTTTTGCTTTTAGCTCTTAGTAGATTAGAACTGTCTGCTAAATTTTCTTCAAGGTTAGCTAAATCTATTCTGCCTTCACTCAATTCATACAAATGTTTAAATATTACAGCATCTTCAACAGTATCTTTGTTCCAATTGAGATAACTTTTCTTCATATGATTCGCGATAGTAAACTTTAGTGCCTGCTTAAGATCTCCTTCTTCCCAGCTGTTTGCCACATCTATCATCCTTTTTATATTATTTCCATAAAAACGATATTTCGGGAAATTTTGAGGATATTTTAAAGGTTCTGGTCTTTGCGTTAACAACTCTTTAGATGGTTGTGGGTATGGAGAATCTACATCTAGTTTAAAATCAGACATAATAAATATCTGATCCCATAATTTATGTTGAAAATCTGGTACGTCTCTTAAGTGTGGGTTTAAATTTCCCATTACTGCTATAATAGCTTGGGCTACTTTATTCCGTTCTTCTCTATCTTCAATAGATACTGCATGATCTACCATTTTTTGTATATGACGTCCATACTCAGGAATAATAAGTTTTGTACGTTCAGTATTATATTCTATGTTTTCTACCAAAATAATAAGGAATTATGTTTGAGGTTTTTATACTGCGAAGCAATTTAATTGCAAAATACTAAAAAATTAACAACTATCTATATTATTATTATAACGAAATAACACCTTCTATCGTACCTACTTCTTTATATTTTTGAATAACAGCATCAGGATCCTTTAAATGTACTGTTATAGAAAGGCTTGTATATTTTCCATTAGAAGATTTCTTGGTCTGGATCACTGCCCCTGTATTATCAAATATCTTTTCAATTGAGTTAACTTTTTCAACTTCAGTTGGTATTATAAATTTGTATAAATAATTAGCTGGCCAAGTTGTACTCTCTTCTAATTTATTTCGTAAACTATTATAAAATTTTTCTGTTTTTTCTGAATCTTTCATACCAATATCATTCTATTGCAAAGATACATTTTTCAATTTTTGCTTCCACATAATATTTACCATTTTACACGAATAATACAATAAGATTAAGATTTTAAGTTCCCGTAGTATTTCATTAATTTTGATACCCATAAACCCAGCTTTTGAACACAAAAAAAATAGTTATTACTGGAGGGCCTGGAACAGGAAAAACAACTGTTATTTTGGCTATAGAAAATGATGGATTTCTTTGTTTTGAAGAAATCATTAGAAGCATGACTAAAGAGGCCAAAGAGAAAGAAATAACCAATACAATTGTTTCTAACCCGCTTATGTTTGTTTCTGATCCATTAGATTTTAATAAACGTATTTTAAACGGTCGCATCAAACAATATAAAAAAAGTATTGAAAGCGATCAACAATTTGTTTTTTATGATAGAGGAATCCCAGATGTATTAGCATATATGGATTATTTCTCTCAAAATTATGATCAAAATTTTATAAGAGCGTGTGAGCATTATGTATATGATATTGTTTTTATTTTACCTCCTTGGAAAGAAATATATGTTTCGGATAATGAGCGCCTTGAAAGTTATGAAGAAACTGTTGAAATTCATGAGCATCTTGAAAAAACGTATACTCATTATGGTTACAAAACAATCAGTGTTCCTTTTGGAAGTATAGAGCAAAGAACTCGTTTTATTCTAGACCATATAAATAATATGAATGCAGAAACCTCTTGAGATTTTAAAAAATGTTTGGCGGTTTTCTTCTTTTAAACCTCCTCAAGAAGCCATCATTGATGACATAATTAATGGAAAAGATGTTCTTGCTCTTTTGCCAACAGGAGGAGGTAAATCTATTTGTTTTCAAGTGCCTGCGTTGTCTAAAAAAGGAATATGTATTGTTATTTCTCCTTTGGTCGCATTAATGAAAGATCAAGTAGAAAACCTAAAATCAAAAGGAATTAAAGCCATTGCTCTTACTGGAGGACTCAAATATACTGAAGTAGATTCGCTTCTAGATAATTGCATTTATGGAAACTATAAATTTTTATATATTTCTCCAGAAAGACTTCATCAAGAATTAGTTCAAGATCGGATTAAACAAATGGATGTAAACCTCATTGCTATTGATGAAGCTCATTGTATTTCACAATGGGGAAACGATTTTCGACCAGCCTATAAAAAATGTAGTATTTTAAAAACTTTCTTTCCTAAAATTCCCTTAATTGCGCTTACAGCATCTGCAACTCCTAAAGTTATTGATGATATCATTATCAATTTAGGCATAGAAAAAGATAAGATTATTAAAAAATCTTTTTCCAGACCCAATATTGCATATATTGTTCTTGAAGAAGAGGATAAAATATACAGAATAAAGAGATTGTTAGATGAACATCAAGGTACTGCCATAATTTATGTTAGAAACAGAAAAGCAACAGTAGATATTGCTACAATTATTAATAATCATGGTGTTTCTGCTACTTATTATCATGGAGGCATTTCTCCTTTAGAGAAAGGCAAACGCTTAAATAATTGGCTAGATAATAAAGTAAGAGTAATGGTAGCTACCAATGCTTTTGGTATGGGTATTGACAAAGCAGATGTTCGTATGGTTATCCATATTCATTTACCTGATAGCATGGAAAGCTACTATCAAGAGGCAGGTAGAGCAGGTAGGAACGGTGAAAAAGCATTCGCTATTTTATTAAAAAATAAAAGTGATGAGTTGCATGTAAAAAATCAATTCTTAAAAACATTACCCGATGTTCCTTTTATACGATTGCTCTATAAAAGACTAAATAATTATTTTCAAATTCCTTATGGCGAAGGCGTTGCATTTTCGACTCATTTTAAGTTTAATGAGTTTTGTAAAGTATACAAATTAAACCCGTTGTTAACGTATAATGGCTTAAAGTTATTAGATAGACATAGTATTATTTCGTTATCAGAAAATTTTAATCAACGTGCAACCATTCAGTTTATAGTAACAAATCATCAACTTTTTAAATATCTCGATACTAATAATAAATTAGAACATGTTACGCAAGCATTGTTACGTACCTATGGAGGTATTTTTGATTCTGAAGTTTCTATTAACATTCCATTGATAGCCACTAGAACCTCTTCTTCTGAAAAAGAAATTGAAGCCGTATTAAATACATTAGCAAATGATAATATTGTAGTGTATAATGCAGGAAACAGAGATACTGAAATTACTTTTTTGATTCCTAGAGAAGATGAAAAAACAATCAATGTAATTGCTAGGGAAGTTAAGCAGCAAAACAGTTATAAAGAACAATTAATAAATGCTGTTATTGCATATACGACAAATGATACTCTATGTAAAAGCATTCAATTACTAACCTATTTTGGAGAAAAAAACACTGTTGCTTGTGGCATTTGTTCAGTTTGTAATAGCGAAAAAGAACCTTTTGTTAAAAAAGAAATGAAAAAGCTATGTCAAAATATCATTGTACTTTTATCTTCTACCCCAAAAACATCAAAAGAATTAACCGAAGAATTAGTATACAAAGAGAAAAATATTATTGCTGCATTACAACTATTGTTAGAACATAACACCATTACAATTAATGATAAAAACGAATATACCATCATAAAATCATGAGAGATTTACGAATTGTATTTATGGGGACACCTCATTTTGCTGTAGAAACTTTAAAAACATTAATAGACAATAATTATAATATAGTAGGTGTAATTACAGCTCCAGACAAACCCTCTGGAAGAGGTCAAAAGATCAATCAGTCTGCAGTTAAAGAATATGCAATATCTCAGGGATTACATATCATGCAACCAATCAACTTAAAAGATCCTGATTTTATTAGATCTTTAAAAGATTTAAATGTCAACTTGCAAATTGTAGTTGCCTTTAGAATGCTTCCCAGAGTTGTATGGGAATTACCTGACTATGGCACTTTCAATCTTCATGCTTCTTTGCTTCCCAACTATAGAGGAGCTGCTCCTATAAACTGGGCGATTATTAATGGGGAAACAAAAACTGGGGTAACTACTTTTTTTATAGATGAAAAAATTGATACCGGAATGATTATTCTACAAGAAGAAATCGCAATAAATAATGATGAGACAGCTGGAGAATTACATGATAGGTTAATGACATTAGGTTCTAAAACTGTATTAAAAACAGTACGGTCTATCGAGGAGAATAAATTAGTTACTAGAAAACAACCCGAAAATAAAAATTTAAAAACAGCCTATAAATTATATAAGGACACTTGTAAAATAGATTGGAACAAAAGCAGTCTCGAAATTTACAATCATATACGAGGATTAAATCCATACCCTACAGCTACGAGTATCTTATCAAATAATGGAAGCGAAGAAACTATAAAGATATTTGAAGTTTCTATAATAGATTCTTCACATAATTTAGAGCCAGGAACCATTATAGTAGAAAAAAAAGAAGTGAAGGTAGCTGTTGACGGTGGATATATTAGCCTAGAAAAAGTTCAATTACCAGGGAAACGAAAAATGAATATTAAAGATCTTTTGAACGGCTATGAATTTAAAAAAGAAGCAAGAATGCGCTAAGCCCTTACTATCGTTGAGATAGCGAAATCTCTTGCAAATACTTCAAGTTTATTAACAAACCATTCAAGTTATTAACAAAAAAGTGGATTTCCCCTTATTTTACTTGTGTAAGACCGAAATCCATATAAATTTGTCTTGCAAATTAAAATCAATGTTTAACCAACAATTTTATTTTAAACTTTAGATTATGAATAAAACTGAATTAATTGATGCAATGGCGGCAGACGCTGGCATCACTAAAGCAGCAGCGAAAAAAGCGTTAGAGTCTTTTTTAGGAAATGTAGAAGGTACTCTTAAAAAGGGTGGTAGAGTTTCATTAGTAGGTTTCGGATCTTGGTCAGTTTCTAACAGAGCGGCAAGAGAAGGAAGAAATCCACAAACTGGAAAAACTATCAAAATAGCTGCTAAAAATGTAGTTAAATTTAAAGCAGGAGCTGACCTAAGCAGTTCTGTAAATTAATTTTACCATAACTTGAAAGTCTTAAAAACACCTATTAATAATAGGTGTTTTTCTTTTTTATGTACAGAATTAATTTCTTTAAAATTTGATTTTTTTAAATTTTTAGTTAGATTTAATAAAAAATGAATATTTATGGTATCCTTAAAACCCAAAAAAGGACATCTACTCATAGCAGAGCCCTCCATCATTGGAGATGTTTCTTTTAATAGGTCTGTAGTTTTACTTGCAGAGCATAATAAAGAGGGGTCTATAGGATTCATTTTAAACAAACCCTTATCTTTTAGTCTTAACGAACTTGTACCAGAGATACATAAATCCATAAAAGTATACAATGGTGGTCCTGTAGAACAAGACAATCTTTATTTCATTCATAAGGTTCCTCATTTAATTACCAATAGTATTGAAATATCTCATGAAGTTTATTGGGGTGGAGATTTTGAAACCATTATTGATCAAATAAATGATGGAAGTATTAAAAATAGTGATATTCGTTTCTTTTTAGGGTATTCTGGATGGGAAATCATGCAATTAGAAAAAGAGTTACAATCCAACTCTTGGATCGTTATTGAAAACTCTTATAAGAGTAATGTTGTTAAAAAATCTGCAGATTATCTTTGGAAAGAAAAAATGCTTGAATTAGGTGGTGATTACGTTTTATGGTCTAATGCTCCTGAAAATCCTAGTTTAAATTAAGACAACCTAATTAACGTATTCAATTTTCTCAACAAATCTTGACTAACCTTAGTCTCAAATCGTTTTTTTCTGTATTGGGTGATAGGTTGAATACCTGTTATAACATTTGTCACAAACAATTCATCTGCTTTTTGCAATTCAAACGGTGATATAGATGTTTCTTCTAAAACGTAATTTTCTAGCTTAGAAATAATTCTTATTAATTGCTTGCGTAAAACCCCATTCAAACATCCATCAGAAAGCGGAGGTGTTTTAATAACCATTCCCTTTGCCATAAAAATATTTCCGTTGATAGCTTCTACTACGCTTTTGTGCTGATTTAATAAAAGGCAGTTTTGGTAATCATTTTCTTTTGCATAAATGCCTGCAATGACATGAATAATTTTATTAGAAGATTTTAATGTAGAAAGCATGTCTGGATTTACCCAATGATCTTTGTATAATTCAACAATATAATTTGAAGTATCCAGTAAATAAAAAGGAGAAGCAATTTCTTGTGCTTCTATAATATAAGATACATCATTTGAAATAGGCGTATACAATCCTTTAGCGTCTCTATAAACTGTAAAACGAATACGAGCTGGTTTTTCTTTTAATCCCTTAACTTCTATTGTTTTTAAGATTTCTTCTTCTAAATATTCCATAGTAAAGTTCATAGGAATCTCCATACGTAGTATACGCATAGACGACATAAGCCTGAGGTAATGTTCTTCCCAAAAAAATATTTTTGAATTTACTACTCGAATCGTTTCAAACAGAGCATCGCCGTATCTCAATCCTCTATTGTTCTCATCTAAAAATTGTTCTTTGTCTCTTAAAATAAGACCGTTAAAATTAATCATAAAAAAAGCCTTGAAAAATCAAGGCAAATATACTTTATTTACTGCTTTTATCTATACAGATCCTATAACATGTTTTAAAGAAGAAATTTGATTCTCCCAAAGCATTTTAGCTTCTTCTAATTCATCTTCTTCTGCAAAATCTGATACTAACAATGAAACATCTTTAGTTATTTCATCTACCACTATACGTAATTCAAAATACGTATCATCATCTTCACTTTCTTCCCATTTGAATCGAATCAGCTCTCCATTTTTTTTCTTTAAAAGCTTTGCTTGTTCTTCACTATCATCCCAAATGAATGTAAACAACTCTCCACGTGAATTCACATTATCAGCAAACCATTCAGACAACCCTGAAGGTGTAGATAAATATTGATATAATAGCTGCGGAGAAGAATGTACTACAAATTCTATCTCATATTTAATTTTATCCTGCATTGGTATTTTGTTTAACGTTTGACAATATAATTATTTCTCTTAAATACAAGAAAGGAATTCATTAAAATATTTTGCCTGTTTGATTTGAGAGACTCAAATTTGTTTCTATATTTGCACCCGCATTGAGAAATATAAAAAAACTCAATCTAATGGCGAGGTAGCTCAGTTGGTTAGAGCGTCGGATTCATAACCCGGAGGTCTCGGGTTCAATTCCCGATCTCGCTACCAGTAAATAAAGGACTTTCAGGAAACTGGAAGTCTTTTTTTGTTTCTGGGTACAACATAGGTACAACATTTTGACTTTTTCCCTTCAATTTATTTTCATTCTATTATTTATTGTCATTTAGTATCAAAGTATATTATTAAACACTTATACAGAATGAGTTACGGTTTTACCGTAATTAACTCCGGGGGTTTTTCCCCTTTTTAAAAACAAATATTCTTTTCTAAACACATTATTCGTAAGTTGTATACGTATACAACTTACGAATAATGTTATCAATAAAATTTTTACAAGGATACAACGGAGATTGTATCTTAATTTCTTTCCGTGGTAATTCAGGTTCTATCAAGAATATATTAATTGATGGAGGAACAGGAAGTACATATTCTAGAAGACGTAAAGCAGGAGATCTAAAAAAGGAGGTCTTAAAACTTAAAGATCAAAATCAACTTATTGATCTTCTCATTATCACTCATATTGATGACGACCACATAGGTGGTATTTTAAAAATGTTCGAAGACAGAAATTTTGACAAATCTTTGGTTAAAAAAGTTTGGTTTAATTCAGGAAAATTAATTGCAGAGCATTTTGACTCTACAGATGAATTTGAAGAAAGAGATATTGATCTAAGTATTCATAATGACACTAATACTAATCACACAGATACCAGCGTCAGGCAGGGAGTTAAGCTTGATGATTTTTTAAGGGATTTGGATTGTTGGAATCATGATGTTATAAAAACAGATGTGATTGAAGAATTTGATAACTGTAAGATAACTGTTTTGTCACCTGATAAGCATAATTTAAAGAAGCTACATGATAAGTGGGAAAGAGAACAGCCTCAATCTTTAGATACTTCATCTGGCAAGACTGATTATCATTTATCAATTAAAGAATTGTTAGATCATGAAGACGTTTTTAAGGAGGATGAATCTATACCAAATGGGAGCTCAATTGCCTTTTTAATGGAGTTTGATGAGAAGAAAATACTTTTCCTTGGAGACTCTTATCCAACTCTAATTGCACAAGAAATTAAAAAGCTTGGATATTCAAAGGATAAAAAATTAGAACTTGACTTACTTAAAATATCTCATCATGCAAGCAAAGGGAATACAAATAAAGAATTGTTAGAATTAATAGATTGTGACACTTATGTTACTCTAACCAATAGTTTGAAACATGGGCTTCCTGATAAGATTACATTTGCGAGGATAATTAAAAATAGTCCTAACCCCACTCTATTATTCAATTATGATATAGTAAATAAGATTTTTTCAGAAGAGGACTTAAATTCAGATAAGTTTGAAGCTGATTATTTAAATCGGGAGCCAATTATTTTAGACTAATCTATATGTCTATTCCAGATTATTGTAAAACATACACAGTAAAAATAGAAACAGAATTTGGTTATGGCACTGGTTGCTTATTTCAACCAAGTACCGAAGAATATACTTATGTTTTAACAGCAAAACACCTTTTTCAAAATAATAACAAAACAGAAACTCAAACCGAAGTAAACAATAACGTCAAAATTATCAGATCAATTGATGGTGAAAAGTTAGTTCCTTTAGATTTATATCATCATGAGAGATTAGATTTATCAATAATTAAGATAGATTTAACTAATGGATTAGACGACTTAATTTATTCATTTCAAATACCTCAACATCCAGCAGAAGTTGCTCTCTTTGGGTATCCTAAAATTAGAGATGAACAAAATAGTACTAGTGCTGTAGAATATAAATTTCTAGCAGAAAATAAGGTTCAAATGTATAGGCAAGAGGATAAAAAGGTAGAAATTGAACCAAAGCAATATCAAAATCATGAGTCAATAATTGGGTTTTCTGGCTGTGGTGTATTTGAAACAAAATCCAACTCTATAAGGTTAGTTGGAATAGAAGTTAGTATGGCTGATGATTACGATGATGCTGAAGGTAGAATGCTATTTATACCATTAAAAGAGTTTAATTCAATTATTGAGAATAATAACCTCGCAGAATTAACGCCTCTGTGTAAAACACATTTTAAATATGTTGTGGATAAGTCATTTCGTCAAATTTCAAATACAGCTGCTTTAAGAATAACTAAAAGAATTTTAAAATCCCTTGCTGAAGAATCAATTATAAATTACATAACTCCTAAAGACATTGTAGACATTATTGATCTCGAGAAAGCTTTAATTAATGATGATTGTGTTAGCTATTTAAATCATGTTTCTTTTTGGACTATTTGGCTTGAATTTCTTGTGATAAATAGATTTATTGTTAATGCGGAATCTAAAGAGTCAAATCATCAGTGGATAAAAAAAGTATATAAAGATCAACACTTTTTATTTTTAGAAACTAAGGACTGGACTGAACAATTAGAACAAATAGTCGATTTCTGGAGAGATAATCTTGATAAAAACCAATCTACTCTTTTAATTTCTTGTCTTCCAAACGCTGAACCACTTAGGACGGCAATTAATAAGAGAGCATTTGTAGAGCGTATAAATAGAGTTTCCATTGCAGATGTAATAAACAATTCCTCTGGAGTACAAAAAATTAGCGATGGAACAAATTCGATCAATTACAAATTGATGCATCTACACAGGTTTTCGTTAAAAATTTCTGAACATATTTCAGAATATGACAAGGAAGAAAGAGAAATTATTTATGAGATAAAAAAGTTAATAGAAAACACTTATCATGGAAATTAACAAACAAAATATTGACGATTTCAAACTAAGTGAAGAACTAGTTAAAGATTCAATAATTACATATTATAAAGCTATTTCTTTGATGACTTTTCATGTATTTGTAATTGAAATACCAAATGAAAATGTTTTAAGAAGAGTTTGGAGGAAATTATATAATAAAATAGCATTTTACATGCAGAACAGATTTGAAAATAATTTCGAAAAATGGAATCTCTATTTGTTCTATGTTACAAGTGAAAAATGTTCAATTCCATTGAAATATGAAATAGAGAACAACCCTTTCTCTAGTCGAAAAATAGTGATTGAAAATTATAGTAAAAATAGTGTCTCTCATAAATCGATTATCAGTAGGCAGATTTTCGATTCGGAGATTAAGTTAGATAATAATACAGAGAAAGTTAAACTAACAGAATTAGAACTAGAGGGTAAAATATTTGACCTAATTAAGAATCCAAAATTGATATTGTCTTCAGATGGTAGAAATAAAGATAAAACTGTTGATGCAACCTATGAAAAACTTTTAAAGATGTATAACGATGAAATTTAAAAAGGTTGAAATACAAGGCTTTCGAGCATACGGTGACAAAGAAGATGCTACTTTTGACTTTTCGGTAAAAGATGATATAGCAGATTTGATCTCCATATATGCACCTAATGGGTTTGGTAAAACTTCTTTTTATGATGCAGTTGAATGGACAATTACCCATAAAATTAAACGTTTCGAAAGAGCTCTTGAGAATTATGATTTAATTAAAACTGAAAAAAATGCTAATAAACAAGGTAGTGAGCAAAGTCCTGCACTGCATATAATTTCAAAAATAGGATATGAAGATCTAGTAACACATGTCAAAATTGAAACTACAGAAAAACCTTTTGAAAAAAAGATAGAGATAGACAACAGGAAAGGAAGAGTTGATTATGACCGTAAGGCTGAGTTGAAAAATCCAAACTTTAGAGACGTTATCTTATCCCAGGAAGGAATTAATAGTTTTTTAGTTGCTGAAAAACCAGAAGATCGATATAAGAATTTTGTTCAACATTTTGATAGTCAAGACCTAGACAGGATTTACAATAACATAAGAGCGTTAAGAAAAGAAAATGAAAAGAGAGCTAAAGTTTTAACAAAAGATAAATCAGAAGTTGACAGACAACTAAAAAAGAAAATTGATAAGGAAGTAGTTGCAAAAATCAATAAGTTAATATCTGATCTAATCACTTTGAAAATAAGCATAGATAGTATATCTCAGGAATTTGATTTGTCGGACTTAGCAATTTTTAAATCGAATATAATATATCTTAGAAACGAAATTGAATTAGGTAGTTCAAGTATATTAGAAAAATTAAAAAAGAGACAAAGTATCTTGACAAAAGCTCAGAAAGATTTACCAGAGTACACAAAGAATATAGATAAAAAGAAGGAGCTTATTAAATTAACAGAAAGAATATCCAAATTAATTAAAGATTTTGATGAACTCAAAAAGAAAATCAATCGTAGAGAAAAGTTAAATGAAACTCTAAAAAAAATTAACAAAGAAAAAGATGATTTCAATTTTATGAAGAGTAAGCTTCATGAATTTAAGATACTTCTTAAAGAACTTGAGCAATTAGAGATTAGTGAAAAGAAAAAAAATACCTATTTAAGTAAACTTGATAACATTGTTGCTCTTATAAATTTGAATTCAAATACTTTTAAGGATAGAAAACAATCTGCCTCTATAAAAATCTTTGAACATGAAAAAACCATAACAAACTATAAATCAAGTATTAAAAAATCTGACAACTCTAGAAAAAAGAGATCAGAATTAGAGCTAGAGGTAAAAAGCAAAAGAGATACTCTGAAAAAAGAAAACATCCTACTAACTAAATTGAAAAAAGAAATTGAAGAGCTATTATTAGCCGAAAAAAACTTTAGATCAGGGATTTATGATAAAAATAACATTGTAAAAGTTAATGAAAACACATTAGCAAAATTAATAGATCAAAAAAAAATAATTTCTAATAAAACCAAAGAAATCGAATTAGCTAAAAAAGCATTAAATGATTCTATATCATTAAAAGAAAATCTTGGTTATTTGATAGAGCTAGGAAAAAAAATAGTTAATAATAATAAACATTCAAGTTGCCCACTATGTAAAAATGAATATAGAGATCATAAAGAATTATTAGAAAGGATAAATTCTAACAACTCTCTTCAAGATTATTCAAAAGAAAAAACTAAAAAATTAACTCATTTAGAGTTGGAACTCACAAACTTAATTAGAGAAAACGAGAAGGAAGGAAGCTCCCTTAATACTATCATTAGTGAAAAAATTAAAGAATTACAATTAAAGATAAATGAATCCACAAATAAAGTCGAAACCTTAAGCAAAGAACTCTCTTTACTTGAACAGGATTTAGAAAAGCACAAAATTATTATTGAAAAACATGAAAAAGAAAATCAAAAAATTGATTTAGAAAATATTGTAAATTTAATAAAAACGCTCAATAATAAGGTGAAAAACTATAACGCTATTGTTGAAAAATACACTTTATGGACAGATAGAATTAATGAAAAAAAATCAAATATAAATCGTGAAATTTATGAATTAGACAAACAGTCAGAAGCTATAAAGACTACTAATATTTATAGCGACTTCAATAAAATCTTAAATGTATATAATTTAGATTCAAATGACCCTAAAATAGATGATAAGCTGAATAAATTGAAAAATAAAATTGAAGGTTTTAAGAAAGAGTTATCAATTCTTAATCGCGAAATTACTTTGTTAGAAGAAAGCTTAAAAGAATACAGAAAGGAAGAACTAAAGGAACAACTGTCAATTCATCAAACTGATTTACTAAGAATAAGCTCTTTTATTTCTGAATTTGATGATTTAATTCTAAATCTTAACATTAAAAGAGAAGAACTAGAATCAAGTTTAAAATCGAAAATTGATATAAATGAAGCTGAGATAAGTAAAAATGAGAGTATTCTTAGGGTATTATCTAAAATAGAAGGAATGACAGAATCACTCGGTGAATACCTTAATTATAATAAGTTAAAACAAAAAGAAACGGATTTAAAACTTAAAATTGAATTGAATAAAAGAATTGATGGTGATCTTCAAGTAGACCTTCAAAGTATTTCAAAAAAAATAAGTTCAATGATTAAAAAGTTCTTTTTTGATGACTTAATTAATACTATTTATAATAAAATTGACCCACATCCACAATACAAAAAAATCAACTTCAAAGTTGATTTTGATGATTATGGATCACCAAAGCTGAATATTTTTACTGAAGACAATGAAAAGAGTGGTAATAGAATCCCGAATCTTTATTTCAGTACCGCTCAAATGAATGTATTAAGCTTGAGCATTTTTTTAGCCAAGGCACTTCATGCTGTTGATGAAGAAGAAAATTCAATTGACACTATATTTATTGATGACCCAGTCCAATCAATGGATAGTATAAATGTATTATCTGTTATTGATTTATTGAGAAATATAATAATTAATCATAATAAACAGATAATTATTTCCACTCATGATGAAAACTTTTTTAACCTTTTGAAAAAAAAGATTCCAAGTGCTTATTTCAAATCTAAATTCTTAGAGTTAGAAACCTTTGGTAAATTAAAAAAAGAGTCTAATTACAGGAACTTAGCGAAAGGAATCATGGATTCAGCAAAAAATATAATAAAAAAGGATATGAATGATAATGATGAAATGTTAATGGCTTAAAAATATGAAAGAAAAATATAAAATATTATCATTAGATGGTGGAGGAAGCTGGGCAATACTTCAAGTCTTGACTTTGAAAGATATTTTTCAAAAAAAGTACCCTAACAAAGAAATGAAAGGTCATGAGGTTTTAAGGCATTTTGACTTGGTTATTGCAAATTCTGGAGGAAGTATGGTTTTAGCTGCATTAGCCTGTAACTGGACTTTTGATGAAATAATTAAACTATTCGATGACAAAGAAACAAGGGAGAAGATTTTCAAGAAATTAAATTTTAGACAGAGATATTTTCCAGCTAATCTTATGCGGTTGTTTGGTGTTAAATCAATTGGTACTCGATATTCTACTACAGCTAAAAAGAGTGCTTTAGTAGATATTTTAAGAATAGACAATAAGAAAAAGTTAAATGATGTCACGCTTTCAAAGCTTCCAAAAATAATAGGAAAAGAATCGCTTGAAATTGTAGTGACAACATTTAATATTATTAATAAAAGAGCAAAACTATTTCGATCAAATAAGAATAGTAAAGCTAGAGCTGAAGTTGTAGCAGGTTTGAATCATTTTGATGAAGTTAACTTGGTTGAAGCAATTCACGGAGCATCTAATGCTCCCGTAAATTATTTTGATTTCCCTGCAATTTTTAGTCCTGAAGGAACTCGAAGACGCTTCTATTTATGGGATGGTGCTTTAGGAGGATTTAATAATCCAGTTATGGCAGGAATTACAGAAGCTTTTGCAAATAATATAGATAGAGAAAATATTTGTGTACTTTCAATAGGGACAGGAGGTAAAATAGTTTCTAATGAAGATTCAGATAATTTCAGAGATCAATATTATAGTACTCTATTAGGAAAGAAAGTTATTAGAACAGAGGATGGAGAAAAAATTGATTTCGAGAAAACTCTTAATTGGAAAGTCTTTGGTTCTAAAATTAAAAAACCTAGAATATTTTTCCGTTTATTCAAAGGAGCAGGTTTTTATTCATCCACAATTTCGAACTTGTCTCAATCCATTTTGTTTGAGCCTCAAACATGGGCATCATATAGTGCTTACACTAGTTTATTTTCTGGAAATATTGATGATAAAGAAAATAATAAAAGATTTTTAAGATTATCCCCTCAAATTATGAAAAATGACAATTCAAATGAATTGATTAATAAGCTATACGATTTGGACATGGACGTTACCAAGCAGAGTGAAATAGAGTTATTGAAATCTTGTTATGGTGAATGGAAAAATGGAAAAATAAGAAACGAACCTGTTCAATGGACAAGAACAATAGATGGGGATTATGTTTTTGCAAAAGGGCATCAAACTTATAAAAATGCCATTGACGATTTAAATTGGTTATAAAATTATGCATTTAGATTTTAATGAAATAAAAGGAGGCGAGCATTTTGAAAAATTAGTGGGAGCATATTTTGAATATGAAAAAGGTAAAAATAATAATATCATTGATGTAGACACAAAAACGTCTGGATCGGGCGCTGATGGAGGTAGAGATATATTAATTAGTTTTAGAGTAGCTGATGGGATTCAATCCTTTACTAGGAAATGGATTGTTCAATGCAAATTTTATAATAGAAATATTTCAACCAACGTTATTAATGATATTAATATCCCTTCCTTAATACATTCATACAATGCTTCAGGTTATTTACTAATATGTCGAAAAAATCCAACTTCAAAACTTACTAATCTTATTGAGCAATTAGAAACAAATTGTAAGTTTGATTATAAATATAAAGTATGGTCAGGTGAACAATTTAAGCGTTCGATATTATCTTGTCCAGATAATATCTTAGAACAGTTTTTCCCACAGTATTATAAGTATTCAAAAACTATTAAAATATGAAAGCATTTTTATCATATTCAATTAAAGACTCAGACCAAATAATAATAACATTACTATCCAGGCAATTAAGAGAAAAAGATTTTCATGTTACTACAAGTCAAAACTTCTTTTCAGAAAAACTAGATTATACTACAAAAAATGAAATAGATCGCTCTAACTTATTTATTGGTCTTGTATCAATAGCTACAGGATATGGAGATAGAGTAATTCAAGAATGGGATTATGCAAAATCTGTCGGAACTCCTACGATATTACTTGTGGAAAATGGTGTAGAAGTCAATCCTGAATTTAAAGATAGTTATATAAGGTTTGATAGAAATAATCCTGATCAAGCCATTGATGAAATAAATAAAAAAATGGTACAGCCAAAAAATAATTCTTCAGCTTTGCCCTGGATTATTGGAGGGGCTATAATCGTAGGAATCATTCAGCTTCTTTCCAGAAAAGAAAATTAATCCTATTAATTCAGTGTTTTTTATATTGTATATTTGAGTTATGAACGTACGCCTTACCAAAGAACAAAAAATTAGAGTTCTTAACTCCAAAGATATTTATGCTATTATGCAACAAGTTTTGTTGCGTGAAAATAAAATTGGTAGAAACCAGGAACATTTTTGGGTAGTTGGTTTAGATAATAAAAATAAAATCCTTTTTGTAGAATTGATAGGTCTGGGGGCTACCAATAGAGTCAATGCAGATCCGCCAGATATTTTCAGAATGGCAATCTACAAGTTAGCGGTAAAAATTATTCTCGTTCATAATCATCCTAGTGGTTCTCTCAATATTTCAAAAGCAGATCGTGATTTTACAGATCGTATGCTTAAGGTTGGTAAACTCATTAATATAGAAGTTATTGATCATCTTATTATCTCTGAAAAAAGCTATACTAGTCTTGAAGATAAAGGCATTCTTAAAGAGTTAAAAGAATCTGGACTTTATAAAATTGTGGATCGTGAAGAAACAGAGTTAAGGCAATGGAAGATTGATATGGAGAAAAAGCAGGCTGAAAAACAAAAGGCTTTGGATATTGCTAAAAAGTTAAAAGCCCAAGGTATAGATGTTGAAATCATCAAAAATGCAACTGGACTTGGGAAACGGGAGATTGGGAAGTTATAGATTAATTCCCCATGAAAATAAACTACTATATTAAGAGAATTTCATATAGTTTTAATTTAAATGAGGTTTTATGTATTTCCAGTTCTCGATAAATCTAAAATGAACATTTATTTTTTCTATAGGTTTTTTCTTCTTTCTTGATGTTAATTCAATAAGTTGAAACCCAGAAGGCACATCAAAATCTTTCATTAATGCTATAACTATTTGTGGATCACATGAGAAGTGTTTCTCTAACTCAGTATAACATTTTTTTACTCCTTTTAAATTGTAGAACCTTAAATAAAGATCATAGAGTTTAGTGTTTTTCATGTATTTTTTATCCCAAATAATACTTAAACCTACAGCTGTATTATAATCAGTTTCAAATTTTGGATCTTCTGTCTCAAGTCTCCCTAAAAAAGCATTCATAAAACTTGTAATATCCTCTACAGACACATTAATTTTATTATCTTCTTCTTCACTTATTTTACTATCAACTTCATCAACTACTAATAAATCAAGTATTTCGATAAGTTTTTTATTTGGGTTAGTCGACAAAGAAACAACTATAGCTAATTCATTTGGAATATTATAAACACTTGATTTAAAATCTTCTAATGGATAATATCGAACTAAATATTCAGATGCTAAGAATTCTTGAAGAGATTTGTGTGGGAATTCGTAACTATTCACTCCAGATTGAATAAAGAGTCCTGAATGCTCTTCAATCTCTTCGACAACTTCTTGAAAATCAAACTTAGGAAGGTCAAATTTATTTGCTAAATCTGAATAAGCAACTTTTATATCGTGCTTAGAAAACTTGAATTTTGACTTCATTACTAGATAAAACGCTAAATGAGTCATAAAATCTAGTTTTTGATTTTTATCAAAGCCTTTAAATTTTGTCTTCCTTCCAAATCCTCTTTCTCTATCCCACTTGCTTATCAACAAATCGATTATTTCTCTATAAATGAACTTTGATTTACTAGGTAATTCTCCATTAAAATCATAAATAGTACATAAAAAAGATAAGATTAACGGTTTTATTGCGGTATCAGAAAAAGTAGAGTTATCTAAACTATTCAAAAATTGTTTTCCTTTCTCCTTGTCAATCCATCTATCAACAAAACTCTCTATTTGTATTCTCGATAAAGGAGATATTTCATAATGACTAAATCCAGATATAGCATAATTAAATTCTCCTGTTCTTGTAGTTACAATAATCTTAGTAGTATTGGTTTTAAGAGATATTTCTTTTATCTGAGAAATAACATTATTTCGTAATTCATATTCAATCTCATCAAAACCATCTAATATCAATACAGCTTTTAACCTATCCAATACTCTAATCACTAGATTTTTAATAATAGTTCTTTTTTCAATCCCATCCTTTCCATCAAATTTTTCTCCATAAGTAAATTATATATTAAGAGCCTTATTAATAAATAAAAATATTAAATCTTTAGAATCGTCTTTAATTTCAATATCTGTGAAATGATCTTTTAATTCTCTTAACCTTATGATAAAAGGTATTTGAAAATGTGTTTTTAAAAAATTCTCATCCGTTATCATTTTCTGAGTTAACATCTTCATAGAAGTTGTTTTTCCCATACCAGGCTTTCCAAAAAGAATAATACTATTGGTGTTTTTACTTATTATATTATTTAATAATTCCTTTTCAGGTTTCTCATATTTATAATGAGATTTTTGTGGTGTTATATAAAAATCCAATTCTATATAATGATCTAATGTATTCTTTGGGTTATAAAATCCAAAAGGTTTAATTATTCCAGACCAATTATAAGCATCATTTAATAAAATCTCATATGAATGTTCAAAATCTTTAATTGATATCGACAATTCCATATTTATGCTTTGCAAATATTTTTTAAGCTCTGTAAAACAATAATTTATAGCCTTTTTAATAATTGTTTTTTTTAAAATTTCTAAGTAAATATTGCTTTCAATCATAAATATAAATTTCCTTTCGAGAGGTAATACCTAAAGTTTTATCTGATTCATTTTGTATTTCAGCTATTGTATAGAAACACTAATAGAATTTGAAATTTACTTAATGATTACAATATTAAATAGGGGGTTTTTCCCCTTTTTGTTCTCTATACTAATTTTAAATATTCAATTCATAAATACTGTGAATTGATGAAATAACCCCAAATCCTTACCATAACAAACTGCGCTTTGGTTCCTGGACTGTTTTTATAGCGTTCAGATAGATAAGCGTAAAGTAAAAACGGTCGAGGGGCGCATGCTTATTTGAAATACTACTTTTTATCTTCCTCTTTAGCCCATTCTTGTAGCTTTTCATATTCCTTTGGGTGGGTATCATAATATTCTCTTATCACTTCATGAATAGCTTCTTTACCATTTTCATAGGCTTGTTCTTTTTGTTTATCAAGGGTAATAAAAACATGAGCTAAATAACAGAAAGCAAATACAACCATAAGAAAAGAAACTGTTGATAAAGCTCTAAGCCAATTAGGGAGTATTGATGCATTCTTTAATCTTCTGGTGAGTTTATCAGTTTCTACATTTTGTTTGTGGATTGATTTTCTATGCTCTTTAAAGTAATCTTTAATGGTAGTTTCTAATTCAGTAGTATCTGATTTGACTTCTATGTTTTTAATTTCTTCTATTGAATCCTTGATTTCTTTTGAAGCAGTTTTAAATCCTTCAAACTCATTTACAAGTAGCTCTGTTAACTCATCTATCTTTGCCATAACTTCCTTCTTTTTTTATTATTAATATCCTATATCGTTATCTATTCCTTTTTGAATTGTTTTTTGTAATACTTTTTTTGCAATTCCTTTAGCTACGGTAGCTACTATATTAGGACTTAACATGGTTGCTTTTCCTAAGAGCTTCATTGCCATTATTCCTTCTTTATGTAGTTGGATATTTCTCTTTGAGTTCCTCGATACGGCTAAACTCAGTTTTCCTCCAGACATAGATCGGTGTACTTCACTTCCTTTTAAATTATATCCTTTGTATTGAAATCGAAAGCCTTGTAATTGTTCATATTTATTTATGGTTGGAATGACTTTGACTTCTCTATGTTTCATCTTTTTGATATAGGTGTCAAAGTCTCTGGGTTTATCATATTTTAAAACCTGTTCATGCAATTTTTTGATTTCATTTCGTACTGCTTTGAGTTCTTGCAACTTTTGTAACTGAACTTCTTTAGCAGTAGTAAAACCCATTTCATTGGCTATTCGTTCTGCTGCAAACTGACTTCGTTTTCCAATAAAGTTATCTTTATAAGTATTGCCTTCAAAGTTTATTCTATTAGCATATAAATGAATATGGGTATGGGCTTTATCTCTGTGTACAAAAGCAATGGCTTGATTGTTTTCAAGTTTCATTTCCTTGATAAATCGTTTTGTTATTTGAGATAGGTTTTCTGCATCCAAATCTTTTCCATCTTCAATGGTTGGACTTAGTACAAAACTCAGCGTATTATTAGTACATCTTACATTCTGTTCTTGAATGATTTTAAATTCTTGGGTAACTTCATTAGGAGTTTCCCCTACTACATGTTGAGTAAAAACAATCTCTGCATTCTTTTCTTGATTCCATCCATAAGAAATAGAAGCAGCTGTATATGATATGCTTTTTCCTTTTCCTATCATGGTTTGAATTTGAATAAATGATTTCTAATTTCTTTGGAGAGTTTTACCACTTCATCTGCAAGCTTTGGGTTTCGTTTACGAAACATATTTCCAATCAGCTTGAAATTATGCTGATACTTAACCAACATCTTATAAAGAGTAATTTGTTCTTCGGTAAGACGTTCTATAATACGATCATCAAAAGCAGCTCGTCTACAAAATTCACTAAGGGAAATACCTGCTTTACGAGCTTTTACTTTTAAAAGTTTTTTCTCGTATGCACTGCATCTAAATTGTATGAATTCTTTCTTCCTTTTCATTTTTCCCTTTTGCGACCATCGGGAGAAAAAGCAAGATGTCATGACAATGACACATCTTGACTTAACTACCAAATCAATCAACTAATGATCTCTTTAGAAGTTAATAAGGAAACAGGCTAAAATAAAATTATTCGTAAATTTTAACAGATAAAGCTTTAATATTTTAGAAGATATTCAATTAATTTTAAATTTTAATGAATATTATTCAAAAAATACTTGTCAAGATATAAGGTTTCTAAAGAAAATAATTGTCCATTAGCTTACACTACTATCTTCAGTAATTTCCATTAATAAATTGCTTATATCATATAAATCAGTATTAAATAAAAATGAAATATTACTATGGATAGTTTGTATTTTATCCTTTAATGGGATATCATTAATTGAAATATTTAAAAGAGTATCTTTACCTAAAAGCCCTCCTAATATACTTCCAAGAAAAGAAGACACCGTATCAGTATCTCCATAACCTGCTGCTGTTATTGTAATTGATTCTACAGGCGAATCTCTGTAGAAACTCAATGCACTCCATAATTGTATCCACATCAATAAAGGATGATGAGCATACAATTTACCATCCTCATCTTTCCATCCATATTTATTTTCATTTTCTCCCGTCAAATAAATCTTTGACAATGATTCGTAAACTTTCAAAGCTGAGGATAATGATTCTCCCATATTAATTGCCCAAATCATAGCATCTCGTATTCTATCAACTTCCTTAAAGTTAAATTCCTTAGCTAACTCTAATAAACGTATAGTAGTATTTTCCAGAAAATCAAAAACTAATTTATAGCCAATACCTTCTTTTTTCAATGATTGATGAAGGATAGCAGTACATAATGCGGTAATAGTATTTCCTATACCAGATTCTTTTTCTATTCCTTTATCTAAATCTGAAAAGTTATAAAACTCAATTAGCACATCTTCTTCCGTATGATTTAAACGAGTTGAAACTAATTCTAAATACATAAAATTTCCAAAAAATACTGGTCGAGTAGGGCTATAAAAATGAATTCCATTATTAACATCATTATCTAAAGCCACTTTAAACATTTCTAAAAACTGACTTCTCATTTTATTATACGAATGCTCTACACCTAAAACGTTTTTATATTTTTTTGGAAGCTTATCATTATTCAGCCAATTATAAAAGTTTGTTTCATTTAATGGAAATCCTAACGATGCATACTCTGCTATCCATCTATATAAAAAAATGATACGAAAAGCAGTATCATCTGTTGGAATTCCTTTGATATTCGATATTATACTCTTATCTATCCAAATTCCCCATTTATCTGGAACTTCATCTTTGAGTCGACCAAAATCATCAAAAGCAGTAAAATTTCCTAAATCTTCTGGATTACGAGGATTATATTTATTATCATGAATTGCTTCTTTCTCTTTAGGAGCTCCTAATATATCTCCATATATTCCTAATAAAAGCATTCCCGAAAACTTATTATTTGTCATTATTATTAATCTAAATTATAATTACAGCATTTAAAATATTTTTTTAATTATTATGAAGTAAGGGGATTTTCCCCCTTTTTTAAATCTTAAAAAATAAATATATTTCTTAATTTAATTATTAAATTTTGCAGAATAAAAAATATAAATACGTTAAAAGAGGAAATGTAATAGCTTTTATTACATTAATTGTTGCTATTATTAGGGTAATTATCGCTTTTTTTCAACTTCGCCAAGGGAAAGAATCTCAGAATAATGAGGAAATAGAATTTATTAAATATGATCCTACAATTGATCGTAAAAATTCTGATACAATTTATAGTAGTGATAATGTGGCTAATTCAATAATGAATGAAGATAGAAAAATTGATAAAAAGAGTTCTTCAAAGAATATAATCTCTTTAAATCGATCTAATAACACTGTGAAAAATGACGTTGCAATACTTGTAATAAAAGATGGTTTAAATTATTTAGAAATCTCTAATCCTATTGCAAAACACCTTATATCGAAAGGTGACATAGCCGTGACAAACTTATTTAATAAAAATTTTATTAAAAATGAATTTAAAAACATCTATTCAGGGAATTCTTTTAATAGTACATTAGATAGTATAAATCTAGATTTAAGCAATTATGTAGATCAAATTATACTAGGAGAGTTAAATGTTTTGGAAACCATTAATAAGAGAGGTTTATACATTTTAGACTTTGATTTAAAGCTAAATTTATATGATTCAAAAACACTCGAATTAGTTGAAGTTTTTGAATTTAAAAACCCTGCCACATTGAATTCTAACAGATCTATAGCTTATAAAGAAGGAATAGAGGATATAATTACTCAAATCAAAAATATATTATGAAAAATATTTTAATAATAATCTTTTTATTGATTTTCCAATTAGCTATTGCTCAAGATTTTGATAGTAAACTTGAAGGTTTAGCTGAGAATATAGCAAAAAAAATAAACACTAAAGGAAAGAAAAAAATAGCTGTTTGGGGTTTTGTAACCGAAAATGGAGAAATTACACCTTTAGGGAATTATCTTACAGAAGATTTTTCTATTTATATAACAAATTTCGGTGAGAGCTATGAAGTTATAGATCGAAAACATCTTGAAACATTGCTTAAAGAACATGATCTATATTCTGAAGGTTATATAGATCCTCAAACAGCAAAAAAGTTAAGAAAAATTATTGCTGTTGATGTCATAATAACGGGTACTTATACTGTTATAGGTTCTAAAATCAAACTAAGAGCAAAAGCAATAGATACAGAAACAGCTTTACAAATGGCTGCAGCTTTAGTGAATCTTGAAATCAATGAAGATGTTAGTAGTTATTTAGGGATAAGTGTAAATGGTACTTCAAATGCCAATAAGGGGTTTAATAGACCAATAAATTCTAATGAAAATTATAATAATCCAAAAACAGTGGATTCTGAATGTAACAAAAAGTTAATTGGTGACTTCTGCTTTTATAATTCGAATAAGAAAAAAATGGTATTAACCATTTTATTCCCTAAGTATTTAAAAAATGGATATAGGTATAAAGGAGAATTAAAAAAAGTAATATATATAGAATCAGGTGAAACTAAATGTTTGTATAATTTACCTAGTGAAACTATAAATTATTATTTGGCAGATTTCGATACTTTTAAAAATGAACTTAATGGGACAACTCTATTTTTAGCTCGATCAGGGTTACAAGTACATTTAAAAGACAAGGGGCAAATAAATGTAGAAACTTGTAAATCGAAAACATATACATTTAGATAAAAATCAAAAATTAACCACCTTATCCAAAGCCTCATCTTCATCTTTATTGATAAAATTGGCTTGATAACGCATAGTAGTAGTAATGGAAGAATGCCTGTATAGTTTTTGAAGCATTTGTACAGGAATTTTATCACCAGAAATATTTCCAAAGCTATGTCTCGAAATATGCATGCTAAGGTTTTTGTCTATACCTACCCTACTCGCTATTTTTTTTAAATGTCTATTAAAATTACGGGTAATAGTTTTTATACGAGTACGTAGGTATCTAGCATCTTCAAAATCAACGCCCCATAATTCAGGGAATACTAATTCATTATTTGAGTTTGGAATTTTATAATGTGCTAAAATGTGTTTTGCCTTTTTAGGAATTTTAAGAGATACTAACTTATCATTTTTGCTCATTCTATAGAAAAGACGATCATCTTTAAAATCAGACCATTTTAATTGAATCACATCAGTAATACGCATTCCGGCAAAGTAAAAACTAAGTAGCCACACATTTAAGGTATGCTGTTGAGCTGAGCTTAATCCAATAGCGTTTTCTAATAATTGTATTTCTTCTACATTCAATCCTATCTTCTCAGTCTCAGGAAATTTAATTTGATATTTTCCTCGCCCGAAAGGATAATTATTCCTGTCTGCAATAGATTCTGATATCGCTAGATTATAAACTGTGCGAATAGGGATCATATAATTCATTACTGTTCTCGGTAATAATCCCTGATCAAAGATCAGATAAGTTTCAAATCTTCGTAATAAGCTAACTGTAATATCATTAAAAGGTAATTCAGTTTTCTTGGTATATCGCAAGAAACGTTCAATTCTCGTTTTCTCTGTATCGTAACGATGAAATTGTTTTCTGTCTTTTAGGTTTTTCAAATAAGCTTGTGCATAGGAATAAAAATCGTTTCTTCCCTCCTGCTTCACTTCGTTTTTAATTCTGGTAATAGATTTATATTCTTTAGAAGATTCTGAGGCTATAAGCTTTTCATTAACTTCTGATAATTTTACTAAAATCAAATGATTTAGGTGTATTGCATTAGGATGTCCTTTTTTGACTTTCTTCCTGTTTTTATCCCAGTACTTTTCTTCTATATATTGTCCAGTATAAATAAATGAAGATTTCCGATTTTTTGTAATTCGAATTGCAATTGGATATTTTTTCTGACCATTCCCTTTTTTCCGTAAAACTGCCTGTATCGTCGCCATAATTTTTCCCCTTTCTATAAAGATACAAAAATTGGGTACAACATAGGTACAACATTTTATAAGTTTTATCGGTATTATATGGATGCATTTAAAATTAAAATTTTTATAACTAATTAATTTTCAGTAAATTATAAATATTTAAAACTCAACACCGTTCCTTTCATAACCCGGAGGTCACGAGTTCAATTCTCGTTCTCGCTACAAAGAAAACTCTGATATTTTATCAGGGTTTTTTTATAATCGAAAATTTGATGTTTACATCTAAAATTGAAGATTATAAAAATAACATTATGCGTTAGCGTAAGGTTTTCTTTGTAAAGCTTTCCCTTTTGAGAATCACCGAGCAAAGC
>CAYMDH010000004.1:40841-111902 GCA_964389205.1 uncultured Flavobacteriaceae bacterium
GAGGTAATTCTTGAAAACTGTAACTTACTACTGTTAAACAAAAATTCTAAAAGATAAAAACATCTAGTGTTTAGGCTTTTCTTTGTAAAGCTTTCCCTTTTGAGAATCACCGAGCAAAGCGAGGTAATTCTTGAAAACTGTAACTTACTACTGTTAAACAAAAATTCTAAAAGATCACAAATTAAACAGATGCAAAATATCAAGATTTTTGATGTAAAGCTTCTCCCTTTTGAGAATCACCGAGCAAAGCGAGGTAATTCTTGAAGATAGATGTTTGTATCTAAAACTAAAAGATCACAAATTAAACAGGTGCAAAATATCAAGATTTTTGATGTAAAGCTTCTCCCTTTTAGAATCACTGAGCAAAGCGAGGTAATTCTTGAAGATAGATGTTTGTATCTAAAACTAAAAGATCACAAATTAAACAGGTGCAAAATATCAAGATTTTTGATGTAAAGCCTCCCCCTTTTAGAATCACTGAGCAAAGCGAAGTAATTCTAATTAACCAAAATTCACTCCTAATCTCATTATAAAAAAAAACTCTTCAGAATCTAATCCTAAAGAGTTTTAATATAAATAATTCTAAATTAGAATTTAATCTAATTAATTATCCATCACAAGTTATACTATTTTGACAATCAATATTAAACGAATCATCACCAGCATCTGGAACAGGTATCGTAACACAAAAGTTAAAAGTATTACCACATGCAGCTGTATGGCATCTAATAGGGCTTGTAGGTTCATCTTTCGTTACAACACCTCCATTTAAAGAATTCATTTTTAAATTTGCCACCTTACTTTTTCCTAATCTCAAATTCTTAATCTTTTGTTTTTTCATAATTAATAAATTTTTTAGTTAATAATTGAAGGCTCTAAATTATTTTCTAATTCAATGAAATACAATCGCTTATTGCTTCATTTCAAGAATTCAGACATTGAATTCTTGAATCAAGACATCATTTTTATTGATGTTTTTTTCTAATCAAATAATAGTTTTCATTTGTTTAGAAGCCATCAACTATTTTTATGGTATTATCTGAAAAATCTTTGAGAAAAGCGACACTACGGTCACTTTAATTGTATAGAAAAAACCTCTTAAAAAGAGGCTTTTATATTTTTAGCAACATATAAAATCTAAAGCATATAGCTGTTTAATTCAATTCTTTTTAAAAATATCTAGCAATGCTGTCAAAGGATACGCTTTTTGTTCTCCAGTATTCATATTCTTTAAAACAAAACTGTTATCTAACAATTCTTGCTCTCCAATTAAAATTGCAAAAGGAACATTTCGCTTATTAGCATACGTCATTTGTTTTTTCATTTTAGCAGTATCAGGATAGATTTCTGCCTTGATGCCTATACTACGAAGTTCGTTGATTGACTTTAGACATTGTAATGCTTCATCTTTTCCAAAATTGATAAACAACACATCAATAGTATCTCCAATAGATGCTGGAAACAAGGCTAATTCTTCTAATACTAAATAAATTCTATCCAAACCAAAAGAAATACCTACCCCTCCTATATTTTTCAATCCAAAGACACTTGTGAGGTCATCGTAACGTCCTCCTCCTCCTATAGAGCCTATTTTTACTTCTTTAGGAGCGCTTACTTCAAAAATGGCGCCTGTATAATAATTAAGCCCTCGAGCCAAAGTAACATCTAGTTCTAATGTTGTTGTTTTAAGACCAAGTGAAGCAATAGTATCCATCATAAAAGACAACTCTTCTACTCCTTCCAATCCTTCTAGAGAATTTTTTAACAACATTTTTAATTCTATAAGACGTTCTTCATTGGTTCCTGAAAAGTTAAACAAAACTTGAGCTTTTGTGATTGCTTCTTCTGAAATGCCTTTGGAGAGCATTTCCTTTTTTACACCTTCCTCTCCTATTCTATCTAATTTATCTAATGCAACTGTGAAGTCTATAAGCTTGTCTTTAGCTCCGATAACTTCAGCAATTCCTGATAAAATTTTTCGATTGTTCAGTTTTATAGTAATGCCTTCTACTTTTAATTCTGAAAAAACAGTATCATATAACTGAATAAAATCTACTTCTTGTAATAGAGATTTTGATCCAACTACATCTGCATCACATTGATAAAATTCACGAAAGCGACCTTTTTGAGGGCGATCTGCTCTCCATACTGGTTGAATTTGATATCGCTTAAAAGGAAAGTCTATTTCGTTTTGATGCATTACCACATATCTGGCAAAAGGAACTGTTAAATCGTAGCGAAGTGCTTTTTCTGAAATTTCCTTTGTAAATGCTATAGAATTCTTATTAGAAAAGGATGCTTCGTCTACTTTTTTAAGATAATCTCCAGAATTTAATATTTTAAATATCAATCGATCGCCTTCATCCCCATACTTTCCCATCAAAGTATTAGAGTTTTCAAAAGAAGGAGTTTCTATGGGCGAAAAACCAAATGTGGTAAAATATTTTTTAATAACATTGATAATGTAGTTTCGTTTTGCTACTTCTATGGGTGAAAAATCGCGTGTTCCTTTTGGAATTCCGGGTCGTTGTGACATGGGTTATTTTTATAATCTTTGCAAATATCTTAATTTAAGACGAATTGGGAACAAGAAAAGTTATGACAGTTTATTATTAAAATATAATCGTTTTATTCAATTAGTTGTTCTAAGGTAGTAAAGAGTTCTCCTTTGCTTATTTGTAGACCTTGTTGTATGAGTTTAAAAATATCCAATCTTTTATCTTCAGAATAAGCCTTAGATGCTGTATACATTGTAACATCATCATGCATAATATTATTTTGAAACCAATTAAAACCTTCATTTGTCAACAAATTAATAGCTGTATTATTAATCTTAACTGCTATAAGGCGTATTTGTCCTTCTTCACATTTAAACAATTGAAGAGATTGCTCTGATATATTTTCTAAAAAATCAACTTTACTCAAAACTCCTTCCCAAATGAGATCACTAAAAACATCCAACTCTTCTTCTGCCGTTTCTGGTTTCGTTTTCTTTATATCTTCCCATTCATCTCCTGTAATAGATTGTGTTGCAAGAAAGTTTATAAACTCTTTATGCAGTGCTTCTAATTGTTCTTTTGTAAGACGTGTATACTTCATTTTATTTGAAAAAAATAGCCATCTAATTTTTAGATGGCTATTGTATAATTAATTATGAAATTAAATTTCTTATTTCTTCTCTGAAACAACTTCAAATGGGAAATCTACAACTACATCTCTATGTAAACGAATTGTTGCATTGTATTTCCCTGTTCTCTTGATAGTTCCACCTATAACACTGATGAATTTTTTATCAATTTTTTGTCCAGCTTTTTCAATAGCATCAGCCAAGTTTGCATTGTTAATAGATCCAAAAAGTTTATCTCCTTCTCCAGATTTAGCTGAAATTTTTATTTCCAGCGCTTTAATAGCTTCTGCTACTTTTTGAGCATCATCTACTATTTTCTTCTCTTTAAAAGCTCTTTGTTTTAAGTTTTCTGCCAATACTTTTTTAGCAGATGGCGTTGCTAAAACAGCAAGCTTTTGTGGTATCAAATAATTACGGCCATAACCATTCTTTACATTTACCACATCATCTTGAAAACCTAAGTTTTCTACGTCTTTCTTTAATATAAGTTCCATAGTTTTGCCTTTTTTATTTTAATAAATCAGCTACATATGGCATTAAAGCCAAGTGACGCGCTCTTTTAACTGCTACAGATACCTTACGTTGGTATTTTAAAGAAGTTCCTGTAAGTCTTCTAGGCAAAATTTTACCTTGCTCGTTTACAAACTTCAATAAGAAATCCGGATCTTTATAATCTATATATTTAATACCTGATTTTTTAAAGCGACAGTATTTTTTCGCCTTATTAGTTTCTATATTTAATGGAGTTAAATATCTAATTTCTCCATCTTTTTTTCCTTTTGCTTGTTGTTCGATAGATGACATACTACTAAGCTTTTTGTTTTAATTTCGTTCTTCTTCTTTCTGCCCATGATATTGCATGTTTATCTAATGCAACATTTAGGTAACGCATTACACGCTCGTCACGTCTGAATTCTACTTCAAAAGGTGCCACTGCAGCGCCTTCTAATTTAAATTCAAAAAGATGGTAAAATCCACTTTTCTTGTTTTGAATAGGGTATGCCAATTTTTTTAGCCCCCAATCTTCTTTTGATACAAACTCTGCGCCCTTTGAAGTTAAGAAATCTTCGAACTTCTTAACTGTTTCCTTTATCTGAGATTCAGATAAAACGGGATTTAGAATGAAAACAGTTTCATAATGATTCATAAATATTATTTTAAATTTAAGCGTGCAAAGATATTAATTATCATTCTAATATCAAATATTATTGTATATAATACGTTATATTTCTTTAACAAGTGGCTATTTTATCAACATTAATTGTGGGAGTGTATTTTTTTCACTAAAATTGTCATGAACTAATTATCATAGAAATTTAAGGTACATAATGAGGTTGAATTGCATAATAGTTGATGACTCCAATTTACAAAGAATGGCAGTCGCTCGTTTGATCAAAAATCATCCTTCTTTGAACCTAGTTGCAGAATATAGTAACGGAATTGAAGCAAAAAATGGGTTAAAAAACGAAAAAATAGATCTTATCTTTTTAGATGTTGAAATGCCTGTTGTTAGTGGTTTTGATCTTATCGAAGCCCTAGATGCACCTCCGCAAATAATATTAGTAACTGGGAAAGCAGATTATGCGCTCAAAGCATTTGATTATGATGTTACTGATTATCTTCACAAACCAATTACTAATGAACGTTTTGAAGCTTCTGTAAAAAGAGCGATTCAAAACTATCAGCTTCAAAATGCTACAAAAGAAGATGAAGAGCACATCTTTGTGAAAAGTAATCTTAAAAAACGAAAAGTTTTATTAAGTGAGATTAATTGGGTAGAAGCTTTAGGTGATTATATAAAATTAGTTACAGACGAAGCAAATATTGTTATTCTTTCTACAATGAAAGCCTTTGAACAAGAGCTTCCTGCAGAGCGTTTTTTAAGAATTCATAAATCTTATATTGTGAATCTTGATAAAATACAAAAGTTTAACAGCAAGAATGTTGAAGTTAATGGAAAATTAATTCCTTTAAGTAGAAACAAAAAAGCTGAATTAACTGAAGCGCTTAACAACAATTAATACGGATCTACATTATAGATAATACGAATACTTCTATATGCTGTTATTGCATTAAAACTAGTATCAATTTTTCTAATAATATCTTTTGTTAATTTTACTGATTGTTTTGGTGGAATTTTAATGAGGATAGTTTTTATATATTCATTTCGTATACGTGATACTGGAGGAAATTCTGGACCCAAAACATGTTCTTTAAAACTATTTTGTAAAGATTTTGCCAACCATGCAGCCCCTTCATTTACTTTATTATAATCTTTATGTTTAATCGTTATTTTAATCAATCTATAAAAAGGAGGGTATTTAAATTGGCGTCTATCGTTTAATTGATCTTTAAACATTTCGTCAAATTTATTCATCGAGGCTTGTTGTAAAATTTGATGATAAGGGTTGTAAGT
The DNA here is from genome assembly GCA_964389205.1 of uncultured Flavobacteriaceae bacterium. Lineage (GTDB taxonomy): Bacteria > Bacteroidota > Bacteroidia > Flavobacteriales > Flavobacteriaceae > Leptobacterium. The sequence continues at coordinate 46,385 of CAYMDH010000004.1, forward strand.
TTGTATAATTACTTTTCCTCTTTTTTCTGTTCTTCCTGCTCTTCCTGCTACTTGTTGTATTAATTGAAAACTTCTTTCATAGGCTCTAAAATCTGGATAATTAAGTAAGGTATCTGCATTCATGACACCAACTAGTGTAACATTTCTAAAATCTAATCCCTTAGTGAGCATTTGTGTTCCTACTAATATATCTATTTCTTGCTGTTCAAAAGCAGTAATAATTTTTTCATATCCATATTTTCCTCGTGTAGTATCAGAATCCATTCTTCCTATAGAAGTATCTGGCAATAATGATTTCAATTCTAATTCAATTTGCTCTGTACCAAAGCCTTTTGTATTCAAATCGTTTCCTCCGCAGGCTTGGCAACTTTGTTGTTGTGCCATATGATACCCACAGTAATGACATCGCAATTGACTTTTGTATTGATGATATGTTAAACTCACATCACAATTAGGACATTGCGGTGCGTGCCCACAAGTATTACATTCTATCATAGGAGCATATCCTCTTCTATTTTGAAATAGAATAACCTGCTCTTTATTTTCTAATGCTTCTGCAATTTCTTCTAAAAGGCGATCCGAAAAATGCCCTTTCATTTGCTTCTTTCTATATTTCTCTTTAATATCTACCAATTCCATTTCCGGGAGCAAAACATTGCCATGTCTTCTGTTTATTTCAACAAGCCCGTACTTATGTTTAATTGAATTGTAATAACTTTCTACAGAAGGTGTTGCTGAACCCAATACAATTTTAGCCTTATGAAATTTTGATAATACGATAGCACCATCTCTAGCATGGTATCGAGGTGCAGGATCAAATTGTTTGAAAGAAGTTTCATGTTCTTCATCAATAATTATCAATCCTAGATTAGAAAATGGTAAAAAAACCGAGGATCGAGCTCCTAGAACAATTTGTATTTTTGATTTATTATCTAAAATATTATTCCAAACCTCAACACGTTCATGCAATGAGTATTTAGAGTGATATACGCTTATTTGTGCTCCAAAATACGATTGAAGTCGCTGTATTAATTGCGTTGTTAAGGCTATTTCTGGTAATAAATACAGTACTTGTTTTCCGGTCGTCATTACTTCTTCAATAAGTTTCACATAGACCTCTGTCTTACCTGAAGAGGTAACTCCATGTAACATAACAACATCATTATTCTCAAACTCTTGCTTTATCTCTTTTAATGCTACTTCTTGATATTCATTGAGCTTCTTTGAATCATTTTGTTTTTCAGATTGGTATGATATCCTATCTGTTTGCAAATAATACTGATCTAATATTCCTTTATCAACAAGTGCTTTTATAACTGCAGTAGATACTTCTCCCTTATTCTCTAAATCTTTTGATTTGATTGGTTTTTTTGTTGTTGCTGATAAAGAAAAAAAGCTAAGAATTGCTTGTTTTTGTTTTGGAGCTCTAGACATCGTATCTAGTAATTCTTCTAAAGCTTTATCAGACGAGTATTCATCATTTATCTTAACATACTTAACCAATTTGGGTTTATATTGTTCATACACTTCTTCTTTAAGTGTAATTACATCTATGTCTATTAATCTCTTTAAAATAGGTAGTACATTTTTTTTATCTACAATATCCATGATCTCTTGAATCCGTAATACAGATTGATATTGCAAAGCTTCATAGACCAACCATTCTTCATCTTTAAGAGTTAACTCATCAGGAATTACTTGTTCGTTTTTTATGACAATAGTTTCGCTTTCCAAAAGAAAAGAACTGGGAACTGCTGCTCTAAAAACCTCTCCAACACTACACATATAATATTTTGCAAGCCAAAACCAGTGCTGCAATTGAATAGTATTTACTATTGGGTTTTCATCTAGTATCTGATGAATCTCTTTAGCTTCATAAAGCTCTGGAGCTGTTGTATGAATATTATAAACCAAAGCTGTGTAGATCTTAGTCTTGCCAAAAGGAACAGCCACTCGAATGCCTGGTTTAAGAAAAGAAGCTTCAGACTTGTTTACTTGATATGTAAATAGTTTTTTTAAGGGTATTGGAAGAATTACATCAATAAAATATGACATAGCACAAAGTTAAATTTCTTCCAGTTGAAATCGAAAAAAAATGATTTCTTTTTTTAACTTTAATTATCTCTATACCAATATTGCGTTCTCCCTATAAGTGGTATGCCTAAATATCCTCTCAATTTTAACCTATTGTCACCTAAAAGCTTTGCATAACATTGATATTCTCTACCATTTTCCGGATCAAGAACTTTTCCGCCGCCATAATACTTTCCATTTTGTTTCAAATCTCTAATGACTACCATTCCTAAAACAAGTTCTCCTTTACGTTCATCTCTACATCTATTACAGCGTTCTTTTTGTTTTTCAGGATCTGGATGCAGTATTTTTATAACGCGTCCATAGGCCTTTCCATTTTCTTCAAAAAACTCTACAACTCCTTTAGTTTCTCCAGTATTGTCATCTACTGTTTTCCATTTTCCATAAATATTTTGGGCATTTGCAGATAAGATTCCTAAAAAAAGGAAAAAGAAGGTTGTAAGTATTTTTTTTATCATTTTATCTTTGGGCATCTTACAATTTGACAATTATTTTTTATGAACCTTACGCTTTCTCTTCAATTTATTAAGCGATGCATTTAACTCAAAGCCTAATAATAAAATATTTGCGTTTAACCATATATATACCATCAATATCAATAACGCTCCAATAGCTCCATAAAGTTCATTATATCGAGCAAATTTATCAACATAGATCCCAAAAAGATAGGTTGTAATTAAAATGAGTATGGTAGTTAGCAATGCTCCTGAAGAGAAAAATTTTGCTTTCTTTCCTTCTACCACACCAAAATAATATAAAATAGCAGTAAAAACGTATGTGATAATACCAAAAAAGAGAATTTTTCCAAACTTCACTCCTATTTCATCCCCTCTTAGATGATTAACTCCTTGTGTTTTTTCTGCAAAATCGCTTACATATTGTATAATATAGACTTCAAAATAAATAAAAGCTACACTAGAGGCTATTAATAATATGGATAGTAGCAACCCTATTAAAACCGCATAACAATATTGTTTAAAGAAATTGCGCGTTAACTCTACATGATATGAGTTTTCAAAACTGCTAAAAATAGCATTAATACCATTGGCTATAAATATAATTGACAATAAAAATGAAGACGATAAAAGACCCGATTGTTTATTAATATCTGCATAGATGGATTCAAAAAAATCACTAGTTGCAGAAGGTAAGAACGATTCTAAAAACCCTAAAAACTCTCTGTCAAAATCTTCTACTGGAATAAAAGGTATCAAATTTAATAGGAAAAGAAGCATTGGAAACAAAGCCATAAAAAGGCTAAATGCAATAGCACTTGCCCTAGAAGAAACGGCTCCTTTAAAAATACCTGTAACATACATTTCTATTAAATCATATAGAGACAGTCCTTCAAAAGCTTTTAATTGCACTTTTTTAAGGAGTTTAACTATAATATTTACTATAGGTATTTTAGAAAGTTTTTCTTCTATCTCTACAGACATTTCAAATCGCTTTTAGACTCAAATCCATATTATATACCGAATGCGTAAGTGCTCCAGAAGAGATATAATTAACCCCGCATTCTGCATACTTTCTAATCGTTTCTTCATTAATCCCTCCGGATGATTCTGTCAAACACTTATTTCCTATCGTTCTAACTGCTGTTCTGGTATCTTCATAATTAAAATTGTCTAATAATATTCTATATACACCACCAGCTTTAAGAATTTTGGTTACTTCTTCCAGATCTCTTGCTTCTACTATTATTTTTAAGTCTTTTCCTAAATCATTCAAATACACTTTGGTTTTATCAATCGCTTTGACAATACCTCCTGCAAAATCAATATGATTGTCTTTTAGCATCACCATATCATATAAAGCAAATCGATGATTTTCTCCTCCTCCTATTTTTACAGCCCATTTTTCTAAAGCTCGTATTCCAGGTGTTGTTTTACGAGTATCTAGTATTTTTGTTGGCAATCCCTCTAAAAGTTTTACAAATTGGTTTGTTTTAGTGGCAATGGCACTCATTCGCTGCATTGCATTAAGCACTAATCGTTCTGCTTTTAATATAGATTGAGAGCTTCCTTCTATATAAAAAGCAATATCTCCATAAACTACGCTATCTCCATCTTTAATCAATGTTTCTATTTTCATCTCCGAATCTACATATTCAAAAACTTTCTTTGCAAAATCAATCCCTGCGATGATTCCCGTATCTTTTACTAACAACTTCGCTTTTCCTTTTGCAGATGCTGGAATGCAAGCCAATGAGCTATGATCACCATCACCGATATCTTCTCGAATGGCATTTTCTATAATTGATTTAATTTCAAAGTCAAATTGTTCTTTAGAAATCATTTTTATTTTTTTAGCTAAAATAAAAAAAGGAACCTCTAAATCACAAGAAACAAGTCTCAAATTCAAACATCTTAGTATCTTGATTTATCAGACTTATGTTTACTTTTGATGTATGGATATTAAACTTATAGCAATAGGCAAGACTGATAATAAAAATTTAATACAGCTCATAAATGACTATCAAAAACGATTGGGTTTTTACATTCGATTCAGTTTTGAAATATTGCCTGACATAAAAAACACTAAAAATTTATCTACAGAACAACAAAAAGAAAAAGAAGGAGCCCTTATATTAAGTAAACTTCAATCTAGTGATCATCTTTTTTTATTAGATGAAAAAGGAGTTTCTTATAGTTCTATAGAATTTTCAAAATACCTTCAAAAGAAAATGAATTCTGGATTAAAAACAATGGTATTTGTTATTGGAGGGCCTTATGGGTTTTCTGAAGCAGTACACAAAAGAACAACAGCTAAGATTTCATTATCTAGTATGACATTTTCGCATCAAATGATACGATTGTTTTTTATAGAACAACTATATAGAGCTTTTACTATTTTAAAAAATGAGCCTTATCATCATAAATAAATATGAGTTGTCTATTTCTTTCGCAAATACCTTAAACGAATTTATCTTACTTTTTAACTATAGCGCTTGTTTAGATTACTAACAAACTGTTACATTTATACTATAACCTTAAATCTACAAAATGCAACTTGTATTTGCTACTCATAATAATAACAAGCTTATTGAAATAAAAGCATTACTTCCTCATCATATTGAAGTATTAAGCTTAAACGATATTGGTTGTTTAGAAGAAATTCCTGAAACTTCAAATACTATAGAAGGGAATGCCATTTTAAAAGCTAATTACATTAGAAAAAAATACGGTTACAATTGTTTTGCAGATGATACGGGCTTAGAGGTAGAGGCTCTTGATGGAGCTCCTGGTGTTTATTCTGCACGGTACGCAGGTGAACAAAAAGACGCTAATGACAATATAAATAAATTACTAGATGAATTAGAGAACGAAACTAATAGAAAAGCACGGTTTAAGACCGTTATTGCCATGAATTTAGAAAATGATGAAAAAGTACTTTTTCAAGGTATTGTTTGCGGCGAGATTATCAAAGGAAGAAAAGGAACACACGGGTTTGGATACGACCCAATTTTTCAACCTGAAGGATATGATAAAACATTCGCAGAATTACCACTTACTATTAAAAATGATATTAGTCATAGAGCCAAAGCCATGTATCAACTCATCGATTATTTAAAAAAATAAAATACGTATCGAGAAAAAACAATATATATTTAAAATATTCAAGATGATATCTTAACTCTGTAATTTTGCCCAATGTACCAGTTTCTATTAGTTTTCTAAGATGATATCACTTTCTACATCTATGATTTTAGTATCAAACTCAAATTTAATATTGGTAATTTAAAGATAGAAAATATACTATTATTCAAAATAAAATATGTTCAATATTCGTCAAACAATAAACAAAATAAAAACCGTACCTTTGCGCCTTTAAAATTCCTCAGGGTGAGGATAGTGTTATTCAGAAGTTTAAGGTAAATGTTTCGTCGATATACTTCTACAACTAACACGACAAACATAACCGTTAACGAAAACGATGAGTACATTTCAAGATTTAGGCCTTAATCAAGGTCTATTACAAGCTATTACCGATTTAGGGTTTGAAAAGCCCAGTGAAGTACAAGAAAAAGCGATCCCTATTTTATTAAAAGATGATACAGATCTGGTTGCCTTGGCGCAAACAGGTACAGGGAAAACTGCTGCTTTTGGATTTCCTTTAATTCAAAAAGTTGATGCGCAAAGCAGAACAACACAAGCACTTATATTATCACCAACCAGAGAATTGTGTTTACAGATTACCAATGAGATTAAAAATTACGCAAAATATACAAAAGGACTTAATGTAGTTGCTATTTATGGTGGTGCTAGTATTACAGATCAGGCTAGACAGGTTAAAAGAGGCGCTCAAATTATAGTAGCTACTCCTGGAAGAATGCAAGATATGATTAATCGGTCTTTAGTAAACATTACTAAAATCGAATACTGTGTATTAGATGAAGCTGATGAAATGCTTAATATGGGATTCTATGAAGATATTACTTCAATTTTATCACATACTCCTGATGAAAAAAATACATGGTTGTTTTCTGCAACCATGCCTAGAGAGGTTGCTACAATTGCCAAAAAATTTATGCATGCACCAAAGGAAATTACAGTAGGTGCTAAAAATTCTGGATCAGATTCTGTACAACATGAATATTATATGGTTAATGGAAGAGATCGCTACTTGGCCTTAAAAAGACTAGCAGATTCAAATCCAGATATTTTTTCAGTTATATTCTGTCGTACAAAAAGAGATACTCAAAACGTCGCAGAAAAACTTATCGAAGATGGATATAGTGCAGCTGCAATACATGGTGATTTAAGTCAAAACCAACGAGATACGGTGATGCGTTCTTTTAGAACACGACAAATTCAAATGTTGGTTGCTACTGATGTTGCTGCCAGAGGTATTGACGTAGATAATATTACACATGTTATAAATTACCAATTACCTGATGAAATAGAAACCTATACACATCGTAGTGGTAGAACGGGAAGAGCCGGAAAATCCGGAATCTCTATGGTGATATTACCAAAAAGTGAGATTCGAAAAATACGCTCTATAGAGAGAATTATTAAAAAAGATTTTGTTGCTAAAAAAATACCTACCAATATTGAGATTTGTGAAATTCAATTATATCATTTAGCTAGCAAAATTAAAAATACAGAAGTTAATACAGAAATTGATCATTACTTGCCGGCTATTAATGATGTTTTAAAAGATCTTGATCGTGAAGAATTGATTAAAAAGATGGTTTCTGTAGAATTTGGCAGATTCTTTAATTATTATAAAAATGCTAAAGATTTAAATGTTTCTGGAGGTTCAAATCGAGAACGATCTGTTAACAATAGAGGGACTGGTACTATTCCAGACAATGGTAACGTACGTTACTTTGTTAATGTTGGAGAACGTGATGGCTATGATTGGATGAGTTTAAAAGACTTTATCAAAGATACTATGTCGCTTGGTAGGGATGATGTTTTTAGAGTAGATGTTAAAGAGAGTTTTTCGTTTTTTAATACAGATGCATCTCATACGGAAGCAATCCTCTCTACATTCAAAGATTTTAAACTAGAAGGAAGATTTATCAATGTAGAAATCTCTAGCAATCCTGGCGGAGGTGGACGCGGTAGACGTGGTAGAGACGGCGGTAGACGCGGCAGAGATGGTGGAGGTGATCGCAACAAGAGAAGAGACCGTGGTTTTTCTTCAGACTCTAAAAGAAAAGGAGATAGATCTGGAAAAAAAGATGGATTTAGAAGCGATTCTTTTAAAGGAGGCAACAAAAAAAGCAAGCGAAGATATTAATTCTTTGTTGTTAATTTTTCGATAAATAATATCTCATTACACTTTCTTGTTGTTTTGTTTAGTATTTTAGGTGCGTAATTTGTACTATGAAAAAACTTTTATTTGTTTTAACTTTTTTTGGAATAACTTTTGGCTTTGCTCAAGAGAACAAATCTGAAGAAGATACGAAGGTTGTAGGTCTTGTTGTAAATGCGCAAACCGACTTCCCAATGAGTAACGTTCATGTTCTCAATTTAAACAAGGTAATCGGTGCTATTACTTCAGAAGAAGGAAAATTTGAAATCGCTGCTGCAGTTAATGATACGCTTTATTTCTCATTTATTGGATTTAAACCTATCAAGGTTCGTGTAACAAATGATATTCTTAAATTTAAAGAAGGCACTAGAATAGGGCTTACTGAACTTGCATATGCATTAGAAGAAGTAGTTGTACGTCCTTATCAATTAACTGGGTATTTAGAAATAGACGCTAAAAATATTCCTGTAAACAATTCATATCGATATAGTATTTCTGGACTTTCAAAAGGTTATGAAGCAGGTAATCCAAGTAAAGTATCTAAAGTGCTCTCTGCAATTTTTGACCCAGCAACTTCTCTCAATAATATTTTTGGTAAAAAACCCAAACAGCTTAGAAAATTGAGAAAAATGAAAGAAGATGATGAAATTAGAAATTTATTAGCCTCAAAGTTTGATAGAGAAACACTAGTAGCTTTAATACAAGTAGACAAAGATGATCTTGAAATTATTCTTAGAAATTGCAATTATTCTAAAGAATTTATTCAAACTGCTAATGATCTTCAAATACTAGATGCTATTAGTGGTTGTTATGAAGAGTACAAAGTTTTAAGTAGAGAAAACTAATTTTTTCCTTTTTATGCTTCTTCGTTTTTCATAGTTTTAGCTTTATTTTTTTTAATATAAAGCTTAAATAAATGAAAAATGTATATTTCCTTTTGGTCATGTCTATGATCGTTCTAGGTTGTAAAAACAATACTTCTGAGGTTGTTGAAAAAACAGAAGAAGTAACAACTCCGTTCTTTTGGGAAGCCGCCAATATATATTTTCTGTTAACAGATCGTTTTAATAACGGTGACACATCTAACGATCTTACATTAAATAGAACTAAAGAAACTGCGGTTTTAAGAAATTTTATGGGTGGTGATATTAAAGGTATCACACAAAAGATTAATGAAAACTATTTTACAGATCTAGGAATTAATGCTATCTGGTTTACTCCTGTAGTTGAACAAATTCATGGTTCTGTAGATGAAGGAACCGGAAATACTTATGGGTATCATGGGTACTGGACAAAAGACTGGACTGTTTTAGATCCAAATTTTGGAACTAAAGAAGAATTAACTGAACTTATACAAACTGCGCATCAAAAAGGAATTAGAATTTTAATGGATGTTGTTATCAATCATACTGGTCCAGTAACAAAAGAAGATCCTGTTTGGGGAGGTCAATGGGTTCGTACAACTCCTCCGTGTGAATTTACTAGTTATGACACTACTGTTAATTGCACGTTGGTAGCCAATCTTCCTGATATTCTTACTGCTAGTAATAATACTGTTAAATTACCTCAACAACTTATAGAAAAATGGAAAGCAGAAGGACGTTATGAAGAAGAAATGACTTCCTTAAACACTTTTTTTGAGCGTACAAAGCATCCCAAAGCTCCTAGGTATTATATCATCAAATGGTTAACAGATTATGTTAGGGATTTGGGTATCGACGGATTTCGTGTTGATACCGTAAAACATACAGAAGAATTTGTATGGGCAAACTTATACGAAGAAGCTACCATTGCTTTCAATGATTGGAAAAAAGAACATCCTGAAGAAGTACTTGACGACACTGACTTTTTTATGATGGGAGAAGTTTATAATTATAATATATCAAGTGGAAAAGACTTTGATATTGGTGATCAAATTGTAAATTATTACGATAATGGATTTAAGAGCCTTATCAATTTTGAACTTAAATACGATGCTTTAAATGATTATGAGCAAATTTTTAATAAATATGATAGCCTTTTAAATACTTCTTTAAAAGGGAAAAGCGTTGTCAACTATATGACTTCGCATGATGACGGTAGTCCCTTTGACAAAGAACGTTTAAAAACATACGAAGCAGCTACTAAATTGTTATTAACACCAGGAGCTTCTCAAATTTATTATGGAGATGAATCTTCGCGTTCACTTATTATAGAAGGAACACAAGGAGATGCTACACTTCGTTCTTTTATGAATTGGGAGGCCATAAATAACGATCCAAATACAAAGCTACTTTTAAAGCATTACCAAAAACTTGGTACATTTAGAAGAGACCATCCAGCTATAGGAATTGGGAGGCATCAAGCAATTCCTCAAATAGCCTATGTTTTCTCTCGTACGTTATCTACAGATAACTATCTAGATACAGTTATAGTTGCTTTAGACGCACCTATTGGAACCAAAGAAATATTAACAGGAGCTACTTTTTCTGAAGGAACAACTATAAGAGATAAGTATTCAGGTAATACGGCTGTTGTAAAAGATGGTAAAGTAACTATAGAAAGTGATTTTAGTATTTTGCTTTTAGAAACCTTATGATATTAAAATTAAATAGGAAAAGGAATAATATTTCTTTTCCTATTTATTTACAGTTCATTTATTCAATTTTATTACAGAGATTAATTAAGCTTCTGCATTTTTTTCCCACACTTACTTTACCTCTATCTACTCCTCCTTCAATTTTTGATAATTGTAGTTTAGAAATAACATTTTTTTTTAAAGAAATTTTCTTTGAATTCTTTTTTCTCATGATATAATAATTTTAAAGTTCTCTTTAAAACTATATATTTCATATGTCATAAATTGTATAAAAACGAACATGTCTAACCAGATTTATAAATATAGAGTCTGTTACTTTATAATCTTATAAATTTTATATTCTATTGATATAACTTCCAAACAAATCTTTAAATTGATATCCTTTTTCTATTTCGTGTTTGCTTAATTTTTTGAATTCAACCAAACCCCATAATAAGAACTCTTTTAAGAAATAACGATCTTTTAGTGGTATTTCTGGTTGATATTTCTCAATTAAATCATTAAGAGGTTTTACCGCATCCAATTCATCTTTATATTCTTCATCTGGGATGTCATCTAAAAGCTCTACACTGTTCCCTTCAAAAAACCAATCAACTAATCGTTTGTATGGGCTTTCATCATCTGGGCGTTCTAATTTTTCTATTTTTGGAAAGTATTCAGAAAAAAGCGTTTGAACTGCATCGCTTATTAAAATACGAGCTACAGAAGCTGCGCCTTCTTGTTCTCCTTCATAAACCAATTCTACCTTTCCTGTTATGGAAGGAATGATTCCTATAAAATCTCCTAAACGAAGTGTTGTGGTATCACCTCCTGATTTTAAAACTCTATGTTCTGCAGTACTTATTAAGTTTTCTAGTGCGGTAATACTCATACGAGCACTAACACCACTTTTTTCATCAATATACTCACTTTCCCGGGCTTCAAAACTAATTTGTTCTAAAATATCCATCGCTAGTGAAGGGATGTATACGGCATTGCTTTGCGCTTCATCTGTTGTTGCCTCTTGCTCTGTAATGGTTCTGGCAATCTCAACACTTTCTGGGTAATGTGTTAATATTTGTGATCCTATTCTATCTTTTAACGGGGTCACAATACTTCCCCTGTTGGTATAATCTTCAGGATTGGCAGTAAAAACAAATTGAATATCTAACGATAATCTCAGTTTAAAACCTCGTATTTGAATATCTCCTTCCTGTAAAATATTAAATAAAGCTACTTGAATACGAGCTTGTAAATCTGGTAATTCATTAATTACAAAAATACATCGATTGGCACGTGGTATCATTCCAAAATGAATAACACGCTCATCTGCATATGACAATTTCAAATTTGCCGCTTTAATAGGGTCTACGTCTCCAATCAAATCTGCAACAGTTACATCTGGTGTTGCTAATTTCTCAAAAAACCGATCACTACGATGCATCCATTCTACAGGAGTTTCATCGCCTTCTTTTTTTATAAGTTCTTTTGCATATCGCGAGAGTGGTGCGATAGGATCGTCATTGATTTCTGAACCTTTTACTACTGGAATCCACTGATCTAAAAAATTCACCATCAATCTTGCTAAACGTGTCTTTGCTTGCCCTCTTAGTCCTAGCAAATTTATATTATGTCTAGAAAGCATTGCTCTTTCTAATTCGGGAATAACGGTATTTTCATACCCCCAAACCTTTTCAAATGTAGGTTCTCCGTTTTTTATTTTTGTTCGAAGATTATCTCTCAATTCATCTTTAATACTTTTTGGGGTATATCCAGATTTTTTTAAATCTCCTAATGTTTTTATTTCTTGATGATTCATTACTATGTTATCTTATTTTCTTTTTTCTATTTTGCTCGTAGTCTTCAAAAATCATTTCTCCGAGCCCTTTTAATCCTGTATAAAACGCTTTTCCTTGATTTGCCTCTGTAAAATGACTCACAAATTGCTGTAGATAAGGATCTTGGGCAATCATAAAAGTGGTAATTGGAATACGTAATTTACGGGCCTGTTGTGCCATATTATAACATTTATCAACGATATGAGTATCCAATCCTACACTATTTTTATAATACGTTCCATCTTTTAATCGCAAACAACTTGGTTTGCCATCTGTAATCATAAAAATTTGTTTGTTTGTATTACGTTTTCTTCGTAACATATCCATTGCCAGTTGTAACCCTGCAACTGTATTGGTATGATAAGGTCCTACTTTTAAATAGGGAAGGTCTTTAATTTCTATAGGCCATGCGTCATTACCAAATACCAATATATCTAAGGTATCTTTTGGATATCTTCTGGTAATAAGTTCTGCTAATGCCATAGCTACTTTTTTAGCAGGTGTTATACGATCTTCTCCATACAATATCATACTATGACTTATGTCTATCATTAACACGGTACTCATTTGAGCTTTATAATGCGTGTCTTCTACTACTAAATCATTTTCAGTAAGCCTAAAGCTATCTACACCATTATTAATTTGTGAATTTTTTAAACTTTCGGTCATTGAAATTCGATCTAGAGAATCTCCATAATTATACGATCTGAATTCTCCTGTATGCTCATCACCCCTTCCACTCTGCTTAGCTTTATGATTTCCAGCCATTCCTTTTCTTAGGTTTCCAAATATCTGGTCTAAAGCACGTTGTCGTATCGCTTGTTCTGTTTTAGCAGTAATGGCCATTCCTCCTTTTCCATCTGGCTTTATTTCTTCTCGTATATATCCTTTCTTCTTTAAATCTTCAATAAAGTCGTCTATGGTATAATCTTCTGTAGTCAAACTATATTCTACATCCAATTCACGAAGCCAATCTAATGCCTCATCTAAATCTCCAGAGGTATGTGTGATTAACTCTTTAAAAATGTCAAAAAGTTTATCAAATGGTGATTGATAAGGCGCTTCATAGGTTTTAAAGAGAAAACCTTTTCTCTTATTCAAATTTTCCATCAATTTTATTTTAATATTGTAATCATAACATATAAAAGTTTAAGATGTTAGTTTGCAACATTTTCAAACACAATACACGCACACAATCACAGCATGTTAAAAATACTATTTTTACATAGATTTATGAGTAAAATACAGCTCAAATAGCCTCAAAGTTTTGTTAATTCTGCCCACTTAAAATAAAAATGATATATTTATTGCCTAGGAATAGATTAATTAAGTTACCCCAAATTGACTTAACCATTATGAAATCATCTAAAATTTTTAAGAGTTTTATCATTCTTATATTGATCACATTAAACTTTGGTTGTGATCAAGTATCTAAATCTGTGGTTCGTAAAAACATTGCCGAATTTGATCATATTGAAGTTATCGGCAATCATTTAACCTTAACTAAAGTAGAAAATCAAGGTGCAGCATTAGGCTTTGCTTCTTCTTTTCACCCTACTGTAAAGTTTGTTGTAATTATAATTTTACCTAGTCTTTTATTATTCATTCTTTTTTGTTCAATTTTATATAAAAAAGATATTGATAAATATACTATTATTGGACTCGCCTTTATTATTGGTGGAGGTATAGGGAATTTATTTGATCGGGTATTCTATGGTTCTGTGACTGATTTTGTTATATTAGATTTTGGAATTTTTAAAACAGGAATTTTTAATATGGCAGATCTTTCTGTAACGATAGGAGCTGTTATTATAGGCATCCATAGTTTATTATCGTTAAAAAAATCATCGGCTATTGAATAAATAATATTATTCCTTATTTTTCTAAAACCGCCTTTAAATTAGTCATTCCTTCTTCAAAATCTTTTCCAACAGATTTATCCATACTCATAAAAATCATAAAAATGCTCATAGGAAATTTATTCTCACCAGAGAAACCCCAGGTTACCTTTGTATGTTTGTCTTTGGTTTCCTCTACATTAATGTAAGCATCAGATTCTGACTTAAAGGGTTTTAAAAAGCGTAATTCTGTTTCTATACTACTGTTTTTAGTTATTTTTTTAATCTCTTGTTCTCCTACTCCTACTTGTTTATTGCCTTCCCATCTGGCTACAAAACCGATTTTTCCATCGGTTCCTTGAAAGTGTCGAATCATTTCTGGATCTTTTTTCATCCAGGGAGACCATTCATCTTGATTTTTTATAAATTTCAAATACTCAAAAACATCAGCTAGTGGTTTGTTTATTATAATACTGCGATGTACGTGGTAATTTTTAGGAGCTAAAATGGCTAAAATAACGAGAAGTAAAACTACTCCTCCTAAAATATATAGTAAGGTAGACATATGATTGATGTTTATTGGTTGTTCTTATAAATTTAAGAATAAAAAAATAAAAAAGCTATGAAGGTTTGTAACGAGAAAGAATGTCATCTAAGCTCTGTACTGTTTTTTTTGCCCAATCTATTCGCTTCTCAAGCTTTTCTTCTTCAGATAACTGCCAGTTTACATCCATTTTTCTAAGCTTAGAAGTTAATGCTTGTAATATAATAGCAGCAGAAACAGATATATTAAGGCTCTCTGTAAAACCAGCCATTGGAATTTTTAAAAACCCGTCTGCCTCTTTTAATACTGTTTTAGAAAGACCATCTCTTTCTGTGCCAAAAAACAAAGCACATTTTTTAGTCACATCAAAATTGTCAAGTAAACTAGAATCATCATGTGGCGTGGTTGCTATAATTTGATATCCTTTTTCTCGTAGCGTATCCATACAATTTTGAGTACTATTGTATCGAGATACATCTACCCATTTTTCGGCCCCCATGGCTATATTACTATCCAGTCGCTCTCCAAAACGTTCTTCAATAAAATGAGCTTCCTGAAGGCCAAAAACTTCACAACTACGTATTACGGCACTTGTATTATGTGCTTGAAAAAGATCTTCAACTGCTACTGTAATATGCTTAGTGCGTAGAGATAATATTTCTTCAAACCGTTCTTTACGTCTATCGGTCATAAACCCTTCTAAGTATTTTAGTAATTTTTCGTCTGCCATAGAGCATCGTTTTTTCAAAGATAGATCTTATCTTAGATTTTCAAAACTGGGGTATTATGAATAAAGTAGTTGTTCTAACAGGTGCAGGTATAAGTGCAGAAAGTGGTATTAGTACATTTAGAGATTCTAATGGGTTATGGGAAGGACATGATGTTATGGAAGTAGCTTCTCCTCAAGGATGGAATAAGAACCCTTCGCTCGTTCTTGATTTTTACAATAAACGACGTAGCCAACTATTAGAGGTTACACCCAATGAAGCACATCGAGCATTAGCAAGTTTACAACAAAACTACTTGGTAAACATTATCACTCAAAATGTTGATGACTTACACGAAAGGGCTGGGAGTAAAAAGATAATACATCTCCATGGAGAACTTTTGAAAGCTAGAAGTACAGTTGATGAAAATTTAGTTTATGATTGGCAACAAGATATTTATATGGGGGATGTATGTGAAAAGCAACATCAATTAAGACCTCATATTGTTTGGTTTGGAGAAGCAGTACCTTTGCTTGAGAGCGCTGTTGAAATTGTCAAACAAGCAGATTTTATTTTAGTTGTAGGAACGTCTATGCAAGTATATCCGGCAGCTAGTTTGATACATTATAGAAAATCTGGAGTTCCTATCTATTTTATTGACCCTAAACCCAGTGTTACTGAAAATGAATTTCCAGATCTTATTATTATACCGGAAAAAGCAACTACTGGCGTACCTAAGGCTATCTCTCTATTAACTCATAAATAAAAATCAATTAAAGTTTTTCCAGCTCGGCTAATTGACTATCTGTAATTTGCAATAAGTTTACTTTTTTTAATCGTTTTAATAGGGTTTGCCAATTACGATCTTTTGTGAAAACCTTTTTAAAAATATTCTTTGCTGTTTTAAATTCCTTATTGTTTGCTAAAGTAACTGCATACCAATATTTCATTTCTATATTATCAGGATTGAGTTCTTGCGCTTTTTGATAAAACTTTTTTGCTCCTTTTATATCTCCTTTTTCTATGGCTACATCTCCTGCATTCATAAATTGATATGCCTGTTGTACTGTTAATAACCTTCTTAATTCTTTTAAAGGATTTTCATGATCATCTACTCGCAAGTCTACTAATTTATCATCCCATTCATTTCCTGTATCTTCTTTTCCTACTACTAAAAGAGCCGCAGATTGTTTTCCTCTTATATCTCCTCCTTCTGTTTGTGCTGCATCTAAAGCTGCCAGCATACGCTCTGCTAGCGATCCTTTTGTTTCTTCAAATGCTTTTGCCATTGCAGGCCAAACAGTTGCTTTTTCCATTAAATTGGCTTGTACAGAAAAATTGTTCCCCACATAGTGACCTGCTGCATCAATACAATCCTTTCCTGTATGCGCCGCTACATTTCCATTAGCATCTAAAATTGCTAGTTGTCGTACACTTTTAGCCTCGTCTACTTTTAACAAAGCATCGACAGCTAATTCTGCAGTTAATCCATTTTGCAACAATCGTAAACCTCTTGGCCCAAAAGAAGGGTTTGTAAAAGATTGTGTTGCAACAACTCCTACTCCAGATTTCCCCCAAGTAACTCCTGTCCCTACCGAAAACCAATGTGATTGTACTGCAACGCCCATCTCTCCTGTAACAGTATCTCGGGCCACAATAGAATAGGTATGCGCAAACGGTTGATCTTTTTTATAAAACTGAGCAGCCAAAGGTGTTGTTATAAAAACGACAAGTAATACAAGGGAAAAATTCTTCATTATTTTCTATATTTAGAAAACGAATTTACAATTTTAAACCGTGAATCAAAACGAATTTAGAAAAGAGATTGAGGGCCTTAAAGCGTATCGAGAAACTAGATTGAGACTTGCTAATGAAGTGCTCTCTAATAACTCTATATATATACCATTACTTGATATATGCTATGAATTTAGCAATGAAATTTCATGCAGAGCTTGTTGGATTTTAGAATTTGTTTGTGATAAAAAATTAGTGTGGTTATTACCACACATAGATGAGTTTTCAAATAACTTACATAAGTTTACATATGACTCTGCCATTCGTCCGATTGCAAAAATTACTCAGATGATTAGTACTGCTTGTATTCATAAAAATGATAGCGTGATCAAAAAAGAAGTTTCTTCTAAAGTACTAAATACGATAGCTGAAGCAAATTTTGATTGGCTCATAGGTCATCATAAAGTAGCTGTAAAAGCATATTCTATGCGTTCTTTATATCTCTTAGGAAAAGAATTTGAATGGATACATCCAGAATTAATAATGATCCTTGAAAAAGAGTATTCTAATCATTCTGCTGCTTATAAAGCTGCTGCCAGAGATATTTTGAAGAGATTAAAGAAATCTAATTGAATAAATGTTAAATTAAAAGTTATAAAATTAAGAATATCAATTTCGTTTTAGGTATTTAAAAAGTATCTTTGAGCCTTTCAAAAATTGATACACATGCAATTATCAGCATTGAATGCTATTTCACCTATAGACGGTCGTTACAGAAGCAAGACAGAAGGATTTGCTCCTTATTTTTCTGAAGAAGCACTTATAAAATACAGAGTGCTTGTAGAGATTGAATACTTTATCGCTTTATGTACTATCCCTTTACCACAATTAGAGCGTTTTGATCATTCACTTTTTGATGATTTGCGAAGTATCTATAAAGATTTTTCTACTGAAGACGCCATTACTATTAAGAATATCGAAAAGACGACCAATCATGATGTAAAGGCTGTTGAATATTTTATTAAAGAAAAATTTGATCTTTTAAACATCGCTCCATATAAAGAGTTTATACATTTTGGGCTTACCTCTCAAGATATTAATAATACTGCCATTCCTTTATCTATCAAGGAAGCTTTACAAAATATTTACACACCTTCATTGATAGCTGTTTTAGATAAACTAAAAGGCTTATCAACAGATTGGGCAAGTATATCTATGTTGGCAAGAACACATGGACAACCGGCATCCCCAACTCGACTTGGAAAAGAAATACAGGTATTTGTAACCCGTATAGAAGAACAAATAAAATTACTACAACATATTCCTTTTGCTGCTAAATTTGGAGGAGCCACTGGTAATTTTAATGCCCATCAAGTAGCATACCCATCTATAGATTGGAAGGCTTTTGGAAAAAAGTTTGTGGAAGAAACATTAGGTCTATATCATTCATTCCCAACTACTCAAATTGAGCATTACGATCATTTAGCTGGGATTTTTGATGGTTTAAAACGTATCAATACTATCATCATTGATTTAGATAGAGATGTATGGACGTATGTATCTATGGATTATTTCAAACAAAAAATTAAAAAAGGAGAAATTGGATCTTCTGCAATGCCACATAAAGTAAACCCTATAGATTTTGAAAATTCTGAAGGGAATTTAGGAATTGCCAATGCTGTTTTTGAACATTTAGCAGCAAAATTACCTGTCTCAAGATTGCAACGAGATTTAACAGATAGTACTGTACTTAGAAATGTAGGGGTTCCTTTTGGACATACCGTAATAGGATTTGCTTCTACGCTAAAAGGATTGGATAAATTACTGCTTAATGAGGCTAAATTTAAAGAAGACCTAGAAAACAATTGGGCGGTTGTAGCTGAAGCTATTCAAACTATTTTAAGAAGAGAAGGATATCCAAATCCATATGAAGCACTGAAAGGGCTTACTAGAACAAATGAAAAAATAAATAAAGAGGTTATTTCAAATTTTATTGATACTTTAAACGTTACTAATGAAATAAAGGTGGAATTAAAAAATATATCTCCTAGTAATTATACTGGAATCTAATGAGAAAAATAGTATTCATTTTTTTAACTGTCATAGTTGTTCTTGGTTTTTTAGCCGGGATTGTCTTTAAAGCTGTAAACATTAAAGGAAATGGTGTTATACTTGGTATTGCTGTATTGTTATTGGTTTTAGGTTTTGTTTTAAAAACCCAAAAAAACTAAATTAATTTATATCTTTTAACTATCATCTTATGAACAAAAAACCCTCCTATTCGGAAGGTTTTAAGAGTAAATAATCATACGTTTTTATCTTCCAAAAAAGCCATTTAACTTTTCTAGACCTTTATCTTCAAAGTTAGATTGTTGTAATACGCTGAGTAATTGAGACACTCCTTCTGGTTTCATTTTATTTCCTAAAACTCTAACCAAGGCGAATCCATATTTACTGTCAGTTCCAAAAATAATTACTTCATCTATAGCATCATCATCTCCTAAAAATTTAACAGTGGCTCTAGTACTACCACTATTAAACTTCATCAAATCTTGATATTTAGGGTTTTTAAGAATTTCTTTAACTCTTACTTTTTCTGCTTCGTAAGTTACTTTATTATTATCTTCTAACCTGAAAGCTAATACATTTAGTTTTTTCAAAGATTTATAGGCTCCTTTTTCCTCGGGTGATAAATCTTCTTCTACAATTTCTAGCAAGCTAACTGGTAAATCAACTGCTATAAAGTCTGTATTTTCAGAATTGTCTACAAAATATCTTTGTAAACTTTCTCCATTATTACAAGAGGCAAACAATGTTAAACCTAAAGTTAATATTAATAGATGTTTGAAAACTTTCATAATTACTCGTTGTTTAATTAAAAGAGCTGGCAGTATATTGCTGCCAACTCTTTCTTGGTTTGTTTATTTAGTTGCCTCTTTTTTCAACTTTTCCAAGTTGAGAAGGTAAGTTCATTTTCTCAGCAATAGTACTTATTTTATTAAGATCAATATCTCCAGTTAAAGTAAGCAATACAGTCTCTATTTTTCTTCCTTGCGCTTTTACATCTTTAATCCCTGTTACAAACATGAGTAACTCTTTTACATGATCTGCATCTTTTCCTTCTTTAATATAAAATTTAACGTTTACATCTTTGTCTTTTACTCTCATCAATTCGTCTAAAGATGAGTTTTTAAGGTATTTGTTTACTGTAGTTTTCATTTCTGCTGCTACAGCTCTGTTTTCAGTAGTGAATACTTTAAGGCCCGTTAAGCTCTTTGCAATTTCCATAAACTCTTTTGCTTCAGGATCATCTGTATCAATACTAAACCTAGAAGCAAGGTCAAACATTTTCTTTGTTATCACTACGGTAGTTACTTCTTCAGAATCTTCATATTTATCAAATATTGATTGACCAAACGTAACTAAGGGTGCTATAACAAATACGGCAATTAAAATTATTTTTTTCATGATTACTTTTTCTAATTCGTTAATTAAAAATTCTATTTTTTGTTTTATCAAATTCATTTAAATAAAGTACTTTTTCTGTTCCTTTATTCAGGTTTTGAGCGATTAATGAAAATGCTTTTTGTGTTTCCTTATAAGCATATTCTCCTTCCACTCTCTCTTGGTCATCAATACCTGTTAAGTTTTGATTTCCAAAATATACACCAAGTACTAAAACTGCTACCGCTGCCACTGAAATCCACTTGTACAAATTTCTCTTAGTTTTTAATGGAACGTGTTTGGTAAACTGTTCTTTCTTAGCCGTTAAAAAAAATTGAAACATGGGTCTATATTCTTCCAAATGAGGTGCTATTTCATCTCTTGAAAAGTATGTCTGTAATGCTTCCTCTTCTGCTACTGTAGTAGTAGCGTCAAAGTATTTTTCTAATAATTTTTCTATGCTAGCCAATTCCATAGTTGTGTTTTTTTATTAATTCTTCTCTAACTGCTTTTCTTGCTCTGGATAATGCCACCCGTATGGTTGCAGGGTTCATATTAAGCATTTCTCCTATTTCGTCATAATCGTATTGTTCTATATCTCTAAGTTGTAATACTAATTTTTGTTGTTCTGGTAATGTATCCATTATTTTTGACATCCACTGAAGGCTATCTTCTGTTTCTAATTGTTTTTGTAACGATACATTTTCATCTTTATAATTACTATGTACTAATTTTAAATTACTTGCTTGTTTCGATTTTAACCGATCCAAACAAAAGTTTTTAGTCATGGTCATAGTAAACGCTTCTACATTTTTGTATTCTGAAATTTTTTCTTTTTTAGACCATAATTTCAAAAGTACTTCTTGAGTTGCATCTTCTGCTTCTTCATTAGACACTAGCAATCTTTTAGCCAATCTAAACACCTTATCTTTAAAAGGCACTATAATATTTAAAAAATCAACTTGGTTCATCTATTGGTTAGTTTTAAATCAACTCTTCTATATTGCGTTATAAAAAGAAGACGAGTAACCTCACTTTTTGTTACAAAAAAAATTAATTTAACAATAACATATCTATTTTAAAGTTTATATTTATGCTGCAATGATGAAAAAAATTTAGTTATGAAAAAAATTTTACTAATACTTATATGTTTAAGTTTTACTGTTTTAAGTTGTAATGATAATGATGATGATTTTAGAGTAGTACCTGAAAACCTTGAAACTCGTGATTTTGTATGGAGAGGAATGAATTTCTTCTATCTATATAAAGATGATGTTCCTGATTTAGCAGATACTAGGTTTGCAACTGATGAAGAGTACACTACTTTCTTAGAAGGTTTTGATGGTCCTGAAGCGTTATTTAACAGTGTTTTATTTCTACCAGGAGATGAAGATCAATTTAGTTTTATAACAGATGACAGATCAAGTTTAGAAGATTTTTTAGATGGTACGAGTTTAAACAGTGGTGTAGAATTTGGTTTTGTTCGCTTTCCAAACGACGCTACTAATATTTTTGCTATTGTTCGCTTTATTTTACCAAATTCTGACGCTGCCAATTCAACACTTCAAAGAGGAGATATTATTACACGTGTAAATGGGACACAGCTAACAGATACCAACTTTAACGATTTAGTTTTTAGTGATGATCCTAGTATTACATATGGCTTGGCTACTTTTGATGGCACTAATGTTACAGACACTGCCGAAGAAGTTACCGTTTCTAAAGCTGTAATAACAGAGAATCCAATTTTAATTGCCAATACACTTACTATAGAAGGGCAAAATATAGGGTATTTGGTTTATAATGGATTTAGAGCAGATTTTGACGAGCAATTAAATGATGCTTTTGGAGAATTTGCCGCAAATAATGTCACAGATTTAGTACTCGATTTACGCTATAACGGAGGTGGGTCTGTTTTAAGTTCTATTACCTTAGGAAGTATGATTACAGGCCAATTTCCGGGAGAAGTATTTTCTACAGAACAATGGAATAGTGATTTACAAGCTTTCTTTGAAGATAATGATCCAGATAGGCTTATCAACCCGTTTAGAACAACCACTAGAGATGGTTCTACATTAAACCATCTTAATTTAAATAGAGTATATGTTTTAACTACTGGAAACTCTGCCTCTGCAAGTGAGTTAACCATTAACTCGTTAAGCCCTTATATAGATGTTATTCAAATAGGTACGCAAACTAGAGGGAAGTTTCAAGCTTCTGTAACTGTATTAGATTCTGAAAATAGAAATGGAAGAAGTAATTTTGACGATTTTAATGGCAATGGGGTTACCTCATCACACGATTATGCAATGCAGCCCTTAGTGCTTATTGAAGTAAATGCAGACGGTGTATCAGAATTTGCACAGGGTTTAAGCCCAGATTTAGAATTGCGAGAAGATTTTACAAATTTTGGAACTCTGGGAGATCCTACAGAGCCATTGTTGGCCAGAGCCATACAAGAAATTACTGGTGTTGCTGGACGTATTGAACAAAATAAAACTCCGCAAACCATGAAAGAAATTTTATATGGCAAAACAGATATGATAAAAGATGATTTTATACTAGACTTAAAAGATTTTAAATAGTATAAAACTTTACTTAAAATATAAAAAAACTGCAATAGTATTGCGGTTTTTTTTGTTTCTCTACTATTTAAAAGCTAGATTATGAATATATTTTTGTAAGAAAAAACATGTTTTTTATTTAAATTTATTTTTTTAGTTATTTTTTAACACTGTACCCTATAGAGTAGAATATTATTTTTAAAGTAAATAATATTTCTTATTTTATAATAAATAAGAAATTGATTTTTAGTTGTTTAAAATGTTAAAAATAATTTTTTAATTAGCCACAAAATTATAGATTTCTAACAAAAACATTTATAGCGTAAATATTTTACGGTTAAGCCATAATAAAAAATTAATATTTTTTTGTAAGTTTATACTTTCAATTTGATTGACTTAAAAAACTATAATAATATTGTTGCAACGATAGACTGAATTCTTAACGGTCTTTAAATGATTAGGAAATTATTAATTTTTTAATTTATACTTTAAATGAAAAAAAGAATGTTATTGCCATTATTGGCATTTGTATTTGTTTCTTTATCTAGCTTTACAATAAACCCTATGTTGAATGAAAATTCAGAAGAATTTGACTGCTTATATGATGCTTCTCGTGATGCAGGTTTAGCCTTAGATTTGGGATATTCTGATCTATACGCAACTTGTGTAGGAAATGTTACCTATGCTCAATGCGCTGGCTGGAATGCTAGTTATGGTCAATGCGCTGGGTATCTTTCAGAAACTTCAGCTAATTAATTATTAATACACAAATAAATATTATTAAAAATGAAAAAATATATATTATTACCGTTATTGACGTTAACCTTTATAGGATTAACAAGCTTTACAACCAAGGTAGAGACAGAAGAATTAATAAATAATTCTGAGATTCAAACTGTTGAAGATTTTGATTGTTTTGATGATGCTATACGTGTAGGAGACGTAGCTTTAGATGGAGGGTTTAGTGATATAGCAGCAAGCTGTGTAGGAAATGTGGCTTTTGCCAGATGTCAAGGTTATGATATTGAATATGCCACTTGTTCTCCATATTTAAATGGTTTATTTGCAACAGGAAATTAATATTTAATTTATAAAGCAGAGGGATTCTCTCTGCTTTATAATTAAAATGAATTAACATGAAATTTATAAAACTCTTATTTATTCTAAGCTTTGTTTTTAGTTATTCTCAAAAACAAGGTATAATAACTTATAAAGTAATTCCTGCCGATGTTGAAAAGCTATATGGCGATACTCTCGAAAAGGAATTTAAAGACTTTCTCAAAGATTCAAACAAAGAAAAGATTAATATGCGTTTAGAACTTGTCTTTAAGAACGATGAAAGCTACTTTAAACTTATAGAAAAGTTACCCTCTCAAGTATTAAATCAAGGGCATTATAATAACTTGCTAGGAGGAAAATTAGGGAATTCTAAATACTACATGAACAAAAAAGAAAAACTTATACTTCGAGAATACAATCAAGGAGGAAGTTTTTTGTTAAGTACTCGATTTGAAGAGATAGAATGGAATCTAACCAAAGAAAAAAAAATGATTGGGGAATATCTTTGCTTTAAGGCTACTACAACAAAAAAAGTATTTCGATCACAAGGAGTAAAAACAATACCAATAGAAGCTTGGTATTGTCCAGCAATTCCCATTTCATTTGGGCCTTTTGAATTTTGCAATCTACCAGGTCTTATTATGGAGGTTAAAGAAGGTTCACATACTTATGGCTTAGTATCAATAAATTTTAAGCCTAAAAAAGAGATTAACATTAAACGCCCTACTAGAGGAATTAAGAAAACTCAAGAAGAATTTTTAACAGGTAAAAAACCTTTATTTGAAGGACATTAATTATTGACACATGAAATTTATTAAATTCTTAATTATTTTTGGATTTGTTTTAGGGCATTCTCAAAAACAAGGCATTATTACGTATAAAATTATTCCTGCAGATATAGATAAAATAGCAGCTTTTGAAAATGTTAATCCAGTACTTAAAAAATCATTTAAAGAAGGAAATAAGGAAAAATCTAATATGAAACTTGAGTTAACTTTTAAAGATGATGAAAGTTACTTTAAACTTATAGATAAACTTCCTTCTCAAATATTAAATCAAACTCATTATAATTTATTAGTAAATGGAAAATTAGGAAACTCAAAATACTATGTCAATAAAAAAGAAAAATTAATCTTACGAGAGTATAATGAAGGAGGTAATTTTTTGTTAAGCACAAAGTTTGATGAACTAAAGTGGAAACTTACCAAAGAAAAAAAGATGATAGGTGAGTACCTCTGTTTTAAGGCAGTTACCACTAAAAAAATATTTAGAGGCACTAGAGTGAATACAATTCCAATTGAAGCATGGTATTGTCCTACTATTCCAATTTCATTTGGGCCGTTTGAATTTTGTAATCTACCTGGTCTTGTTTTAGAGTTGAAAGAACGTTATGATACTTATGGTGTAGTGTCTATTGATTTTACTCCAGAAAAAGAAATAAAGATCAAACGTCCTATCAAAGGAATCAAGAAAACCCAAAAAGAATTTACAACAGGCCAAAAACCTTTAGAAATAGGAAGGCAATAACCTAAATCAATAACTTGTATAAATATTTAACCCTTTTCTTATTATTATGTATGAGTTTATTATCTCATGCACAAACCTATGAATTAAAAGGTAAGGTTCTTGATTCACTTGGTAAACCATTAGAATCTGCTAACATTATTGCCGAACCTCTGTCAAAACAAGAAAGTTTGCAATTTGCTATTAGTGATGCAAAAGGAAGGTATCGAATACAGTTAAAAAAAAGCATAGAATATGTACTTACAGTAAGCTATATTGGTTTTAAAGAAGCGTTTTTAAAAATCAAAAAAACAGAGACACCTACCTCATATAACTTCATTTTAAGATCAAAAGGTATTGATTTAGACGAAGTAACCATCAACCATGAGTACAAACCAATTATTATTAAACAGGATACAACTGTTTATAAGGTTTCGGCTTTTGCCAATGGTAACGAACGAAAGATGAAAGAAATACTCAATAAGATTCCTGGTATTGATGTTGATAAGAATGGAGGAGTAACCGTCAATGGAAATAAAGTAACAAAGTTGCTTGTAGAAAATAAACCCTTTTTTGGAGGAGGAACAAAACTAGCAGTTGAAAATATTCCTGCAGATGCCTTAGAAAATATTGAAGTCATAAAAAACTATACTGAAGTTACTTTTTTAAAAGGATTAACAGATAATGACGATTTAGCCCTTAATGTAAAATTAAAAGAGGATAAAAAAAAGTTTGTATTTGGAGATGTGGAGGCAGGAGCTGGTGATAATGAATATTATAAAACTCATGCTGGTATTTTCTATTATTCACCAAAAACAAGTGTAAATTTTATTGGAGATTTAAACAATATAGGGGAAGCGACTTTTACCTTTAGTGATCGTAACCGTTTTAATGGAGGAAGTAGCTTTTTAAGTTCAAGACCATCATTAGGTTCATTAAACTCATTTGCCGCAGATAATAAGGATATTGTTAGAAGTGATAATCAATTTGCAGCTTTAAATGTAGATTATGAATTAAATGATAAACTCAGTATTAATGGATATGGGCTTTTTTCTAAGTTGCGTACAGGTACATTAAACACTTCACGTATTGAGTATTTATCCAATATAGGCATTACAGAAGAATTGAGAGATAATAACGATACCAAACGAAATACATTAGGAGTAGGAAACGTAAAATTGGATTATCGTCCTAATGATAAAAGTGCGTGGTTTTATAACATAAATGTAGAAAATTTAGATAGTGATAATCTAACTAACTTATTAACCTCTATAGATGGAGATGATAGTTTCTTTAACAATACGAATGAATTAGAAAACTTTTCAATTAAACAATTTCTAGAATGGCATCAATCATATAATGACACACATACAACCACACTTGTTATTAATCACGGCTATGAAAAATCAGAACCTTTAAGTTCTTATCTAACAGATGAGTCTTTTTTAGGAGGATTGATTCCTTTATTGCCGCAAAATGAAATCAATGTGCAACAAATAAGAGAGCAAACTAGAAATTCTTTAGATGTGCTTTTAAAACATTATTGGGTACTTAACAATTACAATCATATCTATTCTAATTTGGGAGTTAAATATAATAAAGAAAGATATTTGACAGAAGATTTTCAAATTTTAGATAATGGAACAATAAACAATTTTGAAGAAGATGATTTTGGAAATGACATTGATTATAACTTTCTAGATATTTTTTATGGTTTAGAGTATCAAGCAAAAATAGGAGCTTTGAAAATAAAGCCTAGCGTTTATGTTCATTGGTATCAATTAGACAATAAACAACAAAACATTACAACATTGAACTTTTCAAAAATACTTGTTGAGCCTCGATTAAATGCTTCTTATGAAATTAATAGAAGTGAAGGTTTTCGTTTAAATTATCGTTTCTCAAATAGATTTCAAGATGCTAAACGATACGCTAATCGATTTTCAATACAAGGCTTTAATCGTGTTTTTAGAGGGAATGGATTTTTGGAAAATGAAAGGTATCATAACGCATCATTAAGCTATAATAAAACAAGTTTATATAGAAATATATACCTATTTGGGACACTTAGTTTTAGTCGAAAGACACGAACTATTCGAGATGAAATTGGATTACAAGGAATTAATCAATTTACAACTCCAATACAAACTAATAACCCTGAAACAAATTGGAATTTTTTCGGAAGCATACGAAAAGATATTGGAAAATTTGGATTTACCTTAACTCCACGATATACAAGAGCAACTTATATTCAATCGGTCAATGATTTGATAAATGAAAATAGAACCGAAACAACATCGGCAGGGTTTTATATTAATACAAAAAATAAAAAATGGCCTTATATTAGAATTGGGTATGAAAAAGGATATAATAATTTTAGAGGAACAGCAAATTTTGAATCTGAATTTCAAACAGATACTTTTAGAGCAGATATGAGTTTTGAATTTTTAAAATCATGGATTTTTAAAACAGACTTTGAATCTTTTACTAATTCAAATGACAGTAATACAGAAACTTTTAATGTAGGGAATGCAGAGCTTCGTTATCACAGAGAAAATAGTGCTTGGACATTTGAATTGTCCGCAACAAATTATTTAAACGTTGATAGTAAGAATCGAAATACTTTTAATGATTTTACAGTGATAGAAAATACAACATTTATACTTCCTCGAATTATTTTAGCAAAGATTAGTTATAAATTATAAAAAAATCAAAACTAATAGCTAATTATTTTATTTAAAGCTAGGTATAATTTTTGATTATATATTTAAAACCATAATTATGAAAAATATACTACTTCTTTTTCCAATCTTTCTGTTTTCGTTAAACGGTTATTCACAAGAATTTACAGATGTTGTATATCATAGAGTTATCAATGATATCATAATGAATACTGAAAGATATAGCTTAACACACCGTCATGCTTTTAGAAAGATGCTTTTGGAACAAGCTGCTTCAGGTTCAGACACTGCATTTAAACGCTTGGAAAAAAGAGATTCTTTAGAACGATTACCTCATTATTTAAAAGGGGATTTTATAGAAGATGAAAAATTGTTTGAAATTCTGGAGGAGTATTCGCACGAATTTATCAATTATAAAGCAGGATTAAAAGAAGATGATATTGCTTTTATGAAAGAACAAGCTTTACTTAAACCTGCATTAGAAAATTTTGATATTAATCTATTTAGTGATAGAATAGTATTAGATCAGGAAATAGATCATAATAAGGTTTATAAATTTTCAAACTTTGCAAAAAGTAAAGATGGAAAAGCAGTAGTGTTTGTTAAAACATCCTATAGCAGAGATTTTCCGAGAAATAGTTATACTACTCTTTATATCTACAAAATACAATTTGGTAAGTGGGTAAATAGTCATGCTAAAACAATTTTTTAAAAAATATAAATAATGCGATATTCATTTAAGATTTGTTATACACTTGCCCTTCTTCTATTTATTACTTTTTCACAGGCTCAAATAGAAAGTGCAGATATTACCTATAGGGTAAAGATGAAAAGCCAAGGAAACCCTCCTAATTCTAAATTTACCAGAATGTTTGAGTTTATAAATAGCATGGAAATAAAACTGCTACACAATCAAGCACGTTCTTTTTTTGGACTAGTTGATACGTTTTATTCAGATGATATAGCACTAGCAAGCGATCAAAGAAAAGCAGAAATCTCAGTAGATATGCATGAAACCTCTTATCATTATGATGTTGAAAGAAAAGAAATTATAAAAACAACTGATTTTGAAGGACAAATCTATAATATCCATAAAAAATTTAATGATATTGTTTGGGAAAAGCATAGTAAAACCAAAACTATAAATGGATATACTTGCTATAAAGCTACTAGAACATGGTCATACTCAACTTGGAAAGGAGGGTTAGAAACTGTTGTAGTTGCTGCATGGTATGCACCTGATATAGATTTACCGTTAGGGCCAAAAAATTATGTAGGTTTGGATGGGCTAATACTTGAATTAGAAGAAAAATTTAAAAGTGGAGCTACAAGAGTGTATTATGTTTCTAAAATGAATATTAATACCGATGAGGTTATCAACATTCAACCTTATAAAGTAGGTAGGCGTGTTACCCCTGTAGAGTTTGAGTTAATCTCTAATAAAGCATTAGGTAAGTATACAGAAAGGATAAAAGATCTCGAAAAGCAATAGATGTTAAGGTTTTTATGCTATAACATACTTAAAATTATTAGTGAATAAATAAGTTATTTCTATTACCTAGAATTGGTTTAGCAAAGATTAGTTATAAATTATAAAACAACACCTTAAATTAATAGAACATGAAAAAACCTATCCTACTTTTAATGACCGTATTTTTTGTAAATACTCTTATTGCACAAAACATAAAGCAAGGAGTTATAACCTATACTATTGCACCCATTGATATAAAATACAATGATATAGATAAAGAATTAGTAGCAATGTTTACTAAAATTAATTTTGAAAAAACAAATATGCGTATGGAGCTTAAATTTAAAGGAGGTGAAAGTTATTTTGGAGACGTAAAAAAAGAGGGCTCAGAAATTATTGATAGAAATGCATATCATATACTATCAAATGGGGCTTTTGGAAAGCATAAATTTTATACCAATAAAAGTGAAGGTGTAATTATTAGACAAGAACAGTATGATGACGGTGAAGATAATATAGTATACACTTCGAATTTTGACAAATTAACATGGACACTCACTAATGAAACAAAAATAATTGGGAAATACCTATGTTTTAAGGCTACCACCACAAAAGGCTTTATAAGAAAAGGAGTGTTTAAGCAATTACCTATCGAAGCGTGGTATTGTCCTGAAATACCTATTCAATTTGGGCCTTTTGATTATTCCAATTTACCTGGTCTTATTATGGAAGTAAAAGAAGATCTTCACTCCTATACAGCTACTTATATAAACCTTACTACAGAGATTACAGATATAGTTCGTCCAACCAAATAAAATTTGTTTGTTTATGCCTACATCAAAAAATGAACTAGAAGAGATAAAAAATAAGCAAAAAAAGCCGAGGCTACATCTCAGCTTTTTCTTCATAATAACGACTAACTCTAATTAACGTTATTAATTATAAGTTTAATAGAAACCCTATACGTACGTTTCTACCTCTGGTAGTAAAGCCTATAATTTCTGTATACTCTTCATCTAATAAATTACTAATAGATGCAAATACTTTAAACTTATTATCAATTACTTGATGGCTAAAATAAATATCTAACAGCGAAAAAGAATCCAATTCTAAGTTCTCAAAAGTCGCAAAATCTGTATCGGTACGTGAATCTGTAAATTGATAACTTAAAGAGGCATAGGTTTTATTAGAAAAATCATAACCAAACGTAGCATTGACCTTATTTCTAGGGATACGCAACGCTACTTGATCTTTTCGTTCTGTAAAGGTATAATTGGCAGTAAAGCTTGCCTTTTCAAATGGTTTTGTTGTTAATTCTATTTCTACTCCTTGTACTTCAAAATCTTCTGTTACATTTTGAAACTCTCCTGCAAAAGTTACAAAATCTGTAGTCACAAAATCAATAAAGTTTTCTTCATCTCTATTAAAATATAAAGCACTTAATCGTACTTTATTCCCTAGCTTATACTCTACCCCACCTTCTATGGTAGTATTCTCTTCTGGTTCTAAATCTGGATTTGGACCAAATGCCCCAAACAACTGAGATAATCTTGGTGCTATAAATGAGGTACTATACGACCCGAATATTTTTAAATAATCGTTCTCATTTAGTTGAACAAGATATGATGGATTAAAATTATAGATAAAATTTGTTCCATATTCACTATGATTGTTTAAACGAGCTCCCACATTTAAAGTCAAATTAAAATTAGAGGTCCATACTACATTGGCATAAGGGTCTACAGAAGTAAAATCGGTTCGTTCTCCAAAAGTTGCTCTGTTGTCTATATAATTTAGTCCAACAATCGTATAAAATTGATTGTTGAAATTGTATTTATTAAACACGTCAAATGAATAACTCTGCCCTCTTAATTCTGAAGGGAAATTAGATTCAAATATTCTATCAATGGTATTGTACGCTGCATTTAAAGTAATGCTTCCTTTGCTATTATAATTATAAACGGAAAAAAGACCTGCTCTAAATTGCTCACTTTCAAAATTAAAATCAGCATCTTCTATAGGAAAAGCATTATCAAAAGCCGCTGTAAATCGATCGTAATTTCCATATAAGTTTAATGAGAATTTGTCATTAAAAACATATCCAAATTTTAAATTAGAGTTGACCTTATTAAATGGATCTCTTTCATTGTTTGGGTCTACCACTGCAGAAAGACCATCTGTAAATTGTGTATCTACACTCCCTAAATAAGTAAACTTTCCTGAAGTACCATTTACAGATACTCCTTGAGAAAAATCAGCCACATTATAACTGTCTTCATCAGCTGCCTGATTGGTTCCTATACTAGATCTAAGCGTAGTAGCTATTTTTTTTCCAGAAGCTTTTTTAGTAGTAATGTTTATTACCGCAGTTGCTGCTCCACTACCATAAAGCGTACTTGCTGCCCCTTTTATAATCTCTACAGAAGCTATTTGATCTAGCGAGATTAAACGCAAATCATATTCTCCACCTATGTTTGAAGGGTCTGATACTTGAATACCATCTATCAAAACCAATACTTGACGGTTGTTTCCACCCCTTGCAGAAACATTTAGATTTTGTCCAGCATTACTTCTACTTCCATTTACTTCAAAACCACTCTTGGTATTGATAATTTCTGCCAAAGATTTTCCTTGGCTCCTTTCTAATTCTTTTGCAGTAATTTTAATAACTGTTTTTCCTGAGTTTTCACGTTTTAGTGAAAATCGCGAATCTGTAACAACTACTTCGTCTAGTTGTTCTACTTTACGTTCTTGCTCTTTTTCTTGAGCAAAAATACCTGCGCATAAAAAACTTAATACGCCAAAAGAAATACTCTTTTTAATCATTTTTAATTCATTATTAAAGGGAGAAAAGCATGAAGTTTACCCATACCGAAACTTTTTACCCGAAAGTTTGACAATAAAATAAATAAAGGCAGGTCTCCTGGCTTGCGTCTTGTTATTGGCCTTCCCGTTTCTAAATAATGAAACAGTGACTTAAAAAGAATAATAACAAGCATTTCTACATCTTTAAAAATCAATAGAAACTAAGCTTACAGTTGCGGGAACAGCTTTGGTTTTACACCAAATTCCCTTTTAATTCTATAACTCTTAAAAATTGAATTATAGAAACCTAAATTCGGCGCAAATATAACATCTATTTCAGAATTAAAAATTCTTTCTAGCACTTTGTCTTAAAAAACACAATCTTTGTTATAAATTAATAGTTTTTACATTTATGATTTATTATATAACAGGAGGAGAACGTTCTGGCAAGAGTAGTTATGCACAAGATCTAGCTCTTTCATTAGCACCTACTGCAAAATATATAGCTACATCTCGTATTTGGGATGAAGATCATCAAAAGAGAATAGACAGACATAAAAAAGACAGAGATCATCGATGGACTTCTATAGAAGAAGAAAAATACCTTTCTACTGTTGTACAAAAAGATGAAGTTGTTGTTATAGATTGTGTTACATTATGGCTTACTAATTTTTTTGTAGATACTAAAAATGACATACATCAGGCTTTGCAATTAGCCGAAGAAGAATTAGAAAAGTTATTTTTAGTTGAAGCTTCCATTATTATCATTTCTAATGAAATTGGTATGGGAGTTCATGCGCAAACAGAGGTAGGTAGAAAATTCACAGAACTTCAAGGATGGGTTAACCAATTTATTGCCAAACATGCAGACATCGCTACTGTTATGATTTCTGGTATTCCATTAAAATTAAAATAAATGAGTACGTATACTATTGAAAAAATCTACAATTCTATATTAAAAAAAGAATTACAACAAAAGATTGACAATAAAACAAAACCCATAGGTTCTCTAGGATATCTAGAAGATATTGCACTACAGGTCGGGTTGATTCAACAAACAACATGTCCAAAGATAACAAAACCAGGCATTGCTGTTTTTGCAGGAGATCATGGGGTTGCAAAAAAAGGCGAAGTAAATCCTTTTCCTCAAGAAGTAACTTCTCAAATGGTTCTTAACTTTATAAAAGGAGGTGCTGCTATTAATGTTTTTAGTACTACTAATAATATTGATCTCAAAATTGTTGATGCCGGTGTTAATCATGATTTTGAAATAGATGGAATTATAAATGCTAAGATTGATTATGGTACTAAAAATTATGAAGATGAGCCCGCAATGAGTATTGATCAATGTAATTTAGCACTTTTAAAAGGAGGTGAAATTATAGAACAGTTTCATAAAAACGGTTGTAATTGTATTGGTTTTGGTGAAATGGGTATTGGAAACACTTCTGCGGCATCACTACTTATGAGTTACTTTACTAATACTCCTATTGAAAAGTGTGTCGGGGCTGGTACTGGTTTAGATTTAAAAGGAATTCAAAAAAAATCACACATTCTTACCAAAGTTTATAAAAAATATTCTCCAAAATCTCCTTTAGAAGCACTCACTACTTTTGGCGGTTTTGAAATTGCCATGATTTGTGGTGCTATTTTAAAAGCTGCTTCATTAAAAATGACACTATTAATTGATGGATTTATAGTAAGCACTGCTTTACTTGTCGCAAATACTATAAATAAAAATTGTTTAGACTATTGCATCTTTGCACACACTTCTAATGAAAAAGGTCATGAATACATTTTATCATTTTTAAAAGTAAAACCCATCCTTAATTTAGGATTACGCTTAGGAGAAGGCACTGGTGCTGCTTTAAGTTTTCCTATAGTAAATGCTGCAGTTAATTTTCTTAATAAAATGGCAAGTTTTAACGATGCTAATATTAGTAATAAAACGTAATAACAAATGAAAAAAGAATTTCATATATTTTTTACTGCACTTATGTTTTTTACGCGTATTCCTTGTCCTAAATGGATTAATCACGACCCCGCATATCTTTCAAAAAGTTCTAAATATTTTTCATTAATTGGTATTATTGTTGGAAGTATTGGAGCGCTAGTATTTTATGCTTCTACATTTATCTTTTCTAATTCTATAGCTATTATTTTGAGTATGGTTGCTACTGTATATACTACAGGTGCCTTTCATGAAGATGGTTTTGCAGATGTGTGTGATGGTTTGGGAGGTAGTTGGACAAAAGAGAAGATCCTATTAATCATGAAAGATTCACGCTTGGGTACTTATGGTGTCATTGGATTAGTGTTAATATTACTTTTAAAGTTTTCAGCCCTAATGGAAATCAATACTTTATATATTCCCATCACCATAATTGCTGGACATAGCTTGAGTAGATTTATAGCAACTACATTAATATATACACATCCATACGTAAGAGATACTGATGATAGTAAAGCCAAACCAGCGGCAAAAAGTATGCCTTTTTCAAATTTATTAATAAGCGCTCTTTTTGGAATTCTTCCGCTTTTTTTATTTAAAAATCCACTCGTCTTTCTTGTTTTAATTCCAATGTATGGGGCCAAAATGTTTTTGGGAACTAAATTTAAAAAATGGTTAGGTGGTCAAACAGGTGATTGTGCAGGAGCAGTTCAACAGTTAAGTGAAGTCATATTTTATATAAGTATAATAGCACTATGGAAATTTATCTAATTAGACATACAACTCCTCAAATAGAAAAAGGGATTTGTTATGGACAAACAGATCTTGAATTAGCGTCTAGCTTTAAAGAAGAGATAAAAGAAATTATATCTGAAATTAACATTGTTAAAGATTCAATTGTGTATACTAGTCCATTAAAACGTTGTACGTTACTAGCCAAAGAGGTTACACCCAATTTTTATTGCGACAATCGATTAAAAGAACTCAATTTTGGTGATTGGGAACTTAGTTCATGGAACGATATTGATAAAACATTACTAAATAAATGGATGGGTGATTTTGTAAATGAAAATGTTCCTAATGGTGAATCATATATTGATTTACAAAATCGAAGTATTTCTGTATTTAATGAACTAATAGAGAAAAAATACGAGCAGTTATTTATAATTACCCATGCAGGTGTTATAAGAGCTCTTTTGGCTTATATCTTAGAAATGGATTTAAAAGATTCATTTTCTATTAAATTAAATTATGGTGATATCATTAAATTAGAATCTACAAAAGGAAAAATTTCTGTAAAATCTGGATTGCTCATTGACAATTAATTTATGTAGTTTTGAATAGTATTAGATAATCTGAAAACATGAAAATAAAAACATTTTGTATTTGTGCCTTTTTCTTGGGAGCTCAAATTTTACAATCGCAAAATAATAGCAATACAGCTATTGTTAAAGGGCCTGAAAAAGGCAGTTTAGTTATTGCCGGGGGAGGTAATTTACCGGCCTCCATTATGAAACGTTTTATAGAGTTAGCTGGTGGTAATGATGCTCCTATAGTTATTATCCCTACCGCATCTGGTCAAGAAAGTTTCGATATTAGATGGACAGGTATTATGCGTATTAACGGAGCAACTAATGTTACTATTTTACACACCTATGATCCTAAAAAAGCAGATACTAATAAATTTGTATCTGTATTAAAAAAAGCAAAAGGTGTTTGGTTTACAGGAGGGCGACAGTGGCGATTAGTAGATGCCTACAAAGGAACCAAAGTTGAAAAAATGTTGTGGGATGTTTTAGATAGAGGCGGTGTTATAGGTGGATCTTCTGCTGGGGCTTCCATACAAGGATCATATTTAGCAAGAGGAGATTCTAAAACCAATCAAATTATGATGGGAGATCATGAAGAGGGTTTTGGTTTATTAAAAAATGTAGCGATAGATCAACATGTTTTGGCTAGAAATAGACAATTTGATCTGTTTACCATTCTTGAGAAAAAACCCGAATTATTAGGTATTGGGTTGGATGAAAATACAGCAATTGTTGTACAAAATGATACTTTTGAGGTTATCGGTGATAGTTATGTTCTTATATATGACACAACTTTTTGGTCTATAGAAGGAAGTAGGCTCAAAAATTTACCAGAAAAAAACAATTTATTTTATTTTTTAAAACCTGGAGATACCTATGATTTAAAAAACAGGAAAGTTCTTAACAAAAATTAGTCCTTAATATATAGACACGATGTCTCCTATACGATTTTTTTCTCTTTTTCTATTTTCTATTTTCTTTCTTCTATCGTGTGAAAGGAAAAAAAACAATGATGTTTTACAATTACCTATTTCTGAGATAGTAGAAACAAACATACGTTATGCAAAAGGGTTTTCTATAGAGAAGTCATCTGATATCACTGTGATAAAGGTAAATACACCTTGGCCAAATAGTCAAGAAACTTTTACGTATGCTCTCGTAGATAGAAATAAGTTAGCCTCTATGACATTTGCGAAAGGAAGTTACGATGCTATTATTCCAACACCAATTGAAAAAATCGTAGTGACCTCTACTACTCATATTCCTGCATTGGAAGCTTTAGGGGTAGAAAATAAATTAATTGGTTTTCCTGAAACTAAATATGTTTCTTCAAAAAAAACCCGGAAAAACATTGATCTCGGAAACGTAAGAGAATTAGGGAAAAACGAGCTTATAAATACAGAAGTTTTAATAGATATAGCTCCAGATCTTGTTGTAGGTTTTTCAATAGACAATCAAAATAAAGTTTATGAAAATTTACAGAAATCTGGTATAGCAGTTGTATTTAATGGTGACTGGGTAGAAGAAACTCCTTTGGGAAAAGCCGAATGGATTAAATTTTTTGCTCCTTTTTTTAATCTAGAAGAAAAAGGAGATTCTATTTTTAGTAAAATAGCTACAGAATATAATGCCATTAAAAACATAGCAAAAAAGGCCACTAATGTACCAACAGTTATTAGTGGTGCAATGTATAAAGATGTATGGTATATGCCAGCTGGTGATAGTTGGGCTGGGCAATTTTTAGCTGATGCAAATTGTAACTATTTATGGAGTGATACCAAAGGAACCGGTAGTTTATCCTTAAGTATCGAAAGCGTAATTGAAAAAGGAAAATCTGCAGAATTTTGGATAGGCCCTTCTGGTTTTACTTCATATCAACAATTACAAGAAGCTAATAATCATTACACTAAGTTTGATGCTTTTAAAGGTAAAAAAACATTCACTTTTAGCTTAACTACTGGTGTTACAGGAGGCTTATTATATTATGAATTGGGGCCAAATAGACCCGATATTATATTAAAAGATTTAATAGCAATTTTTCATCCAGATTTATTACCAAACCATAAGTTATTTTTCTTTAAACCCATGGAAACGCATTGAAAAAAAAACTACCATATTCTTTTTCCTATGGCTTACTCATCATAGCATTAGTACTATTCTTTTTTATTAATATAAGTTTAGGCTCTGTTTCTATTCCATTTAAAGAAGTGCTAAATTCATTAATAGGAAATAATATTGCTAAAGAAAGTTGGAAATACATTATAATAGACTATAGACTACCTAAAGCGTTTACAGCAATTATCGTTGGTAGTGGTTTATCATTAAGTGGTTTATTAATGCAAACCCTATTTAGAAATCCTTTAGCGGGTCCCTTTGTTTTAGGAATAAGTTCTGGTGCAAGCTTGGGAGTTGCTATATTGGTATTGGGATCTTCTTTTTTAACGAGTGTGGCTTTTTTAAGCAGTGGGTTTTCTTTAGCACTTTTTGCTAGTTTAGGAAGTTTTCTTGTATTGATAGCGGTAATGCTTATCGCTACCAAAGTACGTGATACTATGGCCATTTTAATAATAGGCTTAATGTTTGGAAGTATTACTACGGCAATAGTGAGTGTACTGTCATATTTTAGTAATTCTGAAAAATTACAGCAGTATGTGTTTTGGACTTTTGGAAGTTTAGGAGATTTAAGCTGGAATGCGCTTCTGTTACTTTTTACTATTTTTAGTTTCGGGGTTCTAATTAGTGTGTATTCATTAAAATCATTGAATTCATTATTATTAGGTGAAAATTATGCTAAAAGCCTAGGTTTGAATATTAAAAAATCTAGGTATTTAATTATTATCGCTACTAGTTTATTAGCTGGAAGTGTTACTGCTTTTGCAGGTCCTATCGTTTTTATTGGTCTGGCTGTACCCCATTTAACAAGGCAATTATTTAATACTACGAATCATCGTGTGTTGGTACCTGCTGTATTATTGTATGGAGCTATTATTATGCTATTTTGCGATACGATAGCTCAGTTACCTTCTAGTGAGTATACATTGCCTATTAATGCTATTACATCACTTATTGGAGCACCCGTTGTTATTTGGTTGCTTATTAGAAAACGAAAAATGATTTTTTGATTTGATGACTATTAAAAAAAACACACTTGAAATAAAAGATTTAGCTATTGGTTATAAAACCAAGAAAACTACTATTGAAGTTTCTCAAAACATAAATTTCACTTTAAAAAAAGGAGAACTAACTGCTGTGGTAGGTGCTAATGGTATAGGAAAATCTACACTCTTAAGAACTCTAGCAAGCGTTCAATCTAAATTATCAGGAACAATTCTTTTAGGTAATAAAGAGTTAGATGCTTATAAGCCTTTAGAATTAGCAACTTCATTAAGTTTAGTTTTAACAGAAAAATTACCTACAAAAAACTTAACGGTGCAAGAAGTCATAGCTTTGGGTAGACAACCACATACCAATTGGTTAGGTACATTACTTCCAAAAGA
The DNA here is from genome assembly GCA_964389205.1 of uncultured Flavobacteriaceae bacterium. GTDB lineage: Bacteria > Bacteroidota > Bacteroidia > Flavobacteriales > Flavobacteriaceae > Leptobacterium. The sequence goes on from CAYMDH010000004.1 coordinate 85,748, forward strand.
TATTGAACACATAAAAAAAGCCATTCGTTTAGTACAAATTGAAGAACTCGAAGAAAAAAAATGTTTTGAGCTAAGTGATGGTCAAATGCAAAAAGTGCTTATAGCAAGAGCTTTGGCTCAAGATACTTCATTAATAATTCTAGATGAACCTACCACACATTTGGATCTTTACCACAAGGCTTATATTTTAAAATTGCTCAAGGAAATTGCCCAAGAAACTTCTAAAACTATTTTATTTTCAACACATGAAATTGATTTAGCCATCCAATTATGTGATAAAATATTGATTATTCATAAAGACGAAGTAGTATTTGATTCGCCTCAACAATTGATAGAAAAAGATAGTTTTTCTAAATTATTCCCTAATGATTTAATTAGTTTTGATAAAAAAACAGGGGTTTTTAACGTTCATAAATAAGTCTAAAATTTTATCTTTACAACAAATCAAATCATTTAATGTCTGAATCAATTTTAATTATCATTATAGCCTTTGTAGCCTCTGTCATTGGTTTGTTTTTAGGGATTTATATTCAGAATCTTAAAACAAAATCCAACCAAAGTACTTTATTAGAAAGAGAAGCTCAATTACATATAAATATTAAGGAGCTTCAAACTAAAATAGAAAAAGAGATTACTATTAAAGAAGAATTTAGGCAACAAAAAGAAGCCATAGCAATACAGTTAACCAAAAAAGAAGTCGATTTTGATAACTTGCTAGAAAAAAATAAAGAACAAAAAGGAGAAGTTGAAAAACTTCAGGAAAAATTCACAAAAGATTTCCAATTGCTGGCTAATAAAATCATGGAAGAAAAATCGGTGAAATTTACCGAACAAAACAAAGAAAATATTAAAAACATCTTAAGCCCGCTTCAAGAAAAAATACAGCTTTTTGAAAAAAAGGTAGATGAAACACATAAAGAAAGTATTGATTATCACGCAGCCTTACGGCAGCAAATTTTAGGCCTTAAAGATCTTAATGAACAGATGAGTAAAGAGACCTTAAATCTTACGAAAGCTTTAAAAGGTGACAGTAAAATGCAAGGGAATTGGGGAGAATTAGTTTTAGAACGTGTACTGGAAAAAAGCGGCCTTGAAAAAGGACGTGAATACGAAGTACAACAAAACTTTACAAGAGAAGATGGCTCTAGAGTACTTCCTGATGTTATCATTAACCTTCCCAACGGTAAGAAGATGATCATAGATTCTAAAGTATCGCTAACAGCTTATGAACGCTATGTAAATGCTGAAGATGAAAATCGTGAAAGCTATTCTAAAGAACATCTCGTTTCTATAAAAAGACATGTTGAGCAATTATCAGAAAAGAAATATGAAGATCTCTATGAGATGGAAAGTCCAGATTTTGTATTACTTTTTATTCCTATTGAACCTGCTTTTGCTATTGCACTTAATTTAGATGGTACTTTATATAATAAAGCATTTGAACGAAATATTGTTATTGTAACTCCTACTACCTTATTGGCGACTTTACGTACTATAGACAGTATGTGGAACAATGAAAAACAACAGCGAAATGCTATAGAAATAGCACGACAAGCCGGAGCACTTTACGATAAGTTTGAAGGTTTAATGAATGATTTAACAGGTGTTGGTAAAAAGATTGATGCTGCCAAAAATGATTATGCCGCCGCCATGAACAAACTTGTTGAAGGAAAAGGAAATTTAATTACTTCTGTAGAAAAATTAAAAAAGATGGGAGCTAAAGCTAAAAAAGCATTGCCAGATACTCTTATTAAAAGAGCTGAAGAAGATATTGAATAAAAAAAGCTCTTATTAAAATAAGAGTTTTTTTGTTTATATGCTATAATTTCTAGAAGCTAAAACTTCTATTAAGATTAAATCCAAAGAAAAAATCACCATCAAAGAAATTTCCACCTGCTTGCCCTAGAAAAGCATTTTCAAATATTCCTTGTGCATTTGAAAAATGTAGTTGAAAAACATGTCCTCCTGTTTCTATATCTACTCCTATTGCCAATGCATTTCTAAATTGAGAAGAATTTGCTCGATTTAAATGAATTCCGTAATCTAGATTGATACTAAAGCGTTTTGTCAATTTATAACGGCCACCTAATCCAACTGCAAATTGTGCATTATCCTGATCGTCATTTGCTACAAAATTATCTTGAAAAAATGTTGGGCTTACCAATAATGATAGGTTTTCATTAAATTTTCTTGAAATAATGATTTGTGATGTATATCGCAATCGATCATTAAAATCCAATCCTTGAAAAACATCAGAATCTAATTCTGTATTAACAGCTATCAAATTGTATCCTGAAATAGAAACTGGAAACCCACCAATTACCTGTCTAGCGATTCTATACTTTATATGCGCATCATAGGTTTCTTCAAATCCACTTCTAGAAATCCCTACATTAAAACCATCACTAATTCCATAGATGAATTGAATACGCGTATTTGCATTATCCAATCCAAAGAAATCGTCAAAACCATTTTCCACAGATCCAAAACGATGGGCTACTACAAAAAAGAATTCTCTTTTTGAGATGAGTTTTGTTGTTTCAAAATTAACAACTTTTAAACTCTTAAAAGCTGCAGATGTGTAGTTTTTCTCTTTTGAAGCACTTTCATTTAATTCATCTAAAAGGTCGTCTTGTCCAAAACTTAAAAAGGGTAAAAGAAAAAATACAACAGTAATAAATTTCAATTTCATCATTTGGATTGATTATTATATTAGTTATCTTATTTATTAATTATACTAGTTTGATCAAACTTTACTTCTTCCAATAAATCATCATAGCCTATACACCTCCCCTTAACAACGATCTCTTTATTTATAAGTTTTTTATAATTCTCATTATTTTCCATGGTAAAAAAAACACGATCATTTAAAGTGATCGTTGTTGCATTTGCACCTGTACAAATTCCTGACAATTGAACCGTTTTATTTAAAAATTTCTCTGTAGCTGATGCTGCATCTATAGTGAATTCTTCAATTAGAGCACTTGAAGTAATTTCAAAAGCTGGTTTTTCTGAAGCTATATCTCTATGGTCTTGATATGCGTATTTATAAACAGCAAACAACACAATACCCAAAATCAAAATAGCACTCAATAATTTATATTTCATTATTAGTAAGTTTTCTTTTAAAATCCGAACTACACTCTATGTCGAAAACCTTCTTTAAAAATAACAGACACTTATGAAAAGATTATTTACACTTTTTAGTATTATCATTTTTGCAATTGTTTTACATGCATGTTCTACAAATAGTCCTGATGATTTTTTTGAAGAGATTGCTGAAGGCGAAGAAGTGCCTCTAGTTACATTCAATGCAAACGTTAGTGCCATCATTCAAAGTAGTTGTGTTGAGTGCCATGCAGGTCCTGGCGCAGAAGCTGGCCTTCAACTTGAAAACTTTCAACAGGTAGTTAATGGAGTTCAAAATAGAGGATTATTAAACAGAATTGTTAATGTTGATAACCCAATGCCCCCAACAGGATTACTCCCTAGTCAGGTTACAGATATTATTATTCAATGGTCTGAAGATGGTTTATTAGAAGAATAATGAATTAAAAATATATAAAATAAAAGCAATGATGAAAAAATTATGTACACTTCTTATCGTATTATCTATCCAATTTATAAATGCACAAGATAAATACTTTACAAAAACAGGAACTGTTAATTTCGAAGCATCAGCAAACGCTGCATTCGAAGAAGTAAAAGCTGCAAACAAAACAGTAACAGCAATATTAAATACTGCTAATGGAGAGATTGCTTCCTTAGTATTGGTAAAAGGGTTTCGTTTTAAAAATGCTTTGATGGAAGAGCATTTTAATGAAAATTATATGGATAGCGATAAGTTTCCAAAATCTACTTTTAAAGGAACTATAGAAAACTTTGATGTTAATCAACTAAGCGCAGAAAGTAAAACATATACCTTAAAAGGCATCTTAACTACACGAGGAAAAGATAAAAATGTGGTAACAGATGTTGTTGTAAAAAAAGAAGGAACTACCATTACATTAGTATCAGATTTTGTGGTAACCCCATTAGAATTTGGAATTTCTATTCCTAAAATAGTTAGTGATAAAATAGCTAAAGAAATTATTGTAAATTTAGATTTCGAGCTAACTAAACGATAATTTATTTTTATTCTATGAATTACAAATTTAAAACTGTTGAAGAATCTCAGGTTACTTTTACTGAACTTATGCTGCCTTCTCATTCTAATTTTAGTGGGAAAATTCACGGAGGTTATATACTTTCTTTGATGGATCAAATTGCATTTGCTTGTGCTTCAAAACACTCGGGTGTTTATTGTGTTACGGCCTCTGTTCATAAAGTTGATTTTTTAAACCCTATTGACGTTGGTGAGCTTGTCACATTAAAAGCTTCTGTTAACTATATTGGTAATACCTCTATGGTTATAGGAATTCGAGTTGAATCTGAGAACATACAAAATCAATATGTAAAACATTGTAATTCATCTTATTTTACAATGATTGCTAAAGATGAAAATGGCAAAAGTGTCCCTGTACCAGGTTTAATTTTAGATACAGAAGCAAAAATTAGACGTTTCTTACGAAGTATTAAACGGCAAGAACAAGTCAAAAAAAGACAGGAAGAATTTAAAAAAGCGAAGTTTGATATTAATGAATCACAGCTTCAGCTTTTAAATAAACATAAGGTAAAGCTAGCTTTATAAAAGAACAAAAAAGGCTCACTATTAAGTGAGCCTTTTTTGTTCTAAATAATTGTATTTATTTACTCAAATACATCTTTCTTTTTGAATATAATTCATAAAAATCATCATCTTTCAAGCTATCTATAAACAAAATACTTTCGCCTGTACTTTTCATTTCTGGCCCTAATGTTTTGTCTACATTTGGAAATTTATTAAACGAAAACACAGGTTGTTTTATAGCATATCCATCTAGTTTTGGATTGAAATTAAAGTCTGTGACTTTCTTTTCTCCCAACATCACTTTAGTAGCATAATTTACATAAGGCTCTTTGTAAGCCTTTGCTATAAAAGGAACTGTTCTTGATGCTCTTGGATTGGCTTCTATAATGTAAACAATATCGTCTTTAATTGCAAATTGTATATTGATCAAACCTACTGTATTTAATTCTCTTGCAATTGTATGTGTATGATCAATAATTTGTTGCATTACTAAATTTCCTAAATTGAATGCAGGTAAGGTTGCATTAGAATCTCCAGAGTGAACTCCGCAGGGTTCAATATGCTCCATGATTCCTATTATATATACATTCCCATCTGCATCGCAAATTGCATCTGCTTCAGCTTCAATAGCGCCATCTAAATAGTGATCTAATAGTAATTTATTATTTGGAATTTTACGAAGCAAACCTACTACATGTTCTACCAAGTCTTCCTTATTAATAACAATTTTCATTCCTTGCCCACCTAAAACATAGGATGGTCTTACTAAAATCGGAAAATCTAATTCATCTGCCAACGCTAATGCTTCGTCTGCAGTTTCTGCTATACCAAATTCTGGGTAAGGGATATTGTTATTTTTCAATAAGGTTGAAAAGCTTCCTCTATCTTCTGCCAAATCTAAAGCTTCAAAACTAGTTCCTATAATTTTTACACCATATTTGGTTAGTTTTTCGGCTAATTTCAAGGCTGTTTGACCTCCTAGTTGTACAATTACTCCTTCTGGTTTTTCATGACGAATAATGTCATAGATGTGTTCCCAGAAAACAGGTTCAAAATATAACTTATCTGCTGTATCAAAGTCTGTAGAAACTGTTTCTGGATTACAGTTAATCATAATAGTTTCATAACCACATTCTGCAGCCGCTAAAACACCATGCACACAACAATAATCAAATTCTATTCCTTGACCAATTCTATTAGGTCCAGATCCTAATACAACAACTTTCTTTTTATCACTTACAACACTCTCATTGTGCGAATATATTTCTCCTGATGGAGTTTCTACAACATTCTCAAAAGTTGAATAGTAATATGGTGTCTTTGCTGTAAACTCTGCAGCACAAGTATCCACTAACTTATAAACGCGCTGTATATTTAATTCTTCTCTCTTATTGTATACTTGACTTTCTAAACATCCTAACATATGAGCGATCTGACGATCTCCATATCCTTTTTGCTTTGCTTCTAATAATAAATCTTTATTAAGTGTATCTACAGTAAAAGTTGAAATTTCTTTTTCTAAGTGAAATAACTCTTCATATTGTTTTAAATACCACATATCAATTTTTGTGATATCGTAAATCTGACTTAGTGGAATTCCCATGGCTATGGCATCATAAATAACAAACACACGATCCCATGATGCATTTGTTAATTTATCTATAATCTGATTATAGTCTGTATATCCTTTTCCATCTGCTCCTAACCCGTTACGCTTTATCTCTAAAGATTGTGTTGCTTTATGCAGCGCTTCTTGGAAAGAACGTCCAATTCCCATTACCTCTCCAACTGCTTTCATTTGTAGCCCTAAGGTTCTGTCTGAACCTTCAAACTTGTCAAAATTCCAACGTGGTATTTTTACAATTACATAATCTAATGTTGGCTCAAACAATGCCGATGTTGATTTTGTAATTTGATTGTCTAATTCATCTAAAGAATATCCTATTGCCAATTTTGTTGCTACTTTCGCAATTGGGTATCCAGTGGCTTTACTTGCCAGTGCAGAAGATCTGGATACACGTGGATTTATTTCAATCGCAATAATATCTTCGTTTTCATCTGGACTTACTGCAAATTGCACATTACAGCCACCTTCAAAATCACCAATACTACGCATCATTTTTATAGACATATCTCGCATTTTCTGATACGTTTTATCAGAAAGCGTCATGGCTGGTGCTACTGTAATAGAATCTCCTGTATGAATTCCCATAGGGTCCATATTTTCAATAGAACAGATAATTACAACATTATCATTTCTATCTCTTAATAGTTCTAATTCATACTCTTTCCACCCCATCATTGCCTTATCGATCATCACTTCATGGATAGGTGAAATTTCTAAACCTCTTCGTAGTTGCTTGTCAAAGTCTTCTTCTTCATAAACAATAGCTGCACCCGCTCCTCCTAAAGTATAAGACGCTCTAATACATAATGGAAATCCAAATTCTTGAGCAATTTCTTTTCCTTTCAAGAAAGAAGTAGCTGTTGCTTGTGGAGCCATCCCTACGCCTATCTTTAACATTAACTCTCTAAACTTCTCTCTATCTTCTGTAATATTAATAGCGTCAATATCTACACCAATTAATTTTACTCCAAAATCTTCCCAAATCCCTTTTTCGTCTGCCTCTATACAAAGATTTAATGCTGTTTGACCTCCCATAGTAGGTAGCACTGCATCAATTTGCGGATGCTCTTTTAAAATTTTAATAATAGATTTTGTTGTTAAAGGCAATAAGTATACATGATCTGCCATCGACGGATCTGTCATAATAGTAGCTGGGTTAGAATTGATCAATACAGTTTCAATTCCATCTTCTCTTAATGAACGTAACGATTGTGATCCAGAATAATCAAATTCGCAAGCTTGCCCTATGACTATTGGCCCAGAACCTATAATTAAAATTGATTTAAGATCTTGGTTTTTTGGCATATTATAAATAGTATTTTAAATTTTTCAAAAATAGTTATCGAATAGATATAAAAAAAGGCGTTACCGTAAAGTAACACCTTTATATATTAACAATTGTTAATCATTATTTCTTATGTCTAATTTCAGAAGATACACTTAATTTCTTTCTTCCCTTAGCTCTTCTACGAGCAAGTACCTTTCTGCCATTAGCAGACGCCATTCTTTCTCTGAATCCGTGTTTATTTTTTCTCTTCCTTTTCGAAGGTTGGAATGTTCTTTTCATTTCTTAGTAGCTTAAAATCTTCTTTATTTACTTTTCAAAAAATCTACTATAAATAGATTCATTCGTAAAAAGCGCGGCGCAAAGATACAAAGAGTTTTCACTCTTACAAATCTAAATATAAAAATATTTACAATTGTTTTTTATATCTTTGCATTTTCAAATATATCCTTATAATTATATGATTTTCTCAAGAGCATTACTTCTGATCTTGGTATCCTTCACATTTTGGAATACCAATGCACAAGTTTCGCTGCGCTATGACCTAAAGAAAAACGATTCGTTTGCTGTTAAACATCAGGCAATTCAGGTAATTTCTCAAGACATTATAGATAATGAGCAAGTGATTACCAATACTATAAATGGTATCATCCTTTTTACGGTAAAGGATATAAAACCGAATCGCTATGTTATTGAAATGAAATTTACAGATCTTAAATTGATGGTAAATTCTAATGTTGTTGGAGAACTCATAAATATTGATGCTAAAAAAATAGATGAAGAAAATCCACAATCTAAAATATTTAATGGTATTTTAGATTTTCCTATAATTTTTAATATGGAAAAAAATGGGGATATTATTTCTGTAGATGGTGGTGATGAATTAATTGAAAATATGTTGGCTTCTGCAAGTATAGATGATGCCTTTATGATGGAACTCATGAAAACATCATTACAAAAAGACTACAGTTCAAAGGCATTAGCAGATAGCTACAAACAAATGACCTACTTCTATCCAAAAAAAGAAGTAGCTGTTAACGATACTTGGGAAAATCATTATAGCGGCGAATTAAGTGCCAAGAATACATGGAAGCTTAATGCTATATCAAATGGTGAAGCCTCTATTACTGCAAATGGATCTATTAATATGAATCTTGAAGATTCTGGAGCTATTATATCATTATCTGGAACACAAAAAATACAACTCGTCACTAATATATCTAATGGGTTTCTTAAAGAAATGATTATAGAGAGTTCTGCCAAAGGAAATTCTATCATAGCACAACTTGAGGATACTGATATCCCAACAATGATTACTTCAAAAATCACTTACAATCTGATTAAATAATATATATGTTCAATAAAAATTTTAAGCTAGTAATAGCTGCTATTATTATAGGCCTTGCTGTTTGGCAATTTATAAATGCTTACATTGGAAATGGTATTTTACTAATTCTAATAGCGCTTGTTTTTGTTTTTCTATACTTTAGAAATGAATTCATTTTACTTGCTTTTTTAAGAATGCGAAAACAAGACTTTGCTGGTGTTCAAAAATGGCTAGGCAAAATCAAAAATCCTGAAACTGCTCTTATTACTAAACAACAAGGGTATTACAACTATATGCATGGGATTATTTTTTCGCAAACTAATTTAACTCAGGCTGAAAAATATTTTAAAAAAGCGTTGAAGCTTGGGCTAACTATGGATTATGATCTTGCAATGGCAAAACTAAGTCTTGCAGGCATCGCCATGCAAAAAAGACGTAAAAGAGAAGCAACTACCTTACTTAATGAAGCTAAAAAATTAGATAAACAAAATATGCTGGCCGATCAAATAAAAATGATGCAGCAACAAATGAAAAAAGCATCTATACCTAATCAGCATTATGGTGCCCAACAACGAGGTAGGCAACGATAAATTTAGATCTATTACTACGATATCTCATTTTTGTTTAATTAGTTTGTCTTCTTTGGGTGTAAATAAAATAAGAAATGATAAGAAAATTATCTTCCTACTTGATAGTATCCTTTCTCAGGAATCTCAATTTTATACTTTTTTCGAGAAGCATTATTGAGAAAAGCTTCTCGTAACCAGGGGTTATGAATTTTTAAAATCTTATAATTAATCTCATATTTCTTGGCAAAATCTGCAAAATCAGTAACGGCAGTATCGACCTCAATTTCATAGGTTGGAATTGCTGTATAGTAATCTTCTGCTTTTAATTGGAACCCATATTTTTCTGGATTCGAAACTATTTCTTTAATAGCCAAAATTCTAAAAACATATCTACCTGTTTCTTCTCCCAAAAGAAGGTCATAATAATCTGTGGTTTTTTGACGTTCTTGTTGCGTTATTAAATTACCTCTACCGGTATTATACGCTGCTGCTGCTAATGACCAGCTACCAAATTTTTTCTTTGCTCTATTTAAATACTCACAAGCTGCTTCTGTAGATTTTTTAAGGTGATAGCGCTCATCTACATTTTTGTTTACTTCCAACCCATGCTCTTTTGCTGTAGCTTTTAAAATTTGCCAATATCCTGTTGCTTTCGCCGGTGATACTACGTTTTGAAGACCACTCTCTGCTACGGCCAAATATTTAAAATCATCCGGAATTCCATTTGCTTTTAAAATAGGTTCTATAATTGGAAAGAATTTTTTAGATCTTTTTATTAATAACAATGCGTTAGACTGCCAATAAGTATTTACCAATAGCTCTCTATCTATACGCTCTCTTATGTCAGGATTATCTAAAGGAACTTCTTCACCAGCAAAACTAAGGCTTTCTGGAATTTCTAATGCGTGTACACCAGATTCTTCTATTACATTAGTTGTTAGTTCTATTTGTTTTAACTTATCTTCTACATCCTTATTTTGAACAGCATTAATAAGCAATGAAGCTATAAATAATACTCCCAAAATCATTAATCCATTCTTTAAGTAACGCATACTTTAAATTTTTGCTTAAATATACTAAACGTGCTTTCTATGATAAAATTATTTTGGGAAGATTTTCATTAAACCATTTGTACTTATTAATAATCATGATATGTGTTCCGTTTTTTATAGGAATATAATCTTTAATATAAACTGATGGGAATACTGCATCTTTATCACCATGAATGTGAATAACATCTGTCATTGGCGTTACTTGTTGCCAATTTACAATTTGATCAATAGACCAATCTATATAGTATTTATCACGAATTGATAAGTACTTTTCATATAGAGAAAGACGTTTATTTATAGATTCTCCAAAAGCATATTTTGCTAATAACTCTACATTGTTCACTAAACTTGTAGGCAATAGCTTATGAACTTTTGTATATTTTGCAAAAATCATTCTTTTAGGAAGCTCTGTATTAGATTTCACACTAGATATAATAATTAGTTTATGAAGTTTTATATGCTTCGCTACTTCCTGTACAATCATACCTCCAAAAGAAACGCCTATTAAAACAGGAGAGTCATGTGTGATTTTTTTTGATAAGCGTAATGCATAATCAGTAATAGTTTCTCCTCTTTCCGGAATCATCCAATCTAAAAAATGAACTTGAAAAATATCTTCAGGAAGGGAAATATTCTCAAAGATAGATATATTGGCTGCCATCCCTGGCATCATGTAAACATGTATTTTCTCTTTAACCATATTATAGTTTAGTTCTTGTAATAGAGAGTATTAAGAATATTTGTCTTATCTTTGCAGCGGTAAAAAATAATAATTTATCTCTCTACTCATAAAAACTTAAGGTAAACAAATTATGAAGAAATATTTAATTAAGCTTCAAACACTTCTTATGTTTTTATTTAAAACGATAACGATATCGTAATCAAAACGTATTTAATAGCAAAAGATATATACAATGACGGACGAATTACTAATTCAAGACAACAGTTTCTTAAGACAATTTGAAACAAAAATTGAAGGGAAACTTGCCAAAGTAGAATATGCTTCACAAGACAAAAAAATCTTTCTAACAAAATTAGAAATTCCAGAAGGGATTATTAATCAAGAGTTTAAAGAAGATTTTCTAAAAGCAATTTTAAAAAATATTGAAGAGAAAAAATTAAAAGTGGTTCCTACCAGTCCTCAAATAGCAGGGTTTCTCAGAAAGCATAAAGAATACAAAGAGTTACTTCCAGTTGGAATAAGAATATAATTAAAAAAAAGCCTCTTAAATAAGAGGTTTTTTTATGCAATTTCTTTTTCAAAAATAAAATCAAACCGAACTATACCGTTTTCATCTATCGTTGTTAATTTAATTTTGTGCAATGTGTTTATTAAATTAGGATTCCAAGGTGTTTTTACCTTCACATAATTTTCTGTGAATCCATGAATATACCCTTCTTTGTTTTCACTTTCAAAAAGCACCTCTAACGTATTTCCTAATTGACTTTCATAAAATGCTCGGCGTTTCTTTACTGATAGACCACGTAACATTTTACTCCTTTTGCTTCTTACATTTTTAGGTACTACACCTTCTAATAAAACAGCTTCTGTATTATCTCGTTCAGAATAGGTAAAGACATGCAGGTAAGAGATGTTTAACTCATTTAAAAAATGATAAGTCTCTAAAAAAAGAGCCTCTGTTTCTCCTGGAAATCCAACAATTACATCTACTCCAATGCATGCATTGGGCATTTGTTGCTTTATTTTCGTTATCCTATCTACATATAGTTCTTTTAGATAACGGCGCTTCATTAACTTCAAAATAGCATTGCTACCACTTTGCAATGGTATATGAAAATGAGGAACGAAAGAAGTGCTTTGTGATACAAATTCTATCGTTTCATTTTTTAATAGATTAGGTTCTATAGAAGAGATACGCAACCGCTCAATTCCTTCAACATTATCTAAAGCCTGTACCAATTCAAAAAAAGTATGTTCGTGTTTCTTATTACCAAATTCTCCTTTTCCGTAATCACCTATATTAACCCCAGTAAGTACAATCTCTTTAATTCCCTTCTCGCTAATTTCTTTGGCGTTTTTTAATACATTTTCTAAGGTATCACTTCTGGATATTCCTCTAGCCAAAGGTATAGTACAATAGGTACATTTATAATCGCATCCATCCTGCACTTTTAAGAAAGCTCGGGTTCTATCACCAATAGAATAACTGCCTACATAAAAATTAGCTTCTTCTATTTCACAAGAATGAACCTCTCCAAAATCATTTTTAGAAAGATCATTAATATAATCTGTTATTTTAAATTTCTCGGTAGCTCCCAATACAAGATCTACACCATCTACAGCAGCAAGTTCTTCAGGTTTAAGTTGTGCATAGCAACCAACAGCTGCTACAAATGCATCGCTATTTGATTTTTGAGCTTGCTTTACAATTGTTTTAAAGCGTTTGTCTGCATTGTCTGTAACTGAACAAGTATTAATAACATAGATATCTGCTTTTTCAGAAAAATCGACCCTATCAAAGCCTTCATCTATAAAGCTTCTTGCAATGGTTGATGTCTCAGAAAAGTTCAATTTACATCCTAAAGTATAAAAAGCAACTTTTTTTCTTGTGTTCATGTATGCAGATTCTTTTATATTTCCTTAAATTTCCGTCATGATTTCTTCAAAAAAACGACTTAAAAAGCAGTTGTTTTTTTAAGATTGCAAATATACCAACAAATTCTTTGATGATAAAATATTATAGAGAAGCATACACACTAATAACTAACTATTTATCAGCTAGTTGTCTTTTTCTTTTTTTAATATCGTGTCATAACAATTCAAATCAATACAAAGAAAATCAGGTATTCAGATACAATCAATATGGAAATGTAACTTCTTTAGATCCGGCTTTTGCGAGAAATCCACAGAATATATGGCCTGTAAATCAAATTTTTAATGGCTTGGTACAATTAGATGATTCATTAATTCCCAGACCGGAAATTGCAAAAAAATGGCATATCTCTGAAGATGCACTTACGTATACATTCAATCTAAGAGATGATGTTTATTTTCATAAATCTCCTTTGTTTAAAAAAGATAGTACACGAAGTGTAATTGCCAATGATTTTGTATACAGTTTAGATCGTTTAAAAGACCCTAAAGTTGCTTCTCCCGGAAGTTGGGTATTGCAAAATGTTAATTATTACAAAGCAATTAACGATACGGTGCTGGAAATAAAATTAAAACAACCTTTCCCTGCTTTTTTAGGTTTATTAAGCATGCGGTATTGTTCTGTTGTTCCAAAAGAAGTTGCAAAACATTATGGTAGTGATTTCAGATCCAACCCTATAGGTACCGGCCCTTTTAAGTTTAAGCGTTGGGATGAAAATATAAAATTGGTACTTAGAAAAAACAATCATTATTTTGAAACAGATAAGCAAGGTAACAAACTCCCTTATCTGGAAGCAGTAGCCGTTACTTTTTTACCTGATAAACAGAGTGAGTTTTTACAGTTTATACAAGGGAATCTCGATTTTCTAAACAGTTTAGACAATTCTTATAAAGACGAATTACTTACTACCGATGGTAAATTACAGGATAAGTATAAGGATGAAATAAATATGATAAAAGGTCCATATTTAAATACCGAATACTTAGGGTTTTATTTAGGTTCTGAAGATGCGGAAGTAAATTCAGAATTACTGCGAAAAGCTGTTAATTATGGGTTTGATAGAGAGAAAATGGTTGCTTTTCTTAAAAACGGAATTGGGTTTCCGGCAGTAAATGGATTTATTCCCAAGGGGATGCCCGGGTTTAGTAACATTAAAGGATATACCTACAATCCTAAAAAAGCTAAAAAACTTATTGAAAAGTATATAGAAATTACAGGCAATACTACTCCTAGCATTTCCATAGGTACCGATAGTAATTACTTGGACTTATGCGAATACATACAGCGGGAATTACAAAAGATTGGTTTGGAAGTAAAAATAGACGTACTCCCGGTACCTACGCTGCGTCAATTAAAATCTACAGGTAAGTTAGATGCATTTAGAGCGAGTTGGATTGCAGATTACCCAGATGCTGAAAATTATTTATCACTATATTACAGTAAAAACTTTGCTCCTAACGGCCCTAATTATACACATTTTAAAAACGAGCATTACGACCAGTTATACAAAACTGCAATGATGGAAACCAATACCGAAAAAAGATTGTCATTATACAGAGTGATGGATTCCATAATTATTGAGAAAGCACCTGTAGTTCCTTTATATTATGATGAAATAACTCGTTTTACTAGAAAAAATATTAAAGGGATGACGATGAGTCCACAAAATTTCTTAGTATTAAAACGTGTTCGGAAGGAGTAGTTAGTCATTATATAAACCGTCAGTTCGAGTTTTTTCTATCAGAAAAGATATCGAGAACAAGGTTTTAAATTAAAAATTCTAATTCTCGATACGATTTTTCAAGATTTTAACTTAAAAAATCACTCGATTTGACGAATTTTTACCAAAACTCATATATAAATCAACTCCATCTTTCTTTTTTAGCGATTATCTGTAACATTTTTATCGATTATATTACATATAATTAAATAGTATTAATTAAAATCGATTATTTATGGGAGTAGGAGGAGCATTGGGTGCCATTATTTCTATTAGAAATAATAACAATATGAGAAGCAAGCGAGTGCATTTCTCAAAAGAAAATAGAATACGTAGATCAAAAAAAGATAAGCCTATCTATAATTCAATTACCGAATTGGATTTAAAAAGACTACGTAAAAAACTAACCGTAGAACAAAACAATTTAAAAAGAAAAAAAAATATTGCTATTCTTATAATTGGTGTATTTACTACTATTGCGGTTGGGCTTATTTTATTTTATAAAGCTTAGGTTTCATTTTGATCTATTCCTATTTCATTAATTTCATCTTTTATAGTAAGTGATTCTTTTTCCCATCGTTTTTTAAAAAAACTATAAACTCCCCAGCACGATAGAAGACCCGCAGGTAGCGCAATAATTGTCCAAATACTATCTGGAATAGTATCTACAGTTTCAATATCATCCATCAACAGAAAAAAAGCACCAATTAAGAACCCTATCAAAACAGTTCCAATATAATACGAAATTATACCCAATATGGTATAACCCCATTTACTTTTATCATATTTTTCGACTAGCTTATAAAAATATTTACCAACAACAACAATGAGTATTAAACCAAACATAAGATATAGTAGATAACATTTGTTATTTATTCTTTACGCCACTTCTTTGTTTCTTCAAAAACATGTTCCAAAATAGCTTTGTCTAGTTCTGTAAATGCTATTTTACGTCTATCCATAACAACCGCTGCAACCTCAAATGCTTTTTTGGTTAGGTAGGTCGTAAAGCCAGAAGCACCGCCCCAACTATAGCTAGGTACAAAATTTCTAGGAAAACCACTGCCAAAAATATTGGAGCTTACACCAACTACAGTACCTGTATTGAACATCGTATTGATGCCACATTTACTATGATCTCCCATCATGAGCCCACAAAATTGCAATCCAGTTTTTGCAAAACCTTCAGTTTCATAGCTCCACAAGCGAACATGAGCATAATTATTCTTAAGGTTTGATGTGTTTGTATCTGCTCCTAAATTACACCATTCACCCAATACAGAATTTCCTAAAAACCCGTCATGCCCTTTATTTGAATATCCAAATAAGACAGAATTGCTTACCTCTCCTCCTATTTTACTATGAGGGCCAACTGTAGTTGGTCCATACACTTTAGCTCCCATTTTCAATTGAGAATTTTCACAAAGTGCCAATGCACCACGTACAATACTTCCTTCCATTATTTCTGCATTCTTACCTACATAAATAGAACCAGAAGAAGCGTTTAGAGTACAAAATGAAAGCTTTGCTCCTTCTTCTATAAAAATGCGTTCTGGTGATACTACATTGACTCCTTGAGGAATCAATTGACTTTCTCTACCAGCTGTAAGTAATAAAAAATCGGCTTCAATTTCAACACCGTTTTTAGAAAATATATCCCATGTGTTTTCAATTCGAGAAATTTCTCCTTCAAACTTTATGGTTTCATATAAATCAAAATCTACTTCTTCTTGAGTTTCTGTAGTATAAAAAGCAATCATTTCATCATTATGGAAAATAACTTGACCTTCTTTTAAACCTTTTATAAGATTTACCAATGCTAGGTTTGGCAAAAAAGAAGCATTAATCAAAATATTTTCTGATAGCTCAACCATAGGATATTTATCAGAAAGATATTCTTCAGTTACTGTAGTAGTCGTATATCCTAGGTACTTTTCCCATTTTTCTCTAATGGTTAAAATACCAACTCGAATATCTGCTACAGGTCTTGTATACGTAAATGGTAAAAGTGCATTTCGTACGGCACCGTCATAAAGAATATAGTTCATGGTTATGCTATTGGTTTTTGTAAAAATAAAGAATCAAATCATAAATTCAATATACAATCTTTGAAATGCTTAATATCAAATCTAAAATGCAAAACCTCTTAATTTTTATATGTAGCACTTTTATGAGTTTATATTTTAAAGCATAAAAAAACCCTCTGAAATCAGAGGGTTTTTTCTATTATATTTTCACTAATATTATTTTTTGAACTTCGAATATTTAGTTTTAAACTTATCTATTCGACCTGCAGTATCTATTAATTTAGATTTTCCAGTATAGAAAGGATGCGATGTTCTGGAAATTTCCATTTTTAATAATGGATATTCAACACCTTCTACTTCAATTGTCTCTTTAGTATCTGCTGTAGACTTTGTAATAAAAATATCATCGTTAGACATATCTTTAAATGCTACTAATCTATAATTTTCTGGATGTATGTCTTTTCTCATCGGTATTGTCTTTTTCGCTATTCTAAATTTCGAGATGCAAAAGTAAACATATTTTAATATATAACAATATTTTTTAAAATAATTTAACCTTTAATGTAACAAACCTCTTTTTTTTTATACTAAAGTAGTATTGCTAACTAATACAAACAAAATTTATGGAAGATCAACAAATTAAACCACTTAAAACAGGAAGTTTTGCATTAAAATATGGAATATTTCTAGGGCTAATTTCTGTAGCTTTCGCTATAATGTTATTCACAATGGATTTGCATTATCAACGGAGTACTACAAATACTATTATTAGTATTGTAATTATAGTTTTTATGGTTGTTATTGCTATTTATCAATTTAAAAAAGAAAATAGTGGTTATTTGACCTTAGGTCAGGCATTAAAAATAGGGCTTGGCGTTGCATTAATTGCTGCTATTATCTCTGTAATATATACTATAGTTTTATTTAATGTTTTAGATCCTGATTTTATGGATAAAAGTTTTGAATATACAAAAGATACAATTTTAGAACAAAATCCCAATATTACTGAACAACAATTAGAACAAAATAGAAAGATTCAGAAAAATTTTGCTTGGGTAGCTTATCCTGTTATTCTAATTTTTAACCTTTTCGCTGGGTTTGTAATATCTTTAATTGCAGGCTTAATTATGAAAAAGACTAAAAATGATTAGTAATTTGTATTTTTGATCTAAATATCAGATACAAATTCAATGAATATATCAGTAGTTATACCACTACTTAACGAACAAGAATCTTTACAAGAATTACACGATTGGATTGCTAACGTTATGCAATCCAATCGTTTTTCATATGAAATATTATTCATTGATGATGGAAGTACAGACAATTCCTGGGAAATCATTTCTCAATTATCCCAAGAAAACAATGCAGTAAAAGGGATACGGTTTCTAAGAAATTTTGGAAAATCTCAAGCGCTTCATGCAGGTTTTAAAGTAGCAGTTGGAGATGTAGTCATTACTATGGACGCAGATTTGCAGGATAATCCTGAAGAAATTCCTGAATTGTATGATTTAATTACCAAACAACATTTTGATTTAATTTCTGGATGGAAAAAGAAACGATATGATTCTGTTCTTTTTAAAAATCTTCCCTCCAAACTATTCAATTGGGCCGCACGTAAAACATCAGGGCTAAAACTACATGATTTTAACTGTGGTTTGAAAGCATACAAAAATGAGGTTATAAAAAGTATTGATGTATCTGGAGAGATGCATCGTTATATTCCTGTATTGGCAAAAAACATTGGTTTTTCAAAAATTGATGAAAAAATAGTAAAGCATCAGGCTCGGAAATATGGAAAAACAAAATTTGGCATGGAACGTTTTGTCAATGGTTTTTTAGATCTTATTACTATCTGGTTTCTCTCTAAATTTGGAAGACGACCTATGCATTTATTTGGTGCATTAGGTGTTTTAATGTTTTTTATAGGTTTTCTTTTTGCTTTGTATCTAGGGATTGACAAACTATTTATACATCGTGCAGGAAGATTAATTACACAACGTCCTCAATTTTATATTTCTTTAACAACCATGATTATAGGAACACAACTTTTTATCGCCGGTTTTTTAGGAGAAATGATTTTACGATCAAAAACAACTCATGGACAACGTTATAAAATATCTGAAAAAGTAAATCTTTTATCCCCCAATAATCATAATGAACAAATTGTATCCTAACTTAAATAAACACTACTGCAACAAATGGGAAAAATAGTAGAAACTACACTGCAAAGAGCGAATTCTTGGCTACATGACTTCTTTGATCTAAAAACTCAAAATGATGTTAAAAACCTGATTGAAAATGACGCAGAACAATTAAATGAGAGTTTTTATAAAGATTTAGAATTTGGTACAGGTGGTATGCGAGGTATTATGGGTGTTGGTACCAACAGAATAAATAAATATACATTGGGTAAAAACACTCAAGGACTTAGTAACTATTTAAAAAAAGTGTATCCCGATCAAGAATTAAAAGTTGCTATTGCTTTTGATTGTAGGCATCAAAGTGACATACTGGCCAAAACAGTAGCCGATGTTTTTTCTGCTAATGGAATTAAAGTATATCTTTTCTCTAAATTGCGACCTACGCCCGAGTTATCTTTTGCTGTAAAATATTTAGATTGTCAATGTGGCATTGTTCTTACTGCATCTCATAATCCTCCAGAATACAACGGTTATAAAGTGTATTGGACTGATGGTGGGCAGATAGTCCCTCCACAAGATCATGAAATTATTGAGCAAATCAATCAATTACCTTTTGAGGCTATTAATTTTAATACAAACGAAACTTTAATTAAGCAGATAGATACAGAAATAGATGAAGCTTTTATAGAAGCTTCTGTAAAAAATGGTAGCTTTAATGCAAAAGGAAAGGATGACTTTTCTATCGTTTTTACATCTTTACACGGTACTTCTATTACCATACTCCCTGAAGTTTTAAAAAGAGCTGGTTATAAAAATGTTCATATCATTGAAGAACAAGCTGTTCCTGATGGAGATTTTCCAACTGTAAAATCTCCAAATCCTGAAGAGCCCGAAGCACTAGCCTTAGCATTAAAAAAAGCAGAAGAGATTGGAGCAGATATGGTTATTGGTACAGATCCTGATAGTGATAGACTTGGTATTGCAGTGAGAAATGATGAAAATAAAATGGCATTGCTCAATGGGAATCAAACCATGATTTTAATGACTCGTTTTCTATTAGATCAATGGAAAAGTGCGGGTAAGATAAAAGGCAATGAATTTATAGGTTCTACCATTGTTTCTACGCCTATGATGCATCAATTAGCTACTGCGTATGGTGTAGAATGCAAAGTTGGATTAACCGGTTTTAAATGGATTGCCAAAATGATTGAAGATTATCCAAATCAACCTTTTATTGGAGGTGGGGAAGAGAGTTTTGGGTATATGGTGGGAGATTTTGTTCGAGACAAAGATGCCGTTACCGCATCACTTTTAGCATGTGAAATTGCGTCAAATGCAAAAGCAAACGGAAGTTCTTTCTTTAATGATCTAACGCAAGCTTATTTAGATTTTGGGTTTTATAAAGAGCGCCTTATATCACTTACTAAAAAAGGAATAAGCGGGTTGCAAGAAATACAACAAATAATGATCAATCTGCGAGAAAAACCTTGGATAACAATAGATAACTCTAAAGTTGTCATGATAGAAGATTATCAATCATCTGTTTCAAAAAATAGTATTACGGGAGAAAATAAAACTATAGACATGCCAAAATCTAACGTACTTATCTATTATACTGAAGATGGTACAAAAATAGCTGCTAGGCCTAGTGGTACAGAACCAAAGATAAAATTTTATTTTAGTGTAAACACCCCTTTAAAAGATGCACAATCATTTAAAGAAACTAATGCTATTTTAGAAACTAAAATAGATCGAATCATTACAGAATTGAAATTAAATTAATGGATTATTTCAAAAAAATACTTCGCTTTGCGAAACCTTATCAAAAGTATGGGATATTAAATATTTTCTTTAATATTTTATATGCGCTCTTTAGTGCTTTATCTTTTGTTGCATTAATTCCAATGTTGGATGTATTATTTAAAGAAAGTGATAAGGTTTACGAAAAACCTGTTTACGAAGGAATAAGTAGTTTAGGAGACTATTTTAACGCCTACTTAAACTATCAGGTTACTCAATTTGCTGGTGAAGATGAAATGCAGGCACTTATCCTTGTCATAGGGCTGGTTATCGTTTTGTTTTTGTTTAAAAACATATTTAATTATCTGGCCATGTATTTTATTACTTTTTTACGAAATGGTGTATTAAAAGATATTCGTGATAGTTTATATGCAAAAGTAGTGACACTTCCTGTATCCTATTATTCTGAAAAAAGAAAGGGAGATATCATTGCTAGAATTACTTCAGATGTTTTAGAAATACAACATTCTTTTTTATCTATTTTAGTATTGATTGTAAGAGAGCCTCTTACCATATTGTTTACTATTATTGTTATGTTTGGTATTAGTACCAAGCTTACTCTATTTGTTTTTATTTTTATTCCTATCTCAGGAATGTTAATTTCAAGAATTGGAAAATCTTTAAAGAAAAAGTCTGATAGAGTTCAAAAAGAACAGGGAGAGTTTCTATCTATTGCTGAAGAAACCTTAGGAGGGCTTCGTGTTATTAAAGCTTTTAATGCTGAAGGTAGATTTTCTGAAAAGTTTAAATATTCTACTAAGCGTTTCTTTAAGTTTTCAAATAGTCTTTTAAACAGGCAAAACTTAGCATCGCCAACCAGTGAATTTCTAGGCATATTGGTAATAAGTATTTTATTGTGGTTTGGTGGAAAAATGGTACTCATAGATAAAACATTGGATGCTTCTGCTTTTATAGCATACATGGGATTGGCATATAATATACTTACTCCTGCAAAAGCCATTAGCAAGGCATCTTATGGCGTAAAAAGAGGAAATGCAGCTGCTGAAAGAGTTTTAGAAGTGCTTGAAACAGAGAATCATATTGTAGAAATTGAAAAACCTGTTGAAAAAGACAGCTTTAATCAATCTATTCAATTAAAAAACATATCCTTTAAGTATGAAGATGAATATGTGTTGAAAAATTTCTCTTTAAGCATCCCTAAGGGAAAAACAATTGCATTGGTGGGGCAATCTGGTAGCGGGAAAAGCACCATCGCTAATTTACTTACTCGTTTTTATGATGTTAATCAAGGAAGTCTAGAAATAGATGGTATTGATATAAAAGAACTTTCTAAAAAATCATTGCGTAGTTTGATAAGTATTGTGGCTCAAGATTCTATCTTATTTAATGACACTGTAGCCAATAATTTAAAATTAGGAAAACCTGATGCAGACAATGCAACCCTTATTGAAGCTTCTAAAATTGCTAATGCCTATGAATTTATAAAAGATTTACCACTTCAATTTAATACTAATATTGGAGATTCAGGAGGTAAATTAAGTGGCGGGCAAAAACAACGTTTATCTATTGCTAGAGCGGTACTAAAAAACCCTCCTATTATGATTTTAGATGAAGCCACTTCTGCCCTAGATACAGAAAGTGAGAAACTGGTACAAGAAGCCTTAGACAATATGATGCAAAATAGAACCTCTATCGTAATAGCACACCGATTGTCTACCATCCAAAAAGCAGATCTTATTATTGTAATGCATAAAGGAGAAATTGCAGAGCAAGGAAACCATGAAGAGCTTATCAAAAAAGGAGGGATTTACAAAAAACTAGTCTCTATGCAATCTTTTGAGTAGGCATATTTTATTTCTTAATGATATTGTATTTCATTTTATTCTGTTTCTTTTTCAACAGTTTTTAACTCTTTTAAGCACTCTTTAAGTGCCTTAATATATGCACCGTATTTTTTGTGTTGAACCTTAGCTTCTAGAAAAGATAATACTTTATGATCTATAAAAGTAATAGCTAATAAATAGATAATTCGTAGATCTAATGCGAAAGCTTTGTCTTTATATAAAAATGCATACAATATCCAACCTATTAAAATTGGTGTTATTATTCCTCCTATTGTTATTGCTAATTTCACAATTTTATCCATCAGTTTTAGAATTTCTTCGATAGATATTTTTAAATCTTTAGATGACTCTAAATACACATTTATTTTATCATGAGTGTTTTTTATACGTCTTGAAAAAACAAAAATCACAATGCCCATTAAAACATAAATAAAGAAAACTTCAATTGGACTAAGAATTTTGGCCAAAGGAAGTTTATCATTATCAAGAAATAATAAAATAGGAGAGAATGCTATACACATAATTCCTGTTGCCCCCATAAACCATATCTTAAATTTCATTTCTCTTTTAATTTTTGAAATGGCTGTCTTCGATTTCTTTTTAATTAGTTCTTTTATTTTGTTTTCAGTCATACCCTTACCTGCAAACTCTTTTGTGGTCGTTTTTTTCCAAATGGATTTTAATTCTAGTAATTCCATTGTTTAAAGGTTTATTATTTTTTTGAGTTTTAGCTTAATTCTATTCATTTTTACTCGTACATAATTTTGAGTAATCCCTACAATAGCTGCAATCTCTTCATTGTTTTTATCTTCTAGATATAGCATTATAATAGCCTTTTCTATATCATTTAACATATTGATAGCCTTATGCAATAATCTTATTTAATCTTCTAATTTATCTTCTTTTTTATAATCTGGAAAGTTTTGAATTGTAATTGAGAGTGTCGCTTTTTTTGGCCGCTTTTTATCTTTTCGATAATGTTGAATAGACACATTAAGCCCTACCCTATACATCCAAATAGAAAACTTAGCATCGCCTCTAAACGAAGGGTATGATTTCCATAGTTGAATAAGTATCTCCTGGAATAAATCTTTTCGACCCTCTTCATCTTTACAATAAATACGACTTATTTTATGAACAATACCTTGCAAATTAGTAACCTTGACTACAAATTCTTGCTCTATGGCATTGTTCTTCAAAAATATCTATTTGTATACATAATTTAATAAGTTACAATATTGATGATAGAATTACAGTTTCCCATAATTATTTTTTAAAGTTAGCTTTGAGTTATTTAAAAGTATCTTTGAAGTGTGCATAAAAAAAAGACATCCGTTTTCGGATGTCTGTTTGAATGATAAGATTGGGTAATTAAGCTTTAGTTCACGGTTCATTTAAAGTTTGGGGCAAAAAAAGAACGACCAATTGTCTTATCTTAATATATAATAATTGTTAGTTATTATGAGTTAAATATAAAAGTTAAACCCAAATAATCGATAAAGAGCAACAAATAATCGATAAAATGCATTAAATTTTAACATTTTATTTGAAATAAGCTTGTTTTAAACCTTTTCTGGTTCAATTTGTCTAAGTAAAAAAGCGTTTTTTGATCACAGAAACAATACTTATTGAGCAAATAAAAGACCCTTTATTACGTGAAAAAGGGTTCAGATACCTTGTAACAACGTATAAAGAAAAGTTATATTGGCATATTCGTCGTATTGTTTTAATTCACGATGATGCAGATGATGTACTTCAAAATACATTCATAAAAGTATTTAGAAATATAGATAATTTTAAAGGAGATAGTGCTTTATATAGTTGGATGTATAGAATTGCCACTAACGAATCAATTTCGTTTTTAAGTTCTAAAGCGAAGAAAAATGGTATTAATAATAAAGAATTACAATTACAATTAATAAACAATTTAGAATCTGATGTTTATTTTGAAGGAGATGAAATACAGCTTAAATTACAAAAGGCTATAGCTACCTTACCAGAAAAACAGAAGATTGTGTTTAATATGAAGTATTTTGAGGATATGAAATACAGTGAAATTTCTGAAATATTAGAAACCTCGGTTGGTGCCTTAAAAGCATCATACCACCATGCTAGCAAAAAAATTGAAGAATATTTAATAAGTCATTAAGCTTATATTTATATATAGATAAGTACATTAAAATGAAAAAAAATAATCTAAATAAAGAAAATAAAGAGTTTAAAGTACCTGATGATTATTTTGAGAGTTTTGAAGATCATTTATTTGATTCTTTAAAAGATACATCTATCATTCCTAAAGATGATGGTTTTAAAATTCCATCTGGATATATAGAAACTTTGGATGATAAAATATTGAGTACTCATAAAAAATCAAAAATTGTTAAATTAAATTCAAAACGCACATACTATTATACATTTATAGGAATTGCTGCTAGTATTGCATTAATCATTATGCTACAAATACCCTCCAGCACTACCCATGTAAATTTTGCAGACTTACAAGAAATAGAAATCGAAGATTATTTTAATCAAAATGATGTTTCTCTTAATGCTTATGAAGTAGCACAAGTATATGACGATATTGATTTAAGTGAAATTCAAATAGTATCAGAAGCAATAGAAGATAATGATTTGATTAATTATTTATCTGACAGTGCTACTAATTATGATGAATTTATTATAGAAGAATAAACTATTAAAAAATAAATAATGAAAAAATATATCTTTAAAATAATGTTCGTACTTATGTTCCTCTTTATGGGTACATTAGCTGCCCAAGAAAAGCATAAAGAGCGAATCAAATCTTTAAAAATAGCCTATATCACAGAAAAATTAGCGCTTACTTCTGAAGAAGCACAAACTTTTTGGCCTATCTATAATTTACATGAAGAAAAAATATTTCAACTTCGAAATGTTGATTTCAGAAAAATAAAGAATAATTTAAGAGACAAAGGGGTAAATAATATATCTAATGAAGAAGCCTCAAAAATACTAAATGCCATAGAAAAGATTGAGTATGAAATGTATTATGAAAAAAAAGAACTCACTAAAAAGCTTCGAAAAGTATTACCTTCTAAAAAAATCATCACCTTAAAAAAAGTAGAAGATGATTTTAATAGAGAACTCATAAAAAGATTAAGAGAGCGAAGGGGTGAGCGAATAAATAGAAGAAATTAATATCAATAAGGGTAAGATTTCACCAAGTTCATAACATATGTTTAAGTATTAACTATTTTAAAAATATATTATGAAAAAAAGAAATGTAAACACAAAACTTAGATTATCTAAAAAAACAATTTCAAATTTTACATCTGTACAAGTTAAAGGAGGTACTGTATCATTTGCAGATTGCGGGCCTCTAGACACACGAGTATCTATATGTGCTATTGGTGCAGGGCCTACTAATTGTCTTTCTATAGGACCTTTTGGCAGAATATGCAGAGGTTAAGTCTTAATGTATCAACCTGAGTTCGATTAATATTTAAGTAGATTTTATGAGTAAAAAAGATAGATTT